>CAVWAG010000007.1:0-67450 GCA_963752975.1 uncultured Chloroflexia bacterium
GGTCGCCGCAGCGGCCGCGGCAATCCTATCGTCCTTCCGTCATTGCGAGGGACGAAGTCCCGCGGCAATCTTATCGTCTCTTCGTCATTGCGAGGCCGCCGCAGCGGCCGCGGCAATCCTTCCCTTGCGCTGGATTGCTTCGTCACTGGCTGCCAGACAGATTGCTTCGCTAACGCTCGCAATGACGAGAGAGTACCGCATGTTTATCGCCTGCGTTTCTGCAAAGCCTCCAAAATGCCTGTATCCGCATGGCCATATAATTCCAGAGCCTCCAGGAAGCCAGGATAAGCCATAACCGGCTGAACGACCTCAGCGGGAAGCCGCTCAATGATCGCCGGCATACCCTGATGGGTGGTGACATTCACATCATGCAGCACAAGGCGGGATAACCTCTGCGCTTCCCTGCGGTGCTCAGGGTATCCCAAACCGCTCTGCGCGCTGAACAACTTCTCGAAGATAAATCTCAGGTTTATGTCACCTGCCCAGCCGTATCCCTGGTTCAGGGCCAGCGAGATACAGTTGCCGCCGTTTATCTGCGTGAACAGCCAGGCATCCAGGGGATTCAGGATGTGCCCGCAGGTAACTCCGGGATACTGCATAACGGAAAGCAGGAAACCCTGGCCGGTCCCGCATCCGCCGATAACGTAATCAACCGCACTGGCATTGAGCAGTACCGCGGCCATGAACCCCGTATTGATATAGGATAGCTCCGGCCCTTCGCCGCTTTTACGCATGCCCGCGTTAATTATCTCGTGCCCCAATCCATCAAGCGCTGCCAAAATATCAGCATTCTTGCCGGCCGCACTTATTTCATTGATAACCGCTATGCGCATCGACCCTCCTTCTATAAACGCTTTTGACTGAACACCGCACGGCAGGCCTTAACTATATCCGCAACGCCCATGCCGCAGGCGTCCATTACCGCATCCGGGTCCGGCCCCGTCCTGGCAAAGGCATCATGAATGCCGACACGCACCAGAGGCACGGGAAAGCCCTCGCCCAGAACCTCGGCAACCGCGGAGCCCAGGCCGCCGATAACGGTGTGCTCCTCGGCGGATACTATGGCCCCGGTTTGCTGCGCCGCCCGGATAATGATCTCTTTATCTATGGGTTTGATGGTGTGCAATTCAAGCACACCCACATCCAAACCGTCCTGCCGCAGGAGTTCCGCCGCCTTCAGGCTGCGCCCGACCATGGAACCGCACGCTACGATGGTAATGCCCCGGCCCGGCCGCCGCATGACGCCCTTGCCTATCTGAAGCTTTTCTCCGGGTTGCGAAACCACGGCTGTGGCCGCGCGGTTGAGACGCAGATAGACCGGCCCGTCGTACTCGGCAATCAGCGGCACGAAGGCCGCCGCCTCATTACTGTCGGCCGGCACGATGACCGTCATCTCCGGCAGGGAGCGCATGATGGCTATATCGGTGATGGCGTGATGCGTTGGCCCATCCTTGAAATCCGAGACCCCGGCATAGCTGGCGGCGATCTTGACATTGGTCCGGGCGTAACAGACACAGGTCCGCACCTGTTCCAACGCCCGCAACGAGACCAGCGCCGCAAAAGCATTGGCGAAGGGGATCATCCCGTCCTAAGGCAAAGCCCACGGCGGCGTCTATCATGCAGGGTTCGGCGATGCCGAAATTGAAGAAGCGGTCAGGGAATCTCTTCTCGAAAAAGTTGGACAGTGTCGATGATGAGGTATCGGCATCAAGCGCCACTACCTTCGTATTTACCGAGCCATAGTCGGCCAGGGCCCGGCCATAGGCTTCCCTCATAGACAAGGCGGATATATCAGACATTAACCTTCTCCAATTCGGCCATGGCTGCTTCGTATTGCTCCTTATTAGGCGGATTACCATGCCAGTAGGCTTTATTCTCCATAAAAGAAACACCTTTGCCCTTGATGGTGCGCGCTAAAATGACGGTCGGCTGCCCGGTCACCGTTTCGGCCTGCTCCAGCGCGTCAAGTATCTGCTTTACATCATGCCCTTCTATGGATATAACGTTCCAGCGGAAGGAGCGCCACTTATCGGCAAAGGGCTCGAGCGGCATGATATCGTGCACGGCGCCATCCAGCTGGACGCCGTTGCAGTCCACTATGGCGGTAACATTACCTAAATTATATTTGGCGCAGGCGTTTGCGCCCTCCCAGACGATGCCGCCCTGGCATTCCCCGTCTCCCAGCAGCGTGTAGGTCCGGAACCCCTGCTGCCTCAGGCGGGCCGCCAGGGCCAGGCCGGAGGCTATGGCGATACCATGGCCGAGTATGCCGCTGGTCATATCGACGCCCGGCGTTTTCAGGCGGTCGGGATGTCCCTGCAGGTGGCAATTCAGCTCCCCCCAGTGGTCGAGGTCCGCCATAGGGAAAAAGCCGCGCCTGGCCAGCGCCGAGTACAGCAGTGCGGAGGCGTGACCCTTGCTCAGGATGAAACGGTCGCGGTCTTCCCAGGCCGGACGCTGCGGATCGATGCGCAATACATGGAAATACAATACCGCCATGATCTCCGCAGCCGAGAGGCAACCCCCCGGGTGCCCGGCCTGGCGCTGATAGATCATGGTCAGGCTCTGCCTGCGCAGGTAATTGGCTATCTTATTCAGTTCGGCTATGTCGCTGCCGTTATATGGTTTCATACCTTACCCTTGTCATTGCGGGGACAGATTGCTTCGTCGCTATGCTCCTCGCAATGACGAAAGAACTGTGCGTCATTGCGAGGCCACCGCAGTGGCCGCGGCAATCCGACCGTTGCCAGCCATAAGATTGCTTCGCTTCCTGCCACGCCTTCGGCTCGCAGCTTCGGCTCACCGCAATGACGAGACGAAACGTGCGTCATTGCGAGGAGCCCGCAGGCGACGTGGCAATCTATCCCCATCATAGCCCTAGCTTATGCCTCAGCGACTGCGTTTCCCGGCACCAGTTGCCGACGTTCCATCTGCCGAAAACCCCCATGCCGCCAAGCTCATTGTCACCGTAATAAACCGGCACGTGTATCAGCGCAAGGCCATCGTAAGCATAGGCCTTATCCAAAGCTGCCGTCAATTCGTCCTTTGAACAGCCGCCTTCAATGGCCAGCACGCCTTTGACCGATGCCGCCCAGCCCACATAGTCGACCTCCACCGAATCAGAGGTGGCAAATTCATGGTTATATTGAGCTACCTGCAGGCCGGAGATGGCGGCCATGCGCCGGTTATCCAGCAGCAATATACAGCCCCTGGCGCCATGCTGGACACCGTCGATCAAGACCTGGGGGTTCATGGTGAATGAACCATCCCCTGTAAAGGCCAGGCCGTAGAACTTCCTGCGCCCCGCCGAGGTGGCGAGCAGGGCCGATACGGCAAATCCCATGTAGCTGGCCCCGGTTTCCGTGAAGGTCCTCCCGTAGCTTTCATCCTCCACCACCTGGAAGCCGTTGGCCTGAACATCGCCGGCATCGAAAAACTTGATGACCTCCTTTTGCGCGGCCCAATCGGCGGCGATTTTAATGGCCGCCGGCTGCGTGAGAGCCTGCTTCTTCCAGGTATTATCGTAAAGCACGGGGTGACTATAGCGCTCTGCCTTGAAGGCGCCCCACTCACGTTTCTTACCCGCGCAGGCTTTCAGCCATGCGGACGGCCCGCCCTGCGATTTCGACGGAAAACCCCGCAGCTCAGTCAGCAGCTTCAACAGGGTAAGACGGGCATCGCCGATGAGGGGCAAGCGTATCGTTATAATGCAAAGCCGCATCGATCTCACCGTTGATATTGATGACCTTTTTCACACCGGCGTAAGCCGTCCTGGAACAATCCGACTGGCAAACGGAGCGCGAACCTATGGCTATTAATAAGTCGGCGTTCTCCATGGCATAGTTGCCGCAGAGCGTCCCCTTGGAGCCGCCCACCGTCATATTGCGGATATGGCTATACGGGACGAGGCCGCTGGATAAAGGAGATGTAACGGCTACACCATCCGCAAGCTCGAGCAGTTCCAGTATCTCACTGGTTGCGCCTATTGCCCCGCCCCCAACACGCACCACTACGCTTTTAGCTTCTACAATCCATCCGGCGGCCTGCTTATAGTCACCTTCCGCTGCGCCCATGGCGAGATGTAAATCCGCGGGCAATTCACGCAGGTCGAACCCTTCCAGCATGTAGGGCTGCGTATTCATAGGCAACAATAGATAAAACGGGCCTGCCCGGTAGGGATGGTCTACTGTAGATTGCCCGCGCCTCAAGGCGGTGGATACAGCTAAAGGCGTATGCAATGTATAGGCGTTGCCCATCACCGAACATAGCCTGAGAAAGAGGTCCTGTCCGGGACGGGGTATCTGCTGCATGTTGGGTCCTTCATCCTCGGTTGTCTCATCCCCGAAGAGATACCAGATACCCAACCCGTCGGAGGCCGGCACAAGTGAAGCGGACAATGCCTGCAGCGCGCCGGGTCCGATCGACGTTACCACAGCCGACTTTTCCCCGCTTACCCAGCGCAGGGCCGCGGCCGCATGTGAAGCCTCGATCTCGTTGCGCAGGTTGATGACTTTGACCAGCCCGGCGTCCTGGTAAACGCGCAATACCTCGGCGACATCCGTGCTGCCATGGCCGAATACGGCGAAGAAGGTAGTGACATTCTGCCGCATCAGACCGAGTACAACCGCTTCAGACAGGGTGATATCCTGCCTTCCCGGTATACGGCCGCTGCTGATAGCCGCGTCCAACCCGCCGGCGCCGGCAATTAGGCCGGCCCTGGCCATGCGCTGCGTCAGGATATCTTCAAACGTCATAGACTACTGTACCAATGTGGATTATACATGCTGATTAAAATTTGCGTGACCATTCCTTGGGCCAGCGTTCCGCCACAACTTTTTTCTGTGTGAAGAATTCGACGGCGTCAAGCCCCTGCCCGTGCAGGTCGCCGAAGAAGCTCTCCTTCCAGCCGCTGAAGGGGAAGAAGGCCATGGGGGCGGCAATGCCGATATTGATGCCGATATTGCCGGCTTCAGCTTCATAACGGAATTTGCGCGCCGCCGGGCCGCTGTTGGTGAAAAGGCAGGCCATATTACCGTATTTGCCGCTGTTCACCAAACCGATGGCCTCGTCGATGGACTCCACGTGCATAAGTCCCAACACCGGGCCGAATATCTCGGTTACGGCGGTCCCGCTGCCGGGTTTTACGGCATCCAGGATAGTGGGACGCACAAAGCTCCCCTTCTCATAGCCTGTTATTATTGCGCCCCGGCCGTCCACTAATATTTTGACCCCCTCTTTTTTGCCCTGGCCTATCAGCTCTTCGATACGGGATTTGCTTTGCTGCGTGATAACCGGTCCCATCTGGACCTTCTCATCCAGCCCGTACCCGACAACCCGGCTCTCAGCTATATCAACGATCCTGTCCCTGAACTCACCGCGCGCTGAGCCGACGGTAATGGCCAGCGAACCCGCCAAACAGCGCTGCCCCGCGCAGCCGAAGGCGCTGTCCGCGGTGATGCGCGCGGCCATCTCCATGTCCGCATCGGGCAAAATGATAATGGGGTTCTTGGCCCCGCCCTGGCATTGGGCACGCTTGCCGTTGGCCGCCGACCGCCCATATATATATTTGGCTACGGGAGTCGAGCCGACAAAACTGACGGCGCGCACCGTGGAATTATCGAGAATGGCGTCCACCGCCTCTTTGGCGCCGTTGACTAAGTTTATGACGCCGTTGGGAAACCCGGCGGCCGCGATCAGGTGGAAGATCTTTTGCATGGTCAGCGGGACTTTCTCCGAGGGTTTGACTATATAGGTGTTGCCGCAGGCAACTGCGTACGGCAAGAACCAGAAAGGCACCATACCGGGGAAATTGAAGGGCGCAATGACGGCGCAAACCCCCACCGGCTGGCGCCACATTATCTCATCGATACCCTGGGCAATATCCTCGGAATTGTAACCCTGCATGAGGATGGGAATGCCACTGGCTACCTCTACATTTTCGATAATACGCCGGACTTCGCCGCGGGATTCATCCAGTGTCTTGCCGCACTCCATGGTTATGCTGCGCGCCAGATCTTCAAGGACGTCCTCCAGCAGGTTCTTCAACCTGAATAAAGGCTGTATCCGCTCACCGGCAGGCGTCTTTCTCCAGGATACAAAAGCTGCTGCGGCAGCTTCAACCGCCCGATCCACGTCGACTGCAGGCGACAGCGGCACCTTACCCATCACAGCGGCTGTAGCCGGGTTTACCACGTCCTGGTATTTATCTGTGCTCGCCGAGCACCATTTTCCACCGGCATAATTCAGGATATCTGCATTATCGTCCATACATGGAACCTCCCGGTAACTGATTGCGCTAATTATACAATGAAGCCGTGAATAATTACCCGCGCGGGGCCGGCGTCATCAAAATTACAACCGGGTTTCGTGCGGACATTCACTCCGGCTTATTGGCATCGTTGCCCGAGGTCCCGCCCTTAGTCTTCGTCCCCTCTCTCAACCCGTTTAAAATAAGCCATATGACCAGGGCCAGCACGACCGCAACAAAAACGCCGCAGATGATAACGAAAATGGCTGCAAGGTTCATAGTACTGCTCCCCAGGGAATTGCCCGTTTATTACAGGCAGTTGAATAGCCTGACTGCATATAAATAGTACAACTTACCGGTGGAGCGCTCCAAACCGCTGTATCCGCCGGTTGCTTACCCGATCGTGGCCGGGGACGCCTTACCTGCCGAAGGCCGGCAGCCCGGTGATATCGCTGCCAATGATCAGGGTGTGCATATCGTCGGTGCCTTCATAGGTATATACCGACTCGATATTGGCCATATGCCGGATAGGTGAATTTTCCAGTGAGATTCCGCCGGCGCCCAGTAGCTCGCGGGCGGTCCTGGCGCAGAACCGGGCAACGTTGACGTTGTTCTTCTTGGCCAGCGAGATCTGCGCCGGCCGGGCCGTGCCCAGGTCCATCAGCCTTCCCAATTGATATGAGACAAGCTGGCCTTTGGTTATCTCAATTAGCATATTGACCAGCTTCTCCTGCACTAACTGGTATGAAGCTATGGGAGAGCCGAACTGTTTACGCTCCCTGGCATAAACCAGGGCCGCTTCATAACAGTCCATGGCGGCGCCCAGGGCGCCCCAGGAGATACCATACCTGGCCTGGCTAAGACAGGACAGCGGTGATTTCAGCCCGGCCGAGCCGGGTAAGAGATCATCGCCCGATACTATGCAATCTGAAAAATACAGCTCGCCGACGTCCCCGGCGCGCATGGATCCTTTCTTTTCAGTGCGCTTCTGCTCAAACCCTTTGATGCCTTTTTCCAGTAGGAAGCCGCGAATACCATTATCTGTTTTGGCCCAGACGACGGCGATGTCCGCGATGGACGCCTCGCTGATCCACTGCTTGGCGCCGTTGATGACCCAGTTACCACCCTGTTTCTTAGCGGTAGTTTCCAATGAGGAGACATCCGAGCCGACGTTGGGCTCAGTCAATCCGAAGCAGCCGATCTTCTTCCCGCTGGCCAGCAGCGGCAGCCATTTTGACCGCTGTGCATCCGACCCGTATTTCCAGATGGGATACATGACCAGGCCCGATGATACGGCGATAAAGCTCCTCAGGGCGCTATCGACCCGCTCAACCTCCTGACAGATCAGGCCGAACTCCGTATAGCTTGAACCGGCCGCGCCGTACTCCCGCGGGATAAAGGAGCCGATGATGCCCAGTTCACCCATCTTAGGCGCCAGTTTAGCCATATCCAGAGGGCGCTCATCGCTGAACGCTTCCGCCACGTAGGGCTTTACCTCCGCCTCCATGAAATCTCTGACCGTCTGGCGGGTCATCTTCTCCTCTGCGGTCAGCAGACTGTCTATGTCGTAGTAATCGACTCCCCTGAATTTCATAATTTCTTCACTCCCCTATTAGCTTCAATAGACTATTATTTATATGGCCATAATGTATATTATGTCAAATCGTTGGCAAAGACAAAATCTTGTGCTAAACTATTATTGTAACGACAGAGCGTTCGGTCTGTAAAATGAGAAAGGTCCGTACTTTCAGTAACGACACGGCTCTTGTAAACGAGCGCCGCAAACATATCATTAAGATTGCCACTGAACTCATTGTTAAAAAAGGCTATAACAATATCAGTACGCGTGAACTTGCCAATGCGCTGGGCATGAGCACCGGCGGCCTCTATCATTATATAGGTTCCAAGTCGGATATATTGTACCTGATTATCAATTTTACGGCCGAGCTTACCGGCCAGACGCTGGACAGGTTCGCTAAAGAATTAAAAGATGCGCAGCCTGCCGACCAGCTTAAAGAGTCCCTAAAAGTCTATTTCGAGACGGTGGATTATTACCGTGATTTTCATAATTTTGTCAATCACATAATGCTGTCCCTGCCTCTCAAGGACAGGAGGATTGTGTACGAGGCGGAAAGCAGAATAATCCAGTTTTTCGAAAGCCTGCTGAATTCCGGTATGGAGAACGGCGAATTCAGAAGGGTTGATGCCAAGATCCTGGCGCATAATATAGTGGCCGCGGCCAACGCCTGGGCCAACCGCGGCTGGTATTTGAAGAGATATTACACACTGGATAAATACACGGACGAACAGGTAGAATGCATCCTCGATCAAATCTCGGCGCCGGGTAAGGCTTCGCCACTGGCGCAAATAAGCAGGTGAATGGGCAGTTTGAACTATCCAGTGACAGGGGGTGACAGATACAGATTAATAGCTTAATTTTGCGATCAAACAAATACAAGATATTAAAATTTATTAGGAGGGACCATGGCAATCGATAGAAAAGCAGTATCCGAGTCAGCGTTGGGCACCAAGAAAGAGTACATCAACAGGTTGGGCAAGATGCGCCGCAACGTGTATTACGACGGCCACCTGATCGACCGCACCGATGAACTGCAGATGTGCACCATCAACACCATCGGGTCGACTTATGACTTCGCCCAGGACCCGAAATTCAAGGACCTGGCGACGGCCAAGAGCCATATCACCGGCAAGACCATCAGCCGGTTCACCCACATCCACCAGAACAAGGAAGACCTGCACAAGAAGCAGGACATGACGCGCGCCCTCTGCCGCGAGGTTGGCGGCTGCATACAGCGCTGCATGGGCATCGACGGCTCCAACTCCTGCAACGCCATCTCCTTCGAAGCCGACAAGCTGAACAAAGGCGCTACCGAGTATCACAAGAATTTCCTGAAATGGCTGGAGAACTTCCAGAATAAGGACCTGATCGGATGCTGCGCCCAGACGGACGTGAAGGGCGACAGGATGAAGAGGCCCGCCGAGCAGAAGGACCCCGACCTCTACCTCCATGTAGTGGAAAGGAAGAGCGACGGCATCGTGGTCAGCGGCTGCAAAGTACACAACTCTGAAGCTTCCGTGGCCGACGAGATCGTGGTCGTCCCCACCCGTGCCCTCATGCCCAATGAGAAAGACTGGGCGGTGGCCTTCGCCGTCCCCGGAGACTGGGAAGGGGTGAAGCAGGTATGCACCATTCATAATTTAAGGGAACGCAAGCATTATAAGAAGGGATTCATGCAGGGGGCAACCGATTCCTACACCATCTTCGATAAGTGCTTCATACCCTGGGAGAGGGTTTTCCTGTGCGGCGAGCAGCAGCACGGCGCGGTCGGCGCCCTGCTCTTCGCCCTCTTCCACCGCCACAGCTATTCGGGCTGCAAACCCGCCATCGGCGACGTCATGCTCGGCACCGTCGCCCTGGCTGCTGAATACAACGGCGTGCACAAGGCCAGCCATATAAGAGAGAAATTGGCTGAACTGATCATGATATCCGAGCTTGGCTATGCGGCAGGTTTCACGGCCTCCGAACTGGGCAAACCTGAGGTGTACATGCCCGGCTATGGCTTCATGCCTTACGGCCCCGGCAGCTATATACCCAACTCCATCTACTGCAACGTCGGCCGCTGCCTGACCGGCGAAGCCGTCTACCGGGAAGCCGAGATACTCTGCGATGTTGCGGGCGGCATCCCGGCCACCTTCCCGCACGAAGGCGATTTCCTCAATCCCGACACTGCTGAACTGCTGAAGAAATACACCATGCGCAATCCCGATATCAAGGTCGAGAATGCCATCAAACTGTGGATGCACGTCGGTGATATGATCTGCTCGGCCACCGGCGGTATCGCCCAGGTCGGCGGCTACCACGGCGGCGGCTCACCCGTTATGGAACAAATCGCTATCACAACCCAGTACGATATCCAGGAAAAGAAAGAATTGGTCAAACGGATCGCCGGCATTAAAGACTGAGTATGTAAAAGGCCCCGCCTCACCGGAGGCGGGGCCTTTTTTACCTGTCATTGCGAGGCCGCCACAGCGGCCGCGGCAATCCAGTCCTCACGCGTCATTGCGAGGCCGCCACAGCGGCCGCGGCAATCCTTCCACCATGCAAAGATTGCTTCGTCGCCTGCGGGCTTCTCGCAATGGGCATATTACTCAAAAAAAGTTGCTAGAAATTTTCATAACGAGTAAATTTTGAGAGTATTTTTTTTAAAATGGAATCGTTTTAGTGTCAATCATTCAACCGTTTCAATGATTGAGGTAATTAGAATGCATAAAAAAATGCCCCCGGTGTGGATCAGAGGGTATTAAACTCTATGGAACAGACGCATTACAAAAGCAGCGATTTCAGTGTTTGCACTGTCATAGGACATTTATCTGGAAAGCGAAGCACAATAGCATTGCACGACGTCAGCATTGGTTTAGATTGTGGATAAAGGAGAGTTGTTCTGTTAGGTTACTTTGCAAACTCTCAGGTTATAGCACGAACAAACTCAATAGAATAATAAATTACTGGCTAGGACAAATACCGAAAGAGCGTATTAATTACGAGGAAATCCTTTATGTTATTTATGATGCTACCTACTTTCACAAGGATGGATGCATGCTAAATCTCATGAATGCAACAAATCAAAAGATAATTGCACATACCTATGTTCGTAAAGAGAGCTTCAGGGATTCGTATAATTGGTTTATGAACTTGAAGCGCCAGGGATTGGACCCTGTATTTGTTACAACGGATGGTGAACGATCAATCATACGTGCCATGAAACTCGTTTGGCCGAACGTAAAACTCCAAAGGTGTTTATATCACTTGCAACGTGAAGGAATGCGCTGGTTGAGAACATATCCCAAAACCGAGGCAGGTAGAGAATTACGCAACATTATTTCAAAACTCAGCAGGATCAAGACCGTTCAGGAACGAGATACTTGGGTCAGTATATATGATAACTGGATTAAAAAATACGGGAGTTTTGTCCTGTCTCTGCCTCATACAACCATTGCTTATAAGGATCTTCAACGCACCGTGGTACTACTAAACAACGCCTTGTCAGATATGTTCCATTACCTTGTCAATAGCAACGTACACGCTACAACCAATGCACTGGAAGGGTTTCATTCGCGGCTTAAGGCAGACTATCGTCGCCATAGAGGTTTAACAAAGGAACACAGAATTCAATATATTCGTTGGTACTGTTATTACCAAAATGCGTCAAATTAGCAACTTTTTTGAGTAATATACCCGCAATGACGAGAGGAAAAGGGCCAATACAAAAACGTCATTGCTAGGAGCGCAGCGACGAAGCAATCTTGTATAATGCATCTATGGGCGAAAGACATTTCTATGTGTACGTCATAACCAATTGGAAAAACACGGTGCTTTATACTGGTGTGACTAATGATCTTAAAAGACGCGTTTATGAACACAAAGAAAAGATTGTTGAGGGTTTCGCCAAACGCTACAATCTGACAAAGCTGGTATATTACGTAGGTTGCGGAAACTGCTGAGGCAGCAATTCTCCGTGAGAAACAGCTCAAAGCCGGGGCCAGGCAAAAGAAAGTGGAACTCGTTGAAGGGCTGAATAAAACGTGGTCGGATCTTTATCCTGAATTGTAATAGATTGCCACGGCCGCTGTGGCGGCCTCGCAATGACGAGAGGAAAAGGGTCAATACAAAAACGTCATTGCGGGTATATTACTCAAAAAAAGTTGCTAATTTGACGCATTTTGGTAATAACAGTACCAACGAATATATTGAATTCTGTGTTCCTTTGTTAAACCTCTATGGCGACGATAGTCTGCCTTAAGCCGCGAATGAAACCCTTCCAGTGCATTGGTTGTAGCGTGTACGTTGCTATTGACAAGGTAATGGAACATATCTGACAAGGCGTTGTTTAGTAGTACCACGGTGCGTTGAAGATCCTTATAAGCAATGGTTGTATGAGGCAGAGACAGGACAAAACTCCCGTATTTTTTAATCCAGTTATCATATATACTGACCCAAGTATCTCGTTCCTGAACGGTCTTGATCCTGCTGAGTTTTGAAATAATGTTGCGTAATTCTCTACCTGCCTCGGTTTTGGGATATGTTCTCAACCAGCGCATTCCTTCACGTTGCAAGTGATATAAACACCTTTGGAGTTTTACGTTCGGCCAAACGAGTTTCATGGCACGTATGATTGATCGTTCACCATCCGTTGTAACAAATACAGGGTCCAATCCCTGGCGCTTCAAGTTCATAAACCAATTATACGAATCCCTGAAGCTCTCTTTACGAACATAGGTATGTGCAATTATCTTTTGATTTGTTGCATTCATGAGATTTAGCATGCATCCATCCTTGTGAAAGTAGGTAGCATCATAAATAACATAAAGGATTTCCTCGTAATTAATACGCTCTTTCGGTATTTGTCCTAGCCAGTAATTTATTATTCTATTGAGTTTGTTCGTGCTATAACCTGAGAGTTTGCAAAGTAACCTAACAGAACAACTCTCCTTTATCCACAATCTAAACCAATGCTGACGTCGTGCAATGCTATTGTGCTTCGCTTTCCAGATAAATGTCCTATGACAGTGCAAACACTGAAATCGCTGCTTTTGTAATGCGTCTGTTCCATAGAGTTTAATACCCTCTGATCCACACCGGGGGCATTTTTTTATGCATTCTAATTACCTCAATCATTGAAACGGTTGAATGATTGACACTAAAACGATTCCATTTTAAAAAAAATACTCTCAAAATTTACTCGTTATGAAAATTTCTAGCAACTTTTTTTGAGTAATATGCCCATTGCGAGCCGGAAGGGCGCGGCAATCCTTCCACTACCCAAGGATTGCTTCGTCGCTGCGCTCCTCGCAATGACGAAGCGCTGCCTGTCTTAAGAAAACTTCCTGATGTCAGCAAAGGCAGCCTTAATGGTTTCCCTGGCAAAGGGCACTATCCTGCTGTTGCAGTGCACTTCGTCCGCCAGGTAGTACTTCTTGATGAAACCATGCTCATTTGAAGCAATGGACTGCACATCAACGTAGGGTACATCAATCGATTTGCAGAAGGCCATCAGTCTTTCATTGAATTTCTTCGAGATCTCGCTTCTTTCCCTGGGCTTACCTGAGAACGGCAGGGCCGTGATGAATTCCTTGCTGGCCGCCGGCGGTATGCCGTGAACGCACACTGCAAAACCATCCTGCTTGATCCTTTCAATAGCCAACCCGTACCTTTCCACCGTGCGGTCGATGAGTGTATCGATGCTCACGGTTTTTCCGCTCTTGCCGTACTGCAGATAGATGTGAACACGGGCATCGATCTCTCCAAAAACCAGGAAGACAACATCCCTCCTCTTATTTATCTTTGAAAGAAACAATTGGAGGAACTCGGCAGACCGGGTAAAGCTATGTTCCTTAATCAGGTTATAGGCTGTGGCCTGCGAGATATGCTCTACCAGGAAGGGGCATTTATAGATAAATGGCTTGACATGGCTATCGCCGATGACATGGATGATACAGGTATTAAATAAGCGGCCTTTTATCCTCAGCAGCGTATTGAAAAATACCAGCGGGGGATACTTGAAAACCATGTCCCAAAACGGGAAATAAATGGCGCCGTGCCTTTGCAGCCAGGCAAGCCGTGACAGCTTATAGTTCTTCCAAAATCCTTGCATGACGCTATACGGGTAAGCTGGTCTCGCTAAAAAGCCGGACAGGTTAAAGGGCCAGTTTCAAAGCGCCCGTTATCAGATGAAACGTTCGAATCTTTCTTTCCTGGCTTTGCATACGGGGCAGATTTCCGGCGGGCCATCGCGGGCGCACAGGTAGCCGCATACTTTGCAGCGCCAGACCGGCAAGGGCAATTTGTTCCAGTTTACATCAACGGCCCGGGCCGCCTTCTTTTTCCGTTCTGATCGCGGTGGACGGCTCTCAGGAATGGACTGCAACGCCTGTTTGCCCTCCAGTACCGCCTGCGATATGTACAGCGCGCAGTAACAGGCGCCATTATCAACAACATCCCGGTCCCTGTAGTCACAGGGGCAGATTATATCCAGGTCGTCCTCCTTATTCCCCATGGACAGCCTGCACGGGCAGGATGGATAGCCGTAGCGCGCTTGATTGACCAGCAGGCCCTCTATAAGGTTCCTGGTGAAGCTAACATCGGGGTTGATATTATATCCCCCGGCTATGGCATCTTTTTTATATTTTTCATAAGCCCGGTCGATTTCTTCGGGGCTGATAGAGATGGTCTCACTCACAGTTTCAACGCCTGTTTAATAGCGTCCTCTTTAAACCCGACAATGCATTTGCTGTCGTTGATTACCAGAGTCGGGAAAGAACAATCGGGGTTCCACTTTTCTATCAAAGCGATGGCCTGTTCCTTTTCCGGCCCCGGTAACAGGTCAACAAACAGGTAATCATAGCCAACGCCCAGGTCGTTTAGAAGCTGTTTGGTTTTTCTGCACCACTGGCAGGTGCTCAAAGCATACAGCATCAGCTTGCCGGCGTTCTTACCCTCTACATGTTCAATCTTCATAATATCCGCTCCTCTAAAGTTACGGGGCAACCTCTGATTCAAACCCCTGTTCCATCTGAATAATATCTTAAACCGTTGAATACTGGCAAATAGCGGATTATTGACAGCGTTAACAATTCCTTTGTAATATCACTAAGCGCACTTGAAACGGGGGTACGATAGAAAATGGATAAATTCAATATCAACGCAGGGAACTCCTTATTCCTGCTGATCGATTTCCAGAGCAACCTGGCCGTTGCCATGAAAGAGGATGTCTATGCAAATTGCCAGAGAAATGTCGGCCTGATCATAGAGTCCTGCCATGCTCTTAATGTGCCGATCCTGGTTACAGAGCAGTACAGCAAGGGATTAGGCCACACCGTTGAGCGTATAAAAACCAGCCTGAGAGATGATTACCGTCCTTATGACAAGCTTACTTTCAGTTGCTACCGTGACGCCGCGTTCTTAGCTTCATTCTCTCAACAAAACAAGAAATACATCATGGTTGCCGGCATAGAATCACACGTGTGTGTCCTCCAGTCGGTTTTGGACCTTGTCGCAAACGGCTATTACGTTCACGTTATCAGCGACACGGTGTGTTCCCGCTATAAAAAGGACTGGGAGAATGCCATGCTTTATATGCGGCAGGCGGGAGCTGTAATTACGACTACGGAGATCGCTGTTTTTCAACTCTTACAAAAAGCAGGTACCCCGGAATTCAAGGTCATCTCCCCGTTATTCAAAAACAAGGAGTCTTACTGGTCGGATAAGTGATCTGCCCGGACAATATCTATGCAAAACCGCCGCGGTCTAATAATTATTGCCAGCCTGCTGGTCCTGATATCACTGGTCCTGTACATTGCGCTTTTCTTGATTTTCAATGATGCCAAAGACATTTTCTTTTATACTTTGCTGGACCTGGCCTTCCTGCCGCTCCAGGTACTGATCGTTGGCATCGTTATCGAGCGCATTATGGTTAAGCGCGAGATAGATGAGAAAATCAGTAAATTGAATATGGTGGTGGGCACATTTTTCTCTGAAGTCGGCCATCCGCTTTCCGCAATGTTTTTAAATTCAACTCCAGACAGGGAAAGGATCATCCCCAATCTGGACATCACTCCCGCCTGGAAAACACAGGAGTATGTCAGGGCCCGCAAATATGCCGAAAAGGATACTAACGTAGATTTCACCAACATCGACCTTGAAGCGTTGAAGTCATTCCTGACCGGTAAACGCCAATTTTTATTGACACTGATTGAAAATCCCAATCTCCTGGAACATGAGAGGTTTACCGACCTGCTGTTAGCGTCATTTCATCTGGCCGAGGAACTCGAATCACGTCCCTTGCTGGCCCATCTACCGGCAAGCGATATTGCACATCTCAAGGGTGATATCAATCGCGCCTACCGGTACCTGGTCATCGAGTGGCTGGACTACATGCAACACGTGCAATCCAATTATCCGTTTTTATATTCGCATTACGTCAGGACGCATCCCTTCCAGGCGCATCCCTCGGCTGTCATCGAATAGCCAATTACACAGGCGCCCTCCAGGCAACCGTGCCGCTTACACTGAATTGGAACCGATTTGCTCCCTGCGCGTGCATTAACTAAACTAATATCAGGTGGTATTGTTGCTAACAGGCGGCATGCCAGGCGGAGGAGCGAAATGAACAAAATAAAATCGTTTGTCCTCAAGCACTACAGAATGTTACTGACAGTATTCATTCCGGTAGCGGTCGTAGCGGTTATATTCGCAATCCCCTTTCTGACGGTAGCCGTGCCCGTGACGGAGTCGTACTGGGACACCGTTATAAAAACGGAGCCGTATACCGATAATGAAACCTACACGGATTCGGAGGCGTACGTTGCGACCGAGACCCGCACTGATACCGTGGTCAACCAGGCGGTTGGATACGGGGGATGGACCCAGAGTTTTAAAGTTGCCAAAGCCGATTCGACTGTTACCATCGAGGTTAATAATTATGGCGGCGGCAGCTACTATCGCGCCGAGATATTTCGTGGTAGGCGATAATTACAGCCCGTATTATTCACCGTGGTCACCCATGTCCCCCTGGTCCTCCTGGTACGGCGGCGGGTGGGACAATTTCGGTGGCGGGCAATCCTGGGCGACGGTGCGTGTCAGTTACCCGGAAGATGTGACCAAGTACAGGCCGGTTACCAAAACCAGGGTGGTAACCAAGTACCGGGATGTGCCAACCCAGGTTCTCAAAGACAGGACGACTATCCAAAATGTTAAAATGTCCATCTGGCAAAGCATATTCAGGTAGTTGCCTGCAGCCCGTTAGTATGCATTTATGAGGACGGAGATATGAAAGAATCGATCATGGAGATAATTGTCTGCCCCGTGTGTAAAGAGGCTCTCGATCTGACGGTCACGGAAAAGACCGACGGCGAGATAATTGCCGGCTCCCTCTTCTGCCGGAAATGCAATTACTCCTACGCCATTAAAGACAGCATCCCCAACCTGCTGCCGCCCAATGTCAGCAGTTAAACAGGGTTACCCGGGTTTATAGACGGCGCACGACTCCGGCGATTCCCATACCTCGACGCTGTCTACAACCTCAGCAGACGGGAAATTGGGTAACAACCGCTGGTAAACCGTAGCTGCGATATTCTCGGAAGAGGGGTTGATTCTGTCAAACGGTTCTATCTCATTCAGGCAAGAATGATCATATTTCCCAACGATCTCACCCAACTGTTTTTTTAAATCGCTGAAATCATAGGCAAGCCCGATCTCATTCAGGCCGGATAAGCGCAACCGGGCCACCACTTTAAACCTGTGGCCGTGCAGTTTCTCGCATTTGCCCTGATAGCCCCGCAGAAAATGAGCGGCGCTAAAACTACTCTCTACAGCGATATAATACATGTTATTCCCCTGCCAAATTTAACCCGATCCGGCCTGCTTTTACAACCCTGCTCCGCGAATCCGACTCTGTTAACAACTGAGCTATCGTTTTATGTAAAACTGGATGTGTGAAGTCCGCGTCTATCTCGGCCAGGGGCACCATTACGAAGAGACGCTGCTGGATGCGCGGATGGGGAACTACCAGGCCGGGCTCCTTAATCACCTCCCGCCCATAGAACAGCAGGTCGGCATCTATGAGGCGGGGCCCACCCTCGAATGAACCCACCCGTCCCAACTGCTTCTCCATACCTTTCAGGATGGCCAACACTGCGAGGGCATCAACCTCAACCTCAGCCAGGACAACGCAGTTGAGGAAATCCGGCTGCCCTTTATAGCCTTCAGGTTCCGTTTCATAGACCGATGACGTTTTGATAATTGTCATACTTTTGGACAACAGGGATATGGCCCTGTTTATATTGGCCGGCCTGTCGCCCAGGTTGGTCCCCAACCCGATATATGCCCCTGTCATCGCTCATCCCGGACCCTGATAACGGCGTCACACATACGGCAAACGAGCGACATCGCGGCGACATCATGTACGCGGACCATATCGGCGCCGTTGACTATGCCGATGGCCAGTGTCGCCGCCGTCCCCTGCAATAAAGCTTCACTATCCTCACCCAGCACATTGCGTATAAAAGATTTGCGGGAAGTCCCGATTAAGATGGGACGCCCCAGCGTTTTCAAATCAGCGAGTTTACGCAGTATCTCAAGATTCTGATCCTGCGTCTTCCCGAATCCGATGCCCGGGTCGATCACCAGGTTTTGACGGCTGACACCCGCGTCAATCGCCAACCGGATCAAGCCCTGCAAACTGCTGACAACTGTTCCGGTAATATCACGGCTTGGCTGCCCCCGTTCATTACTGGTAAGCACAACAGGTACCTGCCTCTCCGCAACCAGCCTGAGCATAGACGGATGCATCTTCAGCCCGGAGATATCATTGACCATGCTCACGCCTGCATCGAGGGCCTGCACGGCCACCTCATATTTATAGGTATCGATACTGATCGGGATGCTCGCCGATCTCACTAACTCTTTGATAAATGGGATTACGCGTTTTAGCTCTTCCTCCACCGGTACGGGAGCGGCATCGGGCCGTGTAGATTCTCCGCCCACGTCAATTATATCGGCGCCCTCCCCGGCAAAGCGGACCGCCTGCTGCAGCGCCTCATCAATTGATCGACAACCATCTCCTGAAAATGAATCCGGAGACAGGTTTATAACGCCCATGATATAGGTGCGTTTGCCCCAGGCAAAGACGCTGTCACGGCAACGCGTAACGCCCAAAGCATTTCCTGTAACCTCATTTTCATGCGCCATTTGAATCACATTTCCCGCTTGGTTAACAATCCGATTTTAGCATTTGCCTGTTATACCGATGTAGGGGCGTACCTTCAGGTGCGCCCGCAAGAACGGACTTTTCAGCAATACCATACATACAGGAATATTTTACCATTTGCCCATTTTAGACGGTAGATAGATTTAGATATATATCAGATCAATATGGTAAAATACTTACTCCATTGCCGGTGTCAGGGATATTACTTTCAGAGTAATGACTATGGGAAAAACGATAAGCGAAAAGATACTCAGTGAGAAGTCTGGTACAGACGCAAAGGCGGGCGATATAGTCATAGCGCCTGTTGACCTGGTGTTTGTACAGGATACCACTGGGCCGCTTACCATCCGCCAGTTTAAAGCGGGTAAAAAGCAGACGCTGGCATTACCCGGGCGGACCGCGCTATTTATCGACCATGCCAGTCCCAGCCCGAACCGTCAATTGTCCAACGATCATGCGTTTATGCGGCAGTTTGCCGCCGATTCCGGATGCCTGTTGTTCGATGCCGGCTGCGGTGTATGCCACCAGATCGTAGCGGAACAGTTAGCCAACCCTGGCGATATCGTTGTCGGCGCTGACTCACATACCGTCACAGCGGGCGCCGTCGGCGCTTTTGCCACAGGCATGGGTTCCAGCGACATCGCCGTAGCCATGTCGCTGGGCAAGACCTGGTTCAGGGTACCGGAAAGCTTTAAAATTGAAGTTTCGGGCGAATTTCAGGCGGGGGTGAGTGCCAAAGACCTGATTTTATATCTTATCGGGAGCATCGGCGCCGATGGCGCCACCTACAGGGCACTCGAGTTCAGCGGAGCTGCCATCGACGAAATGCCGATGCATCAAAGATTGACGATCGCCAATATGGCCGTTGAAGCCGGCGCCAAAGTGGGCATTTTCCCCTCTGACGGGGTAACCAGGGATTATTTACGCGCCCGGGGAAGGGAAGCCGGGTACAGGGCGATAACAGCCGATGCCGGCGCCGCCTACGAGCGAACCATCAAAATAGATGCGGGCAGTATAAAACCGATGGTAGCGAAACCTCACGCGGTTGATAATGTTGCCCCTGCCTCCAGCCTTAAAGGCATCAAAGTCAACCAGGTATTTATCGGGACCTGCACCAACGGCCGTCTGGAAGACCTGATGGAGGCTGCTTCAATGCTCAAGGGGAAAAAAGTAGCGGCCGGTGTCAGGCTGCTGGTCTGCCCGGCATCGAGGACGATATTTTCCCGGGCGATCGAGGCAGGATACATCAGTACGATAATTGAAGCGGGAGGCATCGTTCTGCCTCCGGGATGCGCAGCCTGCCTTGGTCTGCACCAGGGTATCCTGGCCGACGGCGAAGCCTGTATATCCACAGCCAACCGCAATTTCAAGGGGCGCATGGGCAACCCGGAGGGATTCATATACCTTGCCAGTACCGCCACGGCAACAGCATCGGCAATTACAGGAAGGATCACCGACCCAAGCGAGGTTACTCTGATGGCCAGCTCTACACTTAAAGGCAAGGCTTTTAAGTTCGGTGATGATATCTCCACCGACCTGATCATAGCGGGCAAATACGCGCATTTACGCAGTAACCTGCCCGAGCTGGCCAAACACGCCATGGAGGACGCCAACCCCGATTTTGTAAAGCAGGTAAAACCCGGTGACTTCATTGTGGGCGGATCTAATTTCGGCCTCGGTTCCAGCCGCGAGCATGCCCCTCTGGTGATAAAAATGGCCGGTGTCAGCGCCATACTGGCGAAATCATTCGCGCGTATCTTCTTCAGGAACGCCATCAACCAGGGAGTTCCGGCGTTGATCTGTGATACGGATAAAATATCCCAGGACGATATCCTTGAAATCAGGTTGGAAGAAGGTATAATCAACAATGTTTCCAGGAAGGAGTCATACCGCTTCACCGGGATACCGCAGGCCATGCTGAACATACTGAATGAGGGAGGCTTAATTCCCTATATTAACAAGCACGGGGACTTTAAGCTTTGAAGGCGGATTGCCGCCATAGAGGTTGGATAGAATGACTTATCGCGTTACTTTGTTGCCGGGCGACGGCATAGGCCCTGAGATAACCGCTGCCACGGTACGTGTGCTCGAGGCAACCGGTGTTAAATTTGATTGGGATGTTTGTACCGTGGGTGAGTCATCCATCGAGAAATACGGTACACCTCTCCCGGATATCACCCTGGAATCAATTAAGCGGAATAAAATAGCTCTAAAAGGCCCGGTTACGACGCCCATTGGCACAGGTTTCCGCAGCGTGAACGTGGCCCTGCGTAAACAACTTGACCTGTATGCCTGCCTGCGGCCCTGCAAGAGTTTCAAGGGTGTGGTGACCACACCCTATGAAAACGTTGATATCGTGGTGGTCAGGGAGAACACCGAGGACCTGTATATCGGGATCGAGTTCGCCAGAGGGACAGCGGAAGCCGAACAGCTTCACGATTTCATCTCCAAGCATTTCAAGGGTAAAGTTAATGCCGAATCCGGGTACAGTATCAAAGCTATCTCGGAATACGGGTCGCGGCGCATCGTTAAATATGCCTTTGAATACGCCCGGAAATATAAGCGGAGAAAAGTATCCGCTATAACCAAAGCCAATATAATGAAGTTTACCGATGGGTTATTTCTGGCTACAGCCAGGGAAGTTGCCGGAGATTATCCTGATATCGAATATGAAGAGGTCCTGGTTGATGCCCTTTGCATGCGCCTGGTAAGAAGCCCGCAGATGTATGATGTGCTGGTGCTGCCCAACCTGTACGGCGACATTATCTCCGACCTGTGCGCCGGATTGGTAGGAGGGCTGGGATTGGCGCCGGGCGCCAATATCGGAGATAGCATAGCGGTTTTTGAACCCACACACGGCAGCGCGCCTAAATACACCGGCATGAACAAGGTCAGCCCGATAGCACAGATGCTGTCGGCGGTTCTGATGCTGAGATATCTTAATGAAATGAACGCCGCGGATAGAATGGAAAAGGCTATTGCTGATGTGATCGCTGAAGGTAAGAGCGTAACCTACGACCTGCGGAAAGACCGTGATGCGCCCAGTGCCGGCACTTCACAGGTAGCAGACGCAATTATCGCACAATTAAAAAAATAACCTGATCCACTGCTGATCAGGTTAAACACGCTGGTCCCGGCGGCTGTTTAGATAACTCAGTAAGCCCGCTATGCTTTTGGCATCGCAGATCTCACCCGAAACGATCTTTTGCATAATTTCAGGCAGGGGAACCCTCACTACTTCTATCTCATCGGTATCTTCAGCAATTAACCTGCTTTCTGCTAAATCCTTAGCTACAAAGATATGCATATATTCTGTGCAATACCCGGGCGCGGCATAGAATCCTCCCAGTTTTGTTATCTTGGCCGGTAAATACCCTGTCTCCTCCTGTAATTCACGCCTCACACAATCCTCCGGGTCCTCTCCCTCCTCTATTCCGCCCGCGGGATCTCCAGCAGCACTTTATTCACCGGCCTGCGGAACTGTTTCACCATCACGATCTTGTCTTCATCATCAACCGCTACCACCGCGATGCAGTCTGCGTGCTCAACAATTTCACGTGTGGTAACCCGGCCTGACATCTTCTCGACGGTATCTATCCGCAGGTTAACGGCGCGGCCCCTGAATACCTCTTTGCTTGACAGGAATTTCTCGTTATTTATCATGGCGCGGGCACGTCGTATACCAGCGCAACTTCGTCACAGTCCGGGAATTTAGGGCAGCTGTAGCACTCCGCCCATACTTTGCGTGGTAACTCCATTTTTTCCACCTGCCTGAACCCCTGCCGCATAAAGAAGCCGGGTTTATAAGTTAGGCAGAATATCCGTGGGATACCCAGCGACTGGGCTTCCTCCAGGCAGGCCTTAATCAACGCCGCCCCTATACCTTTTCTATGCTTGTCTTTGACAACAGCCAGGGATTTTACCTCGGCCAGGTCGGCCCAGCTGATATGCAGAGCGCCACAGGCGATAACCTTGCCGCCTCTGGCGCGGATAACGAAATAATCGCGCAGGTTCTCGTAGATCTCGCTGAGGGCGCGGGGCAGCATCTCACCCTTGCCAGCAAATTTATTGACAAGTACATGCATCTGCTTGACATCGTTGATCTTGGCTTTTTCCGCTTTCATAGTGCTTTCCTGTTAAGTTTCGCTGTGAGTGTGCTATAGAAACAATTTTTATTTCTCAAACGCAGAAATTTCGTCGTCACTTCCGTTATTGAAACTTCTATTTCGGTACCATCCTTCAATGTCTCCTCCACCTGCCCATCCATACTCACAATAGCATCATGGTTGGTGAAAACCTTTAATCTGATCTTGGTTGAAGGTGATACTACTATGGCTTTATCCGTAGTCAAATGGGGACATACAGCCTTCAATATTATATCCCTTGATTCGGGGTAGATAACCGGTCCATTGGCCGCCAATACGTAGCCGGTGCTGCCCGTTGCCGTGGATATGATGACGGCATCGGCTCTATAGGTAGTGAAAAAGTCTCCGTCCAGGGAAACGTCGATATTAATCAGCCTGAGGAATTTCCCCCTGCCAACAACAACATCGTTTAAGGCATGAAAGACATGGCCGGAGGAGATCACGCGCGCCTGTAACATGGCACGTTCGTCTATCCATCCTTCACCCTTGATAATTAATTCCAGTTTATCCCTGGCTTCCCCGGCTTCAAGTTCGGCCATGAATCCCAGGTTGCCAAAATTGACCCCCACTATAGGTATCCCCAGCGGAAATATTATCCTGGCAACTCTGAGTATAGTGCCGTCACCACCGACACTGACGATTAGATCGCTGCCGCCCATCATATTTTTTGCTGCCGCTTCATCCCACGAAGAATGCACCCAGCACTGAATGTCTTTACTTCGCAGAAAATTCAACAGTTCGTGGGCGAATTTCTCTGTTTTCTCAACCTTGGGATGATATAAAATACCGATTCTTTTCACAGTGCCGCAGTCTATCATCGGTATTTTATAGTGTCAAATCTGCCTGGCATATCGCCCGTTTGAAATGAAAAATATCTACGCTGATAAATAGAGAGGCTTAAGCAGGAATACGGCAATTATTAGTTGGAATACTAAATTCCAAATATTTTAGCTGCATTCTGGGTAATAGCCATAAATGCCCCGGGAACTATTCCGATAACCACGACCGCTAGGCAACAAAAACCGAGTGCTAACCATTCAGGCCAGGTAGAGGACACTTCATCGTTGGCCACAGGTTCTCCCATCCACATCACCTTAACGACCTTAAAATAATAGTACGCCGAAATACAACTGTTGATCACTGCAATTATCACTAACCACAGCAGTCCCTGGTCGACGGCCCCGCTGAAAATATATATTTTGGCGATCAAGCCGGCGGTGGGCGGCAATCCGGTTAAAGATACCAGACATATGGTTAAACCGGTTGCCAGCAACGGCGAGCGCCTGGCCATGCCGGAGTAGTCGTCGATATTATCGCTGTTGATTTTGTTGGAGATGGCAATTATCGCAATGAATGCTCCCAGGTTAGTCAAAGTATAGCTGAATAGAAAGAAAATCAGCCCGCTGCGGATATTGCTGTCGGCCTGCGCAGCCATACCCATGGCGGCTAAACCAACCATAAGGTAACCTGCCTGCGCAATGCTGGAATAACCGAAGAGCCGCTTGATATTGGTCTGGACTAAGGCAACGATATTGCCGGCGGTCATGGTAAGCACAGCAAGGACAGCTATAATCATTGCCCAGTCATTATGCAGCCAGGCCGGCATTCCGAATGCTGTTAACAATATCCGGGCGATCACGGCAAACCCCGCCGCCTTGCTGGCAACCGAGAGATACGCGGTTATGGGCGTGGGCGCTCCTTCGTAAACATCCGGTACCCACATCTGGAAAGGTACGCTGGCGATTTTGAAACCGAAACCGCTTATCAACAGTACCAACCCGATCAGCAGAACCGGGGAGCTGACCAGGCTTGCCGCGGGCATTCCCTTCACGAAATCGGCAATACAGGTAAGGCACGTATAGCCCGTCGTCCCGAATATCAATGCCATGCCATAGAGCAGTATCGCGGAAGCAACAGCGCCCAGGATGAGATATTTTAAACCTGCTTCACTTGACTGTTTATCCTTAAGAAAACTCACCAGCACATATAAGGAGATACTGCTCAGTTCCAGAGCAACATAAATCGTTATCAGGTTGATGGCCGACACCAATAGCATAAGCCCGATTGCGGACAGCATTAACAGCGCATAGAATTCACCCTGGAATCTCTCAAATTTCAAAACGTAGCGGTTCGATGCAAGGATTACCAGGACTAAAGAAACAAGGATAAGCGCTTTAAAGAAAAGGCCAAACTGGTCAACCGCTATCATTTTGTTGAAAACATCAGTGCCCGGACCGCCCCATAACATTAAGACGGCTAACAAGGCCACAAACGAACCGGCAACCGCGATTACCGGCAATACCTTCTTCGGCTTGATAAATAAATCAAGCACAATGACAATAAGGGCAAAGCACAGAAGGCTGATCTCCGGCGCAATATATCGAATTTGATCCATCATGTATCTAAACCGTCCGAAAACTAATTCATTTACATCCCGATAAGCTTGGCAATCGGTTCAATTCCCATGTAGATAACATTGGTTAAAATCGCTGGATAAATACCAACCAGCATTATCACAGCCACTACAGAGAAGGTGCTGATCATCTCGACGGCATCGGCATCTTTCACACCGTTGTATTTATCCAAAGGATAGCCATAGAACACCCTCTGCAGCATCCAGAGGATATAGCCCGAAGTAACCACAATGCCGATAACTGCAATCAACGTGAAAATCTTCATCCCGGCTACGGCTACACTGCTAAAACTGCCGGCAAAGGTGATGAATTCGGCCACAAATCCTGCCGTGCCGGGCAGGCCAAGTGAAGCCAGGCCGGCGATGCTGAAGACCACCACAATTATGGGCATCTGGCGGGCTAGGCCGCTCAGGTTATTGAGATCCCTGGTATGAGTCTTATCATAAACCAGCCCGACCATGGCGAAGAGCAACCCGGTTATGACACCATGGCTGAACATCTGAAGGCTGGCGCCGGTGAGGCTGACCTGGTTAAGAGCAAAGATACCCAGCAGTACGTAGCCCATATGGCTGACACTGCTATAGGCAATCAGCCGCTTCAGATCTGTTTGCCTGAGTGTTACAGCCGCGCCATAGATAACCCCGATAACAGCCAGTGTGCACATGACCGGGGCATATTGCAGGGCTACCTGCGGCAACATGCTTACGCATAAACGTATCATGCCGTAACCGCCCATCTTGAGCAGCGCCCCTGCCAGGATAACACTGGCCGCGGTGGGGGCATTGGTATGCGCATCAGGCAGCCATGTGTGCAGCGGGAAAACCGGCAATTTTATGGCAAAGCCCACCATCAGCAGGAAAAACAGGACGGTAAGCGGGATGAAAGAGGTGCCGATCTGGATACCGCGCAGTGCTGTGATATCAAAAGTATGGGTAATAAAATAAACGCTAAGTATGCCGGCCAGCATAAACGCACTGCCAACCAGCGTATAAATCAAATATTTATATGCCGCGTATTCCTTTCTTCCGCTTCCCCAGATCGAGATCAGGAAAAACATGGGTATCAATTCCAGTTCCCAGAAGAGGAAAAACAGGATGAGGTCCAGTGAACAAAATACGCCCAGGATGCTGCTTTCCAGCATCAAAATCCAGATAAAAAACTGCTTCGGCCGCAGTTCTACCTTCCAGGAAACCAGCACCGATATTACACCGAGGAAGGTCATTAATATGACCAGGGGCAGGCTTAAACCGTCGACACCCAGATGGTAGTATGAATTGATAGCCGGGATCCACAGTAACTTCTCTTCAAACTGCATCTGCCCGATGGCTGCTTCAGACCTGTTGAACATCAGGAACACGGCGATGGATACCAGGAAAGAAGCGAGGGTAGCTGACAGGGCTATCCATTTTACCGTCTTCTGGCCCGGTTTGGGCAACAGGGCAATGATAACTATACCGATGACCGGTAAGAATATGATCCAGCTCAACAAATTCAGATTCAAAGCCATTTACCTCAGCTGAACAAATATAGGCAGACTGCAATGGCAAATGCGCCGATCGCAATCGTGATCACATATAACTGTGTCTGCCCTGTCTGCAATTTCCGCAGGGCGCCTCCTGCCAGAGCCGTGCCCTGCGCGGCGCCGTTCACAGTACCGTCGACCACACTGGAATCAAACATTGCCATTACTTTGAAAATGCCGTTATACAATATCGTTTTCACGATTATGTTTTCGTATAGTTCATCCATCCAGTATTTCCTGTAAAGCATCGTGTATACCGGTTTAAAGGCTTTGCCGATTTTTTCAGGTGAAATCCACCTGGCGCAATACATGGCATAGGCCAGAAATATGCCGAACAGGGCCACTATCAGGGAAATCAAAGGCAGCGGATGGGTCAATACCCCGAAGAAACCCTGCACAAATGAAACCGCTTCGGCTTCGCCGGATCCCATTAACTGGCTGAAAAAGCCCGTCACATTGATCCAGCCGATGCATACCGCCAGTACCGCTAATATAACCAGCGGGACCACCATCACGGCGGGCGATTCATGGGGCCCGTGTGCATGAGAATCTTCGTGTGCACCATGTTCAGGCTCGGCGCCGCCCCTGTATTCCCCGTGAAAGGTCATGAATATGGCGCGGAACATATAGAACGCGGTCATAAATACCGTGATAATAGCCAGGCCGAATAAAACCGGGTTATTGGTGAATGCTGATACCAGTATCTCATCCTTGCTCCAGAACCCGGCCAGCGGCCAGATACCCGCCAGGCTCAACGCGCCGATGACAAAAGTAATATAGGTCCAGGGCATGGCTTTTCTCAAGCCGCCCATCAGCCGCATATCAAAGGTTCCGGTCCCGTGGTTGACGCTGCCCGACCCGAGGAACAGCAGCGCCTTGAAAAACGCGTGTGTGAAAAGGTGGAATATACCGATGGCCACGCTGCCCACCCCCAGGCCCAGCATCATAAAGCCTAACTGGCTGATCGTGGAATAGGCCAATACCCGTTTAATATCGTTCATCACCAGCCCCATACTGGCGGCGAATATAGCTGTGAAAGCTCCAATGACGGCCACCACTGTCATGGCCTCAGTGGAGTGCGAGAAAAGCGGGTAAAATCTTGCCACCAGGAACACGCCTGCGGCGACCATGGTAGCCGCATGTATCAGGGCGCTGACCGGGGTAGGGCCTTCCATAGCATCCGGCAACCAGACGTGCAGCGGAAATTGAGCGGACTTGCCGGCTGCGCCGGAAAAGATGCCGATAGCTACCCAGGTCAGGGTCGTTCCTGCCAGCGTACCGGCGGCAACCAGTTTATACAAGGTTTCCGTATCGAAAGTGCCAGTATTAGCATATAAAATCAGTATGGCAGCCAGGAACCCGAAATCCCCCAGCCTGGTTACGATAAAGGCCTTTTTAGCAGCATTCGCCGCGGAAGGCTTATGAAACCAGAAGCCGATAAGCAGGTAAGAGCCCAGCCCGACGCCTTCCCAGAATACGAACATGAAGAGGATATTATTTGCCAGCACCAGCCCCAGCATGCAGGCTGTGAAAAGCGACATGAAGGCATAATACCTGAGATATCCCGGGTCACCTTTCATATAGCCCTGGGAATATATTTGCACCATCAAACTGACAAATGTTACGACCACAACCATAACGGCTGTCAGGGCATCTACCAGGACACCGATATGTATATTTAGGTTCCCGACAACCGCCCACTGTATATCGTCAACCAGCAACATATGTTCAGGCGCCGCGATGACGGCGCCCAATACCCACAGGGACAGGGCGCAGGATATACCTACGGTTCCTATGGTCAGATAGCCGCCGACCCTGGGATATTTACTCAGGAAAGGCCTGAGTACCAGCCCGATAAACAGGAAGGAGAAGAACGGCAGCAAGAAAATAAGCCAGGGAACCTGTGTCGGCATTATAGTTTCCTTAAGACCTCCTCAATGACATGTAACCTTTCCTGAGAAACATATATTTTATAGGGCGCTGATTCCTTCATTTCCAACTTATCTGTGTCGGGCAGCAGCCGCGTGGGGATACCCTCCCCCTCGAAGAATTCCTTCCACATCTCGGCTATCATAAGGTTTGGTGCGCTTTTAACTTGAACCCACATTGCATTACCACTTCAATATATTGAAATTTTCGATATCGACGCTCTCGCGGTTCCGGTAAGCCGCAAAGATAATCGCTATGCCTACAGCTACTTCAGCGGCTGCGACCACCATGACAAAGATGGCAAACAGCTGGCCAGTTAAAATAACAGGAGTGACATATCGCGAAAATGCTATTAATGTGATATTGACGGCGTTGAGCATTATCTCAACGCACATAATTATCTTGATGACGTTCCGCTGAGTTAGAACGCCGAATAAGCCGATACAGAAAAGCACCGCTGATAAAACCAGGAATTGATCCAATCCGACGCTTAACATTATTTCTCCCTGATTACAGCTATCGCACCCAGTATGGCCGAAAGCAGTAGCACTGCGGCGATTTCGACAGTCAGTAAATAACCCGGATCCCCAAACAATGCTTTGCCCAAGGGTTTAATCGTTTCGTTCAGAGGGGCGCTATCCGGCGTGGCAAATGTGACGTTAAGTAAACAAAACAAAATAGTCCCGAGCAGCAGAAAAGATACAGCAGCGGCAATGTATTTCAATTTGCCCAGGGGTTGGCCCTGCCGGGCATCCCTGGTAAGCATGATAGCTACGATAAGCAAAATGGAGATTGCCCCGACGTAAATCAATATTTGCACTATGGCGAGGAAATCAGCATGCAGCAGCAGGTAAATACCGGCCACCGTCATAAACAGCAGTATCAGGCACAGCGCTGCTCTAAATATATCACGCACCGCTATGACGGCTATCGCTGATACCACAGCCAGCGCGGCGAAAAGGTAAAATACTAAATCAAGCACCGGGTCCCCTCTTTCTTTTACTTAACGGGATAAAGCTCAATTTCTGGCCGCCGACCTTTTTGTTATACAGCAGAAGGCTTTGCTCCGGCAGTTTATCATCGAACTGCGGCCTGAAATACGCGCTCGGCTGGTGATCGGCCGACACCGCCAGTTTCTCCTTATTCATGACCAGGTCACCCCGGCGGTATTTTGCGCATTCATAGCTCAGCCCCATGGCCAATGCATCATAAGGGCACGATTCAACACACAGCCCGCAGAAAATGCAGCGTCCCGTATCGATTTCAAATTTATCAACGATAAATTTGCTCTCCTCGCCCCTGTGAGTAACGATGATGATATTAGCCTGGGGACAGCTTTTGGCGCAGGTAGCGCAACCCGTGCATTTATCAGGAAACCACACCAGTTCGTTGCCGCGGATCCGCCTGCAGTGTTCAGTTTCTCGTCGGGATACTGAACTGTAATAGGCGACCTGAAGAGGTGCTTAAAGGTAAGCGCCATGCCTTTGGCAATACCTATGCCATACCGTTCAAACTTCAACCCTGCCACCTCCTAATGTGAATAGCCTGGACCAGAGCAGGATTAATAAAGCGGCAAATCCAAAATTCAATATGATCATCAACCACTGCATTGTGCCCACCAGTACCTCTATGGCAATAATCAACATGTTGATGACGGCCATGGGCAGCAAAAACTTCCAGGCGAACGACATCAATTGGTCGACTCTCAATCGCGGCAGGGTAGCGCGCATCCAGATAATGACACTGAATATCATAAATACTTTGATAATGAACCAGATAAGCGGGGGCAGCAACGGACCCTGCCAACCACCCAGGAACAGGGTGGTGATGATACCGGCATAGGCCAGCGCATACCGTATTCTCCCAGATAGAACATGGCAAATTTCATGCCGGAGTACTCGATATGGTATCCGGCGACAATCTCCGAATCAGCTTCCAGCAAATCAAAGGGACGAGCGGTTCATTTCCGCCAGGCAGCCCAGGAAAAATATCATGAATCCCAGAGGCTGCAATAATATAAATGGTATGGTTTGAGATTCAACGATTTTAATCATGGAGAAGGAACCCGCTACCAGGGCCACCCCGACCAGTGACAGGACTACGGGCAACTCATAGCTAACCATCTGGGCAATTGCCCGCATACCTGCTATCAGCGAATATTTGTTATTGGATGCCCAGGCGGCCATGAAAATGCCGATTACCGAGATGGAGCTGATCGCTATCACGATAAATGATGCCGACGTTTAAATCAACTAATATGGCGCTTTCGCTGATGGGGATAACTGCAAATATCAAAAGTATGGGCACAAAAACTATTACCGGGGCTATGAAATGTATAAGCTTGTCGGCCTTTTCAGGCACTATATCCTCTTTCAAAAGGATTTTAATCGCCGTGGCAATGGGCTGAAAGATGCCTTCCGGGCCGCAACGGTTGGGGCCGGTGCTTATCTGGAAGCGGCCCAGCAACCGCCTTTCCCACCAGATAAAAACTATAACCACGTAAGGATGAAGACAATGATGAGCAGGATACCGACAACTGCGGGCGTCAGATAAACTGCCCAGTCCGGCCAGTTTGCGCCTTAAGCAGCAGTTGAAATTGATCAAGCAGGGTCATCCGGTCTATCTCTCCAAGCACAACATCGATGCTGCCGAAAATAATGATCAGGTCAGCAACCTTCCAGCCGATCACCATATCCTTCAGCGCAGTGATATTGATCAAGGTGGGCGGATAAATATGTACACGGTATGGCGCTATCGACCCATCACTTACAATGTAGAAACCCATATTTCCCTTGGAGCTTCAATATACCCGTAAGCTTCGCCCTTGGGCGGCCTGAAAAACTGGGGCATATCCGCGCAAACCGGGCCTTTTCAGGTATCTGGGCGATGGCCTGTTCGAGGATGCGTACGCTCTGCCTGATCTCCTGCATGCGTACCCAGTACCTGTCATAGCAGTCCCCGCTATCACCGGTGGGCATTTCAAAATCAAATCTGTCATAAATCGAATAGGGGTCCATCTTGCGGATATCCCATTTCACGCCGCTGGCGCGCAAGACCGGACCGCTTGCCCCGATGTGCGATGGCCGTATCCCTTGGCAGAATGCCTACGCCCTTGCTGCGTGCCAGCAATATCTCATTCTGCGCCAGCAACTGGTCATATTCATCAATATATCTGGGCATCTCGGCCACGAATTTTTTCACCGCCGGCATAAAATCTTCCGGCAGATCCTGGCTGACACCGCCGATGCGCATATAGTTATACAGCAGGCGCTGACCGCAGACCATCTCGAACATATCCATGATCTTCTCACGTTCCCGCCACATGTAAAGTACCGGGGTCATCATCGCTCCCAGATCATTCAGGAAGAAACCAACAGCCATCATGTGGCTGGAGATCCGCATTATCTCAGAGAAGATAATGCTGTAGATATTCTGCCCTTTCAGGGACTTTGATGGCGCCGAGCTTTTCAACGGCCATGCAATAGGCGAGATTATTGGTCATCGATGACAGGTAATCCAGCCGGTCGGTGAACGGGATATTCTGGGTATAGGTACGCGTCTCGGCCAGTTTTTCAATTCCGCGGTGCAGGTAACCGATGATCGGCTCCAGGCCAACTACGACCTCACCGTCCAATGTCACGCTTAAGCGGAATACGCCATGTGTTGAAGGGTGCTGAGGGCCGATATTCAAGATAAAATGGCTCGGTCCGGATGGCCATTATAAATAATCCCTCCGCAGAGGATGGCCGACAAACCCTTCCCAGAGCAGAAGGCGCCGCATATCCGGATGCCCGTCAAATTTAATACCGAACAGGTCAAATATCTCCCGCTCCTGGTAATATGCGGCGCGCCAGACCGGCATCACGGACGGCACAACCGGATTTTCCCTGTATGAAACAACGCGTTTTCAATATCAAACTCTGGTTATTTTTCAGGGAAACAAGCCTGTAAACGATCTCCATGTAGTCAAGGAAATCCACGGCAGTTACAAACGTCAGGTAATCAAAATCCAGGCCGGCCGTGTTTTTCAGGTAGCCGGCAACCTGCAGCAGCTTGTTGCGCGTCAACTAAAATATCAGCTTTACCGGTGGAGATCACCGAGCCGGTAATAGCCTCCTGCAGTTTCTTCCCGGTTTCTTCACAGTTAATTGCGACGGTCACTTGGCTTATTACCTGCTGCTGCTTATTTTAAGGCCAGATTCGGATTGTCAATGGTCCCTTTGATCATTTTGGCGTGCAGTTGCGTGATACCATAGATAAGGCCCTCCGGTCGCGGAGGGCAACCCGGTATATATACATCTACCGGCAAAATCCGGTTTATACCCGGTACAACACTATATGACTCCCTGAATGTACCACCGCTGACGGCGCAGGCCCCCATGGCGATCACCCACTTCGGTTCGGGCATCTGGTCATAAACCATCCTGATAGCCGGCGCCATTTTCCAGGTTACCGTGCCCGCTACAATCATCAAATCCGCCTGACGCGGGGACCAGCGGAAGATATCCATGCCAAACCTGGAAACATCGAACCGCGAGGCCGCCATGCCGATCATTTCAAAAGCGCAACAGGCAAGGCCGAACATCAGCGGAAAAATCGACCTCTGCCTGGCCCAGGCAATAGCCGTATCCACTGTCGTCAATAATAGATTGCGTTGCAGCTTCTTCATCAAGCCATCTATCCGGGTCAGGAAACTGGCTGGTACATTGTCGCATAAAAGAGTTGATGAGTTGGCCTTCTGCCAGGTCAGCTTCCTGGGGCGTAGATACTTCTGGCCTGTTTATTTCCATTGCAGGGCTCCCTTGCGCCAGGCGTAAACATATCCAATTGTCAGTATAACCAGGAATACACCCACCGCGACAAGCCCGCCGATACCCAGTTCCTTGATATTAACAGCCCAGGTATAGAGGAAGATGGTCAGCATATCCAGCAAAACGAATAGTACTGCGAAGAAATAGTATCTAAAATTGAACTGCACCCAGTTTTTCCCGATCGTCTGCATGCCGCATTCATACTGCCCTGATTTAGTCGGGTTCTTCTTGTGCGGAATCAGGCCTATCAACTGCAGTAGCTTCGGTAAAAGCGGGATGGTGATGGTAAAACCTATAGCTATTATGAGAAGTATTCCAACATAACCGTATTGTTCAAGCAATTTGTGATATCTCCTCGGTTAAAAGCCGTTGGATAGTATATTACAATACTCAAAAAGATGTCAAAACGAATTCAGCGAGTTTGACTTACGAACAATGCAGGGTATTATAATTAGTGCTCGGATTATTATTCCATTTAATATTACTCTTGAACATCAGCCAAAATGCGTATTACCGGTGGCTCCGCCAAAGGACAGATTATTAAATCCCCTCAAAGCGTTGCTGTCCGTCCTACTACGGATAAAGTTCGCGAGGCAGTCTTCTCAATACTGGGCGCATTAGCCAATAATTGGGATAGCGGGCCTTGATCTATTTGCCGGCAGTGGCGCGCTGGGGATCGAGGCCTTGAGCCGTGAGGTTGGATGGGTCGATTTTGTTGACCAGAGCAGTAAATGCTGCCTGGTAATCAAGCAGAATTTAATCAAAACAGGATTTATTGATAAAGCTCATGTATACTGTTGCCCGGTTATGAAAGCAATCAGTTTCCTGGAGCGCAGCTACGACATGGTATTTGTTGACCCGCCGTATGCCGATAATTCCCTCAGCACCCTGATACCTGTTTTAGCCAGGTCGACTTTTATTTCCCGGGACTCGGTCATTTTAGTATCGCATGCCTCACGCAATATTCTCGACCAGCAGTACGGTAGCCTGTCAAAGATTAAAGAGAAGCGATATGGCGATACCTGCATTTCAATATACCAGAAAGGAGGTTGCATCTTGACCACTGCTATTTATCCCGGCAGTTTCGACCCCATTACCAACGGGCACCTCGACATTATAAAGAGGGCGTCATCCATATTTGAGAAGGTGATTCTCGGTATTTATGATATACCGCAGAAATCGCTGCTTTTTTCAGTTAAGGAAAGAGTGGACCTGGCCCGCCAGGCGGTAACAGATTACAAGAACGTCGAGGTGATTGTCATACTCAGGGATTACAGTGGAGTTTGCCCGGAAAGCTAAAGCCCAGGTGCTGGTACGCGGTTTGCGCGCCAGTTCAGATTTCGAACGTGAATTCGAGATGGCGCTAATGAATAAAAAACTTGCTCCGGACATAGAGTTAGTATGCTTCATGGCAAATCTGAGATATCAGTTCTTGAGTTCAAGCCTGTTGAAAGAGATAATCCAACTCGGCGGCAATCTCGATGACATGGTGCCTCAAGGGGTCAGCGCCGCCTTGAAGAAGAAACTCCTGTCGTAAGACATAAAAACAGGATATAATCTCTATAGCCTGTTTTGCCTGACTGTTTATATAAATAAATACTTGGAGGTTTAAGGAAAATGGCCTATATCATAACCGACGATTGCATTAGCTGCGGCGCCTGTGAAGCGGAGTGCAAGAACGAAGCTATTAAAGAGGGAGAATCAATTTATCAAATAGATGCGGCCAAGTGTACCGAATGTATAGGCTGGTTCGATAAGCCGAAATGCGCCGAAGTATGCCCGGTGGACTGCTGCGTCGCTGACCCGAATCATAAGGAAAGCAAGGATCAACTTCTGGACAAATGGAAGAAATTACACCCGGGTAAAACGCCGAAAGCTTAGCTCAGGCTTCCTTCATTTAAATTTCATATGTTGACTATTGACCTTGATCTGTTAAAGATCAACGGGTGTGAGTTTATTCTGGATGCCGGATGCGGGGCCGGCCGGCATATCTGGCAGGTATGCAAGGTGAACAAGGGGGCATCGGTTGCCTTTGACCTCGATGTGGCAAGCCTTCAGAACGCCAGGTGTATGCTGTACCAGATGGATTTAAAAGGGGAATCTGCAGGCCCATGGCACTTGGTATCAGGCAGTATAACCAGGCTGCCGTTCGACGACGCTTTTTTTCATAAAGTAATCTGTTCGGAGGTATTGGAGCACATACCGGACGATTTTCAAGCGGTGTCTGAATTAACACGTGTGCTCAAACCCGGTGGTATCCTGGCAGTCAGTGTGCCTTCCCATTTTGCGGAGTCGGTATGCTGGAAGATATCCGACGATTATCACAATACCCCGGGTGGACATATCAGGATATACAAACAGCAGGATATTCTGGAATTGCTGAGGAAATTTAACCTGGATGTATTTGCCATACGCTATAAACACGCATTGCATTCCATGTATTGGTGGTCCAAAGGACTTTTCGGACTGAAGAACGAAAAGGCCTTGATACCTTCTCTATATAATAAATTCCTGGTCTGGGATATTTACACGCATCATAAATATACCGGATGGTTTGAGAACGGGCTCAACCGAGTAGTTCCCAAGAGCACAGCCATTTACTGCCGCAAGCCGGCGGCAAATTGATGCGAACCGATAAGGCACACACCGCTATTTACTATCCAGGGCCTTAGCTTTTTGATAAGCAGCGGACACCGCGTTGATTATCAGTGATCTGAATCCCCCCATTTCGAGGCTGAGCAGCGCCTCAGCCGTAGTGCCTCCCGGTGAAGTAACCATGTTCTTTAATTCTGCCGGGTGCAAGGCCATTTTTTTCATAGCTTCAGCGGATCCCACGATTGTTTCGATTACAAGCTTGCTGGCAACACTCCTCGGCAATCCGATATGGACACCCGCATCAATCAGAGATTCAATAAAAAGGAAAACATAGGCAGGCCCGCTGCCGCTCACCGCGGTAGCCATGTCGATATATTTTTCATCCTCAAAATATTGCTCGGCGCCCATCGCAGCCAGGATAGAACGGACCATCTCATGCTGCGGCCCGGATAATTCCCCGGTAGACGTCCAGGCCGTCATACCTTTGCCCACCTGTGCCGGTGTATTCGGCATAGCCCTGGCCACCAGCCTGTAATCCAGATGACGGCAAAGCGACTCGAGGCTTATCCCGGCCGCTATCGATATCACCAATTGCGATTTCAATTGCCCCGCTATTTGCTTCATAATGGGAACGAGTTCATGCGGTTTCACGGCAAGGACAACTGCATCCGCGCCGATTACAGACCCGGCAATTATCAGCGGTTACCGGTATCCCATATTTTTTAACAGGTAATCGCGGCTTTGCGCCGATAATCGCTGACAACAATATCCTGCTTGCCGGCCAGCTTCTTCCTGAGAATGCTTTTACCACCGCTCTGCCCATGGTTCCGCCGCCGACTATCGCAACTTTCATAATTCAACTCCTTTCGCCGAAAATAGCCCGGCCTATCCGCACCATGGTTGCACCTTCCTCGATGGCGACCTCGAAATCGTCGCTCATGCCCATGGAAAGTTCCCTTAAATCATAGGATTCGATTGAGTTTTCTTAACCCTGCAAATAGCGGCCTCAGTATCCTGCTGCGTCATCAACCTGAGGCGCAATAGTCATCAAGCCCAGGGGATCCAAATTTGGCAACCTGCAATTGAGCTGATCGCGCTGTCCAATTCATCTTCGCCAAAGCCGAATTTGGTGCCTTCACCTGCAAGATTAACCTGTATAAATACAGGCACCTTCTTAACAGCCCTCTCATTTATCAAACACGCCAGGCGCAAGTATCAACGCTATGTATGATGTCCACGATCTCAATTGCGTCCCCGACCTTGTTGGACTGCAAATGCCCGATAAAATGGAGTGTGAAAGTGGAACGGCAATCTGCCAGTTGCTCCAGCTTGGCAGTTGCCTCCTGGATCCTGTTTTCACCGAAATCGGTCAATCCGCAACTTATCGCGTCTACGTATTGCCTGCTGAGAGAAGTTCTTGGTGACAGCTATAATTCTTACGGCAGACGGATCCCGGCCACTTCTCCGGCATGCCCCGGCGATGCGGCCGCGCAATTCCGCGATATTCTCATGAATACTATACCTTGAATCCATAGCCGCCAACTGACCGCTAAAGGGAACCGGCTTCACTCATATATTTTCTCATCAGCGGCCTGGGCTTCCGGTGCATCATCCTCCACATTGCGCACTTTTCCCGGCGGCGGAAAGCGTTTCCCGGTAGTATTCATGCTGAATAATGAGATTCATAATTTCACTCGTGCCCGTCCAGATAATCGAAAGCCTGGCGTCCCTGAGCATTTTCTCAATGGGATATACATTTGTATATCCTATACCGCCCACTACCTGCATGGCATTATTAATGATCTCCCAGGCCGCCTCCGTGGCAAATTTCTTGGCTTCAGATACCAGCCTCCTCGAGTAACCCGTGCTTCCCATAGCGTCTACAGCGGTAGCAGCACCGTATACCAGGGTGCTGGCGGCATCAAGCTTGGTTACACTGTCGGCTATCCTGAAACTGACGCCCTCGAACTCACGTATCTTGCGGCCGAAAGCTTTCCTTTTGTCACTGTATTTTGTGGCAACTTCAAGAGCCGCCCTGGCCAGTCCCACCACACCCGCAGCGGAGGTCATCCTCTCAGGGATCATCATCTGATTGAATACATCCGCGCCCCTGTTCAAACCCAAAACCAGGTTCTCCTTGGGTACCCTGGTATTCTTAAATACCAGCCTGCCTGCGCCGCCACCCCTGGTGCCCAGCAATCCGTAAATATATTTAGCTTCAACGCCCATGTCCCTCTCAACAATGAAGGCGCTTATCGATTTCCCCGGCGTGCCTTCAGTACGTGCATAGACCAGGAAAATATCCGCCCCGTCCGCGCCAACCACAAATCTTTTTTGCCCGTTCAGTATAAAATGGTCACCTTCCTGTACCGCGGTCGTGGTTGCGCCAAAGAAATCGGAACCTCCCCGCGGTTCGGTTAAAGCTTCGGCACAGAAAATCTTTCCCTTTTAGCAGGGGCTCCAGGTACTTTTTTTTCTGCTGGTCCGATCCAAATACATCGAGCGCTTCACCAACTATACTGACCAGTGAAAACAGGCAGCCCAGCGACATCCCCAGGACACCTATCTCTTCCAGCGCAATTATTTCATCAACCCACTTCAAACCCCTTCCGCCGTATGCCGGGTTAAATCTCAGTCCCAGCAGTTTACTGGTGGCAAGGCTGACCACGTATTCACGCGGGTACCTCACCTTATCAGCATCCATATCTAAGAGAAGTTGCTTGGGCACAGACTTAACGAATTTTCGTACCTCTTCCCTTAGTGCCCTCTGCCTGTCTGTTAATAATGATTCCAGCATGTTTTCACCTCACAAATCCGATATATTTCCGCAAAAGTTCAGATCCGGATACCTTATTTTAATACTATATTTAAGAGCTTGCCGGGCACATAGATAATCTTAGCAATACTTTTACCTGCGACGTAGCCTTTTATGCGTTCCTGTTCAAAGGCCAGCTTCCTGGCGTCTTCCTCCGTGATATTGACCGGTACGGAGAGCTTATCCCTGAGCTTACCATTGACCTGTATAACCAGGGTGGTTTCTTCATCGGCAGCAAGTTCCCGTGTCCCATTTCGGCCAGGACTGATTGTGAATACTATACTTGTAGCCGAGTTGCTGCCATAGCTCTTCAGTCATATGCGGCGCGGAAGGGGCCAGCAGCAGCAGCAGTGTCCTGGCCGCTTCATCCCACACCGAGCTCCGTACAGACCCGTTCTCCTGTACCCTGCTCAACACATTGCTGTATTCCATCAAAGCCGCCAGCATAGTATTGAAACGGAAACGTTCCATATCCTCTGTGGCTTTCTTAATCGTTTTGTGCATGATCCTCAGCCATTCTTTCTGCGCATCCGCGTCAAGCTGCTTCTCCTGATATTGGACTGATAGCAGGTTCCATACCCTTTTCAACCACCGGCCCATACCGATGATACCGTTATCATTCCACTCGCCACCCTGCTCCCACGGACCAACAAACATCAGATAAACGCGGACGGCATCGGCGCCGATGTCAGAAACATACTCATCAGGGTTAACCACATTGCCTTTTGACTTACTCATCTTTTCACCCTGGCACACAATGATGCCCTGGTTAAACAGGCGCGTAAACGGTTCATCAAATTTTACGATCCCGATATCCCTGATAGCCTTAATAAAGAAGCGGGAATAAAGAAGGTGCATCGTGGCATGTTCGGCGCCGCCCGTATAAAGATCTACGGGCATCCAATAATCGAGTTGGTCCCGGTTAAACGGGTATTTATCAGAAGTCGGACTGGTATACCTCAGGAAATACCAGGAGGAGCACATAAACGTGTCCATGGTATCGGTTTCCCGTTTTGCAGCAGCGCCGCATTTCGGGCACCTGGTATTTACAAAGGATTCACAATATTTAAGCGGAGATTCTCCGGTTGGTTTGAATTCAGCATCAGGGGGCAAAAGTACAGGCAGTTCATTCTCCGGTACGGGGATAATGCCGCATTTCGCGCAATATACCATGGGAATTGGTGCGCCCCAATACCTCTGACGGGAGATCAGCCAGTCCCGCAACCTGTACGTAATAGTCTTGCCCCCCCAACCTTTCTCGGAGAGGAAATCACAGATGGCCGATATCATTTCCCCGTCGGATAAACCGTTAAACTGGGCCGAATTAACCATGTGCCCGCCTTCCACGTGGGCCGCTTCCAGGTCCTTCCCGTCCCAGTTATCCGGCGCGACCACTAACCTGATAGGTATGCCATATTTTTTAGCAAAATCGAAATCCCTCTGATCGTGAGCGGGGACCCCCATCACAGCGCCCGTCCCGTATTGAGGCAGGACATAATCCGCGATCCAAACAGGTACTTTTTCGCCGTTTACACGGTTGACAACATAGCTTCCCAGGAATACACCGGTCTTTTCAGTGTCAGCGGCTGTCCTTTCGAATTCTGTCTGCCTCTGTGCGCTGCGGATATAAGCTTCCACCTCAGCTTTCCTGCCGGGAACGGTCAATCCGGGGACCAGCGGATGCTCCGGCGCAAGTACAAAGAAAGTTACGCCGAATAAAGTATCCGGCCGCGTTGTGAAAACCCTGATTTCCTTCTCTTCGATACCCGGTTCATCCAGGCCGAAAGAGATATCTGCGCCATAGCTTTTGCCTATCCAGTTGGTCTGCATGATCCGGATACGTTCCGGCCAATCGATCTTACTGAAATCAAGCAACTCATCAGCATACTTGGTGATTTTGAAAAACCACTGTTCAAGCCGCTTTTTCTCCACGGCGGTGTCACAGCGCCAGCAGATACCGTCGCCTACTACCTGCTCATTGGCCAGCACCGTCTGACATTTCGGACACCAGTTGACGGCGGCTTTCCCGCGATATGCCAGTCCGGCTTCATACAGTTTTAAGAAAAACCACTGTGTCCATTTATAATATTCGGGAAGACAGGTGATGACCTCCCTGTCCCAGTCATATATAGCGCCTATGGTTCGCAACTGCCGGCGCATATTTTCGACATTTTGCAATGTCCAGACCGCTGGATTAATGCCGGTGGATATCGCCTTGTTTTCAGCGGGAAGTCCGAACGCATCGAAGCCCATGGGATGAAGCACATTATAACCCCGCATCATTTTATAGCGGGCATATACATCGGAAGGCGCCATGGCGTACCAGTGCCCGATATGCAGGTCGCCCGATGTATAAGGAAACATGGTCAAGGCATAAAATTTAGGCCTCGGATCATCTTCTTTAACCTCTGTACAAATGGTCCGCCGCCCACCTTTCCTGCCATTTCTTCTCGATTTCTTGTGGGTTGTAGTTAATTGCAGCTTTCATAGTAGTCAGAATTTTAGCCTTTGAGGCTCAAGCGTCAACATATTGATGATTAATCAAGCTGACGTCATATGCCGGTAAACCGGAAATCTGATATCATAAATTCATATAGGATTTAATATGCTGCCGGAGAAATTTGAGAGGCTCGTAATTGATACCGTTGCCGGGATGCCCGCTGAATTTAAAGAGATGCTGGATAACGTAGATATATGTATACAGGACTGGCCAAGCGGGAACAATTGAAAAGCGTGGGGTTGACGAGATAAAGAGGATCTACTCGGTTTATACGAAGGGACCCCGAGCACGCAGCGGGATCAAAATTATAACCTGGTACTGCCCGACAAGATCACGATATTTCAAAAACCCCTCGAAGCTCAATGCCCATCCGCCAAGGAATTGAGGGAGGAGATAGTGAGAACTGTGAAACATGAAATAGCGCATTACTTTGGGCTTGACGATGAGCGTTTGCATGAGATTGAAAACAGGGCCGGCCGTTAATCACTATTGATTTACACTTAATTTTAGAGTAGAGTATTACCAGGGCTATATGGGGTAAATACTTTGGAGGCTTAATATAAATGAGAAGGTTGCCATTATCGTTGCCGATTGCCTTGTTGATATTGGTGCTACTTGTCCGTTGCCGCTTGCTGTTGCAGCCGACGGCACAACCGGGCTGCCTGACGGCCTGACTCTTACTAAAGGGTCCCTTTCATTCAACCAATTGAAGCAATAAAGGACGACCGTCACCATAAAAGTCACTGCAACAAACAACAGCGCGGTTCAAATCGAATACTCGCTGCCAATCAAGATAAATGGGACTGCTTATGGATCGCCCCAAGCGATTTCCCTTGCGCCCTCCGCCACCAAGGATATTACATTTACCGTTACGGCACAAAACGCGGGCAATAACGATGTAGCGGTGGGAAACCTGCAGGGTTTTTTCACAGTAAAGGGAGGTTCATTTTTTGACATGTTTCCTCTCTATGTCTGGATAATATTCGGCGTAATACTGCTAATTCGTCGTTACTGTTACTTGTCCTGATGCTGATAAAACCAAAGAATAAAGCCGGCGCCCAGCCGAAGCAGTTCTCGCATCAGGGTAAGCAAAAGGGTAAAGCGGGGAAACCCGGTGCTCCTGACTCATTCCAGCAACCGGGTGGATCCCTCAGGCCAGGGATGCCTGACGGGATGGCGCCCGGTATGCAGGGCCAGGGCCAGTTTGGTGCACCCACGATATGCAGGCGCCGGGTATGGCGGGCATGCAGCAGCCATTCCAGCAACAGCCACAGCCGGGTATGCAGCCTTTCCCCCAGCAAAACGCGCCGGGCATGGCTCAGCATTTCCTATCACAACCCGGTATGCCTCCATCATTCCAGCAACAGCCACGCGGTATGCCGCCGCATTCCAGCAGCCGCCGCAGCCGGGTATGTCAACAATTTCCGCCCCCGCCGGGCACACCACCTTGCCACCAGCAATCCCAGCAGGGGGGCGCGCAACCTTTACCCAACCCAACCTCAGCAGGGCATGCCGCCTTCCGCTATGAGAGGGCCGCAATATCCGCAAGCCCCCCATATGCCGCAACCGGGCCAGCAACCTCCGCAGCAACCGCCGATGCATGGCATGCAACCCAATAGTACAGCAACCGCCGGGCACACGGCATGCCTCCTCCTCCACCTAATGCATTCGGGGCGCAACCCGCGATGCCATTCTGGAATGCAGCCGCCGGCGCCGCAAATGCCCGGGCAAATGTATCCACCCGTGCACATGCCGGTTCAGCCGCCCTCACAGGGCGGAATGCCACCGCCGATGCCCGTCAATTACCAGTCGATGGGTATGCCGAAGTTTTCAGTCAGCAACCTGACCATAACGCCTAACACCGTTAAAGTCGGCGAACCGGTTAATATCAGCATCATGTCTCCAATAACGGCATGCAAACCGGTAAATATAGCGTTGTTTTGAGAATGGGCGGCGTGGTGGAAAACATCAGCGATATGACCTTATCGCCCGGCCAGAACCAGACAGCCAGCTTTGTGGTAGTCAAAGATGCACCCGGCGATTATTATGCCGATATAGATGGACTTGGTGGGTTCTTCACAGTAATCCCCCTCAATCCGCCGTCATTCATTGTGAGCAATTTTGCGATTTCTCCAGAGCGCGTCAGGCAGGGACAGCCCGTCATCGTAACAGCCACTGTGACCAATACCGGAGAGATCACCGGCAGCCACCCCCTGATCCTGAGAGTGAAGGGAATGGCCGAGGCCCAGCAAGAAGTCCTGCTCGGACCGGGCAAAATGCAGAAGGTCGAATTCCAGATGAGCAAAGATACCCCCGGGTTCTACCCTGTATCAATGGAGAACTGGACGGGCAAATTCGTCGTTGAAATGGATTGGACCGGGTAGCAGCTAGGGGCGCGGATAGGTCTAGTCTGGTTCGGCTCGGTTTTCACCAGTTTGGTCATATGTCTGTGAGATAATCGATATAAAATATGCCGTTGAGGTGATCGATTTCGTGCTGCATGGCTTGCGCAAGCAGATCTGATAGCCTTTCTGCGTACGAGTTTGCCGTGTCTGTCTCTTGGCTCTGCACTCTCACTGATTCGAGCGTTGGTTATCTCGGCCTGGTATCCCGGCACACTCAGGCATCCTTCCATAACCAGCCTCTCGCCTTTTGCCTCTCACTACGACTTCCGGATTTATCAGGACAAAAACCTCCTCGTTCAGGCATCTGGATGACCATGACTCGCAGCGGGACACCGACCTGGTTGGCTGCCAGGCCCACGCCGGAAGCCTCTGCATGCGTTTCGATCATATTGTCGATCAAGCCGCCGGACAGAAACATCAGAATGATGGAGACTTTGTTGGCTTTTTTCCTCAGCATTGGGTCGGGGTTTTTTCTTATCTTTAGAACTGCCATGACAAATAATTAAATCATACCCACAGGGTCAACGTCCAAAATCCACCCCTCTGGGTAAATTCATACCATTCAAAATAGCCTGCAAGTCTGTTGCCCAGCAATTATAATCTGCATCTGGTACTTGCCCCGCAACCGTGATAAATGAGCGGGCGCCGGACCTATCAATCGTGATCCCGGTAAACCCTGTACTGCGATTTGCTGTTTCAGGGTGTTTGCCATCGTTCTCGCTTGCCTGTTGCAACTTTCCTGGCTTCGATTGCTGACTGTCAGCCGGACTATATTGTTGTAGGGCGGATACCCGAAAGCACGCCCTGTATTTTATTTCCTGTTTATAAAACCCAGGGTAATCATGCCTTGCAGCGCATTTGATCGCATAGTATCCCGGGTTGAAAGTTTGAATGACCGCGCGTCCCGGTACATGTGCCCGCCCCGCCCGGCCGGCGACCTGGCAGAGAAGCTGGAAGGTCCTTTCTCGCGGACCTGAAATCAGGCAAATTCAGTCCGGTATCGGCATTGATCACACCTACTAACGAAACTCCCGGAAAATCCAGCCCTTTGGCCAACATCTGCGTGCCGATCATTATATCTGCTTCGCGTTTGCGGAACATGTCAATCAACTTTGAATATGCCTTCGAAGTTGCCGCGGCATCACTGTCAAAGCGCAGGATTCTGGCCTATTCGAAAAGCCTCCTGCATTCAGCCTCGACTGTTTGTGTGCCTATGCCCAGATACTTGATATCAACGCTTGCGCAGGCCGGGCATTTTGCAGCGGCGGCGTAAGTCCGCCGGCAGTGGTGGCAGACCAGGCGTTTGCTGGCCGCATGATATGTCAATGTCCCCGAGCATTTTCTGCAGCTAAATACCCAACCGCAATTGCCGCATTCAATAAATGTGGCAAGCCCGCGCCGGTTGATATACAGCATTACCTGCTCGTCCCTGCCAAGGGAAAGCACAACCTGTTTTTTAAGCAGGCGGCTGAAGATGCTGCGGTTTCCCGCTTTGAATTCGTCGCCCATATTAACCACGCTAACTTCGGGCAGCGGCAGGTTGCCCAGGGCAGAAACCCGTTCGTTCAACTCGATCAGCCGGTACTGTCCCTGCAGTGCCCGGTAATAAGTCACAACATCAGGCGTAGCGGTCCCCAATACCAAAACAGCACCGGTTAAGTGCTGCCAGCCTGATAGCCACATCGCGCGCATGGTACCTGGGCATTTTGTCCGACTGTTTATAGGCCCACTCATGCTCCTCGTCGACTATTATCAACCCGAGATCAGGTTGCGGCGCAAAGATGGCGCTGCGCGGCCCTATGACGATGTCGAATTCGCCCCTGCTGATGCGCCGCCACTCGTCGTATTGTTCACCGGCAGATAACTTGCTGTGTATGACCGCCACCCTGCCGGGGAACCTTGCAAAGAAGCGGTCTGTTATCTGCTGTGTCAGAGCAATCTCAGGGACCAGGCATATGCCCCGTTTTCCCTGCCTGATCGTCTCCGCCAGTGCGGCCAAGTATATTTCAGTCTTACCGCTGCCGGTTACACCGTTAATCAAGAATGCGCCGGGCCCGTGGTAATCCGGCCCTCCTTTAATTGCTGTCTCTACCGGTTGCCAGGCATCCTTTTGCCCTGCAGTGAATTGCAGGGGAAACTCAAGCGCAAAATCTCTCTGCGCCAGTGGATCGCGAAATACCTCTTCATCCTCCAGAACAATCAGCTTTTTAAGCAGCAGGGCTTTGATAACGCTGCCTCCGCATTTGACCCGCGATAGTACCTGGCCAACCGGCAACCTGCCCCCCGTGGCCTCAAGAAGTTTCAGCACCTCCGCTTGCTTGGCCCCACCGGCCGTGCCCGCTTTTCCCCGGCCATCGGCCTGACCCGCAGCAGTATTCAGTGCCACATATCTGATATATTTAGCCTTTTGGGGTTTTCCGGTCCCCGAACCCGGCGGCAACATCAGGTCTATAGCATCGAAAATGGGGGAAAGGTAATAATCAGCAATCCACAGGGCCAGGTCAATATGCTCAGGGCTTATGATAACCGGTGGGGAGATGAGTTCTATAATGTCCCGCGTATCCTGGACAGCAGTGGAATCCGACAGGCTGAGCACAATGCCGCGGACCACCCTGGCGCCGAAGGGCACCAGCACCCCCTGCCCTCTCAGGATGCTTAACGATCCCGGTACTGAATAGGTAAAAGCATGCCGGTGGCCGCCAGGTGCATCGACGGCCACCTCAGCAAATTTCATGCAGTTTATTCAGATTCAGTTACGGTGGCCTCCGGCTGGCCGGCTGGCGCCTCAACAAGCATATCCGGTACCACCACCTGGGCAATATTCTCCCGTCTTTCCTTTAGCCTGGCTTCCTTGGTGCTGAGACGCCTGATATAGTACAGCTTGCTGCGCCTGACCTTACCATGGCGCACGACTTCAATTTTCTCCAGCAACGGTGATGCCAGCGGGAACGTATGCTCCACACCTACACCCGAAGTCACACGCCTGACGGTGAAATTCCCTCCTGAATTATGCTTGGCAACCTTGATAATCAAGCCCGGGAATACCTGCAGGCGCTCACGGTTAGCCTCCTTAATCTTGAAGCTGACACGCACGTTGTCACCGGGCGCCAGTTTAGGCAGGCCCGCTGTCACTTTGTTCTTTCCTATAGCCTTGATATCCATTTCATATCCTTATCCTTTATTTATTATTATCAATTATTATTTAAATCTTGCGATTTCAACAACTTTTTCTCAGCATCAGTCAGCGCTGCTTTGCACAACAGGTCCGGCCGCCTGGCGGCCGTCCTCAGAATACTCTGCCGGCGCCGCCAATCAGCAACAGCCTTATGATCCCCGGATAAAAGCACATCCGGCACGTTGCTTCCCCGGTATTCGGGAGGCCGTGTATACTGGGGATATTCCAGCAGGTTGCCAACATGCGACTCCTCGGTCAGGGATGTATCGGAACCTATCGCGCCGGGCAACAACCTTACCAGGCAATCGATAATCACCATGGCTGCTGATTCGCCTCCGCTGAGCAGGTAATCGCCTACACTAATCTCATCGCAAGCAAGTTGCTCCGCAACCCGCTCATCGATACCCTCATAGTGGCCGCAAATCAATATTATATTATTATTGCCGGCTAATTTTCCAGCCAACTCCTGGGTAAGCAATCCGCCCTGGGGTGTCAACAGTATCAGGTGAAAGTCTGCTGCTGCATTCTCTGCCTTTATTGATTCCACTGCCTCGAATATAGGCTCAGGCTTCATGACCATACCGGCGCCGCCCCCATACGGGTAATCATCCACGGTATGGTGCTTATCGTGTGCAAATGACCTGATGTTATGCAGGCTGACTTTAACTATTCCCTGGGCTATTGCCCTGCCGATAATACTGTGCTCCAGAAAACCCGGGAAAGCCTCCGGAAATAATGTCAGCACATCGATATTTAACATTTCCTGATCATCCTGCAAAGCGGCAAACAAGGTAGGTATTTTACCACACCACTCGTAAAGTACCAAGTTATCCGCCTGCCCAGGTCTTGTGCGAACAGTAGAACACTTGAACTATGTACCTATATATTGTGATGATCAGCCGTTTTTATTCTACAAATTGTGGTTGCTGGCAAAATAAATTTAGCGGAAAGCCGAATCTTGCCGAAATGCCGCAGCTTTTTCTCCGAAAACGCTTGACAGTGGGGAAAAAATAAGTAAATAATGGGACATAGTGGTAAAAAATGGTAAAAAGGGGGAAACAAGATGGTGATAAATTGTCAATGCGAAAACATTGCTAACCATGAACTGTTCTCCTTTTTGAAAGAAAACGACATTACCGGTCACAGGCTGCGCCTGTTGTTATTCTGGGGCAGGCATCCCCAGGCCAAGTTTAACCTCGACTGCATCGCCCACGTCCTCGATATCACCTGCTTCCACCTGAGGGAGTTGCTGCGCGAACTGATCAGCAAGGGGATGGTTGAAGAGAGGTACTGCGCCAGCGGCATCGCCCACTATTCCTTGAATTCAGAGCATGCCCTGAGCGAATACATACAGGAGCTCGCCAACCTCGATTGGAGCGCTCTGAGAAACCTTGAAGGAGAAGTTGAGCGCGAAGCGCTCATGGCCTGACGACCGCGCAAGGATTGAGTATTAATGTTTGTCGGTGAATACGAATATAAAGTTGATAACAAGGGCCGCCTGCCCTTGCCTCCGCGTTTCCGCAAGGAATTGGAGGATGGCCTGGTCCTGACGCTGGGACCCGACAACTGCATTGCGGCCTATCCCAAAGCCGATTGGATAAAAATGACGGCCAACCAGGCGCCTCCCAATTTACTTTCCTCCGATAAAGAAAGAAAGATAAACCGCTTTTTCTTCAGCAATGCCAATGAAGTATCGGTTGATAATCAGGGCAGGATCGCCCTCCCCTCATCATTGCGGGAAAGATGCGGATATCAGCGACAGAGCAATCATTAATGGGCTAAATACCTCTTTCGAGATATGGAATCCCGCACAACTGGAAAAGGAACGCCTGACGGCCGATGAAGCCCGGCAGCTGATGGAAATCCTGGAGGAAAGGAAATGAGCGTAGCTTTAGCCAACAGGACGCATATCCCGGTACTGGTAGAAGAGGTAATAGCGGCGCTGGATGTGCAACCCGGCAGGCGTTATATAGATTGCACTCTGGGCGGGGGTGGACATTCAACAGCTATTTTGTCCCGGTGCCAGCCGGACGGCGAACTTCTCGGCATAGACGCAGATCCCGAAGCCATAAATCTCGCCCAGCATAATCTCTACGATTATTTCGAAAGCTCCGTAATCATCAACGACAACTTCTACAACCTGGAAAATATTTGCGCAAAGACCGGTTTTTCGCAGGCTGACGGCATACTCTTCGACCTCGGATTATCCTCACTTCAACTCTCCAGCGCCGATCGCGGCTTCAGCTTCCAGGTAAATGGCCCGCTGGACATGCGCTTCAACCCCGATGAGCAACTGACCGCCGCCGATATCGTCAACAGGATGCCCGAGGCCAAGCTGGCGCAGTTGATCCTTATATACGGTGAAGAGCCGCAGGCCAGCAGGATCGCCAAAAATATAGTTGCTCACAGGCCAGTTGCCGATACCGCGGACCTGGCATCCATCATAGCCGGCACAATAGGTGACAACTTTGGCAAGATTCATCCCGCTACCAGGACCTTCCAGGCTTTACGTATAGCAGTTAACCGGGAACTAGACCACCTGACATCGGCATTAGAGCAGACCTTAAATTGCCTTGCGCCCGGCGGCCGGTTGGCGGTAATCAGCTACCACTCCCTTGAGGACCGCATCGTAAAAAACTTCATGTTGCGTGAAACCAGGGCCTGCATATGCCCGCCCAACCTGCCGGAATGCCGCTGTCAGCATAAACCACAGTTTAGAGCTTATCATCAGACACCCCATCATGCCATCCGAGTCAGAGATCGAAAAAAACCCGCGCAGCAGGAGCGCCAAGCTCCGCGTCGCGCGCAAGATATAAAAAAATACGCAGGAGGCAAAGAAAATGATCGGAGCAAGAAGGTTGAGCACGATCCTGAATAATGACAGGAAACTCCTGACAATATTCGGGGGCATGGTTTTCGACGGCGTCGTTTTCATCAGCCTGATAATTGCGATCGCTATCCTCTACTTCTTGTAAGAATATTTGCCAGATAAATTATTAAAGATTAAATCAAAGGAGGCATGGATTAATGACAAAAAAATTGATTACCGGCATCGACGTTGGTACAACCAAGATATGTACCATAGTTGCCACCCTTGATTCCGGCGGCGCGCTGCAGGTGCTTGGGGTCGGACAGGTACCTTCGCACGGCCTGCACAAAGGAATGGTGGTCAACGTCGAAGAGGCCCGGGACTCGGTAGCCGAATCGGTCAAGAGGGCGGAACAGGCCAGCGGCGTAAAAATCGAGTCGGCTTACATCGGTGTAACCGGCAGGCACATCAGCTCGGTCAACAGCCACGGCGTTGTGGCCATCCCGCGGACGGACCGGCTGGTGCGGCAGGACGATTTATCCCGCGTCCTCAATTCCGCCAAGAACCTCAACATCCCGGATGACAGGAAGATCCTCCACCAGATACCCCGCGGCTACAGCCTGGATACCCAGGAAAAAATCAAGAACCCTGTGGGCATGCACGGTTTCAGGTTAGACGTGGAAACGCACATCATTACAGCTTCAACAGCTTCCGTGCAAAACCTGGTTAAATGCGTGCGCAGCGTGGGTGTCGAAATCGACGACCTGGTACTTGAACCCCTGGCCAGCGGCGAATCAGTGCTGACCCCCGAAGAGAAAGAGATCGGCGTCATAATGGCTGATATCGGCGGCGGCACAACCGACATCGCCGTTTTCAAAGACGGCAGCATCTACCACACATCCATCATCCCTGTCGCCGGTTACCAGTTTACCAGCGACCTTTCTATCGGACTGGGTCTCCCCTTCGAGATCGCCGAAGCGATGAAAAAGAAGTACGGCAACGTCTATCCCGAAACGGGCTCCAAAGACGAGAGTTCCACCCTCACCGTGGAAGACGGTCACAGCGTCTCCTACAAGGACCTCAGCAATATCCTGCGTGACCGCATGGAAGAATTGCTCAGGCTAATACTTCTTGAGATGCCGGATACCAGCTATGCTGCTCTGGCCCCGGCCGGTTTAGTCATGACCGGCGGCGGATCCAAGATGAACGGCCTGGAAGCGCTGGCCCGCGCAACCATCCGCATCCCCACCAGGATCGGCGAACCCATGGGCGTTTACGGAATAACCGACGTATTACATGATCCGGCCAATGCCACCGGCGTGGGACTGCTGCTCTGGGCGATCAAAACGGGCGGCAAGCCGACCTGGGAAGCCAAGGCCAAGCCGAACGGTTCAGTAAGCAACGTAATGGACCTTCTTAAGAAATTCTTCGGCGCATAAAATAAATAATCAGGAAATAGCAGGAGGTTAAGAAAAAATGTCAAAATCAATGTTCTCAACCGCACCGGCCAAGATCAAAGCGATCGGTTGCGGAGGCGGCGGATCCAACGCCATCACCCGCATGGTTCGCGAAGGCATCAAGGGAGTCGAATTCATCTGCATGAATACCGATGCCCAGGCACTGGCCCTGGCTGAAGTACCCGTGCGCATCCAGTTGGGAGAAAAGCTGACGCGCGGGCTTGGGCGCGGGCGGCGACCACACTGTCGGCCAGAAATCCGCCGAAGAAAGCCGCCAGGCTATCCAGGAAGTAGTGTCCGGAGCGGACATGGTCTTCATAACGGCCGGCATGGGTGGCGGCACCGGCACCGGCAGCATACCTGTAGTAGCCGACGTAGCCCGGCAGTCCGGCGCGCTGACCATCGCCATCGTCACCAAGCCCTTCTCCTTCGAAGGAGCACGCCGCATGAAGGTCGCCGAAGAAGGCATACTGCAGCTTTGCGACAAGGTGGACACGCTGGTCATCATTCCCAACGACCGCATTATCGAACTCTGTGACAACAAGACAACCGTAGACAACGCCTTCAGGCTGGCAGACGATGTGCTGAGGCTCGGCGTACAGGCCATAGCGGAAGTAGTCACGGTCCCCGGCCTTATCAACCTTGACTTCGCAGATATCCGGGCCATCATGAAGAACTCCGGCCCGGCCTGGATGTCAGTAGGCCACGGCAAAGGCTCCAGCAGGGCAATTGAGGCGGCCAAGAATGCGCTGGCCAGCCCGATGCTCGATGTTTCCATCAGCGGCGCCAAAGGCGTTCTTTTCAATGTCACCGGCGGCAGCAACCTGACCCTCTTCGAGTGCAACGAGGCTGCCGATGTCATTGCCCAGTCAGTCGATCCCGATGCCAATATCATTTTCGGCGTCGTCTTTAACCCGTCCATGGAAGACGAGGTCCAGATCACCATCATCGCCACCGGTTTCACTGCACAATACGGTTCAGGCGTTCCGACTGAAGTTGAATTGCGCAGGCTGTTGCGTGGGGCAACCGAAGACAGCCTCGATGTCCCCTCATTCCTGAGGAGAGGCTCGCGTTATCCCAATGCGCAAGCGGCGGCCCCGCAGCCTGTAGCAAGCTACAACAGGATGCAACGCTAAAGCATTTACTATCCACAGCACCTTTACCGGAAAGGGCGGAGAATTTTCTCCGCCCTTTTCAATTTATGTCGTGTAACCCATTGACTCTTACTATATGTTGTGTTAGTATCCTCTTAGACCACATAGTATAGTGTTGTGAGATGAAGTGTCCTAATTGCGGTGAGCCGGAATCGAAAGTTATAGACTCGCGCAGCCTTGGAGAGGAGATAAGGCGGAGGAGAGAGTGCATAAAGTGCCAGTTCCGCTTTACGACTTACGAAAGGCTGCAGACACAGGAACCTGTACGTGATAAAGAAAGACGGGCGCAGGGAGGAGTTCGACCGTGAGAAGCTGTTTTCAGGCATCCGCAAAGCCTGCGAGAAGCGCCCCATGCCGACCGGCGCCATCGATAAGCTGGTGGAATCAATCGAAGCTGAATTGTACACTACAGGCAAGGCCGAGGTACTCAGCACCTTGATCGGGAAGATCGTCGTCAGCAAATTAGCCGATGTCGACCATATCGCCTACATCAGGTTTGCCAGTGTCTATTACGAGTTCTCGGATATCTCCACGCTCAAGCAGGCAGTTGACACTTTAGTTGAGAACAAGCTGGGCGCCCCGCTGAGCGGCCAGCTGCCACTGATAAATAAGGATGAGATAGCCCGTCAAAAGCGCCGTGGCAAGCAGAGATAAGGTCATGGCAAATAAGAATGTCAGGAACCGGCTATCCGATTCCATCAGGAACTACATTGCTAAAACGGTTTTTACCTACACGCAGACCATGGGACTCAAGGAAAGGAACGAAATAGAAGAGCTCACCGAAAAGGTAATCTCGAGGTTGGAGAAGAATATGTCTATGGATGAACAGACTATAGCTAAAAGGTTGGAGCCGACCTTGCCCGGCATGGAACACCTGGTAGCGCCGATTATTCCACAACCTCCATCCAAAGACCGCATTGAAAACATAGTCAACGAGTTGCTGGCAGAAAAAGCCAGCGGCAGGCCTCCGGCCGGGAAACCGTCAGCGGATCTCGATCAACCTGCTATAACGCCGCCGGTAATAAAATCCACACCGGCCGTAGAACTGCCGCCGGCCGAGTTAACACTGACTGAAAACGCACTGGTAGTGCTTGAGAAAAGATACCTGCAGAAAGACGGCCAGGGCAACGTAATTGAAACACCTGTCGATTTATTCAGGAGGGTCAGCAAACATATCGCCTCCGCCGAGCTGAAATTCGATAAGCAGGCAGACGCAGGGGAGTGGGAGGAGAAGTTCTTCAGGCTGATGACCTCGCTGGATTTCCTGCCCAATTCCCCCACGCTTATGAATGCCGGCCGTGAACTCGGGCAGCTCTCAGCCTGCTTCGTCCTGCCGATTGAGGACAGCATGGAATCCATCTTTGACGCCGTTAAATACACAGCGTTGATACATAAAAGCGGCGGCGGGACCGGTTTTTCATTCTCGCGTATACGTCCTAAAAAAGACCGCGTGGGCTCCACCGGGGGCGTCGCCAGCGGCCCGGTATCCTTCATGCGCGCTTTTGATGTTGCCACAGATGTCATCAAGCAGGGCGGCATGCGGCGCGGCGCCAATATGGGCATCCTCAATATCGACCATCCCGATATCCTGGAGTTCATCTCGTCCAAGGAAGATCCCAAGGCTTTCACCAATTTCAATATCTCGGTAGCTATCAGCGATGCCTTTATGAAGGCTGTTGAGCAGGATGCGGAGTATGACCTGGTGAACCCGCACAACAGGGAAGTGGAGGGGCGGCTGAGCGCGAGGCAGGTCTTCGATAAAATAGTCGACATGGCATGGAGGACCGGAGATCCGGGCATCATATTTATCGACCGCATCAACCAGTTTAATTCTACGCCCAACCTGGGCAACATCGAGAGCACCAATCCCTGCGGAGAACAGCCGCTTCTGCCCTACGAATCCTGCAATCTGGGTTCCGTAAACCTCTCCAAAATGGTCAAGCAGGCCGGCGGTAAGAGCGAGATAGATTATGACAGGCTGCGCGGGACGGTGAAGCTGGCTGTGCGCTTCCTGGACGACGTGATCGAGGTCAACCAATTTCCCCTGCCCCAAATAGCCGAGATGACGCGCAAGACCAGGAAGATAGGACTGGGCGTCATGGGTTTCGCTGATATGCTGATCCAGCTTCAGATAGCCTATAATTCCGATAGAGCCCTGGAGATAGCTGAGCAAGTCATGCGCTTTATCTCCGAAGAGGCCACTGCGGAATCCGTTGCCTTAGGCCGGTCGCGGGGGCTTTTCCCGGCTTTTAGCGGGAGCGTGTACGACAGCGCAGGCGGACTGCGGGTGAGAAATGCCAACCGGACCACCATCGCTCCCACCGGTACACTCAGCATAATCGCCGGCTGTTCCAGCGGTATAGAGCCCGTTTTCGCCCTGAGCTATTTCCGGCATATACTCGATGGTGAAAAGCTGGTTGAGGTGAACCCCTATTTCGAGAAGGCGTCCAGGGAGCAGAACTTCTATTCGCCGGGGCTAATGGAAAAGCTTGCCGGAGGGGAAAAGCTGGATACGATCAAAGAGGTCCCCTCGGAACTCAAGGGAGTCTTTGTAACATCTCACGAAATCTCACCCGAATGGCATATCAAGATACAATCCGCCTTCCAGAAGTACACCGACAGCGCTGTTTCCAAGACTGTCAACCTGCCGCACGAAGCTACCGTAGAAGATGTTAAGAATTCCTATTTAAGCGCCTACAAAGCCGGGTTGAAAGGCATCACCATCTACCGGGACAGAAGCCGCGACAGCCAGGTATTAAACACCGGTCAGAAAGACGCCGCCGCGGAGAGCAGCGAAGCGCCGGAAAAGGATCAGGAAGCAGAGGCCCGGTTGTCACCCCGCCAGAGGCCCAAGATCACGCAGGGCATAACAGAGCGGGTAACCACGGGTTGCGGGTATATCTACGTCACGGTAAATTATGACGATAAAGGGATTTGCGAGGTGTTTTCCAGCCTTGGCAAGGCAGGCGGATGTGCGTCGGCGCAGCTTGAAGCTACCAGCCGGCTCATCTCGCTGATATTCAGGTCAGGTATCGATGTCGGCTCGGTTATTAAACAGCTCAGGGCCATCAGGTGCCCGTCCGTTTCCTGGGAAAATGGGCGTGCTATACTATCCTGCGCTGACGCTATCGGCAGCGTGCTGGAAAAATATATAAAAAGGGACGAGGAAGGCATACCCGTAGGGAATTATGTAAAGTCTTCTCCCGCTATCACCGGACTTTGCCCTGATTGCGGCAACCTGCTGGTTTACCAGGAGGGCTGCCACATCTGCCCAAGCTGCGGCTACACCAAATGTGGTTAAGTGAATAATCTGAGTTGTGAGGATCGATGAGGCATGGATGAAAAGGAAAACCGCTATGCGCTTGCCTTTAAGCAGATCGCCAGGATAATCAACAGTCCCCTGCCGGTAAAAAAAATGGTCAGCGGGGTTTGCGCCAGCGCCACGCGGGGCTTACAGGCTGCCGGATGTGCAGTCATGCTGCTCAACCCGCAGAAGGAATACCTCGATATCATCGGCGCTCATGGTCTGAGCGACATATACCTTCGCAAGGGGCCCATCAATGCACGCAAGAGCTATGGCGACATCCTCGAGGGCACCACCGTCGCCGTGGATGATGTCCAGATGGACAAGAGGACACAGTATCCCGAGCAAGCGGTCAAAGAAAACCTCAAATCGCTGCTGGGCGCTCCCATACGGCAGAAAGGCGAGGTGATCGGCGAGATCAGGTTATATACACGTGTAAAACGCCGTTTCAAGCCTCATGAGAAGGATTTTTTAGTTACGGTGGCCAATATCCTGGCAGTGACGCTGGAGAAGATCGAGCTTAACCAGTACCTGAATAAACAGCACGAATCAAACATCTCGCGGCAAAAGAAGCTGACCAGTTTTTCCGACCTGCCGATGAGGCCTATACGGCCCATGAATTTCGGCCACCCCAGCGAAGAGGAGTTTGCGCGCCTTCTGGACTTCTACCAGGTGGAATGGCTATATGAGCCGCGTTCGTTCCCGCTTTCTACAGACAATGGCAGGATAACCGAGATGTTCACCCCTGACTTTTATCTGCCTGAAATCAACCTTTTCCTGGAACTAACCACCGCCAGACAGAGCCTGATCACCGAGAAAAATCACAAGGTACGCAAATTGAAGGAGCTTTACCCGGATATAAATATCCGGCTGCTCAATAAGAGCGACTACCTGAAACTATTCGCCAAGTATGGCTTTATCACGCCGGGGGAAAACAAGATGACCGGCATAGGCAGGCTGCTTTTAAGCAAGACCCAGATACAGCGGCGCGTCAAATTACTGGCCAAGCAGATCTCCAGGGATTACCAGGGCCGGGAACTGATCATGGTAGGCATTTTAAAAGGCGTCCTGTGCTTTATGTCCGACCTGATGTTGAATATGTCCATACCGGTGGTTATTGATTTCATGGCTATCTCAACCCTGGATCAGCAGGTCGATTCAGCCGTACAGATCACTGAAGGACCTGGATACTGAAATCGGAAACAAGCATGTGCTGATGGTCGAGGATATCGTGGATACGGGCATGACACTGAATTACGTGCTCAATTATCTTTCCGCCCGCAATCCGGCCAGTTTGAAAGTGTGTACACTACTGGATAAAAGGGTACGCAGACTGATTGATGTGCATATAGATTATGTCGGGTTTGAAGTGCCCGATGAATTTGTGGTTGGTTACGGCCTTGATGTAGCCGGCAAATACCGCAACCTCCCGGATATAGGGATTCTTGAATAACGCAAAAAATAAATTGCCCCAAGTAACCTCAGTTTCCCGGTTCCTCATCCGCCCACTCTGCACTGCTCAGCCATCGCCTCACGTGTGCCCGGGTCCTCTGCCTCCCCGTTCCAACTTCGATTACTTGGGACGTTAATAAAATTAGCACATAACCGCATACATGTCAATACCCTCTTTATAGCTGAAAAAATTTTATTGAAAAATATTTTCCCAGGATAATTACCGGACAAAAACGTCATTGTGCCTCCAACGGCCGTATTGCTGCGGCCGCTACGGCGGCCTCGCAATGACGAGGGTAAGGAGAGCCCTCCTCAAAAATGTCTTTGCGAGGAGCCCGCAGGCGACGCGGCAATCCCATGGCAATGCACTATGCCTTCGATCATGAGATTGCTTCGCTCACTCCCGCGATGGCATATTCCGTAGGGGCGTACCTTCAGGTGCGCCCGATATCGCGGACGGGTCTGAAGACCCGTCCCCACGACTACGGCTATTTGGTCACCGGAAGAGCATGCTATAGGCGTCGATTATCTCGCTTCCCCAGAAGAGGGCAATCAGCCCACCGGCGGCTAAAAATACTCCGAACTGCAACGGTTCATTGAATTTCTTCAGCTTCCAGAGAATCAGAATGGCCGCGGTCAACGCGCCCGCCAGTATGGCTATATACAAGGCTACTAATATTTGCGGGAAACCGACTGACGCGCCAATCAACCCGGCCATATCTACATCGCCGTAACCGAGGACGCTTTTCTTGAATAAGTGAGGCAGCGCCCAGAGCAGGAAAAAAAACCCGTAGCTGACGGCCAGGCCTTCAAGCGAGCTAATAATGCCAGGCAGAGTTCCGGTCAGCGGACTCAGCAGCGCAATAATCAAAGCCAGCATGATACCCGGGTAGACGATAAGATGGGGTAAAATGCACTGCTCAAGGTCTGTGATAAAGAGAATAATATAAAACGAGATGAAGATGATAGCCGATGCTAATTGCCAGGTTACACCGAAGGTAAAGAAAGCCAGCACGAAGAGCAGGCCGGCAGCCAGTTCCACCACCATCGAGCGAACGGGGAAAGGCTCCCCGCAATAACGGCATTTTCCCCTCAATATCAGGTAGCTCACTATAGGAAAGAGGTCGCACGGTTCCAGCATATGCCCACAACTGGAGCATTGCGAGGGAGGATGAACGATCGACTTCCCCGCCGGCACGCGATCGGCTACCACGTTAAGGAAGCTGCCCATGCTGATCCCCAGCAGAAATATTATGGCCGCCAGGAAAATCTCCAGTTTAATACCAACCTTTCGAAATCATTTAGTCTGCCGGGCAGAAAGGGATGCCGTAATATCGTTTGCTGCAGCCTGTAGCACGTGGTTATTCCAGGGGAAAGCAGTGATCACGCCCTTCAACACAGCGACATCCTCGTCAGGAATCAGCTCTGCCGATTTACTGAAGGCCTCTATCGCTTCGCCCGATTTCTTAGCATACATATCCGCGATGCCCAGGAAAGACCAGGCAATCCAATCGCCCTTATCATCCACATAGTATTTTAAATTGTCGGCTACAACGTCGATCACTCCATAATTAGCTGCCTGTCTGCAGAAATTTATGAAATAATCGATGTCATTCGGGCCTTTATAGATAAGGCTCGTCAGCCGGGCATCTCCCTTTTCAGGAAGGACGAACATCTCACTTGCTTTTTCTTTGTCCCCTTGCAGGCTTTTGAGCAGCCCGCCATAAAACGAATTCTGCGTCCATAAAGGGTCAGCCTTCTCTGCTTCATCAAGCTTTTGCCCGGCCTCCTGATAATCTCCTTTAAGCATCAATGCCAGCGCCCATTTATCAAGTATCACCGCATTGCCCGGCAGTTGCCTGTCGGCGCGCTCATAATTAGTTATAGCTTGCCGCCACTTCTCCTTGTCGATATGGTTCGCCCAGTACGAATATACATCACCGGTGGTATATGCCCAGTAAGCCAGCAGAGGCTCCAACCGGGCGGCATTCTCGTAACTGGCTGCGCTGAAGGCTATGAGTGTGGCCTTCTGAGTAGCGTTATCAGAAAGGTCAGCCAGCGTATAGGCGTATGCTCCGATATAGCTGCTGTTAACTGACTCGCGCGGCTCCAGACTTATAGCTTCAGCAAAATCAGCCATAGCCTTATTGGCATCCTCTGACCACGCCCGTATGGCATTGCTTAATTTGATATCGGCCATAAACTGGCTGTAGACAAGAGTAAAACCAAGCAGCATAAGAACGGATAGCATAGACCATGCTGCGATTTTTCTTATTCTGACCGGCTTATTCTCCGCCAGGATATCCTGATTAGTTGTATTGCTTTCACCATCATACACTGTTGAGGTGTCCTTTATGTAAATATGTATAGCAGCCGCCATCAGGCTCGCCAGCAGCCAGAGTGTGTATTCCTGAATAATCTCGGAAGGGTTGAATAAAATATAGATACAATACTGCAGCATTGCTGATATGAGAGCGGCAGCCACCATATATGCCTGCTTGTCTCTACTCTCTACCAGTAACCTGTAGCCCAGCCACAAGAATATTATTATTATGGCAAGAAAGCCTGCCAAACCCAGCAAACCGTTGTTAGCCCAAAGGTATAAATAGTGATTTTCCGGCTGCCCGAGCAAAACCGAGCTATAAGTATCCTGGCTTTTCATAGCCGTCGGATAGCGTGTCTGAGATGTCACGATGAAGGTTTCCGGGCCATATCCGAAAAGGTGTCTTAATTGGCGGTAACTATCAGTGTAAAAGGGTACCTCCGGCCTTTCCATGGCCACGCTTATTGCGCATCGCCAGATGTCGACCCGCAGGTCCATGGTTTTTAGTCCCACTTGCCCGGCAAATGTAGCAACGGCAGGTTCAGGTTGATGGGATGTCCGCTCTGTTCTCGGTAACACCAGCTGCCCCACGGAAACGACCGCAATAATTACCAGCACGGCCAGCATCAGCACACTCAACACCACCACAGCCTTTTTTCGTAAATATATGCCCCACAGCAGCAAAAATAGGAACGTGCCAGGTATGAAAAGTAATAAAGTTATGGAATACTGGGCAAAGGCCAGGCAAGCAAATTGCAGTACAAATATTACCAGTAGAACTATGATTTTCATCTGTTTTCCTTGAGGCACCGGCTTGGCATGCCATGATAATACGATCAAGGCCGCGTTAACCGGCAGCACAACTGCGAGAAAACCACTCAAGGACAATGGATTTCCTACAGTTGAAAAAACCCTGTCGTTGAACCCGTACCAGGGCAGGATGCCAGGCCAGGCAAATTGGATAATCCCAATGCTGGCCACTATGCCGGCCGAAAAGGTCAGCGCATAAAGAGCTCTGTATAACCGGGCCTGGCTGCGTATTTTGTCCGCTACTATCAGAAAAAAAATAATCCAGGCTACTGTTGAGACTAACCCGGCCTTACGCCCCATGCTTCCCCACACACTTGTATACGGTGATATCGACAATAAGGTAGATACCAGCCAAGCCAAACCGAAAAACAATATTACCGTTTGCAGAGGCGACTTTTTAACGAACTGCCACCCATTGACGCTGTTAGAACCTCGATTAAGTAAAATCCATTGTGCCGTATATAATCCCAGGAGCAGGGCCACCATGAACTGCAGCAGCATTGATTTGGCAAAGTAGAAAACCTCGTAACCCCACGGGTTAAGCCATAAGGGCAGGAGGAAAATTATTCCGAGCCATGTGATCTCAAGTCCACTATTAAGTTTATTGTACATTTTGCCAATACCTTCAATGCAAGCGTAGCAATTACAAGCCGAATGTAACTTATGCCACTTCGTCTGCAACCGATTCAGGATACAATTATAGCTGATTGATGCAAACAGGATGTTAGCAGTGAATATATCCCCGGCGGTTGACTATTCGCTATGGATTATATAAGATTGCGGGCAATAGAAATTCGGACAGGGTCAGAAAAGACAGATGCAATCTGGTGTAAAAGCAGAATCAGGAGACTATTAAATGCAATTCTTCAAATCCGGAAGCAAAGGTTTCACACTTATCGAGTTACTGGTGGTCATTGCCATCCTGGGTACCCTGGCAGCCGTGGTAATCTTGAACGTAACCAAGTATATCGGCGCGGGAAAAACGCAGGCAGGCCGGACCGAGCTAGCTAATGTTCAGACTGCAGTAGCAGCGTACATGTATGATAGTTCAGGCAGTATTGCGGCAGGTACGGCAACACCTGCAGCGCCCGGCGTACTTTCACCATATTTGCTGAATTCCCTGCATGGCTCTTATTCATGGACGGCCGCGGGGGCTGTATCACAAACTGCATACCCGTAGATACCGTTAAGTTTGTTGTACGTTTTGTCAATAACTTGAATGAAGCCACCGCAACAATTACAGTAGGAATGTGACTTATATCACTTCGCCTGCAACTGTTTCAGGATATAATCGCTAAAGATTTATGCAAATAGGACGTTAGTACTATATATACTCCTACCAACAGGCTATTTACAATTTCTGGAATATAATATAATATAAACCGTACGAATTAAAAAGGGCTGCGGGTCGAGCAAGCCTCTCTTAAAAACAAAATACGGAGGTTTAAAATGAAATTTTTTAAATCGGGAAGCAAAGGCTTTACGCTAATCGAGTTACTGGTGGTTATCGCCATCTTGGGCACGCTGGCAGCCGTGGTAATCTTGAACGTAACCAAGTATATCGGCGCGGGAAAAACGCAGGCAGGCCAGACCGAGCTGGCTAATGTTCAGACTGCAGTAGCAGCGTACATGTATGATAATTCAGGCAGTATTGCCGCAGGTACGGCAACACCTGCAGCGCCGGGCGTACTTGCACCATATTTGCTGAATTCCCTGCATGGCTCTTATTCATGGACGGCCGCGGGGGCTGCATCACAAACTGCATACCCGTAGACATAATGACTTCAGCATAAACACTTCAGGGTCCGGATTATAAATCCGGACCCTTTGTTTTATATCCGGAATTTCTTATATCTATACCGGGGCTGCCCTCAATGTCTTGTTTATATCCTCGGCATCCTGGCAGAAGGCAAAGACGTACTCCTTTGTAATAATGCCCTTCTTGTATAGGTCAACCAGCGCGTCGTCCAGCGTTTTCATACCCTGGTTTGAACTTGTGCGTATGGTGTTCGGTATAAGGAAGGGTTTGCCCTCGCGTATCAGGTTCTTCACCGCAGGGTTGGCCAGCATTATCTCCACCGCCGCCACCCTGCCACCGCCGATGCGAGGCACCAGCACCTGGCTGAAAACCGCGATCAGCGTGGAAGCCAGGCGGGCCTGCGCCATGACCCTCTCGTGCGGTGGGAACATATCCACTATCCTCTCCACCGATTGTGCCGCGCTGGGGGCATGCCCGGTGGATAGCACCAGGTGGCCGGTCTCCGCCACGGTCAGCACGGCCGAGGCTGTCTCGATATCGCGCATTTCACCCACTAATATCACGTCGGGATCCTGCCGTAGTACGTATTTAAGGGCGCTGACAAATGAGTGTGTGTCCTGCTCAAGCTCCCTCTGCGAAAAAACGCACTTAACGTTAGGGTGAATGTACTCCACGGGTACCTCAATGGTAACAATGTAGCGTTTCCGGGTGTGATTGAGGTGATTCAGCATGGCGGCTATGCTGGTGCTTTTACCCGAACCGGTGGGGCCGGTAACCATGATAAGCCCACGCGGGCGGGTTATCAGGTCCTTGCAAGCATCGGGGAGGCCCAGGTCTTCTACCGTGGGGATGCGTTTGGGCAGCAGGCGGATGGCCAAGCTGACGGAGCCCTGCTGCCAGCAGGCGTTGCACCGGCCACGCCCGCCATCGGGCAGTGAATAGGCGAAATCCACCTCCAATTCGCGCTTAAATATATCCCTCTGGCGCTGCGGGGCGACCTGATTAAACAGCCCTTCGATGTCCTCGTGTTTCAAAACGGGGAGACTTCCAGCGGGCTGCAGCTCACCATCTATCCTGAACATGGGGGGCACCCCCACAATCAGGTGCAGGTCCGAGGCCCGGCTCTCACTAGCCAAATTCAGCAGTTCGTCTATCCGCATGGTCGTAATCTGATAGGCCGCAACTTCGCTATGATCTATCTACCTTTTTAAACTCAGAGTGATAACAAATTTGATTTCCGTATAAGTGCTGTTGCTCACCGATTTGATAAGCACCAGGTTGTATATCCCCAAATCTCTCAGGTCATGTGTATAATTAAGCAGTATCTCCTCGCTGGGCGCCGCACCGTCCAGCTCGATAGAACTGCTGTCCACTATAATATTGGTCAAATATACCGTGCCTGGCAGCACGGAGATGGCCGCTCCGATATCCCTGTTGGTCAGGTCACGCTGTGTAGCCAGGTAAGTTAACGGCGCCTTCACCGTGTCCAATATCTTCCGGTAAGAATCCCGGTCAGCAGTAGCTTTGGCCGTTTCATCGCGATAAGTATTTTGTACCTCGCTGAGCAGTGTGGTCTTTTCGTTCATCTGAAGCTGAAGTCTGACCGTTTCCGACTCCGCCATGTTGTTCATGATAAACATTCCCAGTACAGCCAGGGCACAAATAATCAGCGCTACCAGGGGTAGCTGACTTGCGCCGGTCATCGCCGGCTGCCCGGATAACGGCGTTGCCCGCGGTATGACGTTGACATCCACCCGGGTAAGCCTGTTAAGCAGTCTCAGCGCCAGGCCGGTATTAGCCGTAAATACATTGTCATCCTGTCCTTCGGGATACATCAATAGTAGGGGGGCGGGCTTAACCGCATACCCCAATATCATGGAAAGCGTTTCACGGTAATAACCGCTCAAGATGCAGGGAGTCTGGTTATTCAGAGAGCTATTGGGATGGCTGGAATTGTAGAAATTAACCGTCCTGTCAGCCTCTTCCTTGACCATGGCCACCTTATCGCCATCACTCATCCCCTGTCGTGTAAAAGGAAGGCTGCGTATCAGCTCCGGTATGCCGTCATTGATGATGGTCAGGTCAAAGTTGCTGGCCTGTACATTCAGCATGATAGCCGTCTTCTCGTCAATTACACGTGCAAGGGCCAGCGGCTTTAATTCCAGGTACTTGACCCGCAGACCTGCCAGCTTGAGCACATCGGTAACTGAATTAACGTTATCGAACGGCAGCCCTATCAGGCAGAGGGCAATCTCGTTTTCAGATATCTTAGTATCCGACCACGACGTGTAAAGAGAATCAAGAGGCACAGGTACGACCCTTTCCATCTCTTTCCTGGCTGCCTCCGCCAACAGCGCACGGTCGAGCTTGGGGACGTAAACCACCCTGTAGATGGAATGAATACCGCTGACACAGGCCGAAACATCTTTCTCACCGATGCGGTACTGTGACAGCACCATGCTGATAACCTGGCCGACGTGGGCCTTTTCCATCACCACGCCGTTCTGCACCCAGCCAGGCTGCAGAGGTGTTTCCACGGCGAAGACCACCCGCTTACCCCTGACCGAGGTTATCTTTACCGAGTTGTCTTCAATATTGACTGTCAGCATTTATCCGGTAAATTCCTACTGTGTATTGCACATAATCATTATGCTCATAGAAGCTATGTCCAGGTTTCCCTCAATCGTAGCCGGGGTAATGGCGATATTTAGGTACTGGCTGGAAGGGAATCTGTTATCGACTGCAATTAGGAAATTCTGGAAGCTGGCCACCTGGCCGGACAAACTGAGATCATATGTAAGCGCCGGGTAATTTGTCCCCAGTATCGTGCCTTGTGAAGAGGAGACACTCATGCTGGTTATATTAATATCGTTTTTCCAGGCGAGATCCATCAATATCTGTGAACTTTTCAGGTTATCGCATGCTTCTTCGTATAATTTCCTGGCAGCCTCCGCTTCAGCTTTGAGTGTTCCTACCTCGGTGGACAGGGATGACTGGCCGGCTATTTTCGCCTTGATGGCGTCATACTGCGATTGTAGTTGGTTTATCTGCAGGCGCAACGCCTGCTGTTTCGAGGACTGCTCCAGATAGCCTGTTGCCATCGGTATCATGGCAATCAGAAATAGGCAGAGGATAACGATGAGCCAGACAGATGTACTTAGACGCGGCAGGCGCTGGAGTATGCTGTTGCCGGCTTTCTTTGGTGCTTCTACAGGAGACGCCACTATCTTATTTCTTCAGGCATTTATTCCTATTATACATTAAACATACGGGATACATTCAATATGAGAAATCAGCGGTAATCATAGCCCATGAATGTAGTAGTGGTACCTCCCTGGCCTGCGCCCGGAATCTGTGTCTCCGTATGAACCCCGGTAAGATATTCGATCACTGCGTTGCCCGTTACATACACACTTTTAGCAATCACAGAGCCATGGACGCTAAAGCCATAACTAGAGTTGGGATTGGCGCCTACAGTAGCTGCGGCGTTGGGAGCATATATCACCGCCGAAATCGCCACATTTCCTCCTCCGCCACCTATAGAGACCGATGTGCCACTGCAGATAATAAACGGTATATTGCCGGCAGCCAGCGCTGCGGACGCGTTTCCGCTCACAGTCAGGTTGCCGTCAACTATTACGGTATAAGGCCCCTTGACCACTGCATTTCCACTTATGGTGAGATCTCCTTTTATATGTAAATTGCCATTTAGTACAATTGTATTGTTGCCCGCTATAGTCACAGCACCACTAACATATCCTGGCCCGACATTATAATTATTAGTACCGCTGCTCCAACTTGCTGCCTGGCTGGTATAGTTGGTGCCTGCATCCGCCGGAGTTGTAAAATTTGAGATTGTAATAGTATAGGAAACTGGCGCTGAGCTTGGTGCCTTGTTGGCTACACAGGCAAGTCCGCTTGTACTAACAGTCCCAGTTGCCGACGCAGTGCCATTGCCGGGACAGCTTGTGCCTCCCACTTCTGAAATACTGCTTAAACTTACATTCCCATTGGCATATATATTTCCATAGTTGCCGGTAGACGTATTGTCGGATATTATCTTGGCGTTACTGTCCATTGTGATATTGCCGTTCAGGGAGGCAATCGCCTGGTTGAATAGATTATTGCCGGCAGTGCCTGTCTGCGTAATCCAGAACACTATCTTGGCTTTGGGTGCCGAACCTGACGGGGCACTCGATTGCCAGAAGAAATTCGTCGATGTGCTCTGAGGCAGGAGCGTGACAGCAACATTCATGCCGTCGATATTGGTTAATTGATAAGTGGCAGTCGGCGCCGTCCCGTACTTGTACTTCCAGATGCAGTCCGCTACGCCCGCATCAGCGGCGTAATAGGCCATAGTATCCTGTTCCACGTTGCTGTTGATGGTCATGAAGGATTGCATGACCCACAGGCCGGGTATGATGATGATGGATGCAATGACCAGAAGTATTAGTGCCATGGGTAATACCAGACCTTCCTGGTTGTTTTCTTTAACCGATAATCTCTTTATTATCATTTTGCTTACCTGCCCTCAGGGCAAACGCTGATAGATTTTAAATTGTTGATTGAAACTGTTTGTACCCAATTTTGCATTTAACTTTAACAGATATGTATTATTCTCTGTAGCCGATGGCGTCACTTTTGTAAACGTTGTATTTGTATCGGGGTACTTGATATACTGCGCAACAATGACCCCCGAATTCCCGTTAATTTTGCGCAGCAAGTTTGTATTGGATACGACATAGTCGATAGTGGTAGTGGTAGTTATATTGTCGACCTGGTTCCAGACGTAGCGTTTCAATGAACAAAGCACCGTTCCGCTATCAGTAGTGATATTGTCTGCGCTCGCCACGTCCTTGGCAATCCAGCTTGCAGCCTGGTGCACCTGGCTGAACAAAATACTCTGGGCAGTATCCTGGTAGTTATATTAAGAGCCGTGTTGACTGTCATCGTCATTACAGCCGTAATCGCGCCGATTATCGCAATGATAACCAGCAACTCGATCAAAGTATAGCCACCCCGGCTGCTTAGCCTTATCC
>CAVWAG010000008.1:0-188319 GCA_963752975.1 uncultured Chloroflexia bacterium
ATCTACCTGCTTCATGCAATATAAACCATCAAACTTGATTGTCCCGTCATTCAGGTATCTTTCCATATCAAGAGTTCTCTCCGAGCGGTACCGTGAGTATGAATTCTCCTCCGGGTGCCAGGATATTTCCCAAGACATTACGTAGTGCCTGGAGCAATTTTTCAGGTTGCCTGCGCTTCTTTTCCCCAGCATCCGATATGTTCGAATGTTGAAATGCTCACGATAAGGTCGTATTTTTTATTGGGACGAAAATCTGCAATATCCTGGTTGATAACGCCTGGATATTTCTCGGTTAAATCTACCACATCGTGGTGGCAAGAAAAGTAATGGGGTAGTACATTACCAATTTTCAGGATTCGTTTACTACTATTTTCCTGCACAAATCGCCAGATTATTGGTAGTTCTATACCCGTTCGTTCTTCCAGGTCGTATTGTAGCTATGGTAAAAATAGTTATACATTTGTCCCTGGAATGTGAAGGATGACCTTCCAGCCTGCAAATATCTATAATAAAGCGTGGTCAGTTCATTTAATGGCGACCTCGCGATATACCTTGCCCCTGCCGCAATTACGTAACAGAAACCTTCTCTTTCATATGCGTTCTTCAGCAAAAAGGCTTGTTCTGTTAAGATTTTTGGGATATAACCATGGTATTTGTTCATAAATAAATGATAGCATAATCTTTTATTTCAAACGTAATCGATATCAATACTGACACAATATCCACAATTAAGTTCATCGGAATGGGATTAGTGAAAGATTTGGATATGTTTTTCTGTATCTACGAGGAAATCTGATACAATTACGTTGCTGATTAGTGATTCTGAATATAAACATACCCTATGAATATGAATAGCAACTGCAAAAAAGTCCTTAAAGTAGCCTGAATATTTCGAAATCTATTGTGGTGGAATGGAGGTATTAAATATCTGCTCGAGGTTTTGAGCAGATTACGTAACAACTGTGATCTTGATATATATACAACTATGGTTTCCGCTGAAAACAAAGCGAAGTTCAGCAATGCTGGCATTCGAATAAAGGAATTTTCAAATACTTCGGTTAACAGTAAAAGATACTGGCTATTGTTTCCTTTTTATGTATTGTCCAATACAATCAAATTACGCAAACAGTTGAAAAGCTATGACGTCGTTATTTCTACAAATCCAACGGATTGTTTGATCGCTGCTATGCTTGAAAATAAGAAAATATCTGTCATGTATGACTTTAATTTCTGGCTTTATTCGGCAGATTATATAAAAGGAGTACATCCTTTTCTGAGGTTTTTTATCACTATGATCAAGCCAGTAGCACGCATGATAGATAGATGGGCGGTAAGAAAGGCTGATGCGATAGTAACCATCTGCAATTATACTGCCAACCTGATGGAAAAAGAATATGGGAGACTACCCCTTATATTGCATGAAGGGGTTGATCCTGACCTTTTTATTAACAATCATAATATGGAACTTGAGCGCGTTTATGATGGGCGTACAGTTATCATACATCTGGCGTCATATCTCGGTCCAACGAAAGGTACAAACTATGCAATTAAGGCGCTTCCTGAGATTGTAAACCAGGTGCCTGATGTACTACTACTTATTCTTAATGCTAGCAATGACATTGCGGCGAGGAAGCATCTACTTAATCTCGCCCATAAACTGGGAGTAGAGGCGCACATCATGTTTTCTCCCCCAGTTAGTGATAATGAATTGCCTTATTACTATTCTCTGGCAAAAGTAGTGATACAGCCTAGCCTTGACGAAAATACTCATTTACCCGTCGAGGAAGGTGCTGCCTGCGCGATACCTTCAGTGACATTCCAAGGCACACTTGAGGGTGAGGATATCGTTAATGGAATCACCGGTTTTGAGGTACCCAGGGAAGACGTTAGTGCCCTTGCGTATGCAGTGGTGCGCTTAATCAAAGACCGTGAATTAAATGGTAAGCTGGGGAAAAATGGTAGGCAATATATAATAAATAATTTTTCCTGGAAGAAAAACGCTGAACGAATGTGGGCTTTAATCAACGATGTCGTTTATGGTAAACATGAATTATTATAGAGGAAAGTATAGTGATACCAGTATCTGAACCTAATATTGGTAAAGAAGAATTAGACAATATAACAGAGGCCGTCCAAAGTGGTTGGATTTCCTCGATGGGTAAATTTACTGGTGAATTCGAGTCAAATTTTGCAGACTACTGTGGAGTAAGATTCGGTATCGCTTGTGTAAATGGCACGGCTGCTTTACATATAGCTTTAACGGCATTGGGTATTGGCAGAGGAGATGAAGTAATAGTCCCTGATTTAACTTTTATAGCTAGCGCTAATGCAGTTTTATTTACCGGTGCAGAACCTGTTTTTATAGATTCCGATCCAGATTATTGGTGTATCAATCCTGGGAAGATTGAAGAGGCTATAACTTTAAATACCAGGGCAATTATCCCAGTTCATCTTTATGGCCATCCTTGTGATATGGATGCAATCACATCTATTGCACAGAAACACCATCTTTTCATCATTGAAGATGCAGCTCAAGCGCATGGGAGCAAATATAAAGGCAAAATGACAGGCTCGTTAGGGTACATATCCTGTTTCTCATTTCATGCAATAAAGTTAATAACCACCGGTGAGGGGGGTATGTGTTTAACAAATGACGAAAAGCTCGCAATCAAAATGAAAACATTAAGAGACCATGGCATGAATGCAAATAAAAAATATTCACATGATTTAATCGGTTTTAATTATCGACTAACAAATTTACAGGCAGCTATAGGGGTTGCACAATTAAAAAAAATTACTGAATTTCTGGATAGGAAAAAGTATATTTACGATCACTATGTTTCACTTCTCAGAGATGTACCTGGTCTTACATTGCCTGCGGAAAAATCTTGGGCGACAAGTAATCATTGGGTAAATGCGTTACTCGTAGAAGATGTATTTGGTATTGATAGAGATAGTCTAATGGAAAGACTTCTTGAAAACGGAATTGAAACAAGAAATATGTTTATTCCCATGGATCAGCAACCAGTGTATCAGGGGATGGATTTCGTGCTGCAAAAACATGATTTTCCAGTTGCCCATGAATTAAGCAAACGGGGCTTGTACCTACCTTCGAGTTCGAAGCTTTCTGATGGGGATATAGATTACATTTGCCATACGATTAAAAAATTGAGGAAATGAATAAAAAGTTACTAAACATCACTGACTTGTATCGTAGAAACTTGACCAATATTTTTTATCCTCAACCGAGCGCTATTTGTTATATTTTAGGATGATAGAATGATTTATAAGCTGGATGCAGATTAGTTAAACAGTGGAATGGTTCTAATTTGAGCAAATTAATAAGTATTTAATTTGGATAATTGAAATATCAAAATATTTAACATGAAAAACGAAAAAACTAGAAACGTAGAGATACGGAATCTTAAAGCTAAGGATATCAAACCGTTAATTGACCTTCATTTATCACTTGATGCGGGCGAAAGAAGTTCTTATCGTCCCTGTTCCTTTAGTTATTTTGGTGTATTTTGCTTTATCACCTTTATATATTTTTCATCAAGTGTACGTATATTAAAAAAATTGACCTATCCACAAACAAATTATTTGGCACTAGTTGCAATTAATAATAGAACTAAAGATTATGCGGGTTTTCGCTTTTTACAACAAGATAAGAAATCTGAGAAATCTGTGGCGGAGTTAGGAATTATCGTAACTAAAAAATTTAGGAATCAAGGTGTGGCATCTAGTATGATAAAAGAACTCATAAAACTGGCCCACGACAGTAATATTGAAAAGATCGAACTTGGTGTAATGCTAAGCAATTCGGCGGCCATGCATATGTATAAGAAAATTGGTTTTAACATTATATCCAAGAGAGATTATTATTGGGAAGGCAAGAAATATGATATGTTAACAATGAGTTTTGCTATTACATCTGATATAGAAATTCAATAGTTGTCAATCGTTAAATCTATCTTAACGTAGTATATTAATAGGTAACATAAATATTTGTTCACTTGCCCGAATGTAGCTACCATTGTTTTACAGTATATATGGTTATTTAATAACGTATCTATTGTTTCGCCATTTTTTTATAATTTCCCCACTATTTCCATCTTTGGCATGGGAAACAGAAGCCTGCCGCCCTGCTCAATATATGCCGCCTCCCTTTTTACAAACTCTTCTTTGAAAAACCAGGGCAGAACCAGCATATAATCCGGCTCTTCTTTTCGTGCCTGCTCTTCGGAAATGATTGGTATTCCAACGGAGGCAATTTTTTTCCCCCATTTTTCTTCGTTGCGCTCAACGGCCTTCTTGATCAGGGTATTATCGAGTCCGCAATATTGCAATAACGTATTGCCCCTCGTAGAAGCGCCATAGACATAGATTGTTTTGCCTTTTTTTACTTCACAGGTAACGAAAGTATAAAGCTCCTCTTTCAGTTCGTGAATCCTGCCGGCAAATTGCTGATAGATGCCTTTTTCCTGCAGTCCCAGTTTATTTTCAGACTCCCTTAACTGGATAACCGAACTGGCTATTTTCCTGGCGCCCTGATGGCATATATAGGTCCTGAAGCTGCCGCCGTTAAGGTCGTGCAATTCAACGTCAAATACTTCAAATCCGTGCCTGTCCAGCAGGTTCTCCAATGAAAGGAGCGAATAATATTCCCTGTGCTCATGCACTATATTGTCGAAAGCATTTTGCAGCAACATGCCCACCATATAATTCTGCTGAATGATTAGGATGCCGTTCCTATCAAGGATCTCCTTCAGATCGGATATAAATGTATTCGGATCGTCGAGATCATAGAACATGGAAATCGCAGTGATTATATTGGCCTTTTTCTCCCCGAAATACTCTTCATAGCTTTGCTTATTGAAATAGGCATTGATAAATCTTATTCCTGTTCCTTCAATATATTTGGCAAATTTCTTCACGGGATCGAAGCCAACCTTTGTGAGCGCCCTATCGTTATATGATTTCAATAGTGTACCATCGTTGCAGCCGATATCCATGACAATGTCTCCCGACGATGGTAACGCAAGTTGACATGCTTTCTTCACAAGCTGCGCCAGGTGATCACGCATCGTTTGATTGATACCCGAGCGGTATCCATAGCTATTAGTATATAAGGAGCTAACAGGCGCAGAGTGTTTTAACTGCAGCAGGTTGCACTGCTGACAGAGCACAAGATCAAGCGGGTATTTCTCGGGCTTATCATCGCCATAAACAAAATCCGAAAGATACTGGTCGCCAAGCGAAAGGATGTCTGTTAACTCCCTGGATTGGCATGCACGGCAATTGTAAATCATTCTTATGCACCCATGTTAAAATCACTTTTATGAAGACTGCTTAAAATATCATAAGTTTGAGTATAAAAACGCAGCTCAATATTATAGCAGGATATCCCAGGGAAAGGTCTCTCCTCTCTCATGCCGTTGCCATCTGTAAAGGTCATGTTTGACCATAATTTCAACTAATTGATTGAACTTCACCTCTGGCTGCCAGCCCAGCTTGTCCCTTGCTTTGGAATTATCTCCCTGGAGGAAATTAACATCTGTAGGACGCATCAGCTTCTCGTCGATCTTTACATATTTTTGCCAGTCCAGCCCTATCGTCTCAAATGCCTTTTCTGCCAATTCCCTGACTGTATGTAACTCGTTGGTGGCTATAATGTAGTCATCCGGTTTGTCCTGCTGAAGCATGAGCCACATGGAGCGGATATATTCAGGAGCGTAGCCCCAATCCCTCCTGGCGTTGAGGTTTCCCAGTGTCAGTTCATTTTGCAGGCCCAGTGATATCCTGGCCACTGAATTTGATATTTTACGCGTTACAAAATTCAGTCCCCTCAGGGGTGATTCATGGTTGAAGAGTATGCCGCTGCAGGCGAAGATTCCATGCTTTTGCCTGTATATCCTGGCTATCCAATATCCATATAGCTTGGCTACAGCATAGGGGTTCACCGGGTTAAACGGGGTGTCTTCCGTTAAGGGTTTGGACCCGCCTTCACCGTAAAGCTCTATTGATGATGCCTGGTAGAATTTAATCATGGGATCGATTTTCATAATTGCTTCCAGAAGCCTTGTTACACCCAGGCCAGTTGTCTCTCCTGCGTCCACTGCATGTTCAAAAGCCGTGCCGATGAAGGTCAGCGCTGCAAGGTGATAAATTTCATGGGGTTGGTATAATTTAATGGCTTCAATCAGCGCGGAAAAATCAGCCAGATCCGCGCAGATCAAAGTCACCTTTTCCAGTATATTTAAATATTGTAGTCTCCAAAAATTTGGCGCAGCAGATTTCCGGTAAGTGCCAAATACCCTGTAACCCATAAGCAGTAAAAACTGGGCCAGGTATGCTCCATCCTGGCCTGTTATGCCAGTGATCAGCGCCCTTTTTGTCGTATCAGCCGGCATGTATCTTTAAGCCTTATTGCAGATCTCTTTTGCCATATTAAATATCAGATCGGCATTGTGATCCCAGGAAAACAGCTTTATGGCCCTTTCCCGTGCCTTCCTGCCCATTTTAGCGCGGAGGTCAGGGTTTTGTAAGAGTTCCACTGTCCTCTGAGCCAGCACATCTATATTGCCGGCGGGTGTAATGAATCCGGTCTCACCGTCGACTATATCTTCATCGGCATTAATACCGTCAAAAGCTATAGCAGGTGTTTCGCAGGCAGCCCCTTCAGCCAGGGGCATGTGGGTAGATACGTAAAGGCTCGGCTGAATAACAACCCTGGCCAGGGAGAAATAGTAGGGCAAATCCTCCTCTTGTAGCGGAGGCAGGAATTCAATGTTAGAAACCACACCCATGCTTTGCGCCAGTGCCATGAACTCAGAGCGTTCTCTCTCCTGATTATATGGATTCAATATGAGAAGGCGGCAATGGGGCACCTGCTCGATGATTTTAGGCATGGCCTCCACAATAAAACGCGTCCCCTTAACGGGGCTTAAATAGGTAGCTGAATGTATAATAACCTGCCAACCGGAATAAGCCGCTTCCAGTTCGGGATTATGCTTTCTGCTAAAAAGCTTTGTATCAACGCCGACAGGGATTATATCAGGCTGTCTGCCGTAGATGGCCCTGCCGCGCGCTGCATTGAGATTGTCCAGGGTAACCAGCCTGTCTGCCTTTTTCATAGAAGATTGATCAAGCAACCTGGTTAACGGATGCCCCACCTGTAAAATCAGCTTTTGCATAAAAGGTAATCCGTTAATAAAAACAGGCGAATATACCCAGACATTGGGTTCGAAAAAAATAAAGATAGACTTGTGATCCAGGAGGGACGCAATAACACATGTGGTGGGAGAAGTCGATATTATTACATCATAAGATTTAAGCAAGTGTTTTAATTTACGGGAGTTCTCCCAGATAAAGTAGGGATAGCATAACCAGTACCTGGCGTTGTCTGTGGAAATATCAGAGAATTCCTGTAATTCGATGCCGGCCTGTCTAAAAAGCTGTTTATTATCATCCGAAGCCCTGGTCACAAAGATATCCAATTCGCATTGCTGCTTTAATCTCCTGCTCATTTCCAGAATCCACTTCACTCCCCCACTCCAGTAAAGCAGATGTTCGTTCAACCAAGCGATTTTCATTTTTCTCCGTTTATGTGTCTATCAATTCTTAAAGCCTTTTGAGATTTACGCCTGGAAGTCTATCCCCCCATTTGAGTTGTAATTAAAATTTCTTACAGGGGACTCTAATCAGGCGTGATAATGCCATGGACTTCATATCCTTTAGCCAGCAATAACTCGGCCAAGCAAGATCCGCCCTGACGCGTAATACCTATTATAAGCACACGTTTGGACATTCTATTTCAGTCTCATAATTATCGATTCTTATAAAGCGATAAAAGTATAACACATTCATATATGCTCTTATTCTGTGGTGGAGATCAATACATTTGCCCCGCAATTATTATAGATTATGCTCAAGTTATGGATAAAGTTTTTAAAAAGGGGAAGTTCTGTTATGCTGACATGCTTTCTTAAACCCGGGGAAATTACATAGGTTAATTCATTGCTTGAGGTGTTCCAGGCGGTTAATAGTATATAGGAGTTGGAGGGAAGCGATATTGCTGATGGGTCCAGTGTTTGGCGCCGGCCGGGTACAGAGTTGAACTGAAGAATTAGTCCGGCATGGTCATCAGTGAAGATGATTGTGTCATTAGTAGCTCGGGAAGATAACCATCGGGCTGCAGCCCCATCCCTCGCTGAAAAGGAACCTGTCAGGTCAAGTCTGTAACGGCTCAGGGCGATAGAATAGGGTGTATCTATCCTGTCGGTAACCTTCTGCCCGCTCATCTCGAAAACAAGGCCTGAGCAGAAAATGAAATACGGGACAAGCACAATGACTGCGATAAATGAGGTGGAGCGTTCCAAGAGTATAGACTTAGCGTGCTCTATGTCAGCCCGGTTCCTCTTGATAACGTTCCTGATAGAAATTGCAAGTTGCGCCACAGCCTGGCATCCGATGACCAAGAATGGTGAAAGTGTTAAGAGAGCCAGATGATACATGCGTGTAGTATTGAACCGTTCGGCGAACCCGGGCAATATTATGCAAGCGGCAAGTAACATAACACTGCTTAAAGAGAGAGCCAAGAATTCCGGCACGAACTTATAACCGCCTGGTCTAAAGATAAACCGGAGGACACCTAATACCAGAAGCAGTTGTGTAGTATACTGCAGTATTCTGAAGATTTGTCCCTGTAGTGAGACCGTTAAGAAATCTAAACCCAACGCTGTGCGGATAAGGCCATCGCGGATTGAAAAGTCAGTTAATGCGGCTGCGCTATTATTTGCAGGTTGTATATGAAAAATGCCTGCGGCTATATCACGGCTATGCTGTCCTATAAAATCAAGAACCCTGGTAAAGTTGATGCCTGAAGACGTGATGAAAAACCAGTAAAGTCCTGCTCCGATGAAAAAAGCGGCAAATATTGCCATTACCCAGATGGGAAGAGCAAGAGAACTTGAGGGCAACCCTGATACCCCACTGCTAAGCCATGCCCAAATCCTGCGAAACCACTTACTGATGATGATTATTACCAGGGGCGGAAGGAGTACCATGTAAATTAAGCCGATGGTACCAATTCCATAATGGGAAACGATGATGCCTGCGGCGAAGATAATTAGCAGTAAAACCTTGGGTAAAATAGATAGTCGTCTTTCGACCAACAGCAGTATTACCAGGACGAGGAAAAGCTCTGCCACCTGCTGGCGGCAAAGTGAGATCATTTCAAGTGAAAATGTGGGTACCACCACGAAAAAAAAGACAGAGAGCAAGGCGATCCTTGACCCAACTTGAAGCCGAATTATATGAAACAGAACCACCGGTACAAGCGCGTATATAAACGGGTAAACTGCTTTGAAAACCCAGACACCGTCTATATTCATCAATAATGAATATAAGGGTGCCAGCATAGTAATGCTTAAGCATGAATTGACGATACTCATGAGCCCGGGGTCCCATATCCCGTTACGTGCAACAAGGTTGTAGATAAAATATTCGGTGTAAATATCCGACCCTATCAGATAGGGGGTCATAAGTGTGGTCTGGTAAAGAAGGCACAGGCTGGCGGTAAAAATGAAGAAAGGGTATTGTGAGGAGCGGATAAATTTGCCAAACGCCGCGAGTACAAATACTACTGCAATCACAATGAGACAAATGATAAGTAGCGCGTTTTCGTTGTATGTATCGGCGATCTTTGCGGCAAGGATGGTCAGTACAACAAGCAATAGCAAGAACAAAATAGGCGGCCAGTAGAACTGTTGTCGATCATTGCAGGGTAAATAATTGAAATCTTTATCGCGAATATATGCGGAGATGGCAAGAGCGGCAATCATGATTGCAAATGTAATAAAGACCGGCAGTTGTGAAAGCGGGTGTACTATGCCTGTGGAGGGAAGAATGAAGTTGATAGCGGCCATTATGGCCATAGCTAAAGCCAGGCTTAGGCCTACCGAGTAACCGATACACTCGATAAACCCTGTGTTGTGAACTCGCAGTATCCGGAGCAGTAAAAGTCCAGGAACAAACGTAATAAGGATATAGCCCACCACCTGGGTAATAACTGGTATTTGTGCGTTGGCAAGATAACAGGCTTCAAGCAAAATTGAAATTGCAAGAATAACGGCTGAAATACCGATAAGCCTCTTTACCGGCCAATCATTAGGTGATACATGAAGCATTGCCCGCAAAGAAAATGGCTGCATACTAACCAGCTTTAAGTCTCGAAATTACTTCGATTAACTGGTTTGCACGGTGCTTGTAGGTATGCTCTTTCAATACCCTCAGCCTGGCTTGTTCTGCCAGTGCACGCCGCTTATCAGGCGAGTTCAAGAGTGTATTGTAGATGTTTATAGCCTCTTGGCTGCTGTTGGCTATAACAAGTTCTTTACCCGGTTCGAACCACTCTTCAATGCCATTATAAGGCTGGGATACTATACAACTGCCGAAAGATGCCAGTTCAAAAGGACGTGAGGTGGAAGAAGCATAAACACTGGTATGTGACCAGCGGGTTATATTCAGATTTATTTTACTGCGGCAGGCGAAATACCTCCACTGACTGTATGACAGGTCCCCCATTACCTCCGCTTTACCCAGGTCTATATTGAAACCGCCGCCCGCAACCGCGAATTTAATCCCCGGCATTTGCCGGCTGGGGATAGTTATGAGCTTCTCCATCCACTCTTCACGGAAGTCGCTGCCATAGCCGAAAAAGGAGATATCTATGTCCTGTTCGATCTCTACCGGAGAAGCTAAGTCCGGATCAATACCGTAGTATAGCGGGTATACATTCCTGGCTCCCAACTGTTCAATATCAGGGATGCTGCCTTTAGAATTACTTAAAAAGGCATCGTACTCGGAAAGGTTGGCCTTTTCATAGTAATTGAATTTAAATCCCCGGCCCATAGTGTATTTGGGCAAAATTGTGGGCATATCTCCATCGTAGAACACCACTGTTAAACCCGACCGTTTTTTTATACTTGATGGTATCCCTGTGAAATGGTTGATGGGTATGCTCATGAAAAGTAGCAGTGAGATATCTTTCTCTTTACCAATTACATCACATAGGAACCGCTGCCATTTTGGCCTGACATAATTCTGGATAAGCTGATCTGCAACCGATGTCAGGAACGTCTTCTCGCTCGGTGATTTTCCCGCCTTTTTCTTGCTATTAAGGTAGGCATTGTAAATCAGGCTTTCCCGTTCGCAGGGGTTTTGATAAGTCCGCCACCACAGGCTTTCCACCGGGTTACCCAAATAGGGTACCACAATGACCTCATGTCCGGTCTCATAAAGCGCCTTAAGCAGCTGCCACCAGGCCGGCGTGCAGCCCAGTTTGTTTTTCAGGTCGATTGTAGAAACTACTGCCAGGATTTTCATTAAATGTAATTAGCCCAAAATAGAGTCAAGTGATTTTCAATTTTATGCAGCTATTCAATCCTGTCTCTGTTAGATAAATACCATTTAATCGTATGGTGAAGGCCTTCCTCAAAGCCCGTCGTGGCTTTGAATCCAAATTCAATCTCTGCCCTGGATGTATCCAGGCGGCGCCTGGGTTGCCCATCGGGTTTTGACGGGTCGAATATTACCTTTCCTTTGAATTTCAGCAATTTCGCTATCATAAATGCAAGGTCTTTAATAGAGATCTCAAAACCAGAGCCTAAATTAACGGGGTCGCTCTTATTGTATTTTTCGGCAGCGAGGACAACACCGTCGGCCGCATCTTCAACATAGAGGAATTCCCTGGTCGGTGAACCGGTTCCCCAGATAATAACCTCTCTCTCATTTTGTTTGATTGCATCGACAAATTTCTTAATCAGAGCAGGGATAACATGTGACGATGCAGGATCGAAGTTGTCGCCAGGCCCATATAAATTAACGGGAAGCAGGTATACGGCATTAAAACCATATTGCTGCCGGTAGGCCTGAGCCTGTACGAGCAGCATTTTTTTGGCAAGCCCGTAGGGAGCATTTGTTTCTTCAGGATACCCGTTCCAAAGAGCTTCTTCTTTAAAAGGAACAGGCGCAAATTTGGGGTAAGCACAGATCGTACCTAAGGCCACAAATTTCTCAACACCCGCCTGGCGGGCCTGTTCCATCATCTGAACGCCCATCATCAGGTTATCATAAAAAAAAGATCCCGGGTTTGCCTGATTAGCCCCTATGCCACCTACCAGCCCGGCAAGATGGATAACTATATCGGGTTTGATATCACGATATAGAGCTTTAACTGCATTATTATCAACAAGATTATAATCCCGGCTCCGAACGATAAAGATATCGCTGGCAACCGCGGTCTTTAAGTTTCCTGACAACATATGAACCGAAAAAGCCGGCCCCACCCGTGACAACGATTTTCTTGTTATTAAGGGTATTCATACTGATCTATATTATACCGCTATAGCTTAATAGCTTTCATCGTTTACTTGCGCTGAAATAGTTCATAAACCAGGCGGAGCCATATCACGGCCCAGGCTACACTCAGACCCTGTGTGACAGGGTGCTGTGTTGAGCCAGAATCGTGGTAAATACAGGTGATAGGTACCTCGCAAATAGTGAGGCCATACTTGCGGGCCTGTACCAGCGTTTCTATGCTAAAACCAAAACCCGGGTAAGTAATATTTATACGTTCAACGGCTTTCCTGCTGTAGGCGCGGAAACCGCTTTGTGCATCAATTATTTTAACCCTGTGACCGGCATTATACAGGAATGTAATTACATACTATTCCGAATTTGCGGTACAAGGATACCTTTGCCTCCGCCAAAAAACGCGAACCTATTACCAGATCAGCCTTCCCATCAAGCAGCGGTTTGACAATGAGTGGAATTTCGTCTGGATTGTGCTGGCCATCGCCGTCAAGGGTCACTACTATATCGGCGCCGTATTTGATGGCGGCCTCGAAGCCTGTCCGTGTCGCCGCGCCCGCGCCCTGGTTGAAAGTATGACTGATAACCTTGGCGCCCGCATCCCGGGCGAGCAAGGCAGTGGAATCTTTTGAGCCGTCGTCGATCACAATGACCTTGTCTACGTGTTTTATCGTCTTGAAGACTACATCGCTGATGAAATGTTCTTCGTTAAGGCATGGTATAACAGCAACGATTTTCATGCTGGCTACTTGACGGTGACCGATTTGGCGAGGTTGCGCGGCATATCGGGGTTATGCCCGCGCTTAATGGCCATGTTATAAGCCAGCAACTGGAGCGGCACCGTGGCAATATTGGGTAAAGGAGCTCATGCACTTTGGGCAGCCGTATCCAGTGGTCATAAATTTCATTATCGACATCGGAAACCGCGATGATCTTTGCTCCGCGGGCCTTGGCTTCTATGGCATTGCCGAGGGTTTCCTTATATGTATAATCTCCCGGGCAGATGACCAGTACCGGGGTACCCTTTTCGATGAGGGACAATGTGCCGTGCTTTAATTCGCCTGCGGGCATGCCCTCGGCATGTATATAAGATATCTCCTTGAGCTTCAGGGCTCCCTCCGAGGCTATGGCGAAATTGATGCCGCGGGCTATATAGTAGAAGTCGTTTTTCATATAATACTCTTCTGTTATCCTGGCTAATTCATCCTTATTCCAGTCTATTGTCCTGGAAACCTGTCGGCTTACCTTGCGTATATTGTCCACTGCCATATCGAACGAGTGAACCATGGAGAAGGACAGCAGGTAGAAAACGGCCAACTGGTTCAGGAAGGACTTGGTAGCCGCTACCCCGATCTCAGGACCGCAATTCAAATACAAAACATTGTGGCTCAGCTCCCCCAGTAACGACTGCGGCCTGTTAATGATTGAGACTATCTTCGCCCCTGCCTTGCGGGCCATTTCAACCCCTTCGATAACATCGAGTGTTTCGCCGCTCTGGGAGATGGCCAGGACCAGGGTATTCTTACCGACAGAATCTGCGAAATATTGAAATTCGGAAGCCATGACAACTTCGCAAAATTTCTTGCCCACGCTGGAGAAAAGATAGCGTCCCACCAGGGCTGCGTAACGTGACGAACCGCAGGCCGTGACGATGACCTGCCCGGCTCGCAAAATATCCAGCGCGACCGAGGTAAATAACTCTTTATCCTGTAATGCTGCGGCAACCAGGGACTTCGGCTGTTCCATGATCTCCTTGAGCATGAAATAATCATATTCGCCCTTGTCGTTTTCGCTCCAAACCGCATCAGGCTTGGAGGCTTTTATATGTATTTCCCTGCCGGTGGAATCGTAGAAAACAACCTTATCTGCGGTTAGTACTGCTACATCTCCTTCCCCGAGCATAAAAAGCTGGTTAATCTGGCCGGCCAGTGCAAGCGAGTCACTGGCTGCGAATGCCTGATGTTTGCCCATTCCGACAATAAGGGGACTGCCTTTACGAGTGCCGACAATTTTACCGGGCTCCTTGGTGGAAATGGCCAGGAATGCATAGGAACCCTCCAGCCTGGGCGCTATCGTCATAACCGCTTCTTCCAGCGAATGGCCTTTTTTCAGCTCATCCTCTATTTTGTGAGGGATGACCTCTGTGTCGGTTTCGGATGCAAAATGGTGTCCGCGTTTTATCAGGTCTTTGCGCAGTTCCTGGTAATTATCTATGATGCCATTGTGTATCACTGCTATTTGCCCGGTGCAGTCTGTATGGGGATGTGTGTTGGGTTTGGTAACTCCGCCATGCGTTGCCCAGCGTGTGTGGCCGATGCCCACCTGCCCGGGTATCTTATCCAGCTTATACCGCCTGTTGACCTCATCCAATTTACCGATGCCTTTGCGGATTAGCAGTTTGCCGGCGGAGATCATGGCGATACCGGATGAGTCGTAACCGCGGTATTCCATGCGTTTAAGATCCTCGAAGATAACCGAGGAAGCTTTACCGTTTTTACTGCAATAACCAATAATTCCGCACATTTATCTCTGTCCTATAAATCCTCGATATTCAGCTTCAAAATTAGTGGGTCTTTAATATGAGGTTCCTTGTCGTCACCTGTGAAAAGATAAAACTCCGCTTGCGATTTGCCGGTTCCCTCAACCATGAAATCGACTTTTTCTTCCCATTTTTGTTTGTCCTGCAAAGGGCCAACAATTATAGTTTTGATTATATCACCGTTTTGCTTGATTTGTATCTTATAGTTAACCGGACGGTATTCATGATTGATTACCCCCAGCACCACGGTAACCGGTTGGCCGGCTTTAACATCAAAGGGATAATCCGAAGCTTTGCCATTTTCATTCAAGATATAGAATTCAGTAAATTTATCGTTCGACGAAGGCGTTACCGACAGGTAAATGATAAAACCCGTGCACAGTATTATGGCCGAAATAAGGACTGCACACAGGATTTTATTGAAAACGCTCATCTTATTTTCGTTCAGTGTCGAAATTCTACGGATTGCCGGACACACTTGTCAACGCGCTACCGCTTGTGTCAGTCAATCAGCATGGCATCGCCAAAGCTGTAAAAGCGGTAACCCCCGGCTATCGCTTGCCTGTAACAGTCCAGGATGAATTCACGCCCGGCAAAGGCTGAAATCATCATCAACAACGTGGATCTTCGGCAGATGAAAGTTGGTTATCACCGCGTCAACCGATCTGAATTCGTAGCCTGGGAGGATAAACAGCCCGACCTGCCCGTTAAAAGGCTTAACCTGCCCGCCGGATGAAGCGGCTTCGATAAGGCGCACCGAGGTTGTGCCGACAGCGATAATCCGTTTGCCTGTTTGTTTGGTTTTGTTCAGCAGCCGGGCCGTTTCTGCGTTGATGCAGCCATACTCGCTGTGTATCTGGTGGTGGCTGGGATCTTCGGCGCGCACCGGTTGGAACGTATCAAGGCCAATATGCAGCGTTATAAAAGCCAGGTTGGCCCCTTTAGCCGTCACTTTATCCAGTAGCTCCGGCGTAAAGTGCAATCCGGCGGTGGGTGCGGCGGCGCTGCCTTTTATCTCAGCGTAAACCGTCTGGTAGCGTTCCCTGTCCACCAGCTTGGCCTTGATATACGGCGGCAGCGGCATCTCGCCCAACCTGTCGAGCATGGCCGCATCTGAAAACTCCACCACCCTGGTCCCGCCTTCCTGCCTTTCAATAACACGGGCGGTCATCTCGATATTATTATCTTTATCCTTCCGGGACAGTGTGACAAAGATCCGGCGGGCAGCCTGCGCCCCGGCCGCACCAGGGTCTCCCAGGTACCAGGTGCCAGTTGTTTGAGCAGAAGTATCTCGGCATTTCTTTCGCTGCCGGAGATCTTGCCCTTGAGCCTGGCCGGTATGACGCGGCTGTTGTTGAATATCAGCGCGTCTCCCTCGTTTACATAATCCGCGATATCGTAAAAAAACCGGTGTTGAACGGTACCTGTATTCCGATCTATGACCATCAGTCGGGAATGGTCGCGTAGTTTAAGAGGATCTTGGGCGATCAATGCGACGGGCAGGTATAGTCAAAATCGGAAAGCTTCATAATAAGCAACTATTTCTTCAAGAAATAGAGTACAAGGTTGATGATAATGGTTAATACCACGCTGATTATGAGGAAAGTAACTATGGGAAAGAAAAACGAGAAGTTGTCTTTCTTAACAAATATATCTCCCGGCAATTTGCCGAAGAAAGGTATTTGCTGGTTGAAGATAAGCAGCAACCCGATGAAAACGATCAATCCTCCGATAACCAGTAATAATTTGCCGATGAGATCAATGTTCATGATCGGATTTTATTATAAAGAGGTGGTTAGCACCAAGATTAAAAAATGCCGTGTACCTTGCCGGTGAGGGGGTCGATATCTATCCTGCGGAAAGCCGGGTTGGATCCGGTTCCGGGCATCAGGTTGACGTCACCGGCGAAGAGGCAGAGGAACCTGGCGCCTGAATACACCATGATGTCACGTACCGGCAGTATCCAGCCTTTGGGCACACCCTTGCGCGCCGGGTCATGGCTGAGGCTGAGTGGTGTCTTAACCATGATGGTGGCATAGTCGTCGTATTCGGCATCGGCTTCCAGCGATTTAGCTTTATTTTCAGCCGTGGTTGACCAGGATACGCCGTCGGCGCCGTAAACCTCACGGGCAATTACGTCGACCCTGTCGCGCAGCTTCATCTCCTGCGGGTAAAGGAATTTAAACTCGTTATCTTCCTTGCAGGCATCCTGTACCACGTCGGCCAGCTCCAGCGCGCCTTCCCCTCCGAATTCCCAGTGGCGGGATACCGCGCAATGGGCCCCGGCCTGCTCGGCCGCCCTTTTCACCATGGCTATCTCAGACTTGGTATCGGTGTGAAAGACGTTGATGCAGACCACCGGCTTGACCCCGGCTTCAGTGATAATCTTGATATGGTGCAGCATGTTGGGTAGGCCTTTCTCAAGCAGTCCCAGGTCTTCCCTGGTATATTCATCCGGTACGCGCAACCCGGCCACTATAGCCGGCCCGCCCCCGTGCATTTTGAGCGCGCGGATGGTGGCAACCAGCACCGAGGCGTTGGGCCTGAGGTCGCTGAGCCGGCATTTCACATTGCAGAATTTCTCGAAGCCGATGTCGGCCGCGAAGCCGCTCTCGGTGACATGGTAGTCGAACATCTTGAGCCCGATACGGTCGGCGATGATCGATGACTGCCCCAAAGCGATATTGGCGAAGGGGCCGGTGTGCACCATCAGCGGCTGGTATTCAGCGGTGCAGCATAGCGTGGGATTGATGGTGTTCCTCATCAGTGCCGTCATAGCGCCGCCTACCTGCAGATCGCCGGCGGTGACGGGGTCGCCGTGTTTGTTGTAGGCCACGGTGATACGGTCCATGCGGTGGCGCAGGTCGGCCAGGTCCTTGACGATGGCCAGCAGTGCCATCAGTTCCGAGCTGACGGCAATCTGGAACTTGGACTGCATGGTATAGCCGTCCATCTTGCCGCCCGATGCCGATGATAATATTGCGCAGGCTCTGGGCGCAGAAATCCATCACCCAGCCCATCTCAATGCGCGTGGGGTCGATATCCAGCCTCTTCATGCCGGAGAGCATGTCGAGCTTCCTGTCATCGTAATTTCGCTCGTGCTGCATGCGCGCCGTGACGGCCACCATGGCTAAGTTATGGGCATTGGTGATGTCATTGATGTCTCCCGTGAGACCCATGGAAAACTCGGTCATGGGGATAAGCAGTGCGTTGCCGCCCCCGGCCGCCGTGCCCTTGATGTTCATGGTCGGTCCACCGGAGGGCTGCCTGATGCACCCGCCGACGTTAAACCCGCGCCTGCCCAGGCCTTCCAGCAGCCCGCAGGTGGTAGTGCTTTTACCCTCGCCCAGGGGAGTGGGTGTGATGCCGGTAACCTGCACGTATTTGCCGTCCGGCTTGTCGCTCAGGCGCTTCATAATCTTTAAGTAATCCAGCCTGGCCACTTTACCGTAGGGTATCACCTCATCTTTCTCAAGGTTTAACTTTGCCGGCCAGTCGGAAGGCTGCGGCATATTTTTCTCCGCCTCTTCCGCTATTTGCCAGTCACTCATTACCAGGGGGTTATATGGCATCAGTAGTGTCTCCGTACTTCAAGGATGGATTGCCGCGTCGCCCGCCGGCGACTCGCAATGACGATGAGGGAGCGGCTCCTCGCAACATGACAAGCGTAAAAACGTCATCGCGAGCAAAGCGTGGCGATCTGTCCTCGTCGAATGGATTTCTTCGTCGCTGCGCTCCTCTTCTCAATTTTATCGCCTTTCCTTTATAGTATACCTGTGCGGCGCTCCGCGGACTCGATGGTATTTTGCAGCAGCATGGTGACGGTCATCGGGCCGACGCCCCCGGGGACAGGGGTGATAGCCGCGGCCTTTTCTTTTACCGCATCGAAATCGACATCACCAACCAGCCGGTAACCCCTTTCCCTGGTTTTATCCTCTACGCGGTTCACGCCCACATCGATGACCACCGCCCCTTCTTTAACCATATTGGCGGTTATGCAGAGCGGACTGCCCATCGCTGCCACCAGTATATCCGCCTGCCGCGTGAAATTGGCGATGTGACCTGTTCCCGTGTGCACTACTGTCACAGTCGCGTTGGCGCCCTTCGCTTTCTGCAAAAGTATGGCCGCCAGCGGCTTGCCCACCAGGTTGCTGCGGCCGCAGATTACCACGTGTTTCCCAGCAGGGTCATAGCCGCAGCGCACAAGCATCTGCTGTATACCGTGAGGGGTGCAGGGTAGGAAGCAGGGTTGCCCGCGCAGTAGCTTGCCCAGATTCACCGGGTGAAAGCCGTCGACATCCTTTTCCGGGGATATGTAATAGAGCACCTTCTCGGCATCTATATGGCTGGGAAGAGGGGTTTGAACGAGTATGCCGTCCACCTGAGGGTTGCTATTGAGCTCTTCGACGATCTCGATCACCTTTGCTTCGGATGCATCCGCCGGCAGGCGTATGGTGTTTTCGGTTATTCCTATTTCAATCGCGCCTTTTTCCTTGGATTTAACGTAAGAAAGTGAGCCCGGGTCGTCGCCTACCAGCACGACACCGAGGAAAGGGACCCTGCCCGCTGCCTGTAATCGGGCCACCCGTTTCTTAAGTTCGCTGCGTACCTCTGCGGCTATCTCAAGTCCGCTGATTATCCTGGCTGTCATCGTAAGCTCATTTCAAAGAAATTAGGGAACTATTATACAAATTACATAAGACGCATACAATATTTACGATTAATATTAACCATGGTTGTGATAATTTTATCTATCCTGGCAGACCAATCGGGATGCCTAATGCAAGGTAACGTACTGCGAGGGTATGATGTGTTACACAAGTGCACTAGAGCCGGAATACAGTAGGCTTTACTCTATTAGGATCCCACAGGGCATGAAGGATGTTACCATCACAGCCATTGGCAGAGACGGCCAGATAGTGTCATGCGAAGCTAAATAATCAAGCGGGGCTGAAAGGCCCCGCTTTTTTTCTTGTTCCATTGTAAAGAGGGACTCTAATTGCAGTCATTATTGTTTACAGGAAGCGGCCAAAATATTATCCAGTCTCATCATAATAGGAGACTGATTTTTGTGGACAAGTCAGGACTTTTATCAATGTAAATATCATTTTCTCCATATACTGAGATCGGAGTACACCTAATATACAATTGCAGCCATAAATTGTAATATTTATTCAGGTAATAGTTATGTATGACAGTGAACCCTGTATATTCCAGCGTTATTGCCCTGAAGTTACAGTTGTATTTAAAGTGCCAAAGGGTAGGACTATTTTTATGCGTGATCAGGAAGTTAGATTTATCTACCATGTTCACGAGGGAGTTGTATGTGGTGTCAGGACTACCGAACAGGGACACGAAATGACGGACCTGTCTGTTCCTCCTTTACTCATCGGCGTTCTCGGTTTCATGGACATGTATACCAACAAACGCAGGTTACACCTCGCCGAAGCCAGGGCAATGACCCCGGTAGTCTACTGTAAAGTCAGGCGTGAAGCCATATGGGATATAATGGATGATCGTAAGGCAAGGGCTGAGATAATTCACCTGATATGCAAGGGTGCACTGTATAAAGGCATGCTTAATGCTTCCCCGGTTAAAACCGATATTGCTAACAGAATACTCTATGTACTGCAAATACTGACACGCAGCGTTGGGAAAAAAGGAAGCGACGGCGCCATATTTATCAGCGATATTTCTCATGAGGATATCGCTTCCCTAGCCAACTCGACCAGGCCAACGGTGACCCGCATATTTAAGAAGCTCGAGCGGTCCGGCCTTATTACGATTAATCGCCGCCAGTTGGTCATACTGGATCCCATTGGCCTGCTTAACCTCTCTCAATATAACCCGGCTATCAGCAGCGCGGCCAACATAGATATTCAATAATCCGCCTAATTGTGCCTTCTGACACAGTTCCATGGTATTAGATGTTACTGAAATAAATTCTTATACCTGTTATTTTTTATTACCACGGCAGCATCCGTTTCACTATGCCTTATTTACATTCATTTAATAGGGAGAGATAGGCAAACATGGATAAACTGAGGAAAATGATAATCGACGGTATAGATAAAGGCGTAGGTGCTGAAGTCACTAAACTACTTGATCGAGGCACAGACGCAGGCACAATTTTGAATGACGCATTGATACAAGCCATGGATGAAGTTGGTGATCTGTACCAGCATGGTGAGTATTTCCTGCCGGAACTGCTGATTTCGGCGCGTGCCATGCAACGCGCCCTGGATATTTTAAAACCTCGGCTGGCTCAACAGGGTGTCACAAGTATAGGCAAGGTAGTTATCGGCACAGTACATGGGGACCTGCATGACCTCGGCAAGAACCTGGTCAATATGACACTGGAAGGAGCAGGGTTCGAAGTAATAGACCTGGGTACCGATGTTCCTCCAGATAAATTCATCACGGCCATTAAAGAGCATAGGCCGCTGGTAGTGGGCATGTCGGCCCTGATCACGACTACCTTGCCCGCTATGAAAGCAACGATTGATGCAATAACCAGCGCAGGACTCCGCTCAAAAGTAAAGATCATGGTGGGCGGTGCCCCTGTTACCAGTGAATATGCCAGAGAAATCGGGGCTGATTACTATGGCCCCGACTCTACATCTGGCAAAAACTTCGCCCGCAGTGTAGCGGGCGGCGGCAGGAGCAAGTGAAGATGCCAGGCAAAACCGGATCGATGACTTCTCGGGAACGTGTCCACGCTGCTGCCAAAGGTCTGCCAGTTGACCGCGTACCCGTTTTCCATTGGATTAACGGGCATGCAGCAGTTAAATTGATGTCCGAATACCAGCCGTCTATTCACGAAGATTGGAACTTGCTGGCAAACCGGTTTTGGGACGGGTTTAAAAATGGGGGTTACCTAGATGCACCCAGGAGACAGCGGCTGCTGCCGCTGGTCTTCGACCTTTACAGCAGCAATTATGGCAACAGGTACGGGCTGGAACTTGGTAGCGACATCCTCCTTGCGTCCTTCGCTACGCCCGGTCATTTTTCCCGTTCAGTAAAGCAAAACGGCACTGAGCTTATCGTTGATATCTATGGTGCTGGCAGGGACCTCGGCAACAGTATATACGCAAATCTGGTAAACCCTCCCATCAAAACGGTAGAAGACCTGGTAAATTACCGCTTTCCTGACATCACCCACGAGCATTATTACGATGTATTCCGCGAGATGCGGCTTCAACACCCGGATGCCAGTATAGGTACCTTTATCTGGGGTGTTCAGGATTTCTGCCACACCTGCATGATGGGAACTGAACGTTTCATGACTTTCATCGTAGACTATCCTGAAGAAATCTCTCATTTCATGGGACGGGTAATCGACCATTCCAACGATATCATTCAGAGGAGCCTGGCCGCGGGCGCAGATCTGGTCTTCACCGGGGACGATTTCGGTTACAATAACCGGCCCCTTATATCCATGAAGATGTGGCGTGAGTTCACATTCCCGCATTTCAAACGGCAGGTGGACCTTTGCCACAAACTGGGGGCGCCTGTCATGTTACACTCATGCGGCTACCAGATGTGCTTCCTGGAAGATTATATTAAACTTGGTATAGATTTCCTCCAGTCATTTCAACCCAAGGCAGGCAATAATTTTCAGGAGGCCTATACCAAATACGGCGATAAATTCGGTTTCGTCACCGGTGTGGATACACAAAGAGGGGAAATGATGAAGCCTGAGGAACTGCAGGAGGAAATCATCAGCAATTACCGTTTGGGCAAAACCAGGCCACGATTCATACTCGGCATGACACATGAAATTCAGTACACCATGCCTGATGATAATGTTAAGGTGATCTTCCAGACAGTTAGAGACATTCAAAACGGCCACTATGATTAACCAGTATAGGGGATTCGAATGTACCAGATGGAAAAAATGACGTCTACTGACCGCGTGACCGCACTGCTGGCCGGGAAAAGCATAGATCGAGTACCCTTTTTCCCATTTTCACTGGGTTTCAGTGCGCTGAATGTTGGCTACCCGGTGGCAACGGTCTATTCTGACCCGCAGAAAAGCTACTCTGCCCAGCTATTTACGCAGAGTATGTACGGGTATGATCAGGGCCCTTTCTTCGGGTATGCTGCCTATGGAACCTGCGAGTTCGGAGGTGAAACCAGTTTCCCCTCCAATGACAATATTCACGCACCTTCCAGCGCACGTTTCCCGGTGAAGTCTGAGAACGACGTGGAACAATTGCAGCTCCCCGATCCTGAAAAAGCAGGCATGCTACCCCAGGCTATGCAGTTCTCGAAATTGCAGCAGCGGAATGGTACGGGAATCAGCGTAGTGTCAGGTGGAGTGTTCACCCTGGCGGCCAATCTCTGCGGGGTAGAGGAGCTCTGTATGTGGCTGGCGAGTGAGCCTGATACCGCCAATAAGCTGCTTTCGATTGCTTCAGATCATATATTGGATGTGGTTAACCTTTGGGTAGATAAGTTCGGAGCTGAAAACCTGGTCCCGCAGTTGTGGGAACCGACGGCAGCCAACTCTCTCATCTCACCCAAGCATTTCGAGCGTTTTGTGCTTCCGCATCAGGCAGAATTGAATAAGAAAATACTCGCTCTTGGCGTCAGGCACATCCTCTGCCACATCTGCGGCGAGCAGAATAAAAACTTGCCGTACTGGAACCAGGTGCCTATGGGCGACCCGGGTATAGTAAGCATTGGCAACCAGGTAAGTATAAAAAATGCCATCAAGTATTTTGGCGATAGCTGCATCATCGCCGGCAATCTGGCTACCGATCTTGTCGGGCAGGGCGACGCCCAAGAGGTCTATACCACGGCAAAGTCCTGCATAAAGGCGGGCAAACATGCACCCCGCGGTTTCATACTTATGACGGCCTGCGAAACGCCGCCCCTGACCCCACCATACAACTTCTACGTTATTAATAGGGCTGTTCAAGATTGTGGATGGAAAGATTAATTATTGTCATCAGTATTAGCGTTCGCACTTATTTTGCTTACCCACAACGGGCTGTACTGTGTCTAATGACACAATTCCAGCGTGTTGCCTGTTACGGACATTCTTCCTTGAGTGTGATATTTTAACAACAACCCATGTTCAATTCATTCTAATTCTATTATTCATAATTGCCGCACTAATATTTCAATGAAGGAGAAAAATGGCTAACACACCCAAGAAAGTTGCTGTTATCGGACTAGATTGTGCTCTGACACACCTTATCGAGAAACACATTGCCGATGGGCACCTTCCCACATTCAAAAAGCTGTTTGAATCAGGAGCGGTAGCTGAGAACTGCCTGCCTCCGTACCCGACCATAACACCACCGAACTGGGCTACCATAGCATCAGGTGCATGGCCGGGCACGCACGGTATTACTGATTTCCATGTACATATCCCTGGGACAACACCCGACAGCATGCACTGCGTGCAGGCATTAAACAGCGAACGTTGCAATGCCGAGTTTCTCTGGGATGTGGCAGACAGGGCCGGCAAGAAATGTATCGTTCTCAACTACCCTGGCTCATGGCCCTCCCACATGAAGAATGGTATCATGGTGGGCGGGGGCGGTCTGTCGATAGGAGCTCACCGTGATGGGCTGATCAGCCTTAAGTTAAAAGCAACATTCTGCAGTGACATGATCGTTACCACGGGATTCTACCCGCAGTGCATCCGCGGCACTTTCAAACCTGCGTCGGACTGGCGTAATTTGTCAGGTAAGGAAGATGAAGTGCTGGAACTGGAAGCGTTTATTAACTTCAGGGATGCCCTGGTAAAACCGGATAAGACCTCTTGGTATGTACTGGCACAGCAATCTGAGGGTGATGGATACGATACTATTACACTTTCTCCCGACAGGAATTTCAAAAACGCCTTTTGCACCCTGAAAGTAGGGCAGTGGAGCCCCAAAATCACCGCCAGGATTAGGATGAAAGACGGTGCCGAGGAGGAAGCTTTTTTTCGCTGCAAGCTGATAGAGTTGTCAGATGATTGCGAAAACTTCCGTCTGTATATAAGCGCAATGGGGGCGGTAAAAGGTTGGAGCGCACCACCTGAGATTGCAGATGAGCTTCAATCAGAGCAAGGCATTGTGGGACACGCCGGCGGTATAATCGGCTATGTTTACGAATGGTATGACCTTGATACTTTTACGGAAATAAATGAATTTTACACACAATGGCTTACGGATGCAACCGCGACGCTGCTAAGTAAACACGAGTGGGACCTCTTTTTTATGCACGCTCATTCACCGGACTGGGCTTACCACGTCATTTTAACTGAGATGGACCTCAACCTGACCAAAGATGAGGTAAAGAGGCAGACAGCCTGGGAAGCGCACCTCAAAATCTATGAGGCTCAGGACAGGATGCTGGCCAAGATAATTGAAACCTGCGGGGATGATACTCTGGTCATACTGGTGTCCGATCATGGCGCCGTCCCAGACGGTTACAAATTCGACCCGTATGCGATCCTGACTGAGGCAGGGTTAAGCGTCATAAAGTCAACTGAACTGACCAAATATATACCGACTACGGTCAGGGGCGAAGGACTGATGGATGAATTCAGACCGAACATGGTAGAGCCCGACCCGCATAAATCCAAGTGCTTCCCGCAGCGCACTATCTATGTCTATATAAATCTCAAGGGGCGCGACCCCGAGGGTATAGTGGAACCGGGGGACTACCCTAAAGTTCAACAGCAAATAATTGACGCATTGCTGACCTATATCGACCCCAAAACTGGCATGCGCCCGATTTCCCTTGCTCTGGGCAAACAGGATGCCCGCATACTCGGTCTCTATGGCGACGGTGTGGGTGATGTGGTCTACGCCCTCTATCCATGGTACGGAGGCCAGCACGGCAACATCCTGCCTGCATCTGAATGGGGCGTGGGATCGCTAAAATCTTTGCTGACATTCACCGGCCCGGGAATCAAGAAAGGCTACCGGCTCCACAGGAACTGCGGCCTGGTTGATGTGGTGCCAACGATCTGCTACCTGATGAATTTACCACTTCCCCGGCAGGCTGAAGGTGCGGTGATCTACCAGGTATTTGAAGATCCGAACTTTAAATCCAAACAGATATCGTGGCTGAGAGACAACCTGGCACAGATGGAGAAAACTCTATTAAGTGCTGAACACCAGAAATAGCATATCCGAAGAATAAAAAGGAGGTTGATAATATGGAGCGAAAAGAGTTCAAGGTTGGCGGCAGGGGGGCCTGGGGTGTATTTACTGTATTGACACTGCTATACCTGATCAACCGGGCAGACCTGGCCATCATCAACGTAGCGTTGCAGCCCATCAAGTTGGCCTTCAACCTGACGGACGCGCAGGCCGGCATGATACCCTCAATGGCTACACTGGGCATTGCATTGCTAACCATCCCTGCATCCATATTCGGGGACAGGTGGGCTCGCCGGAAAGTTGTCATGATAATGGGCCTTATCTGGAGCGTTTTTACCTTCGCCACGAGCATAGTCACCAACTTATGGCAGATGTTAACCGTCAGGTTCATGGTCGGCGCAGGCGAAGCCGGCTATGCCACAACCGGTATAAGCTGGCTTTCTGGGTCCTTCGAAAAACAAAGAAGAGCCATGATCATTGCTCTGTTCTGGGTTGGAGGTATGCTTGGGCAAGTAGTGGGGCTAATCTTTGGTGGTCTATTGGTCGCGAATTATGGATGGCAATCGCCGTTCTACGTGTTCGCTATGCCCGGTATCATCCTTGCCCTTATAGCCTTCTTCCTACCCGATTTTAAGACGCTCAGACGGGAAGGCGAGGCGATGTTGAGCAAAGAGTTCTTCAAGGACCTGGGCGGCCTGTTCAAGGTAAAATCCTACTGGCTTATCATCATTTCCACCAGCTTTTATTACTTCTGCCTGTTTGCCTGGCCGGCCTGGATGCCGAGCCTGTTCATGCGGGCATTCAATATGCCGGTACAGCAGGCCGGTATGCTCTACGGCGTTACTATATTTGCGCTACTGGTGGGCGGTCCCCTGGGCGGCTTTTTAGCAGACAGGTTTAACAAGCGCAGCAGAAACGGCAGGCCCTATTATATGATCATTGCCAGGGCAATGGAGTTCCTCTTCACAGGTGCAGCCTTGCTTTTACTTGACGTTTCTTTCGGTCTGTTCTATGCCGCGCTTATGCTTACGACCATGATGGCTGGCATGGTGGCGCCACAGTATATTACAATGACGACTGACGTCTCACCAGTAAGGTTGCGTGCTTCTGCTATAGGCATGAATAACTTCATTGCACAAGTTACGGGTGCGACATTGGGTTCCCTTCTCGTAGGAGTTATATCTGATGCCGCGGGCGGTGGTGCACGCGGAATACAGATAGGACTTGCCTGGCTACTTATCGCTTCACTTTTAAGCCTGGCTACGCTTTTCATATTACCCAGGTTTTATCCCAAAGATTGCGCCGGCGTAGGCGATGAAGTATTGGTAAAAGAATAACGGTCATTAATTATTAATATATTAAGGAGTTATTAGATGGCTAACACACCTAAAAAAGTCGCCGTAATAGGGCTGGATTGTGCCATGCCCCACCTGATCCGGAAGCATATTGCGGACGGCCACCTGCCTACTTTTAAGAAACTCATCGATGGGGGTGTGCTGGCTGAAAACTGCCTGGTTCCCTATCCGACAGTAACACCACCTAACTGGGCATCTATCGCCACCGGCGCCTGGCCAGGTACACATTGCATAACGGATTTCCACGTACATAAGACTGGCACCACGCCCTATAATTTCAATATCGTGCAGGCCTTCAGCAGCGAGCGCTGTAAGGCTGAGTATATGTGGGATGCCGCTGATAAGGCAGGGAAGAAGTGCATCGTGTTCAATTACCCTACCGCCTGGCCATCCCACATGAAAAACGGGATCATGGTGGGCGGCGGCGGGCTCTCAGTGGGTGAGCAGCGTGATGGTCGCCTTGGCCTGTCAGGCAAGGACAGCCTCTGTAACGACCAACTGATTACGAACGGCATCTACCCGCAGGCCATCCGTGGTGCCTTTAAGCCTGCTTTTGGTTGGAGCAATTTACTCAATAAAGAAGAGGACCCGCTGGAACTGGAAGCCATGATGAACTTCAGGGGTGCCGCCATCAAGACCGCCGAAACGACATGGTACGTGCTGGCCAGGCAATTGGGCGATAGAGGCTATGACAGGGTTACATTTTCACCCACCAAAAACCTTAAAGACGCGTTCTGTACACTTGCGGTTGGCGAGTGGAGTCCGAAGATAACAACCTTGATAAAAATGAAAGACGGCACGGAAAGGGGGGGTTCTTCCGCTGCAAGCTGATGGAATTGTCCGATGACACTGACAATTTCCGCCTGTATATCAGCGCCATCGGCAATCTTGATGGCTGGTGTAATCCCCCAGAGATTGCCGCCGAACTACAGTCTGATGAAGGCATCCTGGGGCACGGTGGTGGCATATTTGGGTACGCCCTCGATTGGTACGATCTGGATACATTTGTGGAGATTCAGGAACTCTATACCAAATGGTTGGCAGATGCTGCCAGCACGCTCATGGCCAAACACGATTGGGACCTATTTTTCATGCACGCCCATTCACCTGACTGGTCGTATCATGTCATTCTAACAGATATGGATCCCGCAATCACCAGCAATGAAACAAAGAGAAAAGCTGCCTGGGATGCGCACCTGAAGGTCTATCAGTCTCAGGATAGGATGCTTGATCAGATACTCAAGAACTGTGACAAAGATACGCTGGTCATACTCGTATCTGACCATGGCGCGGTAGCTGACGGCCCGACTTTCGATCCATTTAAAATATTGATTGACGCGGGACTGGTCGTACTGGACTCCGGTAAAGAGGCTATTACAGGGCCGCAGGTCTGGGCACCAACGGTTGCTGGAGAAAAAGGCATAGCTACCACTACCACCCGTGGAGAGGGCTTGATGGAAGAAATGAGGGTATTGGCGCAAATTCCAGATGTACATAAATCAAAATGCTTTCCCCAGCGATCTCTTTACGTTTATATCAACCTCAAGGGGCGCGATCCCGAGGGCATCGTGGACCCGTCAGATTACCAGACGGTGCAGCAGCAGATCATCGACGCCCTGCTTACCTATGTCGATCCCAAGACCGGCAAACGGCCAGTTTCCCTTGCTCTTTCGAAACAGGATGCGCGCATACTCGGCCTCTACGGAGACAGTATCGGTGACGTGGTCTATGCACTATACCCATGGTACGCCGGCCAGCACGGCAACATCCTGCCGGCCGCCGAATGGGGAGTCGGTTCTCTGAAAGGGCTTTTAACCTTTACAGGCCCTGGCATTAAGAAAGGATCTCGACTGGAACGCAACTGCAGTCTGCTTGACGTTGTCCCTACAATTTGTTACCTGATGGACCTGCCGCTGCCGGCGCAGGTGGAAGGCTCGATACTCTACCAGGCGCTGAAGAACCCCGATTTTAAGGCCGATGAAATAAACAAGCTGAAAGCCGGACTGGCGCGCATGGAGACGGCGCTACAGCGGGGCGAGCGCCAGCCCTGGGACAAGCACGAGTGCGCCTAAAACTGAAAATATGTATACCAGGACAGGGGCAGGCTTAACACCCGATTCCTGGAAGGAGCAGCACCAGGATTAACTAAATAGCGGTGGACATCGGTGATGCCGACCAATCAATTCTCGGCGGATGTCTTGAAATCGTAGGACGCGATACGCTTACCATGTATTCGCTGTGCGAGCGCATTTATGTGGATAAAGAGAGTAAAATAATCCCGTCACAATTTACTCTGGGCTATGCCACTGGAGGTAAAGTAATATGACAACCTACTGGTTTAAAGACCCCATGGTAGCCAGCTTAGCACCGGTAGCCCAGGCTACCGCCTTGAGGGGATTGGGTAAAAAAATATTTATGCCCAGGCTTTTTATCGGCGACCGGTTTATTTCCACTGCCCCCTTGCTGGCCCCCGGCCCTGGGATGAACTGGCCGCAAGATGCACTAAAAGAAAAGCCTTTATCGTGACGGACGAGGGGGCAATGCGATTTGCGCAAAAAGTGGCGGAGGTCCTGCAAAGCCGTCAGTTCACGACAATGATATGGGATCGGCTCTGCGAGAAGTGCCGGTGGAAATACTCAAAGACGCGGTAGAAGAGATCAATAAATTTGAACCGGACGTGATAGTAGGGGTGGGCGGCGGTTCGGGTATGGATACCAGCAAGGCCATCTTCTCCCTTTACGAGCGCCCCGACATACCGGACCTGGGCACCATATCACCTTTTATGGCACTTAACCTACGCAAAAAGGCCCTGCTGGTGGAAGTGCCGACTACCAGCGGAACCGGTTCCGACTGCTCAGCAGGCTTCGTTATTTCTGACACGGCTGCACATCGCAAGATACCTGTTATGAACTGCGAGTTTATTCCCGATTATGCGGTGCTGATACCATCCTTCACCGCGGGTGTGCCACCACGGCTGACAGCCGGAACCGGCCTGGACGCCCTCGCACACGCTATGCCGATTGCGCTGTATCCCCCATGGTAAACGATTTCTCCCTTCCTCTCGCTTTAAAGGCCATTGAGCTGACTTTTCGCTGGCTACCCGCGGCCTTTAAAGATGGCGCTAACCTTGAGGCCAGGGCCCGCATGCAGGTGGCAGCTAGCCTGGCCGGCATAGCTTTTACCAACGGCGGGCTTGCTCTGACTCACGGTTTGGGGCACTGGGTGGGACACCTGTTCAACCTTCACCACGGGGTGGCTGTGGGGGTATTTATACCATACACGCTCCAATACTATGCGCCGGTTTCCGATAAGTACCTGGATATCTGTAATACCATCAAGGTAAAGGGCAGGACAAAATCAGCCAGGCTTGCGGGACTGGTAGCTAAAGTCAAAGACCTTTTCGTAGAACTGGAGATACCCGCTGACCTCAAGTCAATGGGGATAGACAGTGCACAATTCGATAGCAACATGGAAAAGCTGGTGCTCTATGCCCGCGAAGACCCCTCCGGTTTCCAGAGTCCCCGGTCGATGACTGATCAACAATGTGAGCTTTTGTTACGCTGCGCCTATGAAGGCAGGGACGTGGACTTTTAGGAGTAATTATATGTTTGGATATTACGGCAAATTTCTGCAGGTTGATCTCAGCACCGGGGAAATAAAGGATATGCCTCTCCAGGATGATGACCTGAAAAAATACATCGGTGGGACAGCGCTTTCGGCGCGCATCATCTACAGCAGCGTAAAGCCGGGGATGGACCCGCTGGCAACCTCCAGTCCGCTGGTTTTTGCCACGGGCCCTTTTAACGGCACATCAATCCCCATGGTCAGCAGGTCTTCGGTCTGCGGCATCTCGCCTTACACCGGCATCTGGGGCGAGGCCACCACAGGCGGTGTGTTTCCCTTTGCCCTAAAAAATACCGGGTATGACGGTATTTACATTACCGGCAAAGCCAAAAAACCAGTTTACCTGCTGGTCAGTGAAGGCAAAGCGCAGATACGTGACGCCGCAAGCCTCTGGGGAAAGGACATATACCAGACCCAGGCCTTACTTAAAGACGAACTAAAAGATATGCGGCACTACGTTTCCTGTATCGGCAAGGCCGGAGAAAACCTGGTCCCTTACGCTTGCGTTATGAACGATAAAGGCCGGGCGGCGGGGAGATGCGGATTAGGCGCTTTAATGGGATCAAAAAGCTCAAGGCCATTGTCGTATCAGGCCGTTCTGAATTTGCAGTTGCCTATAAAGAGAAAATTTCCGTCTTAACCGGCCAATTTAGAGATATGATATCCAATCACGCCATGGCACTTGCCTTCCGTGAATACGGTACCATGCTGTATATTGATCTGGGCATGTACCTGTCTGACCTGCCGGCAAAGCATTTTACCAGGAGCGTATTTCCTGCTGAGAAGATAACCGGTGAAGCCTTGAAACAAGCATACACGGTCAGAAACTACGCTTGCCACGGCTGCCCTATCGGCTGCGGGCGGCTGGTAAAGGATTTCAGCAAGGACATCCCGGAAGTCGACGGTCCCGAATACGAAACAGCCGGGGTCTTTGGTTCGCTGTGTATGAATTTTGACCTGAAATCAATCATCATAGCCAATCATCTATGCAACGCCCAGGGAATCGATACTATCTCCGCAGGGGTATCCATTGCCTACGCCATGCATCTTTTCGAACATGGTATTTTGACAGAAGAGAAGGCCGGGATGAAGATACAGTGGGGAGACGGCAAGATTATCGTTAAACTCGTGGATATGATAATCCGGCGCAAAGGCATCGGGGTACTTTTAGGTCAGGGTACTCGAAAAATGGCACAGGAACTCGGGGCGGACCCCGAAGATGCAGCCCATGTTAAGGGCCTGGAAATGCCTATGCACGATGGGCGCGCTTTCGTTGGGGAGGCCATATCGTATGCTACTGGCCCAAGGGGCGCCTGCCACATGAAAGGGGATTATTACTCTCTCGACCTTGGGGGTTTTGTGCCGGAACTTAACATCTTAGCCGGTGACCGGTTCCAAAGTACCGGCAAAGCCGAGGGAGCTGCCAAATACCAGGGCTTTAAAGATCTCTTTGATTCATTGCTCATGTGCAAGATATGCCCGGTTACGCTCACACAGATAACCGACGCACTGAACGCCATCACAGGGTGGGGTTATTCACCCCTCGATGTTTACACATGCGGCGAACGGTCCCTGGATATCAAGCGAGCCATAAACAACAGGCTGGGTATAACCAGAGATGATGATAAGCTCCCACGTATTTGCAGAAGTGCTCTCAATGAGGGCAGCAGCGCCGGCAGGGAACCTGACATGGAAATCATGTTGCGCGAATATTATAAATACATGCAGTGGGATTGGGACACCGGCAAACCAGTAAAGGCCCGTTTGATCGAACTTGGCATGCCGGATGTAGCACGCGACCTGTGGGAATGAACCGGATACCTATAAATCGGATTATTTACAGGAGTAACCTGAAATGAATTTGGGCAGCCTCGGTCAGGACAGTATAGCCAAATACGGCGAGCACGACAGCTTTTACTTTGAGGGCAGGTGGTATACCAATGTTGAGATGGAACTGAATGCCAACCGACTGGGTAACGCGCTGAAGTCGTTGGGCATAAGGAGGGGTGACAGGGTCGCCATCCAGATGCCCAACAGTCCTATTGTGCTCTGGTCCTTTCCGGCCATCTACAAGATGGGCGCAGTAGCCGTACCCATGAATCCTTTACTGCGGCCGGACCAGTCGGCATATATTTTCCAGAATTGCGGCGCCAAAGTAGTGATAACCAGCCCTGAATACGTTCCCTGGATACAGGCGGCCCGTAAGCAGTCAAGTGAATTGAGAAATGTAATAGTAACTGAAAAAACGGATATCTCGGATACCATCAGTTACGATCTCCTGACTGCCGAACAATCTACGATCCTGCGTGTTGAAGATACTGAGAACGACGACCTCGCGGCACTGATATATACGGCAGGCACAACAGGGCCAAACAAGGGCGTAATGCACACTCATTATAGCCTTTATGCTACAGCGACAGGTTTTGCCGATTATATGCAGAGGCAGTTCCCAGCTACCCTGACGTCCATCAGTAATGTGACAGATGTAAGGGAGCACAAGGTGGTTGAAGTCAAATACAAGGTGACCGGCGTAAACCGTCACAGGTTGGGCTTGCTTGCACTGCCTCTATCGCACATGTTTGGACTCATATGCTATCTCACACAAACAGTTAACGGCGGCAGAAGTATTATAATGAAATGGTTCAACACTGAAGAAGCTATGAAAATCATGCAGGATTTCCGTGTTAACTCGTTCAGTGGCGTCCCCTCCATGTATATAATGATGTTAAACCATCCTGATTTTGCTAAATACGATTTAAATTCTCTACAGGAATGCAACTGCGGGGCAGCGCCGCTGGCGCCGGAAACCGGCTTGCTCTGGAAGCAGAAAACAGGCGCCGATATCTGCGAAGGGTGGGGTATGACTGAAACATGCGGCACTACCTGCGTTAATACGTCTGCCAGGCCGCCGCGGTACGGTTCCATCGGTATTTGTGCGGTCAAAGCAAACAAGGTAAGCGTTGTTGATGACGACGATAGGGAGGTAAAGCCGGGGATATCCGGTGAACTGGTGGTCAAGGGGCCGTCTGTTATGAAAGGCTACTGGAAAATGCCGGAGGAAACCGCGAAAACACTGCGCAACGGCTGGATGCATACAGGCGATATCGGCCACATGGATGAAGACGGGTATTTTTATATCACCGACCGCAAGAAAGATATCATTATCAGGGGCGGTGAAAATGTTTCTCCACGTGAAGTTGAAGAGGTGCTCGTGCAAATACCCCAGATCCCTGGAAGCAGGGGTAATTGGCATCTGCGATAAAACATACGGCGAAGAAATCAAGGCCTTCTGCGTCTTGAGAAAGGACGCCGCCATATCAAGCGAAGAGATAATTATCTTCTGCAAGCAAAAGCTGCCATCCTTTAAAGTGCCAAAAACGGTTCAGTTCGTCGATTCATTGCCCAAAACCTGTTGGGCAAACTGCTGCGGTCTGAATTGCGCAAGCTGGAAAAGCAGGCATAATAACAGTATTAAGTTTGATAAGGAGCATCGGACAGACTGGCGATCGTGCTGCCGATGACCAAGGGGGCCAATGACCGGGATAACAGTTCAATTTCACGGACTTTGGGGACTGATCTTGGGCAGAAATAAAATTCCGTTAGAGGCGGTTGACATGGCATCTGCTATCCGTATTGTTGAGGCCGAGTATGAGGCCGTGCTAAAAGAAAAGCTTAAGGAACGTGGTGTGGCACTGGACCAGGGACTGGTTAAGGCTTCAGTGATAATACTTAACCAGGGAGATGTCAGAGGGGTAGTTAATAAGAAATTGTCAGGTGGAGATGTTATCCATGTATTTCCGGCGGTTACGGGGGGATGATATCATCGCGGTAATATTTATCGTAACTCCCGCATACGTGGTAATGTACGCACTCGGCAGATGCCTCAGGAAGGAAGAAACACGTGCAAGCAGCGCAGGTTCGTGATAAAGTTAGCAGCATTTTATTGGGCTCATCCTTCAAAGAGAATGACGTCGGATGTCAATAATGGACACCAAACCTTTCGTGCTGTCAGTAAACCGGCGTAGAATCTCTGTGCAAAGGCCGCCGGCGACAGGAATGATCGTGTATCCGATTTGACGGATTATAATTGTTAGCTTGTCAGTGATTTCATATCAGCAAAATGGGCACCTGGTCGGTACTGAAGCCACGCTGGCCCGGATGTGAATCTTTCCGTGAACCTCGCACTTTGTTACAAAGCCAACGCAGCTGACCGTGATTCCCTTGCCATTGCTCTTGGCAGATACTTTTACAGGCTCTTGATCGTACCTGTAGCTACAATTAGGGCACCTGGTTGCATCTGGAGGCACGGGGCATCCACATTCAGGGCATTTTAAATCAATCATCTCATATTCCTATAAGCGCATATTTAGCATATATTTAGCATATATTGAATCAGGTAACTCAAAGGTCATGGGCTGAGTAGCACAGTAAAGCAATACCACCCCCGCTACCAGTATTGGCTACTCTCTGGAAGTTCTGTGTTGCAAAATATATTGTGACTGAGTTGCCTGCGATTTCTATTGGGCTGACTCAGGCATAGATAAACAACATCTTGATTTCACAGTTGCCAGTATCTATGCAGAGGGGAGCTCTATTAGATGGTGGTTATTGACAGTATGGCGTCAGTGAATAGCCTGACGGTAATTAACCCTGGCTCTCGGCCAATATCGCTTTTACCATCTGAGCGGCAAGCGGGACGGCGGCCCGCACCGGGGGCGTCAGGTCGTTGCTGAATTCATAGGCATCGGGTATCTCGATGGCCACGATGCTGATCTTGCCGGGCAGCTTCATATTCAATATTTTGCCGATCTCAAGCGCGGTCGGCAGGTCTACGTCGTGTGCCGAGGGGGTATGCTTGGTGACCCGGAAATCGTCGAGGGCCAGCCGGTAGATATCGCCGGCCCTGCCGTTGACCGTCTGTATGGCGTCAACTATTACAACTTCATCGTAATCCATAATGAAATCGAGGATGGCAAAGCCGGAAACATCGCTGGCAGTCAGTGCAACATCCCCGGGAGGGGGATCGGCCTCGAGGGCTTCGATGATGCGAAAACCTACGCCGTCATCGCCGATGATGGGGTTGCCGATGCCGAGGACCAGCCTTTTCATCCCGCGGCAGCTTTTTGCGCCGGCGCATCAGTGTCAGCAGTCCTGCCATTGAGGTAAGGGCTCAGCAGCTTGCGCGGTGAAACTACGTTGCCGTCCAGCGCAGCCTGCTTGAAATCGAGCCCCAGGGCTACGGCGATGATTTGAGGCACAGCCAGCACCGGCAGGTTGAAGTGTGACTTATATTTGCTGTTGACCGCTGATTGATAGGCGTCTAAGGCCGTGTGGCAGAGCGGGCAGGTAGTGGAGACGATGGCCTGAGCGCCATTGTCCGCGGCGTTCTCAAGCAGCTTATGGATGAGGTCCAGGGCCATATCGGTTTCAGAGATGACCAGTGAGCTTCCGCAGCACCTGGCCTTGAGCGGATAATTGACGGGTTCCGCCCCCAGCGCAGCGGAGATCCGGTCTAACCAATCAGGATATTCACGGTCATCATACCCGTACTCGGGCCTCACCTGCTGGCAGCCATGATAGCAGGCTACCTTGAGCCCGGTTAGCGGGCGTTTAACTTTCGCGGCCAGCGCCTCGACCCCGACATCATTGTAAATGACCTCTACGATATGCCGGACTTTCACCGTACCGTTATAGTTCAGGCCGACCGAGGTCAGCGCTTCATGCACCTGCCAGGCCAGCTTGTGGTCATCCTTCATAAGCTCGTTGGCTTCATGCAGTATCGTATAGCAGGAACTGCAGGGAGTCACCAGGTCGAGGCCTGTTTTCTCGGCCTGGGCGAGTACTCGGGCTGTGATGGCCATAGCCTTGACCTTGTCCACGCCGCTGAAGGGTGATGACCCGCAGCAGGTCCAGTCCTCAAGCTCCATGAGCTCGATATCCAGGGGTTTGGCAATCGCTTTAATGGCCTTCTCCACCGGCGCGCCCGTGGCTTCCATAGAACAACCGGGGTAATAAGCGTAATATCTCACCTTGAACCTCCCGTGGTTATGTTATGGAACATCTGGTTGAGCTGATGCCGGCCTTTTACCGCCTTGGGCAGCAGCGGCATACGTTTGTGCGTCAGCAGGCTGAAGGCCATGGGCAGCATCTTTAACGCGGCAAAGGGATTGGTCTTGAGGAAATACTCGAGCATAAAGCCGAATTCGTAAATCCGGCCGTTCTGCTCAATTGAACGGGCGAAGGAGCGGTACATGGTTGTGGTTTTGGTGGGTGGCCTGTAATTTTCCTTGAGGGCGATGGCCTCCAAAGCATGCATTATATTGGCCGGCTTGATATCCCGCGGGCAGCGCGCGGTACAAAGGTAGCAGGAAACGCAGTACCAGATCGAGCTGCTGTTGAGCACCTCATCTTTCATCCCGGCGCGCACCATCGCGATGATTTTGCGGGGCGGGTGCTCCCAGTGGGCCGCCGTGGTGCAGGAACCGCTGCAGACACCGCACTGTACACACTCATTGATTTTGCCGCAGGCCGGGACAGAGGCGACTTCGTCCAAGAAAGAGGGTTTCAGCGTAGTTTCCATGTCCCCTTCACTCCTTTACATAAAGGCTATAATAAAATGCCCTCGAGTTCGGCATTGATCTGCTCATTGGTAAAATGCCTGTGGATGATCGCGCCGCTGGGACAGCCCGCCACACAGGTGCCGCAGCCCTTGCAGAGGGCTTCGTTGATCCGTGATACCTTATCCTTCTCGATGTAGGATATGGCGCTGTACGGGCAGAGCAGGTTGCAGACCCTGCAGCCGGAGCATTTCTCCTCGTCGATAAAGGCGGTATCGGCCTCGATCTCCACCTTGCCTTTATTGATCAGCGCCAGCACGCGCGCCGCCGCCGCCGAGGCCTGGGCTACGGTATCGGGGATGTCCTTGGGACCCTGGCAGCAGCCGGCGATGAAAATGCCGTCGGTCATGGTAGCCACCGGGTCGAGCTTGGGGTGTTTCTCGGTAAAGAACCGCTCTTTGCCCAGCGAGATGTTGAAGGTGTGGGCAATGTCCTGCGCGTCCTTGTTGCCTTCCAGGCCGCTGCAGAGTACCACCATCTCCACCGGCATCCTGCGCTGCTTGCCGACCAGCGTATCCTCAAATTGGACGATGAGTTTGCCTTTTTCCGCCGGCGTCTCGGCCACATCGGTAACCTCACCCGGCCTGCCGCGGAAAAACACCGTCCCTTCCTTTTGCACACGGTTGTAGAATTCCTCGTAACCCTTGCCGAAACTGCGGATATCGATATAGAACTCGTACACCTGGGTGCCGTGCACGTGTTCCTTGAGCAGGTGGGCGAATTTCATGGCATACATGCAGCAGACACGCGAGCAATAGGCGTGGTATTTTTCATCGCGGCTGCCCACGCAGTGGATGAGCGCTACACTCTTGGGCTCCTGGCCGTTCTTGAGCAGTACATGGCCTGAGGTCGGCCCTGCCGAGTTTACCATGCGCTCGAATTCCAGGCTGGTTATCACATTGTCCAGGCGGCCGTAGCCGTATTCCTTGATGGGCGTAGGGTCGAAGGCCTGGTATCCGGTGGTCAGGATGATATTGCCGACCTCGATTTCCAGCACCTCATCTTCCTGCTGGAAGTCAATGGCGTTGCGCTCGCAGAATTTTTCGCAGGCGCGGCATTTACCCTTGAGGAAGTAGGTGCAGTGCTCTTTGTCAATAACGGTCACGTTGGGTACGGCCTGGGCGAACGGTGTGTAAATGGCCTTGCGCTTGGACAGTTTCTCATCGAACTCACTGTCGACTTTTACCGGGCATTTGGTCATACAGGTCCCGCAGCCGTTGCATTTCGTGGCATCCACATAGCGGGCCTTTTTCCTGATCTTGACCCTGAAGTTGCCCACGTAGCCTGAAACGTAATCCACCTCGCTGTAGGTCATCAGTTCGATCGAGGGGTGTGCCCCCACCAGGCTCATCTTGGGCGTCAGTATACAGGCCGAGCAATCGAGCGTGGGGAAGGTTTTATCTAACTGCATCATATGCCCGCCGATGCTGGGTTCTTTTTCTACAAGGTAGACCTTGTGCCCGCTGTTGGCGATCTCCAGCGCCGCCTGTATGCCGGCAATGCCGCCGCCGACGATCAGGGTATCCGGGTGAACGGGGACCTGCTTGTCCTCGAGCGGCTGGTGGTAATAGACGCGGCGCACCGCGGCGCTGACCAGTGCCTTGGCTTTCTCCGTGGCTTCCTTGCGGGACTCGGTTACCCAGGAGCAATGCTCGCGTATATTTGCCATCTCGAAATAATAGGGATTCAGCCCGCCGTCCTGCACTGCCTTGCGGAAAGTAGGCTCGTGCATCTGGGGTGAGCATGATGCAACGACAACACGGTTGACGCCCAATTCTTTAATATCGTTTTTAATCAGGTCCTGCCCGGGGTCAGAGCACATGAATTTATAATCATGCGAAACAACTACGGACGGCAGGCTTCTGGCGAACTCGGCAACCTTCTCCACATCCACTGTTCCGGCGATGTTGCTGCCGCAATGACAGACATAAACACCTATCCTGGGTTCCATCATGACCTCCTTGGCGGGATTACTGCAAAATTCACGACGTTTTTTGTTGAACCTATCAGTTCGGGCGGATACTTCAAATTTGGGGATGATTATAACACCCCGTGTGGGAACCGACAAGCAGCGGCAGACATATTTATTGCATAGCCTGTGTGTGATAAAATTATACGGTTTTTCCGGGGTGATATGATGAAAATCTTAGTTACCAACGATGACGGCGTGAACGCCGACGGACTCTGGACGCTGGTAGGCAAGCTGAAGGAGGTCGGCGATGTGACCGTGGTCGCTCCCGACCGCGAGCAAAGCGGCGTCGGCACTTCCATAAGCTTTCATCATCCCATACGGCTGACCAAGATACATGAGAAGATACACGGAATCGACACTTATTCTGTTGAGGGTACGCCGGCCGACAGTGTCATCATGGCGGTCAAAGTGATCATGCCGGACGGCATCGACCTGGTCGTATCCGGCATTAACCAGGGCCCCAACTGCGGCTATGACGTTTTCTTATCCGGTACAGTGGGAGCGGCACTGCAGGGTTTCTTCTACTCTATCCCTTCGATTGCGGTATCGATGAATGCCTTTACCGGCCCAAGGTTTGCTACCGGCGCAAAGGTAGCGCGTGAAGTGGTCAGGTATATTATTAATAAGGGCATAAAGGGCAAAATGCTTTTGAATTTAAACGTGCCCGACCTGCCGCTGGATGAGATAGCCGGGGTTGATGTAACCAAACTGGGTGAGAAGATATATTCGGCCGGAATTGAAACGGGTAACGACGGCAGGCATGATTACTACTGGATATTGCACAGGGGAACCGATATGGCGGATGTCAGCGGCACCGACCTGTGGGCGCTCAAGCGTAACAGGGTATCCATAACGCCGCTGCGCTTTAACCGCAGGGAATACAGCACGGAGTTTGTACATGAACTGGCGGCCACTGTGGCAGGGCGCCTGGTAAAGAGTAAATAATCTTAAGCAAGGAGAATCAAATGTCAGAAGTTGTAATCGTTAGCGGGGTGAGGACGGCCATCGGCGCCTTTGGGGGTGGACTTAAGGAGCAGACTGCTGCAAAGCTGGGCGCGATCGTGATAAAGGATGTCCTGAAAAGGGTGGGACTCAGGCCGAAATCCGGCGCTAAACTTATGGATCACGGACCCAAAGCGCTGGCGGGTGGCGGGCCAAGCGAACTCGAGCAGAAGTATTATGACTGGCCCGACGGTCTCAAAGATATACAGGTGGACGAGGTTATCATGGGGAATGTACTGCAGGCGGCGCAGGGGCAGAACCCGGGCAGGCAGGCCATGATCTATGCCGGATTGCCCAAGGAAACACCCGGTTTTACTGTAAATAAGATTTGCGGTTCCGGCCTGAAGGCAATCATCACGGGCGCCCAGTCTATCATGCTGGAAGACGCGGAAGTCGTGGTCGCGGGCGGCATGGAGAGCATGAGCAACGCGCCCTATGCTATGACGCGTGCCAGGTGGGGATACCGCATGGATCTGACCGGGAAGGGCGAGGTTCTGGACCTGATGGTCTACGACGGACTGTGGGAGCTTTACTACGGATACCACATGGGCCTGACCGCGGAAAACATCGCGGCCAAATACGGTATTACCAGGGAGGAGCAGGATAAGCTGGGACTGATGAGCCACCAGCGGGCTATGGCGGCCATCAAGGATGGCACTTTCAAGCAGGAGATCGTGCCGGTAGTTACCCCGCAGAAAAAAGGCGACCCGGTCGTATTCGAAACTGACGAGAGGCCGATGGATACAAGCATGGAGAAAATGGGCAAGCTGGCGCCGGCTTTCAAAAAGGACGGGACGGTGACGGCGGGCAATGCTTCGGGAATAAACGACGGCGCGGCAGCGGTGCTGCTGATGTCGGCCGAAAAGGCTAAGGAGATGGGACTGGAACCCATCGTAAAGATAAAATCATATGCTTCAGGCGGCCTGGACCCTGCCTATATGGGACTGGGTGTCGTGCCCGCCGTGAAAAAGGCGCTGGAAAAGGCTAAACTGTCGGTGAAGGATATGGACGTTGTCGAATTGAATGAAGCGTTCGCGTCGCAGGCGCTCGGCTGCATGAGGGAACTGGGCTTCGACCCGGATAAGACCAATGTCCACGGCAGCGGCATATCCCTCGGCCATCCCATCGGCGCCACGGGGGGACGCGTACTGGTGACCCTGGCCTATGAAATGAAGAGGCGCAACCTCAGGCATGGCCTGGCCACCATGTGCATCGGCGGTGGCATGGGCATAGCCATGGTAGTTGAAAGATAGAAGCTGAAATAAATTGGGTAAAATACTGATTGTCAATACCGGGCCGACCGGGCAGGAGCGGTACAGCTCCTACCCGGTAGATGACGGGGCCGGACTCGATGCGCCGCCGGCTGAATGGGCGCGGGCTGCCGCCGAAAGGCTGTCCGAATACGCGGTAAAGGCGGTTTATACCACTCCCGTACCCGGCGCCGGGGAGATGGCGGAGGTAATCGCCGCAGGTTTTGGCTTGAAAGCGGATGCTCTGCCCGGGTTAGATGTCCCTCAACCGCTGCGCTGGACAGGCATGGATCCCGCGGACGCCCTGGTTATGGACTGCTCGTTTGCCGAAGCTCCTGCGGAGGTGAAGATAAAATTGCCCTTCGCTGACAGTCTCGGCGAATTAAGGGAAAGAGCGGCTGCCGCAATTGAGGCCGTGGCAGTCAAACATAAGAAGGAGGCGGTTGTCATAGTGTCGCACCGGGCGCTGACCGTAGTTATGATTTTCATCATGCTGCACATGGACAACCGGCATTACCGCCAGATTGCCCAGGACTACGGCGCGGTCAATTTGTTCGAGGTCAGGTTCGGGATGCCGTCGGCCCTTTACATAAATGACACATGCCACCTGCATGGGTTAATATAAGATCGAGGAGTATGGAATAGCTATGAATAAAATAAAAGCTGGAATTATCAATGTCACCGGTTACGCCGGTGTTGAACTGGCGCGCATACTCTGGCAGCATCCGGACGTGGAACTGGTCTCCGTAACCGGGCGCAGCGCCGCCGGCAAAAAGCTGGGCGAGGTTTTTCCCCACCTGGCCTGTACCGGTCTGACTATTACGGCTGAACTTGAAGGCAGGGTAGATATCGCCTTTTCAGCCATGGCGCACAAGGCCAGTGCCGAGGGCATAGTGCCTTTGCTGAATAAAGGTATCAGGGTCGTGGATATGAGCGCCGACTTCCGGCTGAGAGAAGCTGCCTGGTACCCGCAATGGTACGACTTTGATCATCCCGCGCCCGAATTGCTCAAGAAAGCAGTATACGGGCTTCCGGAATTGCACCGTGACAGGATAAAGAAGGCTGAACTCGTGGCCAACCCGGGCTGCTATCCTACATCCGCCATACTCGGATTGGCGCCGCTGGTTAAATTGGGACTGGTGGAGCCCGACGTGATCGTTGATAGCAAGTCGGGTACCTCGGGCGCCGGGCGCACGCTGACCCTGCCCACGCATTTCGCGGAGGCCAGCGATAACGTACGGCCTTATGACCTGGGCGGCCACCGGCACCTGCCGGAGATATCGCAGGAGCTTGAAGCGCTGGATCCGCTGAAGATGGTTTCCGTGACCTTCGTGCCCCACGTGGTACCCATGACCAGGGGAATAGCGAGCACCTGTTATGCCCGGGCTAAAGCCGGCAAGCTGACCGGCGGTAAGGAAGAGTTAGATAAAATTTATTACGATTTTTACCGGGATGAGCCGTTCACACGGGTAATGCAGCAGTGCCCCGAGACCAAGCATGCCTGGGGTAGCAACCTGTGCCTGCTTTACCCCGTTATCCACCAGAAGACGGGCAGGGTGGTAGTGGTAAGCTGCATAGATAACCTGGTCAAGGGCGCTGCTGGACAAGCAGTGCAAAATATGAATATAATGTTTGGTTTTCCCGAGACAGCCGGGCTGGAAGCCCTCCCCATCTATCCGTGAAGTCGTGCCCCCATCGTCTAGAGGCCTAGGACACCAGCCTTTCAAGCTGGGCACAGGGATTCGAATTCCCTTGGGGGCACCAATACTTTTCAATTCAATTGAACGTAATGGTTTCTGGGCTTATTGGCAATTTTGCGATGAATCAAACAATCATCAAAGCTAATGATATTCTTTCTCTTATACATCTATAGCCAACAACAAAATAGCCCGATTCGTCAAACCTAAGTCTTATCTTACGTTCTGGATTTTCGGATGCAGCAAATGCAATTAACATCGGCAATCGTCTTGAATTCCTTACAGTCTTACTGATGGGGTGATGAACAATGAAACCATCAAGCTCTATTTCCACATATTTATAGCGATGTTTGGGATATGGCAAGTCTTTTCCCTCTAAAATAGCTCTATATTTACATATTCTTGAGATCGTTTTTCTTGGCATATTCCCAACCTACCTTTTCCGCTACCGCAAATTTAAATCACATTTAGGTGTCTACAACTAATTATAATCCATTTAGACTCAAATTTAAATATGGATATCTACAGAAAAATGGGCGGAAAAATAAAAGAGATGTCATTACCAATATATAAGCCCATTGTATAAGTAACGTTAATGCGATAGAATGCGGTTAATGAGACGAGGTTTGAGAGATGCGGCTACTGTTCTTGATGGTACAGGTCATGACTAGATAGAGTCTAAAATGCATTCTTGAAAAATGAATAGAATCTTTGAAACACCGTTCCTAAGATGGGCTGGCGGTAAGAATTGGTTATTAACAGAATTGCATAAATTCCTGCCTGAATCATTCTGATAATTATCACGAACCTTTTATAGGGGGAGGAACCGTTTTCTTTAATCTTCAACCTCGAGGAAAGTCATTTCTTTCGGATATTAACTCCGATCTCATTGGCACATACTGCCAATTGCGAGATAATCATGATAATGTTGTACGTATATTAGGACAGTTTATAAATAACGAAGATTCTTATTATCGCATTAGAGGAACTCAAGCCAAAACACCTGAGGAAAACGCTGCCCAGTTTATCTATTTAAATAGAACATGTTTTAATGGGCTGTATCGTGTTAATCAAAATGGTGAGTTTAATGTCCCGTATGGATTCAAAACTATAACCAGCTATTTGATTACGATAAAATCAAACGTTGCAGCACACTCTTAAAACCAACGATTTTGTGGTGCGGTGACTTTGAGCAAACGCTGAACAATATTGGGAAAAAGGACCTTGTCCTTTTGGACCCACCATATTCCACAACTCACATAAAAAATGGGTTTATAAAATACAACGATAAACTGTTTTCGTGGGATGACCAGAAGCGATTAGCATCTTTTATCCAAAAAGTACGCAGGCAAGGTGCATATTATATCCTTGCAAATGCAAAACATGATTCTATCGAGAAATTGTTTGGGAGAATAGACCGGCCAACTACGTTATCCAGATCCAACGTGATAGGTGGGAAATTGGCCAAAAGGGGTCTAACTGAAGAATATATTTTCACTAATGTGCGGTAACGGAGGGTTGTTATGGGAACTGAAGGATTGCTAAAGATAGAGGATATCTCACCCAAGCTTATTAAAGCTAAAATATCACCTGATATCTCTTGCACAATAAAACCTTCTAAAAGACAAGAGTTTGAAGAGGATGGTTGGGAATTTGTCCCATCGAAACTTAAGAATAGTATCCGCATGAAAAAAGCGAAAAACTCATTTTGACGCTTTTGAGGATCGTATATGGGCTCTCTTTGCAAAAATGAAATTTTCCTATTTGAATAAAGATAATAACTTCAGACTTGAATACATTGAAGGGCTAACTAAAAAAATCGATGTGTTTGCGGCTGAGGATGAGGCCATTTTGATCATAGAATGTAAATCATCTTCTACTGATAAGGTTGAATATTATCAAAAAGACATAAATGAGCTAATCAGTATGAAAGATGGCCTAAGGCAAGCGGCACAGAAATTATTTAAGGGCAAACCTAAGGTCGCTTTTATATTTGCGACCAATAGATGATTTTATGTGACGCTGATGAAAAACGCTTAACTGAAGGTGCAATTTTCCACTTTAATGACTCTTCTCTTGAATATTGGGAGCATTTAGTAGATCATTTAGGTCCAGCAGCTAAGTATCAGCTTTTCGGGAAGCTATTTGTGGCAAGAGATACCAAATCTACCCCACAGAGTACCCGCAGTAAAAGGGAAAATGTCATTCTGGGAACGTTTTCTATTCTTTCAGCATTGAACCGAAGTTTCTGCTAAGAATGGGGTTCATTCTTCATCGATGGGAAACAAATCTCGAAGCTACACAAGCATACCAGAGATTAGTGAACAAAAAGAGGATTGAGGATATAGGTAAATATATTGATAAAGGTGGCTACTTCCCGAATTCCATTATCGTTAATATCGCTTCTAAAAAACAGGAATTAAAGTGGGAACCTGCTGGACAAATAGAGCATGATTCAAACACCAGCATGGGAGTATTGCATTTACCGAGAGAATATAGATCTATGTTCATAATTGACGGTCAACATAGGTTGTATGGATATTCCAAGGCTGTCTCAGAGGCTCATCATACCGTGCCAGTTGTAGCCTTTCTAAATTTACCCGAAGCGGAACAGGCTAAAATCTTCGTTGATATCAATCACACACAAAAATCTGTACCCACCAATTTGCTGAGGTCCATCATGGCTGATTTCCACTGGAATTCGGATGATGCGTCACTTGCCATTTCAGCTATGAAAACCCGTGTAATTACATGCCTAAACATTGATGACAAAAGCCCTTTTTACAATCGGATCATTCTATCTGAGGAAGACAAAACCAGCACCAGATGTCTTACTCTTGAGACTTTGATGAAGTGGGGGTTGAGTGCTAGCCCTGGTTATTTCGGCAAGGTCAAAGGCAAGAAGCTGATTAGACCAGGATATCTTACTGCAGTTACTAACGATGATACGTTGAAAAAAGCCTTGGTCTTTCTTAATCGCTGTTTCAACTATATGAAAGACGAATTAAAGGTCCAGTGGGACATAGGAAGCGGTGAAGGCGGATTTATATCTATGAACATTGGTGTAAGCGCAGTTCTAAAGTCGATAGATATTATATTAGACCACTTAATCAAGTTTGAGAATCTTAAACCCGAGGAATTATTGGCAACAACTAGCTGATAAGGTCACGCCATACTTAATTCCCATAGTATCGTTTATAAAAGGGATCGACAGTGAAGGTTTGAGTAAAATGAGGAGTCACTTCGGTAGCGGAGCACCAGAAAAGGTGACAAGGCAATTTCTCATCGCTATTCATAACGAATTTAACGAATTTAATCCTGATGGTCTCCAGCAATGGTTGAAAGAATATTCAGGTCAATTCAATATGCCGTCATGGGAGCTTGGACATAACCATATCGAGCCTCTAATGCATGAATTTATTGTGGCACAATTGAAGAAGCAATTCGGAGAGAAACTGGTGGACCAGCGGGATACCTACAAATATACAAAAGGCATGTTCCATTACTAAAATAGATCAAAAAAGCGATGAACATGAGTCGCACTTTCTTAATACAATTCATTATAAGGACATAATTAAGGAGAATTCTGCCTTTTTAATCAATTTCTTTACGCCTCCTGGCATGGACAATGCTGGCCAAGATAAAAAACTCTCTTGGCTTATTAGGTTTAATACCATACGGCAAAAGTATTCACATCCGCAAAGGGACATATTAACCGAAGACGAATATAATTTCTTAAAAGATTTGAATGAGTGGTTACAAATCAAGTTGAAATAATAGAGCTTTACAAAGTCGAGAGGCATTATTTAGATTCATATTTTCCCCATCTGGAAATATATATCTGTCAATCGTCTAATATCCTGGAAATAATTGTGCTTCATCTTAGAGAAGATACCAATAGCTTATTTATATAAAGGGGCATTTTAAATAACTTCTCAGCCCAAAGTCATTATCTGTATATAAGCCCATTGTATAAGTGACATTAATGAGATAGAATTCGGTTGAGGAATTGAGGCTGGGGAAATGCAACAGACATTTCAATATTATAGATGTGGGGGTAGTTGATGAGGAAAACAATTGCGGAAGAAGAAAAACTCAAAAGCTTTAACGCGTTTATACGACTTTACGAGAAAGCTGCTCCCATTGTTCGGCATATTGCTAACTTAAATACGCTACGGGAAGGTAAACTGCCATTAAGTCCCTATGCTCTGGTGGAAAGCAGCATTTCTCTTAAAATGATACTGTTTACCCTCAGGAAAATACCCGAACCAAAAGATAAGGAACTTTCCAGTATACAGAGGGACTTGGAGACTGCCTTATCAAGTTGCATAAAAGCTGCCGAACAGACAGAAAAGTATAGTGAACTGGGTGGTAGTAGCATTAAAGGTCAACTGCTACTCAGTACCATCATCAATTCCACGGTACTGGCTCATGAATACATTGAGTCAGTTTCTAAAAGATTAGAGATTATTGCCCCAAGGATGAGCACTCTTGAGATTGCAAATGAGATAAAGCCGTCATCAATTGAAATAGACTCGAAAGATGGGATGACTCTCGATAAGGATATTATTTCACCAAAAGTGAAGCCCATATCTATTATAGATAAAACAGCAAATTACATTGTATCCGGACTTGATAAGCTGGGAGATATAATTATTTTCCCAATCGAAAAATTGGTTAGTTTTTATAATGCAGTATGCAGATATTTAAAATGATTGAGGAGGCAAGTGAGGATGAAGAGATTAGTTGAGAAATTTGGAAAATTGATAACAGCTTCCTTTTTCGTAATGGCGATTGGTATCATTCTTTTCCTTCTTACTCCGCTTTTTTATGGACAATGGGGAATCGATACAGACTTAATTGGTTTAACTATCTTAACCACAGGCGTGGCAATTTTACTCATTGGAATAATTCGTAGAAACAAATTGCATGGATGGAAGTTTATTATTTTAGCAATATTAGCTGGAATCATGAGCATACCAATCATTATGTTGATTGTAACTTCGATTATCTATCTTATAACAGGCAAACCGATATGAAGTTAGCGATATGAATCCTGAAAGCTGAAGGAACGAGAATATCTCTGCATCATCTCCAAGCTTTCCCAGCAGAATAATACTTTTCAACCAACCCTTGCTATAATACATATAAGTAGATAAATAAAGTGAGTTTGCAATCAGAAATGCGTAAAAAAGTTAAAAACGTTCTGGTCATATCTTCTGTCCTGGCGATGCTTGCCGGTTGCTCATCTCCCGCCGCGGCTCCGGTAACCCCTCAGCAGCCGGTGGAAATGGTACCGAGGTTAGGGGTCAATTCCTTATCAATAGATGTGCAGTTCAAAGAAGGTGATTCTAAGACCGTTACCAAGACCATCACCTTTATGAATGAGGGGGAGGGGGTGATGGTCTGGGCGGTCAGTAAGACCCAGCCCTGGATTTGGATGACTGAAACGGACGGGGCATTGGAGAAAGGTTATTCCAAGAGCCTTGACGTTTTTATAGCGCCGTCCGGTAAAACAGCCGGTACCTATACCGATAATATAACTATTGAGGGTACAGGTACGCGCAATTCCCCGCAAAATGTGGTGGTTACCATGGTGATTACACCCCCTGATACAACAGTGACCGGAGGGGATACCACAGTAGTTAAAAAAGCTGTGCCTCCGCCACCCTGGGATTACAACGAGTATAAGGACTCCAACTATAATTTCCGCCTGAGGTATCCCAAGGATTACAAAGAGAAGAGTCTGTCGAACTCAACTTTTGGTGCAGAGGCTTCCTCCAACTCGCCACAGGCCAATAGCATCAGGATAACTATTGTGAGCTCCAACGGCGTTGATTTTAATTCGGTGGCACTGGAATGGGCCAAGGCAATCAGGATATCGGGTGGCGGGTCCAGTCCGCAGGTCATAGCCAGCGACAACGCAACCACCCTGCTGGATGGCGTCACGCCGGCATTTGAAATACTGTATGAAGCCAAGTCGATAGTCAGTATAGCGTCCCAGGTTTATATCTACGGGGTAAAAAAGGGCAGCAGGTATATTTTATTTGGAGCGGTGGCGCCGGTGGCAATCGCACCTGACAGATTACAGACCTGGAAAGAGATTGCGCACACGCTGGAATTTGTAGATTAAAGACTGAGGGGCTATCCACTTTTCCCGCGTGACCGCGGGAACTATATAACCGGCTTTACCTGCTGTAAATCAAGGAGGAGAGATGGAATTCAAGTATCTTAAATATGAAGTCGCCGATAATATCCTGACCCTTACTCTTAATACCCCGGATAAATTGAATGCGGTGAACGCCGCCTCCTGTAAAGAGCTTATAGCCGCTTTCGATGCTGCGGATCTCGATGACGATATCCGGGCGGTTATCGTCACGGGCGCCGGCCGGGCTTTCTGCGCGGGAGCTGACCTGGCGGATGACAGCAACCAGGATACTTTCTACGACAGGTTTACCGGCAAAGCGGATACTACTCCGCGCCGGGACGATGGCGGCGTTGTCTGCCTGAGGATATACGACATGAAGAAGCCTGTTATCGCGGCTATCAACGGGCCGGCGGTGGGATTCGGCAGTACGCTGACCCTGCCCATGGATATACGTATCGCCTCCAAAAAGGCCAGGATGGGTTTTGTATTCGCCCGGCGCGGCATCATACTTGACGGGGCGGCGACCTGGTTCCTTCCCAGGGTGGTGGGTATAAATACTGCAGCGGAATGGGTTTACAGCGGCAGGATATTCAGCGCGCAGGAAGCTTTGGACAGGAGGCTGGTGAGCGAATTGCTGGAGCCTGATGAACTGCTGCCGCGCGCCAGGCAGATTAGCCCGCGAGATCGTCGATAACAGCTCTTCCATATCGGTAGCGCTGTGCCGGCAATTGATGTGGAAGATGCTGGGCGCGGACCATCCCATGGAGGCGCATATACTTGAATCGAAAATATTAAACTGGACCTACGGTGTGGGTGATTCGCTGGAAGGGATTACATCATTCCTGGAGAAAAGGCCGCCTGCCTTCCCCATGAAAGTCAGCAAAGATATGCCCGCATTCTACCCGTGGTGGAAGCAGAGGGAATTCCGGCCGTAGTTACACATCGTCATTGCGAGTCCTATTTCAACCTCGTCATTGCTGGTCCTATTTCAACCTCGTCGTTGCTGGTCCTATTTCAACCTCGTCATTGCTGTTCCTATTTCAACCTCGTCATTGCGAGCGAAGCGAAGCAATCTATCCCACGTGCATAACGAGAGGTAAGATTGCTTCGTCGCTGAGGCTCCTCGCAATGACGAGAAAAAAGTTCGCAATGACGAGAAAAAAGTTCGCAATGACGAGTAAAAAAGCTCGCAATGACGAGTAAAAAAGCTCGCAATGATGTTTTGCGTGCTCTATTCTAACCCGGTCAGCTTAATTCAAGTATCTTTTGCCGGTGTTCGTTCAGGGCTTTGTCGTACTGGGCATCCAGTTCGCCGTGTATTTCGCGCCACTCCTCCTGCAACTGGATCTGGAGCTTCTGTTCCAGTGGCATCTGGTCTCCCCTCTGGGGCCGCATGGTGCGCGATGCCTGCTGTATGCTGACCTCAGCTTTTTTCTTGAATTCGGCGTACGTCTGCTGAAGGGCGACCTGGTACTGGTTGACCAGGGTATTGATTAGCCCGAGGACCGTTTCGAGCTGCTTTTTATTCTCCTTGATCAGTCGGAGTCCCGCCATCGCCCTTTTGGTTTTGCGGGTGTCCTCATCGTTATGTGGAAGAGTGATATTGCGGACCAATATCTCGTCGATCCCCTTTTTTATAAACCTGGCGGCATCGTCCGCCGGGAATTTGCCCAGTTCAGATAAAAGGTCGCATTTTTCATCCTGGATGAAAAGGGAGGCTATCCTGTTGCCCTCGGGTACATACTTAATGCTGTTGAGCTCATCCTGGCTGACCTTGCCTAATTTATCGGCTTTTTCCATGGCTATCTGCCACGCACTTTTCATTTCTCCCATGATTTACACTCCATATTTTTCTTTAAGTTCAAGGATAGCACCGGCTACAGCGGTTGCGGTGTTCATCCTTGAGGGATTGCAGGATTGTTTGGTAGGCCGGCGAATTTAGTTCGCAGGTAGTCATGATCAATGCATCCTCTCCGTTATCCGAGTAATATTTCTTGCGTGTTCCGGCTATGGTAAAACCGTATTTTTCATACAGCGCCTGTGCTGTCTTGTTGGAAACGCGCACTTCAAGGGTCACATATTTCGCGCGCAACTGTTGAGCAAGCTCGATGATATTTATCAGCAGCCATTCTCCCAATCCCAGGTTTTTGCGGGTTGTTCTTACGGCTATGGTTACTATGTGGGCTTCGTCGACCATCATCCAGATGCCGGCCATACCGGCCAGGTATTCCCTGCTTTGAACTGTCTTGCCGGCTCCGAAAAAGCGCTCCTGGGAAAACAGTTGCCTGATGTATAAAGCTATTTCTTTTAAACCGGTGACAGACTGCCCGTTGCCGCTATTTTCAGGGATTCCATCCTCGCATACAACTATATAATGCGCCAGCTTATTGCGTAACTCATGATGGAAGGAACTGGCCGACGGATGCGGCCACTGGTTGGGGAAGGCATCGAGATCGATTTCCAGGGCCTGCGGGATGTCACCGTCAGCCATCCTTCTTATGTGATAGTGTTTAACCTGCTCAACGGTCTTCATCATGTTAAATACGCGGGAAATTTTAACATATTTGATGTTGTTTTGCGTTTAGATTGCTGCTCCTGTAATTTCTGCAGTCTCTTGTATATACTATAGTTATTATATTAAGAGGTTGACCATGAAGGAAAGAAGGATTGTAGCCGAAATATCTGTTGTGCCTCTCGGCACGGGCAGCGCCAGCGTCAGTGAATACGTCGCCGACTGCATCGGCATTCTTGAGGGGAACAAAGAGGTTAATTACAGGTTGACCCCTATGGGTACTATCCTGGAAGGGACGCTCAGCGAGGTGCTTAAAGTAACTCAACGGATGCATGCTGTGCCCTTTGCAAAGGGGGCAGCGCGTGTGGTCACTACACTGAAAATAGATGACCGCATCGATAAAGAGCTGACCATGGAAGGAAAACTGAAATCGGTCCGTATGCGGAAGCCGGGGGTTAAGACCTGATGTCCCAATCTTTGTTAAGGGTCCAGATTGCGCCCGGTCTCAGCCTGGCAAACCCGGTTATCGCTGCGTCGGGCACCTGGGGATATGGTGATGAGACCGCGGACCTGGTGGATTTTCGCAAGCTCGGCGCAATTATCTGCAAGGGAACCACGTTAAAACCGAGGGCGGGAAATCCTCAGCCGCGGATTATCGAAGTCACGGGCGGTATATTAAACTCGGTCGGGTTGGAGAATATCGGGGTGGAGGCGTTGATCAGTGAAAAAGCGCCTGCCTGGGCAACCTGGAGGGTGCCGGTTATAGTCAATATCGCCGGGGATACAGTGGACGAGTACGGCAAAATGGCTTCTAAGCTGGATGGTGTGGCCGGTATCAGCGGCATTGAAGTTAACATAAGCTGCCCCAATGTTAAAAAAGGCGGCATGCAATTCGGCACCGACCCGGTTTGTGCGGCTGAAGTCACCTCCGCGGTCAGGAAGTCGACTTCGCTGCCGGTCATAGTGAAATTGAGCCCTAACGTGACGGATATCGCTGCCATAGCCAGGGCGGTCGAGTCGGCGGGAGCGGACGCCGTATCGCTGATCAATACCCTCAGCGGTATCTCGATCGACGTTAAAAGACGCAGGCCGGGCCTCGGCAACGTTACAGGCGGGTTGTCCGGTCCGGCCATTAAACCCATAGCCCTGTCCATGGTGTGGAAGGTCGCAGGCTGCGTTAAGATCCCGGTTATCGGGTGTGGCGGCATAATGAACGCTGAAGATGCGCTGGAGTTTATTATGGCAGGCGCGACCGCGGTGGAGGTGGGAACGGCCAACCTGGTCAACCCGCAGACCGCACTTGATATTATCGATGGCCTTAGTCAATTTATCAGGGCCGAGGGTATCGGTAATATCACTGACCTGCGCGACGCCGCCAGGCTATAGCCGCTCCCGCCGATAAGTTAATGGCATAAAAAGCAGCTAAGGCAAGGTGGAGGAAATAGATATAAGCCTTACCTCATAGCCAATTTAGCACTGACGACACGATTGATGCTAACTTTAGCTTCTGCTGCCTGTATAGCGATATCTCTATGTATATTCGGGGGTACACGTACCATAAATTTACCCGAATAGCTTTGGAGCGCAAGTGGCTGAGGAACATTTTCATTATTAGATTCCATATCTGAGACGGCTTCTGATACCAGTTTGCGTATACCCTTCAATACTGCTTCCGGGGTCTTATCCAGCCAACTTAAGCTGGGAAACTCAGCGCACAGGCCAACATATGCCCCATCTTCGTTAGACCAAGTAATACGATATGTATAATAGTCAGTTCGCGTTATTGGTTTTGTCATCATTTTGTGCCTCCAGTTTATCTATAGCCTGTAACACCTGTCTAACTTGATATGCCTTTGCCTTCCCTTTGTCGTTTTGTATATTTATTCTAGGATCTCCTTGCCACGGTGTCTTATATACACAATGGCTACTGCTCTCCTGCCGTGGCACCCCAAAATAATGTTTGCAAATTTTGCACAGGTCAGAATAGCTTACATTCTTTGGGTTCCTTTGCATTTGTTTAGTTATTTTCTCTATAGAACCTGTCATCTAAAAAATGATGATACCAATAATGATACCACTTTGTCAACAAATCCAAGATGTGGGGCAAGCTTGAAGCTATTTTGGGCGCAAATATCCCCCGTATTTCAAAATGATCCACTACCTATTACTGGGTGATCAGTGCGCGCGCAATGGTCATGCGCTGCATCTCAGATGTGCCTTCGTAAATCTCGGTGATCTTGGCGTCGCGCAGGTAGCGCTCCATGGGATAATCCCTGCAATAGCCGTATCCGCCGTGGATCTGCAGGGCCTTATTGGTTACAAAGCTCGAAACTTCGGCGGCATAGAGCTTGGCCATCGCTGCCTCCTTCATATATGGCACGCCCTTGTCTTTCAGCCAGGCCGCGCGGTAAACCATCATGCGCGCCGCATCGATCTGGGTGGCCATATCCGCCAGCATCCACTGGATAGCCTGATGCTGCGCCAGGGGCTTGCCGAATTGCACACGCGTTTGAGAATAGGCCAGGGCGTCGTCGAAGGCGGCCTGCGATATGCCCAGCGCCTGTGCCGCTACGGTAACACGGCTGGCATCGATGGATTCCATCGCGTAGCGGAGCCCTTTGCCCGATTCTCCTAACTGGTTTTCCTTCGGGACCTTGCAGTTCTCGAATACCAGCTCGGCAGTTGACGAACCGTGGATGCCCATCTTGTGTTCCAGCTTGCCCACGGAGTAACCGGGGGTATTGCTCTCAACTATATATGCCGATATGCCCCTGTTTCCCTTGGACTTGTCCTCCATGGCGAAAACCACGGCGATCGACGCTTCAGCCCCGTTGGTGATAAAGATTTTATTGCCGTTTATCACGACGTTGTTGCCTTCGCGCGTTGCCGTAGTCGTTGTGGCGCCGGCGTCGCTGCCCGCGCCGGGTTCGGTCAGGACAAAGCAGCATATTTTATCTCCCCGCGCGATCGGCGCGACATACTTCTTTTTCTGTTCCTCGGTGCCGAATTTATAGATGGGATAGCAGGCCAGCGACAGATTGGCTAAGAATATCGCCGCCAATCCGCCCGAGGCCCTGGCAAGCTCTTCACAGCATATGGTCATGGACAGGTAATCTCCACCGCTCCCGCCGTATTTCTCGTCGATGGTTATGCCGAAAATGCCGAGCTCCGCCGCTTTCTTAAAGATCTCCGCGGGAAACTTGCCCTCCTCGTCGATCTTGTTTGCTTCAGGCTTGACCACGTTGGTAGCGAAGTCTCTCACCATTGACTGGAACATCTTCTGTTCCTCGCTTAAATAGAAATCCATTTAAACCTCCTCTTAATTTGTATATTTAATTTGCCAATTGTTGCCCGAGTAAAAAAGCCTCTTTCAGGGAAGCCGGATGCTCAGTTACAGCGTTACACTTGTCGATTCCCGGCAGCAATAATTCGCCCGAATATTCTATATCAAGAGTTTTGTACCAGCTTTTCACTGTGGCAACCGATCCCTGGAAGAGATTGGCATACCTTGTCCCGCCGGCTGAGATAAATACGCCTTTCCTGACCGGGCCGGTTTTCAGGCAAATCGGCAGATTCAGAACGTTTTTTAGCACCCATAAGGCCTGGCAACGGTCTATCATGGCCTTGGCCTGGGCGGTCAGGCCCATGAAAAATACCGGGGAAGCAATTATGAAGCGGTCGTATTCCCTGATATCCTGGTGGATCTGCTGCATATCGTCCTCAATCACACACCGGCCGCCTAATTGGATGCAGGCATCGCAGTGCTGGCAGGGTGAGATATCCAGGTCGGCCAGGGTAACCTGCTTTACCAGTAGGCCCTGCCCGGCCGCGCCCGCAATAGCTTCGTTGAGCAGGCGGTCGGTGTTGCATCCCCGGCGCGGGCTGCCAGCCATAGCCAGCAGCTTCAATTTTTGTGGGATCTCAGGATTGCTCATAGTTAATTGGACCCGTAATAAAAACAAGTAATGATATAATGTAACGCTGATATTTTGCAATCAGCCTGCAGATTGGCTAAAATGTAGCCGATTTTTACTATGTGATTGAACACTGATCGCGCCATACGAAAGAGGAGATGAAAGATGACAAAAGCTGAGATTTTGGGTAAAGCCAGGCAGGAAAAGAGGACTTTGCTGAATGAGATTGAATCCAAAGAGCTGTTGAAAGCCGCCAAAATCCCGGTGGTTGAAACAAAGCTGGCAACATCCAAAACTGAGGCAATGGAACTGGCCAAGACAATGGGATTTCCCGTTGTCATGAAAATTGTATCGCCGGACGTAACACATAAAAGTGACGCGGGCGGTGTAAAGCTGAATATTCTGAATGCCACGCAGGTAGGCAAAGCCTATAGCGAGATATTGGCCAGCGTGAAAAAGCATTATCCCAAAGCTAAAATAGTGGGCGTTACCGTGCAAAAAATGGCCAAGCAGGGTATCGAAGTTATCATCGGCATGACCAAGGACGCCCAATTCGGGCCGGTCATCATGTTCGGCCTCGGTGGCATCCTCGTTGAGGTGCTTAAAGATGTCTCATTCCGCATAGTGCCTATGACCAGGAGGGACGCGGGTGAGATGATAACCGAAATCAAGGGCTTCCCGATTCTCAAAGGTTACCGCGGCCAGGATCCGGCCGATGTTCCTTACCTGGAAGAGTTGATAGTAAAAGTATCGGATTTCGTAGATAAGAATCCTGAGATAAAAGAGCTCGACCTCAATCCCGTTTTCGCTTATAAGAGCGGGGCGCTGGCGGTGGATGCGCGCATAATCTTAGAGCCCGCGTCTTAGCCGCGAATATTGCCACAGGTGCGAGAAAGCCCTTGCCGCCCTCTCAGGTGTATGGAAAGCCAGGTGCTTGCCGTCCTGCTGTAAACCGTTGATGAAATCACCGTTGTATGTGCCGGAGATGGCGGACATAAACGGCCTATGGGGATGTTTTTCTGCCAGGTAATTCAGGAACATCGCCATCATTTCGTCGAATTTCGGGGTAAAGGCAACCTGGGTAAACATCACACCGCCGATCTCATCATCAGAGAGCAGAATTTCCATCACCTCACTCATGGCACGCCCCTGGTCAGGGTACCCCATCATAATAGGCCAGTAATCCACCGGGTTGCCGACCTTCAGCCAGGCTGGCGCCAGCTTAACCAGTTTGGCGGTGGTGTCCTCAGACAAATTGCCCATCTCCAGTCCGGTATCACGCATAGCATCCATCGCCAGTATGCCGGCGGCGCCGCTGAATGTGGCAACCACTATTTTGTTGTTTTTCATCAGGGGCGCCATGCTGAACATCCTGACAGTATCGAAGAACTCTTCAATGTCGCTGACACGGATGGCCCCCGCGCGTTTCAAAGCTGAGTCCCATAGCAGGCTGTTTCCCGCCAGCGATCCCGTGTGTGACTGCATGGCCCTGGCTGCCTGCTCGCTTCTGCCGGTCTTCAATACGATGACAGACTTTTTTGCGGTCACCCGTTCCATAGTTTTCAGTAAAACCTGTGGGTCATTGACCCCCTCTATGTGAAGCCCGATGACTTTGACCTGCGGATCATTTTCAAAATAATCCAGGGCCTCCGTGAAGCCGATATCGCAGGCATTGCCGAGGTCTATGCATTTCCCGGTTAACCTGAATTCTGGAAGGCCATGGAAGAACAGGCCGGATTGGCATACTATACCAACGGGATTCTTATCGAGTTTGATGCGGGCAAACGATGTACTGAAATTGATGAAGGCGTTGGCCGTCCCGAACGTGTTCGGTCCCAGTACACGTATGCCCGTAGCTCGTACTATCTCTGTCAACTGCCGGCTGAGTTCGTGCCCTTCCTCATCCATGGCATCGCTGAAACCCTGTGCCACTATGATTGCGCTCTTTATGCCTTTATCAGCGCAGGAGCGTAACACCACGGGCACTACATCACGCGCTGTGACGATGAGCGCCAGGTCTATGGGGTCGGCTATCTCAGAGATGTCAGCGTACGCTTTAATGCCGAGTATCTCACCCGCGTTGGGGTTAATCGGATACAATTTGCCGGTATAGCCGTATGAAAGGATGTGCTCCAGTATATTCATGGAGAAATCTCCGCTTTTACGTGTTGCGCCGACGATAGCTACAGACCCGGGCTCAACGAAATTCTTCATGACCTCTGCGATATTCATGCCAACCTCCTGGACTGGAATTTTAATTGAACGTGACGATTTGCATAGTCTATGATGTCTGAATAAGCCTTGTCAAAGGACAGCTGAAAAAGTATTTCTGCTTGTGCAGGAGGCTTCTTTGCTATATACTTTCAGGAGATCATTTGGAGGCAAATAAATGAATATTTTTGTGGGTAACCTGGCCCGTGACGTGACGGAGGAGGATCTCAAGACGGAATTCGCCGCCTTTGGTGTTGTGTCCTCCGTGGCCCTGATTAAGGATAAGTACAGCGGCCAACCCAAGGGTTTTGCTTTTGTGGAGATGGCCAATAAGGAAGAAGGTGAGGCTGCCATAGCCGGGCTCAAGGGTAAGACCTTAAAAGAGCGGACCCTTGATCTCAGCGAGGCAAGGCCGCGCACGGATAGCAGGGGCGGTGGCAGGTCGTTCGGGGGCAAGCGCAAGCCGCAGAGAAGGCGTTAAACAGGGCCGAGACCGGTCATTCTATTTGCCGGCCGCCTGCAGTATAGTTATTTTATAATCAGTAATTGCAGTCATTCCGAGTGGGTTCTGATCGATCAGGGGGTTTGCGGCTTGACACCGGGAGAGGCGCTTGGTAGTATACAAATCTTCCTGGGGATATAGCTCAATTGGGAGAGCGCTGCGTTCGCAATGCAGAGGTCGGGGGTTCGAATCCCCCTATCTCCACAACTCTTAACAGCTTCCGAACCCTCTGCCCTGCTACCCATTTGGCAAACGGAGAATTAAGTTCCATATTAATGATAGTTCCGTTCTCAATATTTAGACGTTTTATCACAGTCTCGCAGAGCAAATGCCTCTCGTCGAAGATCCCTTTTTCATAGGGGAAATCAAATTCAGTTGCGAATTGAATTGAGGGATATCTCGAAATTAGTTTTCACCAGGTGATGGCGCTGACTTAGCGCATCAACCGTATTCTTGAGGCTGGCACCTTCTGCTTAAATACGAATTCGGTGTTACTTGAAATCGCTCATTGAGATATCTTCCTCAAGCATCAGTTACTGATAGTTCTTCTCCATCTTTTCCAGCTTTAGCAATCAGGCATCAGCAAAATGGGCACTGGGTAGATGCTGAAGCCACGCCGGATAAGTTTTCAGCGAGAGGCATACGCTGGCAAAACACAAGCCTTGACAGGGCAAAAAGACCATGATATCATTCTCCAAAAAGTTAGGTGGTCTGACCATGAGACCAGATGTGGTCAGACCACCAGGGGAATAAACATTAATGAATGGCTATCTAAGTAAATTTGAGTTATATGGGAAGGTGGCAGTCGTAACCGGAGCGAGTGAGGGTATTGGACGTGATTTAGCTATTGGCCTATCCAGCGTTGGCGCTGACATGATTATAAGCAGTAGGAACGAACAAAAGCTACGAGAAGTAGCCTCTGAGATCACAAATATGGGCAGGCGGGCTGAAATATTCGTTGCTGATGTAACAAAACAAGAAAACATTGAGGCTTTAAAGAGATACATACTGGATAGATATGGAAAATTAGATATATTGATAAATAATGCTGGCTTTACAGTAACCAAAATGGCGTGGGATATCACCGATAACGAATGGGATTTGATGGTTGACACCGGACTAAAAGGCCTCTTTTTTTGCTGTCAAATCTTGGGTTCGATAATGATGGCTCAAAACTATGGCAAAATTATTAATCTCAGCTCCACATTTAGTCGGAGCAGCGTACCTGGAAGATCGGTTTACGCTGCAGTTAAAGCCGGCGTTTCTCATTTAACGGAAGCATTAGCTGTAGAGTGGGCTCCACATGGAATACGAGTTAACGCTCTCGCCCCGACTGCAACAAAGACTCCAAGCAGGGAACAGGCGTTACGGGGCGATATTTTGAATTATTTACTTAGTCGAATTCCCCTTGGCCGTTTGGCTGAACCCGACGATTTAATTTGCTCTGCAATTTTTCTGGCGAGTCCTGCATCTGATTTTATCACCGGTCAGACGCTATTTGTGGATGGAGGTTGGGTGGCAAAGGGTTGAATTAACTGAGACAAAAATATGAAAAACTTCAAACCCATAAAGAAGATCAATATTTCCGATGAGATTATTGACCAGATTATCTCCATGGTCCACAAGGGAACCCTTAAACCTGGGGACAGGTTACCTTCTGAAAGAGAGCTGACTGATGCATTTCAAGTTGGTCGGAGTTCAATAAGGGAAGCACTTAAGTCCTTGGAGACCACCGGGATCATTAAACGTAATAGCAAAGGGACGATAATTAACGCGCTTGAAGAAGGGGATTATTCAAATCTTTTATTCAAAGAAAATATGCATACAATCCACGAAGTGTTTGAAGCGCGAAAAGCTATTGAGGTTGAAATTATCGGTCTGGCGGCAGAACGAGCAACACCTGAGCAAATAAGAGAAATATCAGAGACTCTTGTCGATAGCAATGATGTTCACATATTAATTGCTTCAGATATATCCTTCCATAAAACATTGGTAAAGACATCGCGGAATACAGTATTGAGCTACATTTACAGTATGGTTATGGGGTTGTTATTTCAAACGCATAAGTACTATTTCCTTATTGAAGCAAGTTCAAATAAAATGCCGCTAAAAGAAAGGGAGGTATTCATTGACAGTATAAATAATTATCATAAGAGTATTCTCAAGGCCGTTGAATCACATGACGTGACTGCAGCTAGAAGATCCATGGAAGAACACTTTGATTATGCTGAACATGTAATTCTAAGAGAAGTATTATCCAGGAATCCAGCGAGTGAGCTGGAATCATCACACGACCGCTAGCTTAAGAATGATTTTAGAAAATATGGACTGGAGAAGAAAAAATGAATTATAAAGAGAGCACCCTGACTTATAAACAGGCGGCCCGTAATGACATTGGATTTATGAACGTTGATTGGCAGGATCGCATAAATTTCCCCCGCATGCGGGAGGAAAGGCAGGCTAAAATTCGCAAAGTAATGAGTGAATCGAACATCGATATTTTAGCTTGCTGGCGCTACGAAAATAACAGGTATATGCACAGCGTGAGATGCCATGAATGGCCGACCCATATCATGATGTGGAGTGCAGTGATGTTTCGGGAGGGACCCCCTGTCGTTTGGGGGATGGACAAGGAAACCAGTGAAAGCCTTATGCCAGATTTTGATCCGGCTAATATGATGGAGGAACTGCGACTGGGTGAATTAGAACCTTATACCGGGCAATGGGCAAAAGAACTCAAGGAACATTGCACCAGAAGAAAGATAAAACCACGCAAGATAGCTATAGATGCTATGACTATTGCGTTACTGCAGGCTGTGCAGAAGGAATTCCCGGAAGCTGAAATAATTGATGGTTATTTTTATATGTACCTTTGCCGTGCGGTTAAAACTGTTGACGAGATTAGATGCATGGTAGCAGCATATATGCTTACTGCAGCGGGGATGGAAAGGGCAAGAGCCCTGCTAAAAGAAGCTGGTATGAGGGAGTGCGAACTCCTGGGAGAAGCATACAAAGTAATGTACGGACTAGGCAGCGAATGGGTACAATGCTCAAACATAGTTTGTTCAGGGGACTACACCAATCCATACAGGCGCTTTACCTCAGATAGGATAATTCAGCCCCGGGATTTGGTGATCATAGATATAGGAGGAAGGTTTAATGGATACTATGGTGATTTCACACGGACATTTTATGCCGGCAGTGAGAGTTTAGAACCAACGAAAGAACAAAAGGAAATCTATCAAAGGTGTTATGATGCCTTAAGGCGAGTGGAGAAGGCTGCAAAGCCAGGCAATACTACTGCGGATCTATGGAAAGCAGCAACACCTGAGTGTGTATGGGGAGGATTTTTGGGTCATGGAATCGGCATTGGACCTGCCGAGTTCCCGCCCCTTAACAAAGAATCAATTAGCGCACCGTTTGAGTTGCAGCCAGGTATGGTATTTTCCGTTGAACCATATGTTGGGAGTTATGGTGTCGGCGGTGTTCGCCTTGAAGACAACTTTGTTATAACAGAAGATGGTTGCGCGGTGCTCGGCCCGTTCCCACATGATCCCAGGCTCTGTGACGAGAAACCGGTGAGTAAATATTAATTGTTTCCTGGGTCAAAATGCATTGGGCTGAAAAACCATAGTTCAAGAAGTTAGATTAATTAAATCTCGTACAGTCCTAGGCGTAAGTGATCAGATGTAGTTGTAAGATATTGTAAACGAGGGAAGAAGAAAATAAATGAGAGCCGCTGTATTAAAGCAATACGGTGCCCCCCTGACGGTTGAAGAGGTAGATGAACCTGTTCTAAATCTGAATGATGTCCTGGTCCGTGTGAAGGCTTGTAGCCTGTGCGGATCAGACTTAAAAATCGCCTCAGGCAAATTCCCCGGTACCCCGCTACCACACATTCCAGGACATGAGATAGCGGGAGAGGTATATAAGGTTGGAGATCATGTTACAGAGTTGAGTGTAGGAGATCATGTCGTAGTATATTTCTATGTTACCTGCGGTGTGTGCCGGTACTGCAAATCCGGAAACGATAGCCTTTGTGAAAATCTTAGGGGTCATATAGGTTTTAATGTTAACGGCGGGATGGCTGAATTCCTTAAAGTCCCTTCATCATGTTTAATTCCATTCAGATACCTCTATATCGTTTGCACATGCCGCGTTAATGCCTGATGCTATAGCTACCTCTTATCATGCGCTTCGGACTCAGGGGAACCTTAAGAAAGGTGAAGTCGCAGTCGTGATGGGTGTCGGTGGCCTTGGACTCCATGCTGTTCAGATTGCCAAGGTATTAGGTGCCACGGTAATCGCGGTAGACATTGACGACCGTCACCTTGAGAAAGCAACCGAGTTAGGTGCGGACATGGTCTTGAATCCTCATCGTGACAATATACCTGAGGCTGTCAGGGTGAAAAATTCTGGTAAGGGCGCTGATCTGGTTATGGACTTGGTTGGTCAGCCTAAGTTAATCGAAAATGGACTTAATTGTCTTTGTCCTGCGGGAAGGCTTTTGGTAGTAGGATATGATCTGACCGCGGCCCTTTTTCAATACATGCTGCCCTATTGGTATTGACCGAAATAAAAATAATCGGCTGTAGAGCCACAAACCGTAAGGATTTAGCTGATGTTGTTAAATTGGTCGAGGAGAAAAAAATTAAACCTGTTGTTGCGGAGGTTCTTCCTTTAACTGAAGTCAATAAAGCTTATGAAATGCTGCGTGATGGCAAAGTAATGGGGAGAGTGGTTCTTGAGATATAAGTCCCTCGATTATGATATATACATTATACTTAGTCCAATTCTTAATTAAAGTTGGGAGAAATGATAGTATGGACAATAGGAATAACATAGACGATTGGAACAAAATAGATGATTGGAGACTTATAAACAATAGCCCGTTGAATCTGATGGATGAGGTTAAGAAAGATAGTCGAATACAAAAAAGATTATACATCCATGATTCGACGCTCCGTGATGGGGAACAGTTTGCAGGTGTGGTGTTCAACAAGGAGGATAAAATCAGGATTGGCAAGGCCTTGAGTGAGTGCGGTGTACACCGCATTGAATTAATGCCTGCTGTCTCCGATGAAGACTTTCAAGCCACTTCTACCCTCAATTCCCTGAATCTTTCCTCTGATATAGTAGCTTTTTGCCGTTCTGTAAAAGGGGATATACAGAAAGCAGCAGATTCTGGCTGCAAAGCGATTGAACTGGAAATAACAACATTTCCACGTTTGCTGAAGGCCTTGGGGTGGTCCTTTGAGGACGCTACGAGCAAGATGATAGAGGCAAGTCATTTTGCCAAAGAGAAAGGGTTACGGGTTACCGCCTTCTTCATGCTAATTACCCAAGCGCCCTTAGATTTTTCGGAAAAATTTGTTAAAAAGGTAATTTCCGAAGGGGCGGTGGATGCAGTGGCCATTCCTGACACGATGGGCACCTGCTTGCCGCAGGCAATCTACCATTTTGTACGGCGGATTAAAAAATGGACGGATAAACCCGTCGAAATACATGCGCATAACAGCTTCAATATGGGGGCAGCAGCCGCAATCGCTGGTGTCATGGGTGGTGCAGAAGTAGTCCACGCATCCGTCAACGGACTAGGGGAAGGTGGAGGCAACGCCCCCCTTGAAGCTGTAGTAACAGATCTGGAGTTGATGCTTGGCATAAACTCAGGAATCAAACTGGAGAAACTTTATGAATTGTCGTTACTTATACAAGAACTTTCAGGAATTCCGCTTCAAGCGAATTGGCCAATAGTAGGTGAAAGAGTGTTCGATACCGAATCCGGAATTGCCGTGGATGCATATTGGAAAATGGCGGTGTCGGGATTAAACGTACCCATGGATAAAGATATTTCAAAAATAATCGGTCGGAGTCGGCAGATAGTGCTGGGAAAGATGAGTGGAACGACCTCAATTGAAGTAAAGATGATGTTGCTTGGGCTTCAAAACCAGAAGATGAAAAGGTCAGACAAATATTGGAACAGGTTAAAAAACGGTCCGTTGAACTTCGCCGAACAATAAACGATGATGAATTTAAGAAAATAGTTGTTAGCGTAGCAGGATCCTGATGCAATTCGGAACGATGCCAAAAGATCCTAAAGTAAGGTAGTTGGTCCAAGAACCGCTTGAAATCAGTCAGTGCGCTGAGACTAATAAAAAGTTGATCGATCTGGGGGCATTTCAGGCTCCATCAGGAGGAAATGTGCATGGAAACTTTATCGCGTGACTTAGGCAGGTTAGTATCAGAAGATCGTGTTCTAACCGAGCTTGAGGACAGGACAATTTATGCAAGTGATACCACCTTTTTTTATAAAAAGCATCTGCCAGATGTGGTGGTGTTGCCGGTGGATGAAATCGAAGTATCCAATATTTTAAAGTACGCATATGTACACGATATACCTGTGACACCGCGTGGGGCGGGAACTGGTTTGGAAGGGGGTTGCACACCCATAAACGGGGGTATTGTTTTGGATATGAAAAAAATGTGCAAAATCCTCGAGATAGACCGCGGGAACATGACTGCTCGGGTAGAAAGTGGTGTCGTGCTTGCCAAATTTCATACTGCAGTGGAAAAAATGGACCTGTTCTATCCCCCTGACCCGCAAAGTATGACAGTATGCACCCTTGGAGGTAATGTATCTACCCGTGCCGGTGGCGCACGCGGGGTTAAATATGGGACCACACAAAATTATGTCCTAGGATTGGAAATGGTATTGCCGGACGGTTCTATCATTACTACTGGAAGTAAGTGTGTAAAAAACTCTGTAGGATATGATATTACACATTTGTTGACCGGGGCAGAAGGTACCCTGGGAGTCATCACCAAGATTGACTTACGCTTGCTCCCTCTCCCTAAGGCGCATAAGACTTGCGTTGTCGCGGTAGACACACTAAAACATGCTGCTGAAATGGTGACAGAGATAATTGGTAGTGGTGCTGTTCCGGCTATGTTGGAATATATCACGCAAATAGGCATGGCAACCATGAACAGTAATATCCAACCACCTATTGATACAAGTAAGGCGGAAGCGTTTCTTTTGATGGAAATCGACGGGTCAGAATCACAGGTCATGGCTGATGCCCAAGCGATAAAGAAATTATGCATGGATATGAAAGCCCTAGAGGTTTTGGTTATAGAAGATGAAAGGGAGGCGAAAACATATTGGAAGGCAAGGGCAAATCTCGGTGCTTCCGCATCCCGTTTCATGGCGAGAGTAATAATGGGATGTGTTTCAGTTCCTCGCAACCGCCTTCCTGAATTAGTGGAATCAATACAGCAGATATCGGCCTCAACAGGTGTTTTTATAGGTGTGGCCGGGCATGCAGGGGATGGTAATTTGCATCCAACATTGCTTGTTCCAAAACTTGACGCGGGAGTGGATAAAAAGAACGAAGAGGCAACTGACCAAATAATGAAAAAAACCTTAGAACTTGGAGGAACAATATCGGGCGAACATGGTATTGGCCTCCAAAAGTCAAAGTATTTGAAATGGCAATGTGGCGAGGTACAGGTTGAGCTCATGAAAAGAATAAAGGAGGCATTTGATCCTAAGGGGATAATGAATCCCGGAAAATTATGGCCTGATGAATAAGAGGCAATACTATGGTAATTGAGAAATATAGAGAACAAATCAATAAATGTTCATATTGCAATTATTGTCAAGAAACTTGTCCTATATATCTGCAAGATACCATGGAATCACATCTGCCCAGGGCACGGGTTAACCTCATAAAAGAGGTGCTATTAGAAGAGAACATGACTGCGAGTTCTCGCTTTAGGGAAATAATAGACCGTTGTCTTTTATGCAGCAATTGTGCCCAAACCTGTCCAAGCGGATTGCCGGTGGATGAAATCATAACAATGGCAAGGTATGAACTCTATAAGGGGAAACGCCGAGACTTTGCTACCAGAAACATCATGCGCAAGGTTATGGAGCAGCGTGGTATTAAGGGCCTGATGGGAGGAGTAGCCGGTTTGACCAAAAGGTTGGGATTGAGCTCTGTTGATATACCTAGAATAGATTCAAAACCCTTTGATACCCGATATCGAGGAACTCTTTCTCCCCAGGGAGCAGTACGTGGCAGGGTAGCATATTATGTTGGTTGTGCAACCAATACTGTTTATACAGATACAGGAGAAGCAGTGTTGAGTGTTCTGGCTAAAAATGGAATCGAAGTGATTATGCCGAAAGGATTGGTATGTTGTGGAATTCCTGCATTGGCGGATGGAGATTTAGAAATAGCACGTGACATGATAAGAACAAATGTCGAAATCCTGAAACAGCTATCGGTGGACGCCATTGTTACCGACTGTACTTCATGCGGAATGACGTTCAAGGTTAAAGCCTTAAAGATCCTTCCAGAAGATGACCCGCTAAGGGCCAGTGTAACATCTGTGGCTGCGAAGTTCTGGGAGGTTACGGACTACCTGAATCATGTGGGGCTCTCTGTTAAGCCATCACAAGTGGTCGAAACATATACTTATCATATCCCCTGCCATCGGGGATGGACATCAACAATTAATGATGCGCCACGTAGCTTGTTGGCTTTGATACCTCAAGCTAGACTAGTAGAAATGGAAAATCCAGAATTGTGCTGTGGAGCAGCAGGAGGCTTTTTCATCGAGCATAAAAAGCTATCAGAGAGTATCCGTTCCCACAAATTGGATGAAATTGTCCAAAGCGGTGCACACACAATCGTTACACAGTGTCCAGGATGCCGATACTATATTGCAGCATCATTAAAGGATCACGTCGTAATGCATCCAATATCCTTTGTTGCCCAAGCATATCAAGTTTGAGACAAATAAATGGAGGGGAAATTTGAACAGAATGTAAATAACAGCCAACGAATGAGATATGTAGCTATATTGAAATAAAGGAGGGTACTAGTTATGGATGGTAGTCAAGAAAGTCCAAAGAAAGGGTACAAGGTAAGTCGCTCTCAAGCAAACTTCATTCTAATTACTTGTTTTATCCTGTTTGCCATTAACTATATGGATAAGCAGGTTTTTTCGGTTGTTATGGAACCGATGAGGTTGGACTTGGGACTCAATGATAGCCAAGTGGGAATCATGCAAAGCATTTTCTATTTCAGCTTAGCAATTTTTGCCATTCCCACTGCTTTCTTATTAGACCGTTGGAGTAGAAAAAAAGCAATTTCAGTGATGGCCATTTTTTGGAGTGCTGCTACTTTTGTAACTGGTTTGGGGAGGAATTTTCTTGGAGTTCTTTTCCCGAGAATAGGAGTGGGAGTTGGCGAAGCTGCTTTTGCTGGCGGTGGAAATGCAATGATTAGCGCAGCATATCCACCAGAATCAAGGAGCCGTGTTATCGGACTATTTAATATGGCAATACCAGTGGGAACAGCGTTAGGCGCTGTCTTGGGGGGTTGGCTATCGGCAAACTATGGCGGGTGGCGTACTCCCTTTTATATTTTTGCGATTCCTGGAATTATATTCGGTGTGCTCGCACTCTTCCTAAAAGACTATAAGACGATTAAAGAAACGGATATCTCAGGTAAGACTAAGAATTTTTTTTCCTCTGCATTTGGTCTGTTTAAAATACCGTCTCTCAAATGGGTGTATATCGGATATGGCATTCAACAAATCATGTCCTTTTCTTTTCTAACATGGGGTCCAGCATTTATAATGCGAGCCCAAGGTGTGTCAGAGGCCCAAGGGGGACTTATAACTGGAATGTTTGGACTTATGGCTATCATCGGACTCCCTGTTGGTGGGCTATTAGCGGATCTGTGGCAAAAGAAGAAAAATAATGGCCGCATGTACATACCGTTAATCGCCGCTGCTATTGCGGCTATCCTATTTGCTGCGATGATATATCTTGACTGTAAAGGCATAGGCTTTGTCCTTGGCTTGCTATGGGGTTTAATATCGGTGATGGGAATCTCTGTCGTGAATACGGTTCCCCAAGATGTAGTTTCGCCAGGTCTAAAAGGAGTAGCTGGTGCCAGCATATCATTTTATATGGTCGTTTTTGGTGGCGGATGGGCGCCATGGGCGGTTGGCGCTATCTCAGATTCCATGGGTGGTGGGGTTAGTGGGCTAAAATTAGCCCTTTTGATAGCTTCACTGGGTGGACTCTTAGCTGCGCTTTGTTATTGGATAGGTATGAAACATTACCCCGCTGACTTGAAAAAAGTTGCCGGCCTTGTTGTGGAGGCAGAATGATGATACTTCGCTAAGACTTGAGATTAACTCCGTGTTCTATAGGCACCTGAGCTTGATCTGGTAATAGCTGTGGTTACGCTGGCTGCTTACCTCGGCGGTAGCGCTGTGAAGCCTGATTTCCGGAGAAGTCATGTCAAGTAACTTCCATTTTTAAGTTCTCCAGCGCTCCTGCCTACTTCTTCTACAACAAAGGGCATTTGTACCGCCGATGGATATCCGACATATGTAGGACAATTTAAATATAAGATTCTATTGTACACTTAGGCCCACCAAAGATGTATTGAAGCTGGATTCAGATTAGCATTTCATTGACGTTCTAATATATTAGGGTTATCCTATACCCATGTTTAAGACAATGGATATTTCCCAATCATTTTCTGCAAATGATAATGTGGTTGTTTTTCCAGGTGATTGTCTTAATCTATTGAAAAATGTTCCTGACGAGGCCTTGCAGCTTATCGTTACTTCACCTCCTTACAATATTGGAAAGGAGTATGAAAGTCGTCTCAGATTAGATAGATATATCGAACAACAATCGATGGTAATACGCGAATGCATACGATGTCTCTCTCATAGAGGCAGTATTTGCTGGCAGGTCGGCAATTATGTTGATAAGGGTTCTATTATTCCTTTAGATACAATATTGTATCCCATTTTCATAAATCAGGGTTTGAAATTAAGAAACCGAATCGCCTGGCATTTTGAGCACGGCCTTCATTGTTCAAGGCGGTTTTCAGGGCGATATGAAACAATAATTTGGTTCACGAAATCAGATGACTATGTTTTTAATCTGGACGCGGTAAGAATTCCTCAGAAGTATCCAGGTAAAAAATATTTCAAAGGACCTAAAACAGGTAAATATTCATGCAATCCCCTTGGCAAGAACCCAGGGGATCTCTGGATAATACCCAATGTTAAAAGTAATCACATTGAAAAAACCGAACATCCTTGCCAATTCCCTGTAGAACTTATTGAAAGGCTTGTATTATCTTTGAGCAATGAAGGAGATTGGGTATTTGATCCATTCCTTGGAACTGGCACGACGATCATAGCAGCCATCAGGCATAAACGCAAGGCCGCAGGCGCAGAGATTGTCTCAAAGTACGTTAAGCTTGCGATGGATCGGATCAGGCAAGAAATAGCTGGAACATTGAAAACTCGCCCAATGAACAGGCCTATTTACGATCCTGTTGAGGCTGGCAATAGTCTTGCTATGAATCCGCGATCGATCGGTCAGAGAAATGACCAGATGATTCTTTTGGATAAACCTGCAAGAAAACGCGGGTATACAACTCGATGAAAATCATTGAAATATATTCTCATTTAAATGGTCTGGAGTATCTTCTGGTTCATAAACCCGTGTTGTGGAAAGAAATCCAGAAAGTAATATCTTGTGTAGATGCTGAAAAGTGTAAGACTAAGGTTTCAAATGAAAAGACGATGAAGGGTAAGTTGCTTTATAGTCCAATAGAGATGAATGCGTCGTTTAAGAGATTGCTTCAGGAAAAACATTGGGTGGAAAGCCGTGTAAGTTATTGGGTTACGAAAAGTGAAAAACTTATAAGGAAAACTCTTCCCCTGCCTCCCGACGAACAGAAAAAAATAATCGAAGCCGAAGGAGAAATCCCGATATTCAGTTATAACCAGACGGACTTCGTGAAATCCCGCGTAGCTATAGAAGTTCAATTTGGTAAATATTCGTTTGTTGCGTATGATTTTTTCGTCAAGCATCTGGCTTTTTATATTGGTGACTTTATCGATGTTGGCATCGAGGTTCTTCCCATGAAGTCCCTTCAATCTCAAATGAGTTCTGGTGTCCCCTACTTTGAAGGTGAGGTTTACAATATTGTCAGGCAAGGGCGTGGTATTCCCGCCGTACCGCTAATTGTCATTGGTATTAACCCTTAATTACCCGAGGGGATTGAGGATGAAGCTGTCTGTTGTTGATACGGAGCGGTGCATCGGCTGCCAGTGCTGCATGTTTGCCTGCGTCAGGCGGCAGAATAAAGCCGGGCTTTCGGGGACGTGCATCGAGGTCAGGTCGGCAGGAGGCATGGGGAGGGGATTTATCGTGGTCGTATGCCGGGCCTGTGACGATCCGCCCTGTGCAAAAGTTTGCCCGACCGGGGCACTGTTGCCCGGGAAGGATGGCGGGGTTCGCCTGGATACAGCAAAATGCAACGGTTGCGGCCATTGCGTCAGCGCCTGCCTGTTGGGAGCAGTTTACTGGGACGATGAGGCCAACAAGCCGGTGATCTGTATACACTGCGGTTACTGCGCGCGTTACTGCCCTCACGATGTTTTAATGATGGGCGAAAAGGAGAGCCGAAACCATGCTGGCCGATGATATGCTGGCCAACGTGCTTTATATCGACCTGACTAAAAAGAGCAATAAGGTAGTCAGGCGTGCGGAGCTTTTTGAAAAATACCTGGGCGGCGCCGGCGTTGCCGCTCAACTGCTCCTGGAGGAATGCCCTGGGAAAGTCGATGCTTTATCCGCCGATAACCCGGTTGTTTTTGCAGTTGGCCCGCTGACGGGATTGTACCCGCTGGCTTCCAAAACGGTGGCCATGTTCAAATCTCCCCATACGGGGAATCTCGGGGAGAGCCATTGCGGTGGGAGGAGTGCTGTGGCCATACGTATGGCGGGCTATGGTGCCATAGTTATCAAGGGAGCCAGCGACATACCGGTCTACCTGTCAATTCAGGGCAACCAGATACATTTCCGCGATGCTACTTCAATCTGGGGGATGCATAACAGCATAACGGCGGGGCGCATTATCCGGGAGGCTGAACCACATGCCGGTTTCCGGACCATTATGCGGATCGGCGGCGCAGGTGAAAGGCTGATTTCCTATGCCTGTGTGACCACGGAGACCTACAGACATTTCGGCAGGTTGGGCTTGGGTGCGGTATTCGGCAGCAAAAAGCTTAAAGCTGTTGTCGTATCGGGGAAACGCTCGCTTGCCACGCCCGATATCCGTGAATACAGGCAGGTCTACGATGAGATATTTGAATCCGCAACCTCCTCGGTAATCATGAAAAAATATCATGACCTGGGTACAGCGGAGAACGTGCTTCCCTTAAACCAGATAGGTGGTTTTCCCACTCGTAACCTGCAGCAGGCGAGGTTTGAAGGCGCTGAAAAAATCTCGGGTGAGGCATTTGCCGGGAATTACCTGGGGCGGCGTCTGGCCTGCTCCCATTGCCCGGTCGGCTGTATCCATATCGGCGCGTTGAGGGAACCGCACCCCGCCGAGCCCTTCTTTTATAAAACATCCATGATTTCCTATGATTATGAGCCGATATATGCCCTCGGCTCGATGCTTGGCATATCGGAGGCGGGCGGGATATTGAAACTGATTGACCTGGTGGAAATGCTCGGAGTTGATGCCATGAGCACGGGGGTAATCCTTGCCTGGGCTACCGAGGCACAGGAGCGCAAGCTCATTTCATTGAATGAAACCATGGATATAAAGCTATCATGGGGTGATTACGCGTCTTATATGGAGGCAATAAGACTCATTGTTGAGCAACCCAACGATTTTTACCGCGCCCTGACCAGGGGGGTTGATCATGCCTCGCATATCTATGGCGGCAGCGATTTTGCCCTGGCCTTCGGAGGCAACGAGATGCCGGGTTATCATACCGGGCCCGGCGCATATGCAGGCATATTGATCGGCGCCAGACACAGCCATCTCGATAATGCCGGGTACAGCTTTGACCAAAAAGTGGCCGGTAATAACCTGCCTGAACCCATGGAGATGGTCAGCACACTGCTTAAAGAGGAGCAATGGCGCCAGGTTTTATCGAGTTTGGTCATTTGTTTTTTGCCCGCGGTATATATTTGCCGGAGGTTACGCTCAAGGCGTTAAAGACTGCAGGGTTTGACCTGTCAGCGGATGATTTGCTCGGGATAGGCAAAGAAATACACGCTAATAAATACAGGTTTAAGATAAGGGAGGGGTTTGACCAGGACCTGCGGGCCCGGCCCACGCGGATATTTGAAACCGGCACGCCGCTGGGCAACCTGGACGATAAATACCTGTCGGACGCATTGATCAGTTTTAAAAAGCTGATGGGATTTAGCTGAAAGTGTAACAGCATGTTTATTTAGCGGCCGTTATCCTGCGGTAAGGGCATTTGGACACGCCGCAATGCATGCAACGGTTGAAACCATCCAATCTTTGACCTGCGCCGATACCTGCGCATACGGTGACAGATTTTTTAGGGATCATCATGAATTGATCATTCAGTCGGACATCGATCGATGCCGCCGGCATCAGGTTAAAAATCAGGCGTTGATCCGTCAGCGGCCAATCGAGGTAGCCGGGATTGAGCCAGGGCCCGGTTTCCAGGTTATGTTTGGCCAACCGCTCGCAGGCATAGTATTGTACCCGGAAACCGACGACGCCCAGCGCCACTGTGCCGGCGATGTCGAGGTTTAACGCCTCAGTATGTTTACCCGCCGCTGTCAATTCCGAGACCCGGCCTTCTAATCTCTCCCCTATCGTATATAAGGCGATGCCCAGCGTTTTACTGCCCTGCCAGAGTGAGCTTATTTTCCGGCCGGTGCTGAACCGTATCCCGCCTTCAATGATTACGGAGTCGGCGGTCATTTGCTGTACCGCGAATTCCTGGTAAAGCGCCCTGGGATCGACCAGGTTATGCGCTTCTTTCGCGGCTTGCTCCACCAAATCCCGTATCGCCTGGCCGGGTTGGCGCTTTTCGTTGTACCCGTGCACGGCGAGTATGAGTTGAGGGTCGATTTGAACTTCTAATTTGTTGATAAATTGAGCCGCGGGCATATGATATAATATCAGCCCTGCAGGGCTTCCACAATGCATATAAGCAAAGTTATCTTGCACCCGGATAAATACCCGTCCCGTGACTGCTATCCATTCAATTTAAGCATCTTCCAGAGGACGCGGGGCCTGTCATTTGAACGGCCTGTGACCTTTTTTGCGGGGGAGAACGGCACGGGTAAATCGACGTTGTTAAAAGCTGTTTGCCAGAAATGCGGCATACATATCTGGGAGGATACGGAAGGTGCGCGTTATAAATATAACCCGTATGAAAGCAGATTTCACGAATACATAGATGTTGAATGGGTTAAAGGCTCTGTGCCCGGTTCATATTTCAGCTCTCAGATATTCCACGATTTTGCCCGTTATTTGGATCAATGGGCCCACGCCGATCCGGGCATGCTGGAGTATTTCGGGGGAGGTTCGCTTCTGACACAATCGCATGGACAATCATTGATCTCGTTTTTTACTTCAAGGTATAAAATAAAAGGCCTCTATTTCCTCGATGAACCGGAGACGGCATTATCGCCCAAAAGCCAGATCAAATTGCTCAAGCTTTTGAAAGAGATGTCGTTGGATGGCCACGCGCAATTCGTAATAACCAGCCACTCACCTATCCTGCTGGCCCTGCCGGGCGCCACGATATACAACTTCGATAGTGTTCCGGTCCGGCCGATCGACTACCTGAAAACGGAATACTACCGGATCTATAGGGATTTCATGAACCACAGGGATTTATTCCTGCAGGATTTATAACAGAAGAAGGCATATAATTACATATAAACCGGCACAATGAAAGGTGGTAACAGAGATGGAAAAAGCGAAACACAGGTTATTTGACGCTATCGGCAATACACCTATTGTGGAATTAACAGGATTTAACGGTATGAAGACCGGGCGTGACGATCTATGCCAAGCTGGAGGGAAATAACCCGGGCGGTTCGATCAAGGACAGGCCTGCCTATTATATGATCGTTAAGGCCGAGGAATCCGGGCAGCTTACCAAAGATAAAATAATCGTGGAACCGACCTCGGGCAATACCGGTATAGCGCTGGCCATGATCGGTTCTGCCCTGGGCTATAAGGTCAAGTTATTTATGCCCGAATGCGTCAGCACGGAACGGCAGCTTTGCCTGCAGGCCTTCGGCGCAGAGGTTGTGCTGACGCCGGCCAAAGAGGCTACAGACGGGGCGATCCGCCGGGCATGGCAATTTATTGAAAAGGAACCTGAGAAATACTTCATGCCCAACCAGTTCGATAACCCGAATAACCTGCTGGCGCATTATGAAACCACGGGGCCTGAGATATACCGGCAGACAAATGGTGAAGTTGACGTTTTTGTAGCAGGATTGGGAACCTCGGGTACCCTGATCGGTACCGGCAAATATTTGAAGGAAAAGAAGCCGGGTGTAAGGGTTGTGGCGGTGGAGCCGACCGAGGGCCATACTATCCAGGGACTGAAGAATATGACCGAGTCAATTAACCCCGGGATCTACGACCCGCGGGGTTTTGATGAGAAAGTTGTTGTCGAAGACGATGAGGCGTTTGAAACGACCCGGCTGCTGGCAACCAGGGAAGGCCTGTTTGTAGGTATGTCCAGCGGCGCCGCCGTGTCCGCGGCATTAAAGGTGGGAGGCAAATGGACAAGGGCATCATTGTAGTCATACTGCCGGACCGCGGTGACAGGTATTTGAGTACCACGCTGTTCAGGTCGGTATGTGCCAAGTGCCCGCCTTAGTGTTGCTCCATCGCGGATAAATCAACTCTTGCCGGGTACCAGGTATTGTGATGGTGCCGTCCGGCACAATAGCGGCCTTGGCGCCGGAGGGGAAATCCTCTTCCAATATCTCCATCACATCCCGCCATCTTTTGACCCATTTTGTGCCCGGGATGCAAAGCCAGTCGGCCATTGAATGCTCGAATTGCGGGCAGAGCACAATAACACGCTTCACCCAGGGAAGCGAAAAATTAACGGCCTGGAAAAGGCGGCCGCGTTGTTGCTTGCCGAAGCTGCCGATGAGGTGGTGTACAACCTGACCGGCCGGGCAGTCCATGACCAGCACCAGGTCCCCGCCCTTCTCAACCAGCAGGGTGATGCCGATGATCAGGCCGATGATGGCCTCGTTGCCCTTGCAGTAATTGTTGACCACGGCGACATCCGTGCCCGGCGCCGGTTTAGTGGCATAGTGAGCCAGGGCATCCCCGGCCGCCGCCTGGTATTCCCGTTCAGGATTGCCGCAATAGATGGCGCAGGGGAGGCCGTTTCCGTTAACCAGCACATCGACCTTGAAGTCCAGGCCGGCTATGCCGGCCGCCTCATTGAAGTCGCGCGCCATGGGATTATCCTGGTAGTTGGCCATGCCCAGCAGGTTGCCCTTGCCCTCCTCCCTGTATTTATACTCCAGCCGGTGATAGGCCTCGATGGACTCTATGGCAGCCACGCCGGGCAGGATGATCTTGCCCCCGCCGCCGAAGCCGGTTTGCGGGTGGGTGATAACTGAACCGATCCCTATTTTCAGGTCGCAACTCATGACCTCGGAGTTTACATAAAGCTCAGTGCCCTGTGAAGTAGTGCCGGCATAGGCGCAGTTCTCGTAGATGTTGTGGTTGTAGACGGGGAAACGGTCGAGAATGTCTTGCCCGAGCTTCTTGACGAAGTCTTCGTAGCTGTGTGCCCCGTGGCAGCCGGAGGCGCAGATGAAACGTATACCCTGGTTCGCTATGCCGGCTTCCTTCAGTTCCGCCAGGACAAAGGGCAACAGATCTTTTACGGGAGTGGGGCGGGAGATATCGTCGAAGAGTATGGCCACCTGCCGTTTGCCCCTGGCCAACTCATATAGCCGCGGCGAGCCGATGGGGCTGGCAAAGCCGGCTTCGATCTGTTTGGTAGTAAGTGGTGGGCAGTCATGCCCGGCCATGCGGCAGTGAACTATCTCCCAGTTACCGGGGAAATCCAACTCCAGCGCTCCGGCGCCGTGCCAGATGCGGTGGGGCAACCGTACATGTTTAACAATCATTGGGCGGAATTATATAATGCTGGCCAAACTGCGGCAACTGGCTGCCATCCTGCAGGTATTACCGGTTGTAAAAAACGGGTGTGGTCTATAAAATGGTCTATAGACCGATCATTATAAGAAAACCATATGGGAATACGTGAATTAATCGAGATTGCCGTTGATAACCGCGCCTCAGACCTGCATCTCCGGGTTGGTTCCGTCCCCACGCTAAGGATATACGGTAGTTTAATTGCCATCGATGGTTTAAGCCCGCTGAAACCAAAAGATGTTGAGGCATATTTCGAGGAATTGACGACTGAGGAAAAGAGGAAGGCTTTTGCTCAACGGCATGAGCTCGATTTTGAATACAGTGTTCCAAACTATGTTAGGTGCAGGATAAATGTCCTGCAGCAGCGTTCCACGCTGAGTATCGCCATAAGGATTATCCCTTATAAGATCCCGACTATAGATGAGCTTAATCTACCCGGCATATTAAAGGAACTGGTGCTGAAACGCTCCGGCCTGATATTGATCACGGGAGCGAACGGCAGCGGAAAATCCAGTACTATCGCAGCTATGATCAATTATCTTAATGAAAATGAGGAACGTAATATTATTACCATAGAAGACCCTATTGAATACGTTTATAAAAATAAAAAATGCCTTATTGTGCAGCGTAACGTAGGACATGATACGGAGTCTTTTGAGGTGGCGCTGGTGCATGCTTTGAGGCATGACCCCGATGTTATCGTTGTTGGGGAAATACGTGAGATCATAACCATGCAGACTACCATCAGGGCGGCCGAAACCGGGCCACCTGGTACTGGGTACCATGCATACAATCGATGCTGCGCAGACTATCCACCGTATAATAGACATGTTTCCGGCCAGGCAACAGGAGCAGATCAGGAGTGAGCTCGCCCAGATTATTATAGCCGTCATGTGCCAATTTTTAATTCCCCGCAGGGAAGGCACAGGCAGGGTGCCGGCCTGCGAGATAATGCTGTCCAATACCGCTATCAGGAATTTGATCAGGGAGGGGAAAATACACCAGTTATACAGCCAGATACAAGTTTCAAGCCGGGAGGGGATGCAAACCCTCAACCAGGCGCTGGCTAATTTATTGGAAAGGGGCCTTATCACTGAGGATCAGGCGTATGCCAAGACCAGCATGCTGGATGAATTAAAATCTTTAAAGCAGCCTTACGGGAACAATTAAGTATAGGACGATCCAGGATCCTGGAAATACAAGCGCGGGCAGATTGCCTGCGCCCGCTTATAAATTAGGCCCGCCGATGATTGTTAATCTAAGTTAGAAAACAACTTGTAGGATTTATCGATGGGCGGCATCTTGGGTTCGACGGCTTTTTCCGCATCCACAAGCTGGCCGTAGATCGGGTCTGATTGCCAGCCGTTTATATGCAGGTCGCGCTTAATGGCGGCCTTGTACCTGTTCCAGTCGGCGCTGAAATACAGGAATATCTGCTGTGCCGCGCGTGAGCCTTCGCCGTGGATATGGTCTATCTGGTAGTAGTTGTGGGTCATGTCCTTGATCATGCGGATCACCTTGATCCGGTCGGCGGTCGGTACGCCGGCCCTGGCGCCTAAGTATTTCTCGATGTAATCATGCGTTTCCGGGTTTTTCCAGTCGCGGTAACTGGGAATGGTAGTGGCAATGCCGCCGCAGATGTCCTGGGCTATCTGGCACATCTGGTGGAAGCTGTCGGCAAAAATAAACTTGGCCGAGTTGGTCAGCATGAGGTCGGGCACCATCATTCCGGATGCTTCGTCCAGCGTTGCCTTGATGCAGGACATTTCGCCGAGGTTTGCCACGGTATTGGTGATCATCGCCATCCAGGCCAATTTGTTCCTGACATGCTCGTATTTTTCCAGGCCGTTGTATTCGGTTATCAGCCTCACTGCGCCGGTAAGTTTTTCCAGCTCGCCGACCATCTTACAGGTGCCGAAAAGCCGGTGGAAGCTGGCGAAGCCGTAGGTTATATCGCGCGAGAACTGCCATTCCTGGCACATAAACACCCTTTCCCAGGGGATAAAGACGTCGTCAAATACGATCAGGCATTCGGTAGGCTGCAATCCCCATGCGTGGGGGTAATCCCAGGCTGCCTCTTCCCCGTACGTCCTGGTTACCGGTTCGACAGCCAGCAGCTTGATACCCCTGGCCCCCAGCGGTACGGCAAATGAGAGGGCGTAGTCCCTGTCATCCTGGCCGTGGGTGCGGCAGGGCAGCACGATGGCCTCGTTGGCGCAGGGCGTGGCGCTGATATGTATCTTGGCGCCGCGCACGATGATTCCGTCCCGCTGCTTGTCAACCACGCGTAAGTAGAAATCCTTGTGCTGGACCTGCTGGGAAGCGTGAAGGCTGCGGTCTCCCTTGACATCGGTCATGGCCCCCGTGATGCCTACATCGCCCTTCTGCAGGAACTTGCGGTAGTTCTCAACGCGTTGCACGTAACCGGTGCCCAGCGCCCTGTCCATTTTATTGGCGGCTAATGTACAGGCTGCCAGGGCATCCACACCCATGCAGTGTACCAGGAAGCCGCCGCCGGAGCGTATACCGGTGATAAAACATTCCCGCCTTCTCAGCAATTCCTCTTTGCTGCGGGGAGGTGTGAGGAGGAAATTGATGTCCTCGCCATCTGCGTCTTTAGTGACATAAAGATCGTGGAACTTTGGATCGTTGGGCATGGCAAAGTCCAACGCTGCGGAACGGATGATGGTCCTCAGCATGGGATGGGTTCTCACGTCCCTGACCCTCTCCCCCAGGCAGTAAACGACCCGGCCGTCATCCAGACTCTCTAAATACTGTTCTACCGTCCTTATCATGCAATAACCTCCGGCTGATATTTGTAATTTTCTGCTTTAGAATCCCGGTGTTGATAAAAGAAATGCGCCATGTTATTTCCGGTATTTGACAAATAGTAAGCGACAGGTTGATAATTGGGCAACATTCAACTGGTTACTGAACGTTCAGTAACCAAATCATAGCGTATCAAGAGGAATGATGTCAACAGCTATCAAAGCCAATAGCTCCAATGAGAAACTGGTGCAGGAGAGGCGGGACCAGATCTTCAGGAATGCCATCAGGCTGTTCAATAAAAAGGGCTTTGACGGTACGAGTATGCGCGATATCGCGCGGGCCTGCCGCATGACCTCCGCCAATATCTATAATTACATCAGCGGCAAAGAGGATATCATCCGCCTTATCCTGGAGGCCGGGCATGAGCAAAGCTACAGGTTTATCGCGGAGGCGGAGGAGGGATTGGTGAAGCTTGCCGCGGTTGAAGCTTTGAAAAACGCCGTCGCGCTGTTTTTCAGGCATATCGATAATAACCGGCAGGGTGTGACTTTTTTATACCGGGGGATGGCGTCGTTCAAGGAAGATATACGCTCAAGCGTTTTGAAAGTCGAGGCGGATGAAACGGAGGTTTTCGAAAAAATCATCAACAGGGGCAGCCTTGAAGGGGACTTTGCCGTGGATGACGCAAGGCTGCTGGCGGATAACATCATCTTGCTGGGTCAGATGTGGGCGGTCAAGCACGGGCTATTCGAGAAGCGCTACACTATCGAGGGATATATAAACCTGCAGACCGGTAATATTACGGCGCAGTTGCGCCGGGATAGCCATTGACACGGGAAGCGGCCTGTTGGCGCGCCCGGGATGAAAAATGTGGCCTATAAATGACGGAACGTAACACTCTCAATAAAAGTATATTCCTGACCGACGGGGATTTCCGAGAATTGTTCGGAGATCAGATTTATCGTCTGGTCGGCTTAATGAATGCTACGGCCGGCAAGATCTGCCCGCCCTGTAACGGTTATTGCTGCAAAAACATCAACTGCGGGTTTTATTCTGAGTATTTCAGCACCTGCCCGATATTCGACAGGAGACCGAGGGAATGCCGCTATCATTTCTGCAACGAAGTATTCAACGCTGCACCCCTGACCAGGGATGAAAAAGACCTGATGCAGCAACCGGTGGAAGAGCTCATTTGCGGCGACAGGGGTGAGATAGCCAGGCTGTTTTTCCTGTTTCCGGAGTTTCCCCTGGATGAGAAGGGTTTGATCTCACTGGGCATCGGGGATGACGTAGCTAAAATCAAAGCTGAATTTGAGGAAGGCAGGATCAGCCAGGATATAGCCTTCGCGAGATTAAAGAAGCTTACTTTTTGAGCACCACCATGTCGAAAATATAGCTCTTTATCCTGCCGGTATATTCACGGTAAAAGAAAGCCGAGCTGTCGATAATAAACTGTTGTTCCAGACCCAGCAAAAGCGAAACGAACATGGTTGCCACGTAGTGTTCATCAACTTCATTGAATATACCCTTGGCCTTGCCTTCCCTCAGGATCATTACAATGGTTTCCCTGTATCCGCGGTAGAGCTTGCTCAATATACGCTGCATGCGTTCATTGAACTTGATCTGTGTTAGAAAATCAAAGGTAACATAAATGTATTCCTTCTCGTTTTCGACCAGGCCGAAAGCCTGGTCCATAAATATCTCGAGTTTTTTCCTGGGGTCGGCTACCGGTTCGATACTACGCTCCAGCGATTGGCGTATGTTCTGCTGCATCTCCCTGAGCAGGGTGACCAGCATATTTTCCTTGTCCTTGAAGTAGTGGTGTATCAGTCCCGACGAAACACCGGCGCGCTTGGCTATATCCATCATGGTGAAGTTGTTGTAGCCCTTTTCGGCGATAATCTCGTAGGCCGCGCGGGTTATCTGCCTTTTGCGGAAAGTCGCTATCTGCTTGCCTCTTTGTATGCGGCTCATCTTCACCACGCCTTTTTTTGCCCTGCTTATAGGGTCAGGCTTTTTTTCCTTCTTTACCATTGCGCTCCCCTCTCAATTTATTACTATTTCAGTAGTCTGCCCGCGTTGAAGTGCAGGCAATGCTATCACGGGGTTGAAGATTAATTGTACAATCAGTCAATGCAATTTTATATAATGATATACGAAATAAATCCATATGTATAGGATTGAAAAATAGTCATAGGGATCAGCGTCTGCAAGCACAGCGCGTAGCAGCGTTTGGACATTTCTGGCAAGCATGTGTAAGAATATGCTCCGGTTTGCGCGTTGATCAGGATTGTGTAAATTAAGCTGGAGGCAAGTGCTATGAAAGGTTTGGCAGTTATTCTACTGGCTGTCTTGATTTTGGTTCCGGGCTGCAATCTAAATGTGCCGGCAGGCAAGCTTCTCATTGTTACCGAGGAAAACCCGCCCTACAACTTTACGGACGAGCGGGGGAATATCACCGGTCAATCTACCGAGATCGTGCTGGCACTGGTTAAAAGCACCGGCAGTGACGCGGTTATCCAGGTGAAACCGTGGTCTGATGGATATGAACTGGTTCAGAAGCAGCCGGGCACTGCGTTGTATTCGACAGCGCGGATGCCTTTCAGGGAAGATCTGTTTAAATGGGTTGGGCCTATCGGCTTTTCAGACGAGTGGTTTTATGCTAAAAGAGGGTCGGATATCAAAATAACTTCGTTGGATGATGCTAAAAAAGTAAAGTCTATAGCCGTTTATAAGAACGACTCGAACCAGCTTTTCCTTATCGAAAAAGGCTTTACCAACCTTGATGTCAGCGAAAATGACCTGCAGTGTATCCAAAAACTCGTGGACGGAAAGGTGGACCTCTGGCTGGGGCCCTCGGAGGGGCTTGATTTTCTGGCCTACAAGGAGGGCATCAATCCGGCCGAGATTGAGCCGGTGTCCTATGTGCGCCGGGTAGAAGTGGTATATTGCTTTTAATAAGCAGGCGCCTGATGCTACCATAGCCTCCTGGCAGAAAGCCCTTGACGCGTTGAAAATACCCGGCCAATCGGGCGGCCTGAGCTTTTATGATAGCACTATTACCAGTTATGCCCTGCCGCGTTATGCTGATGACAGTGTTGCCAAAGACGTTGTTATCCAATTAGCTGATAAGACGGCCGGCGATATCGCCGCTGACTCGGCCGGTACAATAAAGAAAATTAATGCCGGTGAGAGCCCCTACCAGGATAAGGTCCCGGCCTGACCTGTATGTCTATGTATTCGATAAGTATGTCACCGAGGCCGCCAATGCCAATAATCCCGCTGTTGTCGGGCGTAACTTTAAAGGTGTGCCCGACATGGCCGGACGCCTGTTCAGGGACAATATTGTCGACGGCGCCCTCACTAACGGGACGGGATGGGAGGACTACGTATTCACCATGCCGGGTAAAATCGGCCTGTATTATAAATCTGTTTATTATAAGCTGGTTACGGGCAGCGACGGCAAACAATACATCGTGTGCGTGGGGCGGTACAAGGACAAGCCGGAATAAAATTTATTTAAAAAAATACCTAAATCAGTCTCTGCTGAGTGAAAAATTAGCCCGCAGGACTGGGGATATTTCTTGACATGGAATTCCTGCCTATGTAAACTATCTTTTGCTTGTCTTTTTTGCTGTAGCATTATATGAAGGTATGCTGAATTGTTGATCTCCGAAAGCCGTAAAACCAGTTGTATAGTCATCGATACAGAGAAATGCAAGGCCTGCCACTACTGTATTTCAGTTTGTCCCAGGGAAATCATCGGGACCTCTAAAGAGATCAACCAGGCTCGGTTATAATTACGCCGAGGTGATACCTGACCGGGCCCACGAGTGCACCGGTTGTAAATCATGTGCGCTTATGTGTCCTGACGTTGCCATTTCAGTTTACCGCTGCCGCAGATCAGAAAGCGATACGATATCCTGATAAATTTACCTTCGAGGAGCCGACTGATGTCTGAAAGGACCCTGATGGGGGGTAATATTGCCATCGCGGAAGGCGCCATCCTCGCTGGATGCGGTGCCTACTTCGGATATCCGATTACCCCGCAGAACGACCTGCTCGAGCATATGGCCCAGCAACTGCCCGCTCTGGGCAGGGTTTTTCTTCAGACGGAGAGCGAACTGGCTGCTATAAACATGGTCTACGGCGCCTCAGCCACGGGCGTGCGTGCGATGACTTCCACCTCCAGTCCTGGCTTCAGCCTTCAGCAGGAAGGCATATCATATATGGCAGGAGCTGAAGCACCGTGTGTGATTGCAAATATCATGCGTGCGGGGCCGGGCTTGGGGAACATCGGCGGTGCGCAGGGCGACTATATGCAATGCACTCGGGGTGGTGGCCACGGCGACTATTATCTACTCACCCTGGCGCCATCGTCTGTACAGGAGATGATGGACCTTACCATGCTGGCGTTCGAGCTGGCTGACAAATATCGCAATCCCACATTGATCATGGCTGACGGGTTCCTCGGGCAGTCCGTTGAGTCGATCGTGATGCGCGACGCGGTCAAGAAATTGCCGGAAAAGAAATGGGCCATCACCGGCGCCAAAGGTCGGCCTAAGAACCTGATCAACTCCTTTGAGATGAATCCCCTCGATCATCCCGCCCGGATCAAGCTGCTCCTGGAAAAATTCGAAAGGATGCGAATTAATGAGGTGCGTTACGAAAGCATGCTTCTAGATGACGCCACAATTGTGCTGGTAGCTTATGGCAGTGCGGCAAGAGCGGCCATGACCGCCATGAAGCTGGCACGTAAGCGCAACTGGAAGGTGGGATTGCTCAGACCGATAACCGTCTTTCCGTTTCCAAATCAACCACTGGCCGACTTAGCCGAGAGAGGCTGCAAGTTTCTGGTAGCGGAAATGAGCGGCGGGCAGATGCTGGAGGATGTGCGTATCAGCGTGGGCAACCAGAATGAAATCAAGCTCGTCAACACCTACGGCGGAGTGCCGCTGACGGCCGATCAGATATTCGAGTCCATCGATTTAATGATGTAATGGAAAATTAAAAGTAATGAGCGAACACGGCGTTAACGATTTACAAAATGTGATCTACCAGAGGCCGGATATTATGGTGGACCGCGCCACCCATTTCTGCCCGGGATGCGGCCACGGCATCACCCAGCGCTTGGTGGGTGAGGTGTTGGATGAACTCGACCTTAAAGAGAGGGCAATATGCATCGGTTCCATCGGCTGCACGGTAACGGCTTATGAATATTTCAAAGTTGACGGTATGGAAGCGCCCCACGGGCGCGCTCCCGCCGTCGCCACTGCCATAAAACGCTGTCATCCGGAGTTGGTCCCGTTCGCCATCCAGGGGGACGGAGATTTAGCTTCCATAGGTATGGCTGAGATCGTACATGCGGCCGCGCGCGGTGAAAATATTACCATTATATTTGCCAACAATGCCAACTACGGTATGACTGGTGGCCAGCTCGCTCCCACTACGCTCATGGGCATGTATACATCGTCGACGGTCAAAGGGCGCAAGCAGGAGCATCATGGCTTTCCTATCAGGGTGAGCGAGATGCTGGCGACGCTGGACGGCCCTGCATACATCGCCAGAGTGTCGTTGCACAACCCGGCCAATGTGAGGAAAGCCAGGAAGGCCATTGAGCTGGCATTCAGGGCGCCTATGGCGGGGCTTGGTCTGGGCCTTGTGGAAGTCCTTTCCATGTGCCCGATAAACTGGAAAGTGGAACCAGTCCAGTCACTTGACTGGATGGTTAAAAACATGATCCCGCAATTTCCCCTCGGCGAGTTCAAATGCCTGCCCGAAGTGGCGGAGATGAAGAAGGTGGTGAAGGGTTGAGCTGGGAGGTTACTATTTCAGGGTTTGGCGGCCAGGGCGTACTCTTTATAGGGCGCCTTCTCCTGGAAGCTGGCTTTGCAGGGGGACAGCAGGTTTCCTGGTTGCCGTATTACAGCGGCGAGAAGAGAGGCGGGATGTGCACCTGCTTTGTCAATATATCCGATGAAAGGATAGGCTCGATCTTCATATCCCACCCGGATGTCGGTGTTGCAATGAACCCCGCTGCTTACAAAATGCTGGAACCAACTGTAAAGCAGGACGGCCTGCTGATTGTCAACGAATCTCTGGTAAAGACCAAAAGCCAGCGACCCGATATTAAGACTATCTACGTTCCCACGGTGGAAGCAGCCAGGGAACTTGGCGATGAAACGGTCGGCAATATCATAGCTCTCGGCGCCATCCTCGCCAGCGCACCCGTGGTAACTACTTCCAGCATCATCAAAGTCCTCAACCAAATGATGTCCAAGAACAAGCGCCAGCTTGAGCTAAATAAAGCTGCTTTGCTCAAAGGCTGCGAGTACTCGTAGTCCCGCCCGGCCGCGACCTGTATCCCTTCTTTTCTTCACACCATAGCTGTTTTTTGGGATAATGCAGTTACAGCATAAGTTACCGGGCAAAAGGATTGCCGCGCCCTTCGGGCTCGCAATGACAAATACAAAAATCGTCGTTGCGAGGAGCGGCCCCCAATTCGTCGTTGCGAGGAGCGCAGCGACGAAGCAATCCTATGGCATCGCGTCAGCCACTCAGGTTATTTACAGAAGGAGCACAGATATAAATGAACAATAACGCTTTGAAAGTGAATCCCCGCGATAATGTGGCCATCGCCATAATGCAAATAACCAAAGGCGAAGACATCGTGGTCGATGGCGTGAAGCTGCTGTCGGCGGCTGAGGACATCGCACCCAGCCACAAGATCGCGCTTGTTGACATAAAAGCCGGAGGGGTGGTCATCCGTTACGGCGAGCCCATCGTGCAGGCCAAAGATGATATCCGCAGCGGCCAGTGGGTGCATGTGCATAACTCGCGGCCCATCGAGCGGGACTGAATAAAGGAGCGTGTCGGAGATGGAATTTAAAGGATATAAAAGGGCAGACGGCAGGTACGGGGTGCGCAACCACGTGCTGGTCGTTTCATCGGTTAGTTGCGCCAATGGCGTTGTAGAGGCGCTGGGGAGAATCTTCCCTGATATCGTCACCGTTCAGCATGCCTACGGCTGCGGCTATGGTCCCGATGACTGGGGCACCAGCTTCAACATGCTCAGCGGGCTGGTCAACCATCCCAATGTCGGCGCGGTGCTGTCTATCGGATTGGGCTGCGAACTGCTCAAGGCTGAACACCTGGTGGAGGCGGTTAAAGGCAAGCCGGCCGAGGCGCTGGTCATACAGCAGGCGGGCAGCGCGGCCACCACCAGGAAGGGCATTGATATCGTCGAGGGATTTATCAGACAGCTTGAAGGACAAAAAGGGAGCCCGCGCCGTTGAGCGAATTGCTGGTCGGGCTCAAATGCGGCGGTTCCGACGCCTTTTCCGGCGTTACGGCCAACCCGTCACTGGGAGTGGCCGCCGACATGCTGGTAGGCGAAGGGGCTGCGGTGGTTATGGGCGAGGTTACCGAGATGATCGGCACTGACCATATACTCAAGGGGCGCTGCGACAGTCCCGAACTGGGCGAAAAGCTGCAGAAGTTGATACTCGGTCATGAGAAATATGTCAAAAATGCGCTGGGCGAGCTGGCCGGCATGGTCATCGCACCGGGCAATATCGACGGCGGCCTTTCCTCCATCACCGAGAAATCGCTGGGCTGCAATGCCAAGTCCGGCAGCACGCCCATACGTGAGGTAGTGGACTACAGCGCCCGGCCTACGAAGAAGGGGCTTATTATTATGAATACGCCGGGATACGATATCGACGCCATGGCCGGCATGGCCGGCGGCGGTGCGCAGATCATCGTCTTCACCACCGGCCGGGGCACGCCTGCCGGCTTCCCCGCCGTCCCCGTTATCAAGGTATCAAGCAATTCCACCACGTTCAATAACATGCAGGGCGATATCGACGTCAATGCCGGCTCGATACTGGATGCGGCAAAACGATCAGGGATGTAGGGCGGGAGATATTCGAATGCATCGTGCGTACGGCCGGCGGCAGCCTGACCAGCGCCGAGATAAATAAGTCTTCGGTGTTTAACTGTCTCAAGCAGGGTGCAACCTTTTAACCCGGACCGCGGCAGGCGGGTAACGTCTTTGCGAGGAGCCCGCAGGCGACGAAGCAATCCATCGGCAGTTGAATTGAATTTGAATAATAGCTGCCGCTGGTCTTAGAATATCCTTTGCTATTTCGATTTACCCGTTTGTCCCAACAAGATCCAAGGAGGCGTAAATGGTAACTAAAACAAAGGGCATGGGGGAACTGTTTAAGGAGGTTATCAATAAAGATCTTTGCGCGCTGTGTGGGGCGTGCATCGGGGATTGCCCCTACACCGTCTTTTACCGGGGCAAGATACGCATGCTGGACCTGTGTACACGTGAGGAAGGGCATTGTTACGGATATTGCCCGCGTACGCGCACTGATCTCGATGCGATAAACAATAGATTATTCGGTGTCCCTTTCAGTGGGGCCGAGATCGGCACTGTGAAAGACGTTTTCATGGCCAGGTCCAGGGATGCAAAGGTCAGGTCGGGGGCGCAGTACGGCGGAACGGTCACCTCGCTGCTGCTCCTGGCCCTGGAAAGCGGCTTGATAAATGCGGCCATAACCACTAAAACAGACGAGGATAAGCTGCCTGCGGCCTCCGTGGCGCGCAGCGCAGCCGGGGTCATGGCCGGCGCGGGTTCTAACTACATGGCCTACCCGGTGCTGGAAGCCCTCAACCGGATGCCCAAAGGACAGCAAAGATAAGCTGGGCATCGTGGTCACGCCCTGCCAGGCCATCGCGCTGGCCAAAATGCGCCTCGACCCGCCCACGCAGAGGGCCAGCCTGGATAACCTCAGACTATCTATTGGGCTATTTTGCACCTGGGCGCTGGCTTACGACCGCTTCTACGAGTTCCTCAAGAACAACGTTGACCTGCCGAAAGTCAGGAAGTTCGATATACCGCCCCCGCCCGCCAACCGCTTCGACGTCTACATCGGCAAGGAGGTAAAGTCCTTCCCGCTGGACGAGGTCAGGAAGTACCGCATGCCCACCTGCGCTTACTGCCTGGATATGACGGCCGAGTTTACCGATATATCCGTCGGTTCGGTGGAGGGCGTCGAAGGCTGGAATACCGTCATTGTCCGCACCCAGCGCGGCATGGATATAATCGCGGATGCTAAAAAGAAGGGCAAACTCGAGATAAAGGACCTGCCGGCTCAGAGCCTGGCTCACCTCAAAGAAGCCGCCTTGATCAAGAAGGCGCGTGCCGTTCAGGAGATAGTCAAGAAAACCGGCGATAAAAACGACCTGATGTATATAGACATTTCACATGACCTGAAGGAAAAGCTGCTGGGTCACAAGGTCGGCGCACAGGGAGGACATTAATATGCCATATATTGATATAGATGCCCCGGGCAGCAACCAGTTATTCATCGGCAATGAAGCCATGGCGCGTGGTGCGCTGGAGGCGGGCATCGGCTGGGCGTCGGCCTACCCGGGCACCCCGTCATCGGAGATACTCGGCAGCCTGGCCGAGGTAGCTAAAAAGCGCGGTATCTACGTCGAATGGTCGGTCAATGAGAAGGTTGCCATCGAGGCCGGCGCCGCCGCATCCTATGCCGGCGTACGCTCGCTGGTGGCCATGAAGATGAACGGCCTCAACGTGGTTATCGACTTCCTTTCGACCATAATCCTCAGCGGCATCGGCAAGAAGGGCCTGGTGCTGATGGTAGGCGATGACCCTGCTGCCCATTCCAGCTCCAACGAGACCGATTCGCGCCCTGTCTCCAAATGGTTGGACATACCGCTGGTTGAGCCCGGCGATTTCCAGGAAGCCAAGGACATGATTCCCTACCTGTACGATATAAGCGAGGAATTCGGCACAATATGCATACTGCGCAGTGTGACCCGGGTGGCGCATGCCAGGGGCAATATCAGGCTGGGCGAGATACCGAAGGTCGAGCATAAGGCGCGCTTTGAACAGTACTTTGACCCGGCTGCGCCCATGCCCACCCCAATCATGTGCGTACCCAGTTCCTTCCGGCACATGTTTCAGCATATGCGCCTTGATAAGATCAGGGAGAAATTCGAGACCTCCACGTATCAACAAGTACGTCGGCCCGGAGAAGCCTGACCTGCTCATCGTTACATCCGGCTCAGGCTGGCTGTATTCGCAGGACGCGGTAAACGCGCTTAAGGCTGAGAACCGCATCGGCATATTGAAGCTGGGCACACTGTGGCCGCTGCCCGAGAAATTAGTAAAGAGTTGTTTGTCTAAAGCAGACAAGGTCCTTTTCATCGAAGAGACCGACCCCTTCCTCGAGGGCGTCATCATGGAATTCGCCGCCGGTTTCTCGCCCGAGAGCAAGCGTAACCTGTTCTACGGCAATCATACACGGCATCTTAATTCCTTCGGCGAACTGACGCCCGATGCGGTGATCAAGGCCATTACCGGTGTGCTGGATATCCCATACGCCCCGCGCGACGCGGAGTATATGAAAAAGGTTGAGGCTGTGCCGCAGCAATATCGTCATGGACCGGCTGCTGACCTTTTGTCCCGGCTGCCCGCACCGGGCTTCCTTCTGGGCCATCAAGAACGCGCTGGCTATGGATGGGCGCGACGGCTTTGTCACCGGTGACATAGGCTGCTATTCCATGGCGCTGGGCCCGGCCGGGTTTTTCCAGACGCGGACGCACCAGTGCATGGGTGCCGGCGCCGGGTTGGCCAATGGCTTCGGCCAGCTGCACCGCTTCGGCTTTGACCAGCCCGTGGTGTCGGTGGTGGGCGACTCCACTTTCTTCCATTCCATCATCCCCTCCCTGGTCAACGGCGTGCACAACCATTCCGATTTTATGCTGGTCATACTCGATAACGGCGCCACGGCCATGACCGGTTTTCAACCGCACCCGGGCACCGAGCTTACCGCCATGGGCGAACCGCGCGCGCAGATCAGCATGGAGAATATCTGCCGGGCCATCGGCGCGCGCGTGGAGGTATGCGACCCCTTCGATTTGAAGAGCACCACGCGCACCATGCTTGACCTCATTGAGCAGAAAGAGGGGGCGCGGGTAGCCATCATGCGCCGTACCTGCGAGCTGGTACGGCAGAAGAGGGAAGAAGAAGCCTTACAAGATGAAAATCGATCCCGACAAGTGCCTGGGTGAGGATTGCGGGTGCAACCGGCTGTGCACGCGGGTCTTCCGCTGCCCGGGGCTGATCTGGGATCCGGTGGCCGGCAAAACTAAGATCGACGAAGTGATCTGTAACGAGTGCGGTGTCTGTGCCGATATCTGTCCCGAGGGCGCTATCATAAAGGAGGCGGTAGCATGAAACAAGCTTGCTAAAGACCCCATAAATGTGGTCGTGGCCGGCGTCGGCGGCCAGGGCAACGTGATGGTCACGCTTGTTCTCGGCAATACCCTGGTCCACGACGGGTATTTTGTTACCATAGGTGAGACCTACGGCGCGTCGCAGCGCGGCGGCTCGGTGATGAGCCACATGAAGATCTCGGCCGAGAAACAGTACAGCCCTCTAATCCCCGAGGGCCAGGCTGACATAGTGCTGGGTATGGAGCCGGTGGAAACTCTGAGGGTGCTCAAATCCTATGGCAATCAGAATGTGGTCACCGTGCTCAATCCCCGGCCCATCCACCCAGTCGATTTCACTGGCTCGGGGGCGGTTATCCCGATATGCAGGAACTGCTGGCGCAGATAACCGGCATGTCGGCCAAAACCTATGTTGTTGAAGCCACCGAGGAAGCCCAGAAGCTGGGGAATTCTATGCTGGCCAACATGATCCTGATCGGTGCTCTTATCCAGACGGGCCTGGTCACTATCAGCCAGGAAGCCATCGAAAAAACCATTAAAGATATGTTCCCCAAGGCCATCAAAGAGAATATCGCGGCGCTGAGCAAAGGCAGGGAATTGGCCGCCGGTCAGTGACCACCGTTACGAACTCACGACATAAATAGAAGGGCCGCACCTTAAGGTGCGGCCCTTATCGTTTATAACGCTATTCTTCGAACCCGGTGATCTTCTTTGTCCGTTCTGCCCAGTTAACACCCCTTTTCTTCAGCGCGTTGACCCGTACGAAATAGTAGATGATGGCCACGGCGGTGAGCGCTATAAAGATGCCTGCCACTGTTGCCGTGCTCTTGTAGTCCAGCAGCGCCAGGGCCATGAAAGCGAAGCTGGTTATGGCCGTGAAAATTGCTATCACAATCAGCCAGGGCCGGGGTATTTTGAAATAGGCTTTGGCATAGCGCTCAGGGAACCTGCGTGGCAGGTTGACCGCGGCTATGGCCAGCACCACCGTCATCAGCAGTATGCCTACTGCTGCCATGACAGCATAGAAATCGATGTCGAAGCCGATAAACTGCATGAGGAGCAGCAGGAAAACCAGCAGGAAATAGATTCCTACCGCGCGGATAGGGGTCAGCGTCCGCTTGCTGACTTTTCCGATCCCGGCCGGCAGCAGTTCGTCACGTGCCTGGGCCAGCAGTTCACGCGGCAGAGCGATGGCTCCGGCGTTGAGAGACGTCAGGGCTGCGGTCAACGCCCCGAATGCCACGAAGCCCACCCAGCCGGCAGGCAGGAACATCGACGCCGTGTCCATGAGCGGGGCTTTCATCGCCTTGATAACATCGAAATTGTAGGGGACGGAGCTTACAAAAACCGTCCCGACGATCACGTAAATAACCAGGACGGTGAGCCCGCCGATGGTCAGGGACAGGGGGATATTCCGCTTGGGGTTCTTTATCTCCTCGCCCATCTCGGCGATCACCTGGAAACCCATACAGGTGCTGTAACACAGTATGGCTGCCATCATTAGGCCGGCAAAGCCCTGCGGCAGGTTGAGGGAAAATTGCAGTGGATGCTGTGGCTGGAATGACCCGGCCACCGCATAAAGGCCAAGGGCTATGATCAGTTGTACCACCATCAGTATCTGCAGCCAGTTGGCCAGGCTCAGTTTGAAAAGATAAAGTATGAAAAAGAGGGTGGGTATGATCAATGAAAGTATCTGAATTTCGAGCTGTTTATCTATACCCCAGCTCCAGTATGCCGCGAAGTATCCCGACAGCCCGATGCTGACGAAACAGGTCGAGCAGGCACCGCCGAGGACCGCCCAGTAGGATGCCAGGCTTCCCCAGAAAGGGTTGGATAGGCGGCTGGTGAAGAGATATCCTGCGCCTGCCCGCGGTATAGCGCTGGCCACCTGGATGAGGGGAAGTACGCCGACAACCGATATGATGATGCCTATGGTAAATGCCAGCCACAATGCCGAGCCCGACTGTGCGCCGATGCCCGCAATCAGGGCATATATGCCCATGCCGATGATGCCGCCGACCACCAGGGCTATGCCGCCCAGTAAACCCATTGAACGGCCGAGCTTAACCTCACCCTGATGTCCGCTGCCGGGACTGAGATTTGCTTCCTTAGACATAGTTCACCTCCTGTATTTTTTAAAATGCTGTTATGACAAATATTTTGTGGCTTTTGACAGATCGACATTACCGCCGCTGAGGACGCAGGCTATCTTCGCTTTGCCGGACCTGGTGATCTTGCCGGAATTGACTGCTGCAAAAGACGAGACACCGGAAGGCTCCACAACGAGCTTTGCCCTACTCCATACTAACTTCATTGCTTCTACCAACTCGGCATCGGTCACCGATATAATATCATCGACATATTTCGAAGCGATTGCGAGGGTAAATTCACTTATAATCGGGCTGCGTATGCCATCGGCTATCGTCTCGGCCATGTCGTGCAGGGTAACAACCTTTTTCTCATGGAAGCTGGTGAACATGGCTGAGGCATCGATAGGCCCGACCCCATATACTTTGACCTTTGGCCGTGACTCTTTCAGCGCAATGGCAATTCCTCCCAGCAACCCTCCTCCACCTACCGGCACGAGGACTATGTCCACGTCAGGTAGGTCCTCGAGGATTTCGAGGCCGATCGTGCCCTGCCCCGCTGTAATCAGGGGATCGTCGAAAGGATGGATGGGAACAAAATTCTTCTCTGCACACATGGCATAGGCTTTTTCAATCAGGGGCTCTATATTGTTCATACTACCGCCTATGATCACTTCGGCGCCGTAGCCCCTGGCAGCATCTATTTTCGCCTGCGGTGTGCCGTCGGCAACCAGGATCACAGCCGGGATACCCAGCCTCCCGGCGACGTAGGCAGTAGCCTGGCCGTGATTGCCGGAGGAAACCGTAAGCACGCCGCCTATCTTTTGTCCGACCAGGGATTTAATCTTGTTGGTGGCCCCGCGAGGCTTAAACGAACCTGTCCTTTGAAGGCATTCAGCCTTGAACCACACATTTGCACCAATAGATTTTCCCAGGGATGGGGCAGAGAGCAGGGGTGTGCGCCGGGTGAAATCTGCGATGGTTTCGCGCGCCGCCTTGATATCAGATAACTCGACCATTGTGGCCTCCTTTAATTGATGCTATTTTATAGCGATAACCTCTATTTCTACCGGTGAACTACCCGGTATTTCCTTAACTGCTATACAGGTGCGCGCGGGAGGGTTAATCTGGAAAAAGGTTTTGTATACCTCGTTCATGGCGTTGAAATCGACCATATCCCGAAGGTAGACGGTTGCCTTAACAATTTTGCCCATGCTGCTGCCGATATGTTCGAGCGTCCTCTTTATATTGTTGAGCGCCAGTTCCGTGCCTTTCTTGACGTCATCGGTTATCATAATGCCCTTTTCGATATCGATGGGTGTCATACCTGAGACAAAATAAAAGCCATTGGCCTCAATGATATGTGAATACGGACCACCCTTGATGAGAAAATCGAAATCATGAACTTTCTTGTCCATATAACCTCCTGAATTAAAGCTGAATCGCTGACAGGTCTTTCACTTTCGGTTTATCTTTTTATTTTGGATAATATCAGCTTCTTTTGTGCTTCGCTGAACTCCCTGAGTGTGTAACTGCCCCTCAATGCCCAGCGTCTGAAGGCCCACATATCGCACAGCACGATGATATCGTGTGCGGCCAGGTTAATATCATTTATAACAAATTCGCCTGTCTGGCAACCACGCACAAGGATTTTCTTTAATAGATCGAGTTCATGGTCTTCGCGCTGTGCCAGTAATTTCATCTGTTCAGGCAGCAGATTTTTTGCCTCCTGGTACCAGAAGACGGTCACATCCTGGGTTTTGTCTATAAAGGACACAATGGCATCAATCGCGAATTCCAGGGCCTTCACCGGTGGCATCGTATGAATGATATCGAGGTGATCAACAGCAAATTTCTGCAGTTCCGCTGCAGTGATCTCCTGAAAGAGTGAAAGGATATCATCCTTGGACTGGAAATAATGATAAAGCGCTCCCGTGGTAAGGCCGCAGCTTTTGGCTATATCGCGCATGGAGGTCTTGATATACCCCTGCCTTACAAATAGTGCTGCGGCTTTGATCGCCAAATCCCGCTTCCTGCTCTCTACCTGAATTCTGTCGGCAACCCTCATAGCGGTTCTCCCGAAGCTGTTTATAAAGATAACGGTCGTTAGGTACGGTAATAATTTAGTACGATCTTTTCATTTTGTCAAGGGTTTTTGCTGTACAATATGCATGGCCCGTTTCAAATAATCACTCATAATAAAGGAGAGCGCAGATGGCGAAATCGTTAGATCCAGTTGAAGTGCACGCGAAGCTGAAGGCGCGCATTGAAGAGAACAAATTCCCCATCGAACCCATCTATTTCGAGCTGGCCAACAAGATTTTTCCCGGAGACAAGGAGATCATGCCTCGTATCATAGCCCGCCTGGCCAATGCCGAGCAGGCCAAGATCGTGGCGGCGCTGCCAGACCCGGATCTTCCGTCCGGGGCGGGCAGGTCGCTGGAGGTATCCGATGCCTTCGTCCGCAAGCTGGGCATGGACAAAGCCGTGGTGACAAAGCATGTCCGCGAGCTTTTTGAGAAGGGACTGCTGTTTCCCACCAAGAAAGGCCCCGCCATGGCGCGCACGTTTATCCAATTGCATGACGCCGCCCTGGGCAACCCTAATTATGATAACAGCCTGGGCCGGATTTACTATGACCTGTGGGGCTCAATCGAAGGGCCCATGACCAAGCCGGTCCCCGGCAATCTGCCCGCCGGTTATGCCAGCGAGGTCAGGGTGGTTCCCCGCTGGCCTTCCATAAAGAACGTACAGGGAGTCCAGGCCTTTGAGGATGCCCGTGCTATATTGAAGTCCCGCAGTCTGATTTCAGTGATGCGCTGCGGCTGTAAGGCGTCGCACACCGACCGCTGGTGCGGCATTCCCGACGAGTCATGCATAACCGTGGACCGCACCGCAGAGTATAACCTGGACAGGAAAACGGGCAGGAAGATATCTGCCGACGAGGCTATATCGATTATTGAGAAATACGATAAGTACCCCACTGTGCATCTCGCTGTCAACCAGCGTGAGGTAACCCAGCTTCTCTGCAACTGCCATTATTGCTGCTGCCTTGCTATAAAAGTCGCCCAGAAGAGCCGCTTCATCTGCGAGGTCGACCCCAAAAAGTGCAAAGGCTGCAAGGTCTGCGTGGAGAGGTGCCAGTTCTCGGCCACTTCCATGAAAAAGTACGATGGGATCGAGGGCGAGAAAGCCTTCTCCGATCCCGAGATATGCCGGGGCTGTGGAAGCTGCGTAATCACCTGCAAGTCGGGTGCCAGGAGCATGAAGCTGGTGCGTCCGATTGAGCATGTGCCGGAGGCAGTGAGCATCTACTAATATTGCTTACTCCGCCGGAACGACATTCTGAGATGGGACTTTTCCATTGCCCCCTGGGGGCGCCGTACTATGATGACGATGCCTGCATCGACTGCGGGCTGTGTTACGCCAAAACGTCTGAGGAGAGGGTGGAAGCCTCAAGGAAGATCAGGGAATATATGAAAGCGCATGCCCCGCGCACATCCATCGTGAGCAAGATCGCTGTTTGCGGCAAGGGAGGTTCCGGCAAGACAACAGTGGTTGCGCTGCTGACGCTGGCGCTCAAAGAGGCCGGGCGCAGGGTGATCGTCATCGACGCCGACGAGTCAAATCCCGGACTGGGCAGGATGCTGGGGATCAAGGGTGAGCCGAAGACGCTCAGCGATTTATTTGGCGAAGACGGGCTGTTCTCAGAGCGCGAAAAGTTTTCTATGGACGAAATGCCGCCGGGGTTCGTGTCCGCTGTGGACGGCGTACGGTTTATGGCGGTTGGAAAGATACTCGATCCCTTCCAGGGCTGCGCCTGCTCGATGGCGGAGTCGGCCCGCCAGATAGTGGAAAAGCTTGAACTGAAAGCAGGCGAAGTGCTTATTTTGGACATGGAGGCGGGGGTTGAGAGCTTCGGCCGGGGAGTTGAACGTCATGCCGATACTATACTAATTGTGGTTGAGCCGTCCTTCGAGTCCATTGTGGTAGCCGGGCGGATAGCCCAGATGGCGCAGGGCATGGGCATCGGTCGGGTGGGCGCTATCCTCAACAAGGTATCCTCAGAAGCTATGGCATCCCGCACCAAACAGGAACTGGAAAAACAGGGCGTGAAAGTACTGGGTATACTTAATTACAGCCCGGAACTCGCTGAGGCCGCCTTTGAGGGCACGCCGGTGAAAGATGGGGTGGCGGTGACGGAGGCCGGGACCATTGTTTCGGCACTGATGTGAGACGGGCTGTCAGGGGCATAATCACGATTTTTGCGATTAACGCTCATCCATAGTTAAAAAGGGAGCCCTCCCGATCGCGGTCAGGAGGGCTCCCTTCATTCAGGCAAACATTACAATTCTATGCCGCCAGCTTCTCCTCGGCCTCGGCCAGTGTGGCGTCGGCGATCTTTTTGAGGTTGCCGTCAAGGTCTATGCCTTTGCTCTTGAGATAGGCCCTGCGGCTGAGGTACCAGATTGCGCCGATCGCAAGCACGCCCAGGAAGATGAAGACAGTCCACGGCACCTGCGTGGGGTTGCCGTCTTTGTCCATCGTATCCAGCAAAATGCCCATCAGCAGGATGAAGACGGACGTAATGACCGCGCCCAGGAAGGTGAACCATCTCCAGAACGTGTTGAACTTTATGAGGGACTTGGCATAAAGCTCCGGCATTTTCTGCGGTATCTTCAATACGCTCCAGGCCAGCACGATCTGGATCACCATCAGCGCCAGCACCGATGCCAGCGCATATTTATCGATGGTGGCTGCTATGAGTATGCCGATTATGCTGATGATCGTGGCTATGAGTATGGCGACATCGGCCGATTTGAACCTGGGATTGAGATGGGCCACGGCTTTGGGCAGCAGCCCGTCGCGCGCCCAGGCCAGCAGGTCACGCGCACATGACCAGATAATGGCGTTGATGGTGGTGAGTATGGCGCCCATGGCCGCCACGAAGACAATGTAAATGCCGATGCCCGGCATGATTTTGCCGGCATCGACCATGACGGCCGTGTTGCCGATCTTGGCGACCTCCTTCCAGTTCATGCTGGCAACCAGCCCGTAAGGCTGAATGATGTAGAGGAAGAGTATCACGACGAAGGCGATGATCAGCGCCAACGGGAGGTTGCGCCTGGGGTTCTTAACATCGCCGCCTATATCGGCCAGCGCCACCAGCCCGGACCAGGCCATGCAGCCCAGCACAATCACCACAATGAACATGATGGCCCCGTTGGGGAAGAGCGGTGTCAGGTTGACCGGGTTCACGTTAACCGCGCCGGCTATGCCGAAGATGGCTATGCCGAGCAGCAGGCACAGGAATAAAAATACCTGTATCCAGGCGGTCACGCTGACGCCGAAGAAGTTGATCACAGCGAAGAATAGGACGACTGCGATGGCCAGCACCCAGGTGGGAAGCGAAAATGCGGGGTTAAATGATTGGATGAACCCGATTACATACTGGGAAAAGCCCGTCGCCACCAGGATGTTGCCCGCCAGCAGCGCCAGCACAGCGGCGAAGGCGATGATGCTTCCCCACGCGGCCCCTGCTATCCTGGTCACCGTAACATAGTTGGCGCCCGTCACCGGCAGCGTGCCGGTCAACTGTAGTTCGAACAGCACCACGAAGATCGACGGAATGCACGCCACCGCCATCGCAATGTAAACGCTCGGCCCGGTCATGCCCGCCATGGTGGGCAGCAGCACGAATATCGCCGCGCCGATCACCAGGCCCACGATCATGGCAACCGTCTCGAGAAGGCCGACCTTCCTCTGCATGATCTCAAGTTTTTGTTCTGCCAAGTTGAACCTCCTTAATTCATTTTATTTATATATTTGATTGGACGCGTCTGACTTGCTAGGATCACTGACGCGAGCAATTTGACCACTTTCTTGAAATCGACGTTGCCGCCGCTGAGCAGGCAGACCGCCTTCGAGTTGCCCGGTACCTGCACCGCTGCCCGACAGTATCGCGGCAAACGAGGCTGCGCCGGAGGGTTCGACTACCACTTTCATCCTGCTCCAGATGAGTTTCATGGCCGCGGCTATCTCATCGTCCGTCACCGTGATGATATCGTCGACGTATTTAAGGCAGTGCTCCAGTGTCATCTGGCCTATCATCGGCGAGCGTATCCCTTCCGCTATGGTTTCCGGCATGTCGCTGATCGTCTCCATTTTCTTGTTGTGGAAGCTGACGTCCATGCTCGACGCCTTGACGGGACCGATGCCGTAGATCCTGACCGAGGGCCGGGACTGCTTGAGGGCGACGGCCACGCCCGACAGCAGGCCGCCCCCGCCTACGGGCACCGTCACGATGTCCACGTCCGGCAGGTCCTCGAATATCTCCAGCCCCGCCGTGCCCTGTCCCGCGATTATCAGGGGGTCGTCAAAGGGATGTATCGGCTCCAGCTTCCTCTCGGCGGCTATGGCAAAGGCCTTCTCTATCATGGGGCCGGCGTTGTTGAGGTCGCCCCCCACGATCACCTCGGCCCCGTATGCCCTTGCCGCGTCGATCTTGGGCTGCGATGTGCCGTCCGGCACCAGATCACTGCCTGTCATGCCGAACCTGCCGGCCGCGTACGCCGTGGCCTGGCCGTGGTTGCCCGACGATATGGTGATAACGCCCTTGATGCCCTGCGCGGCCAGCGCCTTCATCTTGTTGCTGGCGCCGCGCGCCTTGAAGGAGCCGGTTTTCTGGAAACACTCGGCCTTGAACCAGAGGTTCTTGCCCGTCAGCGTATTGAGCGCCTGCGAGGATAACAGCGGCGTGCGGTGCACGAAATCCGCGATGTTCTCCCGCGCTGCCTTGATGTCTTTCAGTTCAACCATGTCGGCCTCCCCGGCGAAGAACTTATTTTATTGCCTGCGAAATATACCATGCGGATCTGTGTCTACCCCCGTTTACTCATCATGTCCGGTTATCTTCTTTGTCCGTTCAGCCCAGTCGACGCCCTGTTTCTTCAGCCACCTTACCCTCAGGAAGTAATAAATGATAAAGAGGGCGGTTAAGCCCGATCAGGAGGCAGCACATTAATGCGGCATTGTGGTAGCTGACGATCACGCCGACGATGAAGGGAAGGCTTGTCACGGCCGTCAGAATGGCAAATACAATAAGCCACGGCCTGGGTATCCTGATATAGGCCTTTTTATATTCTTCGGGATATTTCTTGGGCAGGTTGATCACCGCAAATGCCCCTATGATGGTCATCAGTAGAATGCCCACCGCCGACATGACCCCATAGAAATCTATATCCATCCCGGCGAACTGGAGGAGCAGCAGGAGCAACGAGAATGAAATACACGCCCACCGCCCGCACAGGGGTGAGCGTGCGGCCGCTGACCTTGCCGATGCCCGAGGGAAGCAGGTTGTCCCGTGCCTGCGACAGCAGCTCGCGCGGCAGGGCGATGGCGCTGGCATTCAAAGCCGTCACCGCTGCGAAGAGCGCCCCGAAGGCGATGAATCCCACCCACGCCGGGGGAAGGAACGTATTGGCCGAGTCGATCAGGGGGGATTTCATCTTCATCAGCGTGTCGAAGTCATAGGGTACGGAGCTCATAAATACCGCGCCGACCAGTATATAGATCACCAGGACGATCACGCCGCCGATGATCATGGAGAGCGGTATGTTGCGCTTGGGGTTCTTTATCTCCTCGCCCATCTCGGCAATGACCTGGAAGCCCATGCAGGCGCTGTAGCACAGCACGATGGCCATCACCATGCCCGCAACCCCGTGCGGCGGGACGAAGGACAATTGGATGGGGTTTTTCATCACGAAGATGCCGACGCCGGCGAAAACGCCCAGCGCAATTACCTTGAGAACTACCATGATGATCTGGACCCAGCTGGCTATCTGCAGTTTGAAGAGATAGAGGCCCATGAAGGCAACAGGTATTATGTATCGATAGGAGTTTGATCTCCAGGTCCTTGTCGATCCCCCACGACCAGTAGGCGGCGATATTTCCGGCAAAGCCTATGCAGATGAAACCTGCCGTGGCCGCCCCGCCCACTACGGCCCAAAGGGACATGATACTGCCCCATAACGGGGTGGTCAGCCGGCTGGTGAGCAGGTAGCCGATGCCGGCGCGCGGTATCGCGCTGGCGGCCTGGATGATCGGTATAACCCCGACGGCCGAGATAATCATGGCGATGATGAAGGCCAGCCACAGGGCGTTGCCCGAGTTGGCGGCAATCGGCGCCAGCAGGGCGAAGATGCCCATGCCGATGATGCTGCCGACAACGAGTGCAATCCCGCCTCCCAGGCCCAGGGCTCTTCCCAGCTTTATTTCGCCGGGGTGCGCCGGATTCAGACTTGTGCCATTTGCGGCCTCCTTTCTCGATCAGTGCGCTTGTACTTACCTGAAGGGATGCTATTTAATGGCGACTACTTCGATCTCAACCGGTGAGTTGCCGGGTATGTCCTTTACCGCTATGCAGGTGCGCGCCGGCGGGTTGGCTGGGAAAGTAAGTTTTATAGACTTCGTTCATGGCGTTGAAATCGCCCATGTCGCGCAGGTAGACTGTGGCTTTCACGACCTTATCCATGCTGCTTCCGAGGCTCGTCAGAGCCCTCTTGATGTTGCTCAGGGCGATCTCAGTGCCTTTTTGACGTCATCCGTGATCATGAGCCCTTTCTCAATATCGATGGCCGTCATGCCGGAGCAGAAAGAGAAAGCCGTTGGCTTCAATGATGTGAGAATAAGGGCCGCCCTTGATGAGAAATTCGAAATCGTGAACTTTCTTGTCCATGCAACCCCCTCGATGTTTTAGATGAATGGAATTTAACATCAACTATACATACTTTGTCAATTGTGTAAACCGGTGAGAGCCCGCCCGTTCCCAGCCATAAAAATTTCCTTGAAAAACTCTTGACAAATAGCACGGATGTTCTATAACATAGTAGTACACTTGTATTATAACCAGGAATATACAGGAGGGCTGCTATGTTAGGTGAATTGCATATCAGGAATTTTGCGGTGATAAAGGATATGGCCATGCATTTCGTGCCGGGCCTGAATGTTATCAGCGGTGAGGAGGGCACGGGCAAATCCCTGCTGGTGGATGCCCTGGGCTTGTTGATGGGTTCAAGGGCGCCGTCGGGATTGATACGCAGCGGCACAAAGTCGGCGCGAATCGAGGCTATCTTCTGGCCTTCGGAAATGACCGATGGGAAGGATAAAGGACACCCTGGAGGAAAACGGCATCGACCCGGAAGCCAACGGGATGATTTTGATATCCAGGGATTTCCAGGACGGCGGGAAAAGCGTGGCCAGGGTCAATAACCGGGCGGTGCCGCTATCGCTTTTGAAGCAATTGGGCAGGCACATGGTGGATATACACGGGCAGATGGAATATCTGTCGCTTCTGGACTCTGTCAACCAGCTTAACCTGGTCGACGCCTACGGCGACCTTTTCGGCGTGCGCAGGGAGATGAGAAAATTGGTTGAGGAACTGAGGCAGAGAGAGAAAGCGCTGTCATCCGTGGTGTTTAGTGGAGAAGGATGGATATATCGAGTTGCTGCAGTTCCAGGTTGAGGAGATAGACCGCGCCCGTCTGGAAGAGGTAAATGAAGAGGAACTGCATAATGAAAGGGATATCCTGCGGCGTGCCGAAGCTATCAGCGGCGGATGCCTGGAAGCCTATGCCAACCTCTACGGGGATGACAGGTCGGTCTCCGTGTTGATACACAGGACGCTGACCAGCACTGCAGGGGTATCAGTTCCGTGGACAGCAACCTTGCGGCGTGTCAGAGAAAAATTGGAGAACGACCTGCTCAATATCGAGGATACAGCGCAGGAATTAAGGGCGTACGCCGAGAAGATCGAGAACAGCCAGGAGAAGCTGGCGGAACTGGAGCAGAGGATCGACGCGCTGGCAGCTTTGAAACGGAAATATGGCAATACTATAAAAGAGGTAATTGCATTCCGGGATAAAGCACGGGCTGAACTGGAGGCCTTGCAGGACCGCCAGGACAGGAAAGCCAGGCTGGAAGCAGGGATACTGGAATTAAAAGCGGAGGCAGGTAAGAAGGCCGAGCAGCTTTCACTGGCACGCCGGCAGGCTGCCGGGAAGCTTGTCAGGTTGGTCAACGGGGAACTGGCTGAACTCGGCCTGGAATGGGCGAAATTCGATATCGTGCTTTCGCGCAGGGAGGATGGGGATGGTGTTGCCATAGCCGGCGGAAAGTCTTATGCCTGCACGGCAGACGGCATTGATAGGCTGGAATTCCAGGTTGCCACCAACCCGGGTGAACCGATGCGGCCGATGGCGGCCATAGTCTCGGGTGGCGAGACCAGCCGCATTGTGTTGGCCATTAAAAGCGCCCTCAAGATTGCGGATCCCATCGCGACGCTGGTCTTCGATGAGATAGATATGGGCGTCGGCGGAAGGAGCGCGGATTCGGTGGGCAGGAAATTGGCAACTTTAGCCAACTTTCACCAGGTGCTCTGTATAACGCATTTACCGCAGATAGCCTGCTTCGGCGATACGCACTTCAAGCTGGTCAAGGAGATCGAGTCGGGCAGGGCATCCAGCAGGGTTGAAACGGTGGAGGGCCAGGATAAAGTGAAAGAACTGGCTGCCATGCTGGGCTCCGAGCGCAACGGCAATGTGATGGTTAAGAGCGCGGAAGCCCTGGTCAAGAATGCCGAGAAATGGAAGAGCGGCGTCCGCGAACTTGTCGCGGCCTGACTACAGCGGTGATTAAAAGCACTGCTTGTATATATTGATGATCGCCGCGCTATCGAGTGTCCTGGGATGAAATTTCACCCAGGGCGCCGTCTTAAGGGCGTTCTCGGCAAGCTTGCCGCAATCCGCTTCCTTTACCCCCAGCCCGCGCAGATTGACATGCATCCCCACTTTACTGAGCCATTTTTCCGTGGCTGCGATGCCATCGGCTTCGCCGAACACGTTCTTGCCGAGCTGTGCAAAACGCTGCTCACGGACCGGGTAGGTGTATTTCATCCATTCGATCAGCAGTGAGGCCAATCCGTCGCCGTGGGCGATATCGTATTCTCCGCTGAGGGGATGCTCCATACCGTGCAGGGTCATGATGCCGGTCCCGCCTCCCAGGCCGGCAAACTGGGAGCAGGCTATCGTGCTAGCCCATGACAGGTTGCAGCGCTGCTCTAAATCATCGAGCTTAGCCAGCACCTTGGGCAGGGATTCCACAACGGTGCGCATGGAGGATTCGCGTATGGCATCGTTGATCAGCGTTGTCTCGTGGGCGGTGATATAGCTTTCGACCAGGTGGCAGAAGATATCGACGCCGCCCTGGGCAGTCGTCCTGGCCGGCAGTGTAAGTGTGAGCGCCGGGTCAACTATAGATACAGACGGGTAGGTTGTGGGGTGCATCATCACCACTTTTTCATGTGTGTCCCAATTGGTAAAGACCGCCCCGTTATTGGCCTCCGAGCCGCTGGCGGCCACTGTAGGAACCAGTATTATGGGCAGTGCCTTAATTTTCGTATTTGCCTTACCTTCGTAATAGGCAAAGATAGGTTCAGTGCCTACGCTTGCCAGGGCGATCAGCTTGGCTGCGTCCATGGTGCTTCCCCCGCCCAGTCCGATAACCACATCGATTTTATGCTCACGCGCCAGTTTGGCCCCGGCGTCTATGGTAGAGGCACGCGGGTTGGGCTCAACCCTGTCGAAGACGGTTGAATTCACGGCGTTTGCTTTGAGGTCGCCGGCCACCTTATCCAGTACGCCCGTGCTGCGCATGCTTTTGGAACCTGTGACTAATAACGCCGATTTGCCCAGCCTCGCCGTTTCCTTACCGAGTTGGGCAAGGCTGCCCGGGCCGATGATGAAGCGTATGGGAAGATAAAACCTGCTGATGCCCATTGTCAATACCTCCAAATATCTAAAATCAGGGTTATTGCCTTATTACCACTGCCAGATTATTGGATAATAGCAGAAAAAACAACCAAGTTAAATAGAGTTGACGGGCAATATTTATCAGGCGGCTACCACGGAGTTCTTGAGCGTTCCGATCCCCTCGATAATTATCTCGACTATATCTCCCGCTTTGAGCGGGCCGATGCCGTCCGGCGTTCCGGTAGCAATGACGTCGCCGGGCAGCAGCGTCATGATGCCGGAGATAAAGCTTATCAGCCTGGGTATGCCGAAGATAAGATCGGCGGTGTTGCCGGATTGTTTGACCTCGCCGTTTACCAGGGTTTCGAGCTTCAGATTAAAAGGGGATATGCCGGTGCTTATGCACGGGCCGATGGGGGCAAAGGTATCGTAACCCTTGGCACGCGTCCATTGCCCATCTTTGACCTGCGCGACGCGATCGGTGACATCGTTAAAACAGGTATAGCCCAGGACGTAATCGGCATAGTCGGCCTCCGCTACGTTTTTGGCTGTCCTGCCGATGACCACGCCGAGTTCGCCCTCGTAGTCTATCCTCTCAGGTTTGGGTGGCAGCACAATATCATCCCCGGGGCCGATAACGGAGGTTAACGGCTTGAGGAAGAGCAAAGGCAGTTCCGGCAGCTTGATATTCAGTTCAGCGGCATGCGGACGGTAGTTCAGCCCGAGGCATACCACCTTGCTGGGCAGGCAGGGCGTCAGCAGCCTGGCGTCTTTAAGCGGTACTTGCTGCCTGGTGGCCTTGAAAACCGCTGCCCGGGTATCCTGCAAAGGAAAAGGGCTGCCTTCGTAAACCGTGAGAAGGTCATTTTCAAGCGTACCGTAGCTAATAGAGTTGTGAAATTGAAAGCGCACTATTTTCACTGTCCGGCCTCATATTCTTTTATTCTTTGCCGGGGACAACTGGATCTGCAGCCTCTCATTTTCCGTAAGCATACAGCCGCTTACGCAGGACTTCTTGCATGCGCCGTCGCAGGGTTCGATATGCACGGTTAAATCGGCGCCGCTCAGCTTCTCCCTGATGGCCGCGGTCATTTTCTCGGTGATGGCGTGGGATTCGATGACCGTCATGGCAGGGTCGACAACGATATGCAGGTCGATGAAGCGCGCAGCCCCGGATTTCCTGGTCCTCATGCGGTGGATGGAACGGACGGTGGGGAACCAGCTTTCCAGGTAGGTGGAAAGCCAGAGTAATTCGTGGGCCGGGGGGCTGGTATCTATAAGGTCTTTAATTGCGTCCACGGTCAATTTCAGTGCAGCCCTCAGTATAAGAATGGCAACCAGGATAGCCGCAACAGGATCGATCCAGTTGAGGTTTACGCCGGGCCATAATTTTGAGCCTGTCCAGATGATACTGAGCCCGGCCAACACACCGGCGGATGTCCAGACATCGGTACTATAGATGCCAGGCATCTGCGATCAGGGCCGGGGAATCGGTCTTCTTGCCGACCCTTAACAGCAACTGAGAAACCACTATGTTTGTAAGCACCGAGAAAAGCATCACAGCCAATCCCCAGTCAAGGGTTTCCAGCGGCTGGGGGTTGATGAGCTTGTGTACGGCTTCAAGGATAATCCAGATTGCAGCGATGAGTATGAGCAGGGCTTCGGCCAGCGCTGAAATGTCTTCGACCTTGCCATGTCCCCAGGGGTGCTCGGCGTCGGGCCGCCTGGCCGAGATACGCACAGCGAAGAAGGCTATGATGGAGGCGATGAGGTCCATCGAGGAATGAGCGGCTTCCGATAATACCGAGACGGAACCGGTGAATACGCCGGTCACCAGCTTCAAAATGACCAGAGCGCTGTTGGAAATAATTGAGAGCAGCGCTACCGCAGCCTTCTGTTTTTGATTATCCATTTCTAATTATAAAAACTCCGTGGAACCTGTGTCCCACGGAGTGAACCGCTGCTTTTAGCCCGACTGCGCCCTGCTATTTGCCAGGGCCGCCTGTTCAAGATATCAACATTATAAGTATTTTTGAATTTTGCAGTCAAACCGGTTGACTGGCGGTTAATATATTGACCGATGGATAATATTACCCTATGTTTAATAATAGGCCTGTGGCTGGTATAATTTGGCTGCCTATATAGCCAACGGTAGTATAATATGACGATAACAGTTGACGATCTTTCAAAGCTGAAATATTTTGCCGGCGTAGAAATGGGCCGGTTGGCGGGACTGCCGCAGCTTTTCAGCAAGAAATCCTTTATCAAGGGACAGACTGTTGTGTCCGAAGGTGATTCACAGAAGAACCTGCATTTTGTCAATTCGGGTGTTGTCAAGGTGTTTAAAACCTCCTCGGAAGGCAAGGAGCAGATAATAAAAATAGTCAGGCCGGGCGAGTCATTCAACGATGTAACAGTGTTTGGTTCAGGCAACAGCCCGTACAGCGCTCAGGCACTGGGCAATACCATTGTCTTCTGGATACATAAGAATGACCTGATGCCGGTCATGGAAAAAAACTGGAAAATTGTCCAGAACGCCCTGGAGGTGCTGGGTGAGCAGGTACATATGCTGCTCACGCTGGTTGAAGACCTGTCATTTAAAAACGTTACCGGCCGGGTAGCCAAGATATTGATGCAGAACTCCAACCCCGGGCCGGATGGCTACCAGAGGCTGACTCAATACGAGATGGCGGCTATGGCTGGGACGGCCAGGGAGGTCGTCGGCCGCTCGCTAAAAATGCTCGAAGAAAATGGTACTATCAGCCTCGAGCGGCACCGCATAGTAATAAAGGATAAGGAGTACCTCAGCAGGATCGCCGGATTAAACTAAGGTGATGTAAGTTACAGTATAGACAGGTATATATGGATAAAATAGTGGTAGTTATTCGATCAAAAGGACATATAAATTGCAGTTGATGCCGATATTTGACCAGGCCAGATGCGATGGATGTGGTCTGTGTGTAACAGTTTGCCGGTGCGGTGCGCTGGTTATGACAGAGGACAAGGTTGCCCTAATTCACGTGGATGACTGCGGGTGGTGCACCGATTGTGAGCTTGTATGTGCCACCGGGGCATTACAGTGTCCTTATCGAAATAGTTGTGTCCGAAATCTGATCCCCGACCAGCGGGAACCATTTGCATTTATGGGTTTCCGCCTGTTTTAATCCGCAACCTTTTATCCGGAAAAACGTTTTATTATTTGCGACCTTAGTCGCTTACTGTAAGATTGGCTGATAGTAATATTATTTTGCTCTGCGAGGGAAACGCATAACTGAATAAAAATTGAATATTACGCTCCGTACAGGGATTGTACGGGGAGAAGATAGAAATGAATAAAGTTAAGGAACGCACCAGTATATCAGAGCAGTCCCCAGCTGCTCCGGGGTTTGTTGCTGCCGGCAGTACTGGCAAAGGTATAGATTCCATTTCCGGGAAATCGGACTTTGATGATGTGGCGTACTTGGATGGTAAGAACAACAGGGATTTCACCGAGGACTCTGTCAGCCTGTACATAGCTGAATGCAGCAAAACACCTCTGCTTACATCAAAGGATGAAAAAACGCTGGCCAGCCGCATGGAACTGGCTCATTACCTTTCACAGTTGGAGAGATCAGCTTCCAGGGGCGGCAGGAAGCAGCCGGAAACGGATACGATAAAACAACTTATCGCCCGGTTGGTGGAACGTGCCGGGTCTCATGGATAAAATTTTTAAACGTTATCATCTACCTAGCAGGCCGCTATCGCAGAAACTGTCGGATAACGCGCTGCGGGCAGACATAGATATCGTGGTTAGTGCAGACCTGGTTGACTTTGTAGCTAAAGCCATGGACATAGAGAGCGAAGAGGCGCAGCAGGAGATCACAGCTATATCAATATTGACCCGGCTTATCCCCTGGCAGGTGGTGGATGGGTACCGTGCCGTCAAGACCAGCGCGGAATTAAAGGAGAGCGCGGGGAAAGCGGATTTTGGCAAGTACCTGGAAATCAACCGGGGAAAGTTGATTGAGCATTTTGAATTCATCCGCAAGGCTGGGCGCGCCGCCGCCGAGCACATGATAAAGGCCAACCTGCGCTTAGTATTGAGCATGGCCAAGAAATACCGGGCGCGCGGAATGCCGCTATCAGACCTCATCCAGGAGGGCAATATCGGCCTGATGCGGGCGGTAGAGAAATTCGATTACCGGCGCGGCTTTAAGTTCAGCACGTACGCTACCTGGTGGATACGCCAGGCTATTAACAGGGTTATCTCCGACCAGTCGAGGACGATCAGGCTGCCCGTGCATACGGTTGAAACCATAACCAAGATGAATAACGCCCGCCAGAAGCTCCTGCAGAAGCTGGGACGCAAGCCTACCAGCGACGAGATCGCCGGTGAAATGGGCGTGGAAACGGAAAAGATAGACTGGCTGGTGGGCATATTGTATGCTGAGCCGGTTTCATTCGATATACCCATCGGTGATGACGAGAGCCAGTTGAGCGACTTTATCGAGGATGAGGTCAGCCCCGCCCCCGAGGAAGAAGCCGCCCAGAGCATGCTGCGTCAGCAGTTCAAGGACATCCTCTCTTCCCTAACCGACCGGGAGAGGAGGATCATAGAGATGCGTTACGGACTGGATAACGAGCAGGGCCTGACCTTGAAAGAGGTTGGCACCGAGTTCGGACTTACCCGTGAGCGCATCAGGCAAATCGAGAAGGAAGCGCTGGCCAAACTGCGGCATCCCAGCAGGAGCCGCAAACTGATAGACTACCTGGCCTGACAAGGCAACTTATTTGCAATCCGAACGCTCGCAGCATTTGTAATGCTGCGAGCGTTTGTTTTATGCTTAGTTGCTGATAAATATCCGGATTTATGGAATTGTAAGAGATGGACACCAGCATCCTGGTAGTAGAAGACGACGGAACTTTGCGTGAGCTGCTTCAAGTACAACCTGCAGAAAGAAGGTTACAACGTGCTTATCGCAAAAGACGGCGGTGAAGCGCTGGAGCTATACGATAAGAATAAACCGCAGTTGATTATCCTGGATATTATGTTGCCGGTCATAAACGGCACAGAGGTTTGCAGGATAATCCGCGGGAAATCACAGATTCCCATCATCATGCTTACAGCCAAAACCGAAGAAGTCGACAGGGTCGTGGGATTGGAACTCGGGGCAGACGATTACGTTACCAAGCCATTCAGTATGCGTGAATTAATCGCCCGGATCAAAGCTGTTATAAGGCGTTCTGAGATTGGAAAAGGCGCGGGTGAAGCTCCTGCCGAGACGCATGGATTCCTCAAAGCGGGGGATATCTCAATCGATTTGATCAAACACATGGTCTTATGCAAAGGAAAAGAAGTGGAGTTGAACCCCAAAGAATTCGAGTTGCTGGTATTATTGCTGCGAAACAGGGGACAGGTTATCAACAGAGAACAGATATTGAGAAAGGTATGGGGCTATGATTACATCGGCAATGACAGGACGGTTGACGTACATATACGGTGGATACGCCAGAAACTCGAATTAGACCCGGAAAATCCGCGTTACTTGGTTACGGTCCGCGGATACGGCTATAAATTTGCGGAATGATATGGCGGAAAGAATAAGGTAGATTTCAGATGTCTGATTCGGGCTTTCCATACCTGTTATCGTTGATTGAAGACGGCATATTTGTGCTTGACCAACGTCATGAGATTCAATATATGAACGATGCCGCGGCCCGGATATTCGGCTTCAGTGTTGCCAGGGATAGAAACCCGACATTTATCGAGGTTGTGCGGGACTATGAATGTGACGCCCTGGTTAAGAAATGTATTGATACGGGCCATGCCCAGTCTGCATCTATTAAAATACGTGGAAAAAAACAGTACTTAGATATAAAAGTCAGTCCCGACGCGGAAAGCCGGAACTATATCGTGGTTGTCAAAGACCTTACCGAGAAGCGCCACCTTGAAGAGATACGCAGGGATTTTATATCCAATGTTTCCCATGAGTTCCGCACTCCTATTTCCTCTATTAAGATTCTTTCGGAAACCCTGATTGATAGTCCGCCGAAAGACCCCGGTATCCATAAAGATTTCCTGCTAAAGATAAATTTAGAGGCCGATAAATTAGCGCATATGACCAATGAGCTGACCGAATTATCAATGATGGAGAATAAAGAAGCGAGGCTCAATAAAAATTCTTTGAATCTCAATAGTGTGGTTCGGCAGGTCGTGCAACGTTTGGAGGCGCAGTCCGCTAAAAAAAGTTTAGTTTTAAGTCTTGATATTGAACCGGCAATGCCCGATCTCGTTATTGATCAATACAGGATTGAACAGGTATTACTGAACTTGGTATATAACGCCATAAAATTCACGGGCCACGGTGGTTTCATAACCATCTCCGTGAAAAAGCGTGACAATGAAATCGTGGTCTCTGTAAGCGACACCGGGATCGGCATACCCCGTGAGGAACTTCCGCGGATCTTTGAGCGATTCTACAAAGTCAATAAGGCCAGGGATGATGAGGGTGTCGGCCTGGGGCTGGCCATCTCCCGCCACATTGTCGCTTCGCACGGTGGAAAAATCTGGGCGGAGAGCGAGGAAGGAAAAGGGTCAACCTTCTTTTTTACGTTGCCTTTGGGTGTATAGAAGTCGGTCTGCAAGTTTTAACGAAAATTTAACCTTAGATTAATGGGGCCTTTATATAGCCGCTGTAGACTATATTCAGTGGTATTTTAAATGCCATAGAGAATATATAGAAGGAGAAGACAACTTGCGAAGATTCAGTGACAATTGGTTTGTAGTTCTTGCTGTTGATCCTGATTATGGCTGTCGGCCTGGCTGGCTGCAGCGCACCGGCAGCCACACCGGCGGCTACGGCAAAAACACCTTCTCAGTCGGTTAACCTCACAGGTGCGGGCGCCACATTCCCCGCCCCCCTGTATACCAAGTGGTTTGATGAGTATAACAAGCTCACCGGGGTGAAGGTCAATTACCAGCCGATCGGCTCGGGCGGCGGTATCAGCCAGATCACAGAAGGCACGGTTGATTTCGGCGCCAGCGACGGCATAATGACCGCGGATGAGATGGCCAAGGCCGAAGCAAAGAGCGGGCCCATACTGCATATACCGATGACCAGCGGCTCCGTGGCAATCATATACAATCTGGCGGATATCGGTTCGGGACAGCTCAAGCTCACGGGCGACGTCCTGGCGGACATTTACCTGAAAAAAATCACCAAATGGACCGATCCAGCGATCGCATCCCTTAACCCCGGCTTAAAATTGCCTGATGCTGCGATAGCGGTAGTATTCCGTTCCGACGGCTCCGGTACCACATACATCTTCACTAATTACCTCTCCAAGGTCAGCCCGGATTGGAACAGCAAAATCGGCACTGCTAAATCGGTAAAATGGCCTGGCGATATCGGTGGACAGGGTAATGCCGGCGTAGCCGGGCAAGTACAGCAAATCCCCAACTCCATTGGTTACGTAGAGCTGGCTTACGCAAAACAGAACAAGCTGGCCTGGGCACAGCTCCAGAACGCTGCCGGCAATTTCATTGAGCCGTCGCTGGCGGCAACTACAAAGGCTGCCGAAGGTGTAACTCTCCCCGATGATATGAAGGTAATGCTGACCAACTCATCCAATCCCGATGCCTATCCCATCGTTGGGTTCACCTGGCTGCTGGTATATGTTAACCAGAAAGATAAGGTCAAGGGAGAGGCCCTGGCTAAAATGCTGTGGTGGGCCATCCACGATGGGCAACAATATACCGAGGCGCTCACCTATGCCAGCCTGGCCGCCCCGGTTGTATCCAAAGCTGAGAATGCGGTGCTCTCTGTTAAAGTACCAGGGACAACCTTTAGTCAGCCGCTAAACAGGTGGGTGCCTGATAACCATTTAGGGAAATGTAGGAAGGGTACCCTTCCTACATTCCCTTTTTAATCCGGTTATAATAAATAGCTTTTAATGATGGAAAAGAGCAAATCAGGGACAACACTTCTCACCGGTACGCGCGAAGAAAAAGCAGGAGTCCGGCCGCGCATCGGGGACCGTATCTTTTCAAATTTAACCCTGTCCTTTGCCCTGCTGATAGTTTTGATTCTTGTGGGGTTGCTTATTGTCCTGAACCTTGACGCGTGGCCAGCGGTTCAGAAATTCGGGTTATCATTTCTTACCAGCACTGCCTGGGATCCTGTAATTGACCAGTTCGGGGCCCTGCCGGCTGTTTACGGCACGTTGCTCAGTTCCCTGATAGGGCTGTTAATCGCCGTGCCGGTAAGCCTTGGTTCAGCCATTTTCCTGAGTGAGCTGGCTCCGGAATGGCTGTGCCGGCCATGTTCATTTCTTATTGAGATGCTGGCGGCCATACCGAGCGTGATCATCGGCTTGTGGGGATTGTTCGTAATGGTGCCTTTCATCAGGGACCCCGTCGAGAAATGGCTGGGCAGCAGCCTGGGTTTTCTACCCCTATTCCAGGGGCCGCCGTTCGGGGTGGGTTTTCTCTCGGCCGGGATAATCCTGGCGATTATGGTCATACCGATTATTACCGCCGTAAGCCGTGATGTCATGCGCGCCGTACCTGCTACCCAGCGCGAGGCCATGCTGGCCCTGGGGGCCACACATTGGGAGATGATAACCGGGGCGGTGCTCCCTTACTGCCGATCGGGACTGGTAGGTGCTGTGATCCTTGGCTTGGGCCGTGCCTTGGGCGAGACCATGGCGGTGACCATGGTTATCGGCAACTCTTATAACCTGACAGCATCGTTGTTCTCGCCGGGTGTTACCATCGCCAGCAAAGTGGCCAGTGAGTTCAGTGAGGCCTCGGGCGATCTGTATATCGGCAGCCTGATAGAGCTGGCGCTGGTGCTTTTCGGTATCACATTGGTGGTCAATATAATCGCACGTCTGCTGGTCTGGCGCAGTGTATCTGTTAAGGGGACCGGAGAATGAATACAGCTGATGGAAATCTGCGGCGCAGGTGGTTCAACCGGCTGATGCTTATATTGTGCGGCTGTTCAGCAGCTATTACGATCATATTTCTTGCTCTTATCCTCGGCTATACACTGGTCAATGGCATATCTTATTTCAACCTGGACTTCATAACGCAGCCTTCCAAGCCGGTGGGCGAATCCGGGGGCGGTATGCGGGACGAGATATTTGGCACATTCATCCTGGTTGGGCTTGCCTCAGCTATCGCGCTGCCCACCGGGCTGTTGGCCGGTGTATTCCTGGCCGAGTTTGCCGGTCAAAAGGCAGCATCAGCAATACGCTTTGCCGCTGACATTCTGGCCGGTGTGCCATCGATCATAGTGGGCGTATTTGCCTATGCCCTGCTGGTCCGCCCTATGCAATCGTACTCCGCGCTGTCCGCCGGTGTTGCCCTGGCTATCATCATGATCCCTGTGGTGGCCCGCACGGCTGAGGAGTCGCTGCGCCTGGTTCCCAATTCACAACGGGAGGCGGCATTAGCCCTCGGCGTCAGCCGTTGGCGCATGATTCTCGGTGTTATCATACCGGGCGCCACGACCGGGATAGTCACCGGCATTATGCTGGCCGTCGCGCGGGTCGCCGGGGAGACGGCGCCGCTGATATTCACCGCCCTGGGCAGCGCCTTCGGCGTGCAGGGTTTAACTGTTCCTATCGGGGCGTTGCCGTTACAAATATACCGCTATGCGTTGTCACCCTACAGTGACTGGCAGAAGCAGGCCTGGGCCGCGGCCTTCCTGCTGGTGATATTGGTGCTGGGCATCAATATCGTGGTGCGGTTGGTCAGCAACAGGAGAAAAAGATAACCGTGAGTATAAGTAAGAAAAAGGAAACGGCACAATGATGAATGATCTTCTCATGCCCATCGACAGCCTGGACGCATCTGAAAGAAAATTTCCAATGCCAAAACCGCCCAAGTGCATAATCGAGGTGCAAAACCTGAGCGCATGGTATGGCAACAAAATGGTGATAACCGATATTAATATGGGCATAGGCGTACAGGCTATCACGGCTCTGATCGGTCCGTCCGGTTGTGGCAAATCAACTTTCATCCGCTGTCTGAACCGTATGCACGAGGTGGCGGAAGGCGGGAGGGTGGCCGGACGGGTCCTCAAGGATTGCCAGGATATATACGCGCCGGGCGTCGACCCCGTGGACGTACGCCGCCGCATCGGCATGGTTTTTCAGAAGGCCAGCGTGTTTCCCGCCATGTCCATCTTCCAGAACGTCGCATCGGGGATAACCCTGACGCGTTTCTGGAGCCGGCGGCGGGATGTGCAGGACGTTGTCGAGCGCAGCCTGAAGAAGGCGGCATTGTGGGACGAGGTCAAGGATAAGCTTGACCAGCCCGGCGCCTCGCTTTCCGGCGGCCAGCAGCAGCGCCTGTGCATCGCGCGGGCCATCGCCATTGAGCCGGAGATTATCCTGATGGATGAGCCCTGCTCTGCGCTTGATCCAATCTCCACCCTTAAGATAGAGGAACTGATGCTCGAGATTAAGAAGGACTATACCGTGGTAATCGTCACGCATAATATGCAGCAGGCGGCGCGTGTCTCCGATTGGACTGGTTTTATGCTATTGGGTGAATTGATAGAATATTCCCCCACCAGGGAAGTGTTCACTGTGCCGAAGGACAAGAGGACAGAGGATTACATTACCGGGCGTTTCGGTTAAAGGAGGTTTGAACATGCCAAGGGAAGCTTACCAGAGGAATCTTCGCGAGTTACAGGACGAGGTGCTGGTCATGGGCAGCATGATCGAAAAAGCGCTGGAGAGGTCCATGCAGGCTTTGAAAACACGCGACCTTGACCTGGCTAAACAGGTTATAGCCGAGGATAAGAGTGTAGATAAAAAGCGTTTTGAGATAGAGGAAAATCTGCTGGATACTATGTCATGCCAGTCGCCAATGGCCAGTGACCTCAGGACTTTATTAACTATCCTGTCCATCGTCACAGACCTTGAGCGGATGGGTGACCATGCCGCAGGTAATGCCAAAATCGCCCTGATGATAGGGGATGAGCCGCCGCTGAAGCCGCTCATCGACCTGCCGCGTATGAACGAGAAAGTGATAGACATGCTGCACCGCAGCCTGAATGCATTTATCTCCCACGATGCCGAAGCCGCGCGCAAAATAGTGCCGGAAGACGATGATATCGATAACCTCTATGACCAGGTTTTCAGGGAACTATTAACTTTCATGATGGAAGATCCGCGTACCATTACCCGGGCCACCAGGTTGATCTGGGTGGGGCACAACCTGGAGCGAACGGGCGATAGGGTGACTAACATCTGCGAGCGGGTAGTCTTCATGGTTACCGGCAAAATGGAAGAACTGAACGTCTCGACGTATTAACGGGCAGGTTTAATAAACAGTTCCGGCAAGCAATAGCAGGGCTGATAACGTCTGTATACATGGGCAGAGTTTCATGGGTATTATCGGCGTACGCGCATACGTCAGCCAGCCCAGGATTGCCATAACTTCAAGGGTAATTGCCGTACAGAGATAGACCGCGCTTGAAGCGGACCCGGCCCTGCCGGCAATAGCAGTAACCAACAGGACCAAAATTCCCATATAGATCATGGCTATACCCTCAGCCAGCCATTCCATGGTAATGATTCTCCGGTTATCTTCTGAAATAGAGCCAAAACCACGGACTATAGTTCTCGTGGGGAATATATGGGCGGCGCCCCAGATTAATACGATAATTGAGCCTGAGTAGAGCAAGACGAGTCCTAACAATTATCCGCCTCCTTATGAAAAGTCTATGCAGCAGGACTCTTCTCATAATAATCTCTCCGTGAAATAATTGAAACACCGGCCCTTCAACCGGCTTGATAATCGACGTTTGCCTTACCATGCAGGGTTACCATCCGGCTCTAAGTATAAGGTGGGCCGGTTAAAAGGTAGTTAACTTATTGTTACATTTAGGTTAAATATCCGGGCGCAGATTTTACACATATTTAACCTGATGTTAATATCGCGATAAACTCTGGTTGCTAAGCTATGGAGAAGGAGGGAGTATGAAAGCTATGTATGATATGGCCTTGACAGCACAGAACACCAAAATCAGGGATATGGTAGCTCTTGTGCAAAAGTACCGCAACGGTATAGCTAAGCACTCCGTAGTTGCCACCCTGGAAACCGGACTGGTTATTAAGAACATGACGGGAATTGCCCTGAACCTCCTGCCCTGCGGGATAGACGGCGGCTATCTGCAGTTGGATAGGCTGGTAAACAGCGGCGATCTCAGGATGGTCATCTTCCTGCACGATCCAACGCTTTGCCTGGACGATCCCGGCATTATCGATTTACTCAGGTCCTGCAACCTGCAGAACATTCCCTTTGCCAATAATATGACGACTGCGGAGTTCATCTTGCACAGGTTCCTGGAAAAAGAAATGGCGACTTGCTGGAGATGTCCAGAAGCTCGACCAGAGCGTAATTTAATTTGTGCCTGATATAACGGAACTTTCAAGATCAGTTACGTCATCTGCACCGACCGGTTTTTGGCTCAAATGGCTAACTTATGGCGACGAGTGCTGGCATCTGATAATGGCAAGGAAAAGGCACATCACTGAATTTTGGAAATTGCTTCTTTCGCGCCGCTGAAATAAAATGCTTATACGTGCGAGGAGAAAGCTAAATGCCTCATATGCTTATCATTGGTGGTAGTGATGCCGGAATCAGCGCAGCCATGCGTATAAAGGAACTTGATAGGCAAGCCGATGTAACTGCAGTGGTAGCAGACGGATACCCCGGTTTTAGTATCTGTGGGTTACCGTTTTTTCTCAGTGGGGAAGTGACGGACTGGCACACACTAGCTCACCACAGCATGGAGGAATTAGAAAAACAGGGTATTGGATTGCGACTCAATCAAAGGGCAGAAGAGATTCTTTCGGACAAAAAAATGGTACGCACTATTTCGATCGAGGGGAAAATCCAGGAGATTGCCTACGACAAGCTATTAATCGCTACCGGGGCCGAATCTGCCAGGCCACTGATTACCGGGTTGGATGAGAACGGTGTTTTCTTTTTGCGCTGGATGGCGGATGGATTTGCCATGCAAAAGTTCATAGAAGAGAATAATCCCCGCCGATGTATCATTATCGGTGGTGGGTATATCGGGCTGGAAATGGCCGATGCGATGACCCATCGTGGGTTAGAGGTGACTTTACTGGAGTTTGCCCCCGAGATATTAACGACCATGGACCCTGTTTTGGGCAGGCTGATCAGGGCTGAGCTTGAATCTAAAGGCGTTAGGGTTATCACGGGCAGGGCTGTCCAGGGCATTGAGCGTAATAACCATGGACTGCATGTCCGAACCGCCACCGGTGAAACCTCGATTGCGGACATGGTCCTGGTGGCCACGGGAGTCAAACCTTCCAGCCAGTTAGCCCATGCCTCTGGCATTGCCATGGGGGTTGCGGGGGCTATCCAGGTAGACCGGGCCATGGCCACCAATATCCCGGATATTCTGGCCGCAGGCGATTGCGCCGAGACCTGGCACCATATCCTTAAAAGCAAAGTTTACATGCCGCTGGGCACTACGGCCCACAAACAGGGCCGGGTAGCCGGTGAAAACATGCTGGGAGGCAACCGTGAGTTCGAGGGCAGCCTGGGGACCCAGGTAGTTAAGGTATTTGATAGAGTGGCAGCCGGTACCGGTTTGCATGAGATACAGGCGGCTAAGGCTGGCTTCGATCCTTTGACCGTTACGTTGACATGCCTGGATCACAATGCATATTGTGCGGAAGCAAAAGAAATGACCATCTGTATAACCGGCGACCGCCCTACCGGACGCCTGCTGGGCGCCCAAATTGTGGGGCACCGGGAGTCTGAAGTTGCCAAACGTATCGATATAATTGCTGCGGCGCTGTATAACAATATGCTGGTAGAAAACCTGTGCGATCTTGACCTTTCATATACTCCACCCCTATCAAGCCCGTGGGACCCGGTTCAAAAGGCAGCTATGCACTGGAGCACAACGTTAAAAGGAGGCCTGTGATGTCAGCTTTATCTGCCGGAAAGAAAAAAGGTGTTTTAATCGCGCTCTCAGTCATCATCGGGGTGCCGGTTGTTTTGTTCCTGGGACTGTTAGCAACCATTGCCATTATGTACGGTCCGGTTTATGCCTACCGCGTCCTGGTTTATAACGAGGCCACGATTGAGGACTATAAGCGGGTATTCCCGTTGCGTGCTGTTGAAAACCAGCCGCCTGTCTTCAATTTCAAGACCGCAGCGCAACCGCTCCAGATCGGCAAAGTAACTTACACATATCCTTTGGGCAATTCTACAACAATTGACTTTGAACCCTATTTGGCCCAGTCGGACTCGACAGCTTTTATCGTTATCAAAGATGACACCGTCCTCTATGAGAAATACCTCAACGGCTACCAACGCGATTCAATCAACAGGTCCTTCTCAATGGCCAAATCGATAACTTCAACGCTTGTGGGCCTGGCCGTGCAGGATGGCTACATACACAGTATAGATGATACCGTGATTACATATCTGCCCGAACTCAAAGGCCGCGGGTTGGACGCCATGACCATCCGTGACCTCCTGGTGATGAATTCAGGTATCGCCTTTACCTTGTTGCCGCGCGATGCCTTCATATTGGCCCAGCCATTCTATGATGAGGCCTTAATGTACTATATGCCCGACTCGAGGGCTCACGTCCTGAATCTGAGGGCAGGGAAAGAACCGGTCGGCGCTTATTTCCTCTACGATGATTATTACCCGCTTTTAGAAGGCATGATTGTAGAGCGCACCAGCCATAAGACTATATCTGAATACACTGAGGAAAAGCTGTGGAGACAGCTCGGGATGGAATTTCCCGCTTCCTGGAGCCTTGACAGCGAGCAGGACGGTTTTGAGCAGGCCGCCAGCGGTTTCAACGCGCGCTCCATCGATTTCGCCAAGTTTGGACGTCTTTTCCTGAATGACGGCAGTTGGGAAGGCAGGCAAATATTGCCTGCGGGTTGGGTTAAGGAGGCGACTTCGCCCGATCCCAAAGACAAGAGGCCATGGATGAACGACCGGGACTGGAAGAATGCAGGCGGATATTACAAGTATCACTGGTGGGGCATTGTTAACCAGGATGGAACGTACGACTATACTGCTACGGGGAGCCCGGGAGGTCAGATTATCTACATCAGCCCCGGCCACAATGCAATTGTAGTGCACAACGGCGCCAGCGGGGACCCCATGGTATGGGCAATGATCGCCCGTTCCATAATCCAGGACATGAAATAGCAGTGTTCACACGGTCAGATGTGCCGGCAGCCCGTCGCGTCTTTGCCCTGGCCGATGGCCGGAACCTTGTGCAATTCACTGCTGTTTAAACGTGACGAAACAATATGAAAGCGGGTTGAGCGTGATATTGGGGACACCTGCTTCCGGCTGCTGCCGGCCCTGTATTACAGGCAGGCTGCCATCGGGGGCGAATTTGAGTTCGCTGCCGTTCAGCAGGACTTCTTTGCTGAAGATATCCGGCGTGGTGAACTCATAAATCTGGCTGCTATTGCTCTTGATGGCGGGGAGAGAGACAGCGGCGCTACGCTGGTGGTCGAGGTTAATGAGCAGGACGGTCAACGAGCCCGGCTCATCGCCGGCGCCGCTGTGCGCATAGGCGCGTAATTTTCCGGACGGGTCTCCACTGACCTTCACATCGTAGACCCGCGTGCCCATCAGGCGTTTCCAGAGCAGCGAGCTCCAGTAGTCCGGCCTGGGTGCAAGGTCTGAATCATCGATCATACCGTAATTCATGCCGGTAAGGCTCTGGCGCACCACGGTATCATGGCCGGCGCGGGCCAGTAGACCGAGCTGGTCCATCCACCACAGGCCGCCCAGGTAAACGTCCGAAAGCCCCGGCTCGCCTCCGAACTGGGCATTGCCGGTTTCTCCTAACCAGATAGGTTTGCCCGGCGCGTAGCGGTCGCGCCACTGCTTGATTTGATCCGCCCAATGTTTGGCCTCATCCAAGTTTTTTGGGTCGAGCAGGCGAGACGGGAAAGCGCGCCTCGTGGCAATCGGGCCCCGCCTGGATTGCTGCGGGTAATAGTGCCACGATACCAGGTCTATTTTGTCGTTAGATATTTCCAGGTACTGGGGCATATAGCCGTAGAATAATGATAGTGGCTCGCCCAGCAGCGGCCAGAAAGCGCTGCCCTGCCCGGAAAAGTGGGATGATGGCATGTATTGCTTTACCAGCGCACGGGCGGCCGACAGGTCTTTATCGTATTGTTGGGGAGAGACCTGGGTCTTCAGCCCGTGGACGAACCAGAAGATATTCAATTCGTTGCCCAGCTCCCAGAGTGCGACATGGTAGCCATGTTCCGCGGTGTATTTGAGCAACTCGGTCGCATTTGTGCCATCCCAGCTTCCATCTGCCTTCCTGGAAGCCGGCCCGGCGTTAAGTGTGAATACCAGTTGCAGCCCGTTACGGGTGGCAAAGCTATTCACGTTGTCCCACTGTTTGGCGGTCATGACCGATTTATACCCTGGCGGCGCATTGGGCTGGAAGTCAGATGTGTCCTGCATCGCGTAATAAATCTTGTCGGCCTCGGAGCCGCCGATGCGCAGGTAGGCCGGGGCCAGATTCTGTACCATTGTGTCGAGCCGTGGCTGGTTGAAATTGAAGACCGGCGCATGCACGCTGCCGGAACCCGATTCCGTTCCGCTGGCTGCCGGGTTCCACCACTTGCCGCCAACTACCTGCGAGGAATCAATGGCAAAGGAGATATACTCTTTGGAAACTATATTGACCGGGACACCGGTATCGACGCTGACCTGTGCCTTGTACGTTTGGCCGGCTTCCGCGCCCTTGAAACTGATGTCCGTTTGCAGTATTTTCGGTTCCGGCTGAGATTGGCCGGCGATTAAATCGATCAGGTTGCCATTGGCATTCCACATGGCAAGTGAAACTATCACCGCCAACAACAGCAGTACTGAGACAACAGCGATAAGCCATTTTTTCATAGTATTCTACCCATCCTTTAAAAGATCATATGGAACAAGCCCGCTCAAATTTTAATTGAAATATGACATAACCGTGTGCAGGAGTATCCTGGCCTGTACTTCCATGGGCACACTCATGCCCTTAGGTTCGCTATCCGCGGGTTTGAAGCTCACCGTATCCGATATTGCGGTTTCCTTGCCGTTACTGTCCACGGCGGCAATAGCAGCGTAATAAGTGGTCCCCGGAGAAAACATTGCGCCGCCGGTGAACTCCGCCACAGCGAGTGTAGATGCATTGCCGTCTTGCACGTACATCTGGCTGAGCTTGGCCTTATCCGTGCCGCAGTACACGTGGTAAGAGGCGGCATCCGCCTTCGGTTTCTCCCAGTGGAAATACACGTTGCCATTGCCGTAGGTTGCCAGGAATCCCTTCGGTGTCTCAAGGTCGGCTGCTATGCCCGGGCATCCCAGCATGTTTGACGTGACAGTATAAGGGGGATGGGCATATGATATCAGCCCGTCATGTATATTTGCAGGCAGGTCCCTCCCGTCAAAGAAGCTTACCATCAGGGAGAAATTCGACGTGTACCCGCTGTAAGTACAGGCTGAAGTCTTGTACTGGTCGCCAGTGTAAAGCGCCATTAGATAGCCATCGCCGTAGCCCCAGGTGGGCTGGATATACTGCTTGCCGAAATAGCTGCCGAAGGGGTTGAGCTTCAGGCTGAACCCGCTGGCCGGGTCGTAGTTGACTTTCAGAGGGCAGAAGGCGAAGTTGGACATACGCGAAGTATCCATGGCTACTGCCAGTCCGCCTTTCTCGCCTGCCACCGCTACGTACTCGGCGGTAATGTGGTTGTTAACATTGGCCAGGTCCAGATTCTGGGCGGAAACCTTGAAATAATCGATCAAGTAGTCAGATTCCACTCCCAGGAAGTTGCGCTTGATCACTTTGAAGGGTACTTCTTTGGTGGCGCCCTGTGCGAAATTTATTTCGGCAGGCGCGGTTTCCTGCCAGTTGGAATCGTAGCGGCGCGCCAGGGCGGCGTTGTCAGGCTTGAAAATATCGTTACGGGGCGTATCGGGATAGGTCACATTTGCATCTACGAAGATGGCCGGTACGTCTTCGACCAGCATCAAGCGGTAATCAACCGTGCCGTTATCGGTTCCCTCAACCGGCAGACCGAAGTTGCCCGTCAGCCGCAGTGCCGCCACCCCATTCGAACCATCGCTTTCCACGCTGGTTTCTAACCTGTCCGGCCTGTACCATTTACCGCCGTAGTTGATGCCGGGCAAGAAACTGCCCGCCTCAAGGCGGCGGATGTCTCCTGAGGTCACATCGATTATCTGCCCTTTATCATTGAGCTCGACCGAAATCAGGCCGTTGGTCAGCTTAAGGGGAGTGCAGGCTGTGGCAGTTTTTTTATCTTTAATGGGCGGCCCGCTGTAGAGGTTGTAAACTCCATCGGTCAACATCTGACCTGCCGGAATATGCAATCTGAGCGAGGTAGTCATGGTCAACTGGCATCTTTCCAGTGAGACCAGTGGGGCGGGTATGGGTTTGCCGTCCCGCCCGGATATATAGAAGAAATTATTTCCTGGTACCCGTCCGGACAGGCTGAGGTCAACAAACTCCCCATATGCTGAGTTGGTAGCGGGCGATTGCCTCACCAGCATGAAGGAGCCTATCTTTTCAAATCCCGGGGGCGATGCCTCGGGCGGCGGATTCTGTTCCAGGTAGACCCGGGCCGCCGCCTTGGCCGTTTCGCGGGCGGATGCAGAATCAGTCGTAAGGTCGCTGATAATAGATTCAACCACTCGCTCCCGTGAGCTTGCCAGGAAGGGCGTGGCCAACCCGAAATTGGTAGTGGACATCAGGCGCATCCTCAGTTCGTATGCCTGGTTGAGAAGGTCCTGCACGCCAGGTGGTATCCCGGAGCCGGTCAGCCTGTAAATCTGGTTAACTAGGCTTTGTGTCTGGCGGTCATAGGCTACGCCTGACCAGTAATCGGTGCTGTAAGCCTTTTCAGCCCAGCTTGAATAACCGTCGAAGCTACCGTCCGCAGTATCCTGCCCGAAGCTGAAAGTGCCTACCGGCTTGTGATTTTTCATATATCCGGTCAAAGTGGTGAAACCTACGTAATCGAGGTCGGAGACGCTGTCTACGAGCTGGTTCAAGCCGCCGGTGTTGGGCAGCCATGATAGGTATGATGGCAGCTTATAGCCGTACCAGTAATCGTCGTCGGCGTCCGTATTGAGGAAGAGCAGGACGTCGTTCTGTATATTGCCTTTAAGCTGCTCGCGGTGGAGCATGGAGACCCACTGGCGGATGCCGATATTCTCGGCCATATCGCCGTGGTTATATGCCGGGATAATGGTGATTTCTTCGCCTGTATTTTTATTTAGATATATCAGCGGGTTGTGCGCCTCCTCCAGGGTGAGTTCGCGCCCGAAGACGCGGAAGGCGTCGAAGGTGATAGCGCTATAATAAAGCACCACTCCCTCCACACCAAGTTCCTTGTAAAGCCTAAAATTGCCCGGCGTGGTCATCATCTCCTGCGGCCGCACGTAATGCCCCCATGTGCCAAAGAGATCCTGCAGTCCGCTGCCCTTATCATTGGTAATAGCGCGTTTGACTGAGTCCCGGAATTCGTCCTCGGTCAACGCCGATGAAAGGGCGTTGTTATAGGACATCAGGATCACCTCGTCGCCATTTTCCTTCACGCGGCGCTGCAGGTTGCTGATAATATCGGGCGCATAGCGGGGAAGCTGTTCCTGCAGGGAAAAGAGATTCTCGATATCCCAGACGCCCTTTACTGGGATTCCCCTGCTATTTTTCTCATCCAGAGTACTGATGATCTTGCGCATGACCCGGATATCTTTGCCGAAGCCGGCCTCATCGTTTGTATCGACACGGTAGGAATGATAGAGGTTGCCATGGAAGCCGAATGCCACGTACACCTTGTGGTCGGTCTGCCTGCCGATCAATTCGAGTTTGGGAATGGCATAGGCTGCCAGCAGCACGATCAGCAGACCGGCTATGATTGACCAGGTGATCAGTGCGGCTCTTTTTTTACGCGGCATGGGTCGCCTCCTCTATCTGAAACTTATGCGCCAACAATACGAGGCATTCACTCGGCGTCGGCGCTTACCAGTATGCGGCCATCTACCACCAGGTAGCCGTCTCCATCGTTCAATACCTTGACCGGGTTGAGGTCCATCTCGAGTACCTGCGGATGGTTTTCCACCAGCGCCGAGATCCGCAGCAGCAGATCCTCAATGGACGGTATATCCGCCCTCTTTGAACCCCTCCACCCCTCCAGCAACTGGTAGGCCTTGACCGCCCTTACCATATCGTGTGCGTCTAAATCCGTCAGCGGGTGGATGCTGAAGGTCACGTCCTTAAAAAGCTCCGCGTATATCCCGCCCAGGCCGAACATGATGAGCGGGCCGAAGGCGGGATGCTGGGTGACGCCGACTATGACCTCGATGCCGCCCTGCACCATTTTCTGGATGATGACGCCCTGCATATCCTCCGGCTTGCCGATACGCTGCAGGTTGTCGCTGATGCGGACGAAAGCCTTCTCTACCTCGCCGCGGCTCCGGCAGTCGAGTACCACGCCTTCCACGTCCGTCTTTTGCGAGATGGTGGAGGATAGTATCTTCACGGCAACCGGGCATCCCACCTCTTCAGCGGCGGCTGATGCCTCAGAGGGCGTTTTCGCCAGCTTGAGAGTGACGAACCTTATGCCGTAGCAATCGAGCAGGCCGAGGATGGATTCGGCATCGAGCCAAACCTGGTCTTTGCCTGCTTTTGCCAGAGCCGACTGGATGATGCCTTCGGCCTTTTCCTTATTGATATCTGAGAACTCGGGGATCTTGCCGGTCGGCTTTCTCAGCCGCTGGCTGAATTCCAGCGCGCGCGAGAGCGCGCCGGCGGTCGACTCGGGGAAGGCGAAGGAGGGTACGTACCTGTTTTCCCTGGAGCCGAGTTCTATGCGTGCGCCTCTCAGGCCGAGGAACGAGGTAACCAGCGGTTTGCCGCGCTCGCGGAAGAGCGGAGCGACCTCCCTGATGATGGCCGCGAATTCCTCTGATAGCTTCAAGATGGGCGGTATGAAGATAACCACTACTATATCAACGTTCTCGTCGGCGAGCAGCAGTTTCAGCGCGTCCCTGTATTGAGGGATGGCAAATTCCGGTGACATGTCGATGGGGTTGGAGGAGTTGGCACGTGGGGACAGCAGCGCCTTAAGCTGATCCGTAGTATTTGAGGACAGGACGGGTATTTCCAGTCCCCGCGCCTTGCAGGCATCTGCGGTGAGCAGTGCAGGTCCGCCGGCGTTGGAGATGATGGCTACCCTGTTGCCCGGCGGCAGGGGCTGGTTGGCCAGCAGGCTGCCGGTATCGAATAGGTCTTCCAGCGTATCGGCCCTCAAGATGCCCGCCTGCTTGAAGAGCGCCTCGGTGGCGGCCTCGTCGGTAGCCATGGAGCCGGTCTGCGAGTTGCTGACCCTCACTTGCAACGGTGTGCGGTTGCTGGTCACCGCAACTACCGGCTTTTTGGCCGTGATGCTGCGCGCGATGCGCGTGAACTTCCGCGGGTTGCCGAACGATTCAAGATAGAGCAGCACTACGTCGGTGTCGGGGTCGTCCTCCCAGTATTGCAGCAGTTCGTTGCTGGAGACGTCCGCGCGGTTGCCGATGCTGACGAAGGTGGAGAGGCCGATATTGAGGTTGGTTGCGTACATTAAGATGGCTGAGCCGAGGACGCCGCTCTGCGTCGCGAAGGCGATGTTGCCGGGTGGCGGCACAACGGCCGAGAAAGTGGCGTTCAGGTTTATTTCGGGGTTGGTGTTGATCATGCCCATGCAGTTAGGTCCCAGCATGCGCATTCCGTAGCTGCGGATGGTGTTGACGAGCTTGTTCTGCCGTTCCATCCCGTCCGCGCCGATATCGGAAAAGCCGGAGGTGAGCACCACCACGCCCCTGACGCCCTTGTGTGCGCATTCCTCCACCACCTGCTGCACCTTGTCGGCAGGTATGCTGATGATGGCCAGGTCTATGTCGCCGGGGATGTCCAGGATGGACGGGTAGGCTTTGACGGCGGCTATCACCTCGGCGTTGGGGTTGACCGGGTAGACCACTCCCTTGAAGTCCTGCTGGATAAGGTTGCGGAAGACGAAGTTGCCGATAGTGTTGGGCCGGCGCGAGGCGCCGATCACCGCTACCGATTTAGGGTTGAGGAAGGCGCGCAGTGATGCGATGGAGGTGAATTTTTCGCGTTCAGACGATTTCTGCTCGACCACGTCAGTGGGGGCGAGGTCCATGATGCCTATGTAGGTTGTGCCCTGGTACTGGCGCTGCATGTTGAAGCCGCTGTTGATGAGCACGTTCATCATGTCCTTATTCTCGGCCAGCACCTCGGCCTCGAACATGGTGATGCCCTTGTCACGCGCTGTATAAGCAAGCTGGTCCAGCAGGTGTGTGCCGATGCCCAGTCCCTGGTACTTGTCCTCAACTTCGAAGGCGATCTGCGCCCGGTTGGCGCCCGGCTGCCGCGCATAGCGGCCTACCGCTATGATGCGTTCCTCCGGTCCCTCGCCCAGCGTTCCCACCAGAGCGAAAGTATCCACGTAGTCAACCGTGCAGAAGCGGCGCGCCTCCTCCCTGGACATGTGCGTCAGCACGTGATGGAAGCGCAGGTAAATGGTCTGCTTGCTCATGCGGCTGAAAAGCGCCAGCAGCCTCTCTTCGTCAGACATCTTTATCGGCCTCAAATGCAGGCTCGAGCCGTCCTTGAGTGCCACGCTTATCGAGTATTTCTCGAAGCTTTTACCGTCCAGTTCCGCCGTCATCGATGCACTCCACTATTAATAGCCTGAAAGGGCAGTTACGTCTATATTATACCGAAACCGGGGAGATGGATATCCTGGCGTCCGCGACAACGCAACCCTGCCCTTGCGGCATGGCTATCAGCGGGTTAAGGTCAAGCTCCTGTATTTCGGGTATATCCTCTATCATGGCCGAAACCCTGAGCAACAGGTCTTCGATGGCCGCGGTATCCGAAGGCGGCGCGCCACGCCAGCCGTCCAGTAACTTATGGGCCTTGAAGGATGCCAGCATTTCTCTTGCATCGTAGTCCGTCAGCGGGTGTATCCTGAAATCCACGTCTTTGAACAGTTCGGTGTAAATACCCCCCAGGCCGAACATGATGAGCGGCCCGAAGAATTTGTCCTGCGTCACACCCACGATGAGTTCAACACCGCCGGACAGCATCTTCTGGATGGTCACGCCCTGCATCTCCGACCTCCGCGAGAGCTTCTCCAGGTTTTGCTCTATCTGTACGTATGCCTTCTTCACCTCGTCTGCCGATTTCAGGTTCAGTATCACCCCGCCCACATCTGTCTTGTGCGAGATGGTAGAAGAGAACAGCTTTAACGCCACCGGGTAGCCGATGTTACCCGCCATTTTAACCGCCTCCTGCTGTGTGGCGGCAACCCCTGATTGGGCGAATTTAATGCCATAGGCCGAGAACAGGTCAACTATCTCGTCCGTATCCAGCCAGACGGGATAGCGCTCGGTCCTGGCCAGCGCGGCCTTGATGACCGCTTCGCCCCTGGCCTTATCGATATCGCCGAAGGTGGGGATTATACCTTCCGGCCTCTTGAGTCGCTCGCTGTATTCATATGACTTGGCCAGAGCATAGGCCGTAGATTCCGGGAAGATATAGGTGGGCACGTAGCCCTCCTCCTTCGAGCCGACTATCAGCCTCGATTCAATTCCCAGGAAGTTGGCCAGGACGGGTATGCCTTTTTTCCGGAACTCCGGCGCCATCTCGCGGATAACTTCCTGCATCAGTTCGATGAGGAACTGCATGGGAGGTATATAGATAATGATGAGCGAATCGATGTCCTCCTCAAGGAGAACCTTGAGCGCCTGCCGGTACTGGTCGGGGGATACCGCGGCCGTAGTATCCACCGGGTTCATATAGCTCGACTTGGGCGGGAGGCATGTCTTCAGAACGCTCCGTGCCTTTTCAGATAGGATCGGAAGCTGAAAGCCTTTGGCCGCCAGCGCGTCGGCGGCCATGATGCCCGCGCCTCCGCCGTTGGTTAAAATAGCTACCCGGTTGCCCCTGGGCACAGGCTGGTTGGAGAGCAGCAGCGCAGTATCGAACAGCTCCTCCAGAGTGTTGCAGCGCAGCATGCCTGTCTGCTTGATGAGTGCCTCGGTGGCTACATCACCTGAGGCCAGCGCTCCCGTATGGGAGGCCGCCGCACGCGCCCCCACTGCCGAGCGCCCGCTTTTCACTATCACAACAGGCTTCTTCAGGGTAGTTTCGCGCGCGATGCGGCGCGAACTTGCGCGGGTTGCCGAAAGACTCGAGGTAGAGCAGGATAAGGTTGGTGTCCGGATCCTCGGCCCAGTATTGCAGGAGCTCGTTGCCCGTGACGTCCGCCCCGTTGCCGATGCTGACGAAGTTGGAGAGTCCCAGGTTGATCTGGATGGCGTAACTGATGATGGCCCCGCCCAGCGCCCCGCTCTGGCTGCCGAAGGCCGTTTTGCCGTGCAGCGGGTAGATCGGCGCGAAGCTGGCATTCATATTGACGTTGAGGTTGGTATTCTGGATGCCCAGGCAGTTGGGCCCGATGATGCGCATGCCGTAGGCCCCGGCTGTTTTGAGCAGCTTTTTCTCACGCTCTATGCCTTCCCCTCCCATCTCCGAGAAGCCTGCGGTGATGATGACCAGGCTTTTGACCCCCTTCCTGCCGCATTCCTCGATGATGGGCTGCATCCTCTCCGCCGCTACGGCTACCAGCGCCAGGTCAACGTCACCCGGTATATCCAATACCGACGGGTAGGCCTTAATTGATGAGACAACCTCATCCTTGGGGTTGACCGGGTAGATGATGCCCTTGTACTCGTTTTTGATGAGGTCCTTAACCAGCGCGTTGCCGATGCCCGGCTTGTTGGATGCCCCGATGACCGCAATCGAGCGCGGGAACATAAATTTGCGTATCGAGGCAATCGAGGCGATCTTCTCCCTCTCGGCCGATTTCTGCTCGGCTAACGGCGTGGGCGAGATATTATAAACGCCCCTCCACCCGCGTGATTCTACGATCTTGCTGAGTTGGTTGAAGCCGCTGTCCTGAAGCACATCAATCATGTCGCTGTTTTCCTGCAGTACCTCAGCCTCAAAGATGTCGATGCCGTTTTCCAGCGCAGCCACCGCCAGCAGTTCCAGCAGATGCGTACCGATACCCTTGCGCTGGTGGGGGTCCTCGACTATAAAAGCTATCTCCGCCCGGTTGGGATGGGGAAGGCGCCAGTAGCGACCCACCCCGATGATGCTTTCCTCCTGCCCCTCTCCCTGTGTGGCCACGACGGCGAAGGTATCGTTGTAATCTATGACCGTATACTGGTGGGCTTCCTCCCTTGAGAGGTTGGTCAGAACGTGATGAAAGCGCAGGTAGATGGTACGCCCGCTTAATCGCAGGAAAAAGGACATAAGCCTGTCCTCATCATCGGTTGTAATCGTTCTCACGTGTAAGACAGAACCGTCTTTGAGAGCGACAGTCCTGGTGTATTTTTCGAGGTCTGGTTTTCCTTGCTTAGCAGTCAATGCCTTCTCCCGCAAATTTTCACGGTAACTCAAATATTAGCATAATTATGAAAGAAGGTTGGCAAAATCATTGGACAATAACGGCCGGATTATGCCGTCCGATATCTGTGGAAGTATTCTGAATAGATTAAAAAACCAAAAAGCAGAAATAGACTATGACTGCTTTTGTACTGTGTCGTCTTATATTATGCTTTGCCGATGCGGAACATTCTGGTACCGCATTTTATACAGACACCCTGGGTGCCCGGTTTGCCATTCTTCATCCTGACGGCCTTGATATTCTTCATTTCCCTAATGGCTTTGCATTTCATGCAATACGCATCCATCAACTTGCCTCCTGAATATTCATTTCTATCTTCGCCGCCGGTCTGTAGTTTATCAAAGAGCTTTCTTGTGCGTCAATGTAAATATACTTTGAGTAACATATGAATAGTACTAAAGTCCTGCACTCGGTGAATCTTGATACTCTCCAACTTTAATCAGCATAATAGAGCTATTACCGTAATCAATGTTTATATATGGTAATAAGCTCCCTGAAAAATGGCTGGAGGCCGGCCTCACAGTATGCTGCGCTGGAAATGTGAGGATTGCGGTTTCTTAAACCTTGCTTTGCAGCGCCCGGATAATCTCTTCCGCTTCGGCTACGATGCGTTCGATCACCTCTTTACAGGTGGGCAGATCGCGTATGCGGCCTACTACCTGCCCGAAGGGCACTACGCCGTTTTCAAGGTCGCCGTCGTCTAATATCTTGCCCAGGGCGTCGATGCCGATGGCCTGTTGGGCTAATTCCTGTACCCCTCTTTTCTGCAGGCTGCCGAAGAGCAGTTTCCATATGGGCGTGTCAACCTGTTTCCGCAATGCCCAACCGGCCTTCAGTGCATCTATATAAGAGGTCTTGCTGTTGGACATCTCGATGGCGCGCTTATTTGCATACCAGCGGCCGGGAAGGCCGTCGATGCCGGCCGAGTAAATAGTCTCTTCCATGAGGGTTTTCATGGCGGTTTGCTTGATGTTAGGATGCACATCGCACTCCTGGGTGACCACGAAGCGGGTACCCATGGCGATGGCGTCGGCGCCCAGCGCCATGGCGGCGGCCAGGCCGCGGCCGTCACAATAGCCGCCGGCTGAGATGATGGGTATCTTCACCTTGCTGGCTATTTGTGGAAGCAGTACCATGCCCCCGACCTCGCTGCCGTGCGCGGCTGCTTCGTGGGCCGGTAACGATGATGGCGTCGGCGCCCTGCTCCGCTGCTTTGACGGCATGCCGTTCGGTGGCGACGGTGGAGATGACCTTGCCGCCGTAGGTGTGCGCCTGCCTGATTATCCAGTCGCCTTTGCCCAGTGCGAAGTTGATGATCGGCGCCTTCTCGGCCAGGGCAACCTCGGCGTTCTCCTTGCCGTTGGGGAAGATGAGTGTGGCATTGATGGCAAACGGCTTATCGGTTAAGGATTTTATCTCCTGGATAATGCCTTTAAGCTGGTCGGGCGTATTGGCAACACTGTTGAAGATGCCGAGTCCGCCGGCGTTGCTGACAGCGGCTACCAGCTTGGGCAGGCTGACAAAGGCCATGCCTGAAAGCAATACCGGGTGCTGTATACCAAAGAGTTCTGTTATTCTGGTTTTCACGGGCGAGGAACCTCCCTTATTTATTATCGTGGCTACCAAACGGTAATAATCTCAAAAATGGCCTTTAATGTCAAAGGCAGGCGAAGTTGTATTTAAATTCTTTGTTTTCAAGTAGGACACGTGTTATAATCGCTAAAATTTTTAAGTTGGTTGACTTAGGAGACAAGAAATGAAAACGCGGATGACCGAACTTTTTGGCATAAAGCACCCGATCATGTGCGGCGGCATGATGTGGCTGTGCAAACCCGACCTCTGCGCGGCGGTCAGCAATGCAGGCGCGCTGGGCAATATCACGGCGGCTAATTATGACACTGGCGCGGAATTAGCCGTGGCCATCAGGAAGACACGTGAGATGACGGATAAGCCGTTCTCGGTGAACCTGTCGCTGCTGCCTTCGTTCAGGATTACTAAGGAGATGTATCTCGACTGGTTCAACGCCTGCCTGGCCGAGAAAGTGGCGGCCTTCGAGATATCGGGCGCCCCGGTGGATAAATTCTTCGGCCCCGACGCTATTAAACGCGGGCACGACGAGGGAGTTAAATTCATTCATAAGGTCGGCTCCGTGCGGCACGCCATCCACGCTGACCATGCCGGATATGATGCGGTTATCGCAGCGGGTGTAGAAGAAGGTGGGCATCCTTTGAGCGACGATGTTACGACTGTGGTGCTGACACCCCGCATGGCGGAATCAGTGAAGATACCGGTTATCACTACCGGAGGTATGGCGGATGGGCGGACGCTGGCGGCGGCACTGGTGCTCGGCGCGGAAGGCGTAATGATGGCCTCACGCTTCATGGCGACTAAGGAATGCCGGATGAACGAGAAGGTCAAGGATGAACTAATCAGGCGCCAGGAATTCGATACGGTGCTGTACGGCAAGACCATCGAACTGCAGGGACGAGCGCTGAAGAACGCCTGGGTGAAAAAGGTACAGGACATGGAAGCCAGGCATGCCAAGCTGGAAGAGATGGCGCCATTGCTCTCAGGTTTGCGCCAGCAGACGGTCTGGGCCGACGGTAATACGGAAGATGCCCTGATGCCCGTCGGGCAATCTATCGGCCTTATCCACGACGTGGCTACTTGCAAGGAAGTGGTGGAAAGGATAGTAAAGGAAGCCGAAGGCATACTCAAGGGCTCCACCAAACGGCTTAAAATAAGCTAAGTAATAGCAAACAATAAATAAAGGAGGAGCGGTACGCCGCTCCTCCTTTATATTATCAATTAAGTGGTTTATTATCAGGCCAGCATGGCAGAGGTGCTCTTAATGGTAGCCTCGGCCTCGGCCATAATGCGGTTGATCAACTCCGGCACGGTGGGAAGGTCATTGCAGGCGCCGAGTATCTGGCCGGCGAAGAAGATGCCTTCTTTCATATCGCCCTGGTAGAGAGCCTGAGTGTGACGGCGGTAGCCGGCGGCCTGGCGCGCCTGCACCCAGAAGGGATGGTCGCTGTCGGCGCCCATCATGGTGAAGCTCATGCCGATGAACTGCGGCCAGCTGAGGTTAAGCAGTTGCTTGGTTTCATAAGCGCCGCGGAAGGCGTCAACCAGCGGGAACCCTCCCCTGGCGATACGCTCGGTGACAGGTGTCTTGAGGGCGCGGCCGCGCAGACCATCGAACTTGGTGCTTACGATTGTATCGTTCTCGCTGGCCTTAAGGCACAGCTGCTTGAAGTTATCGTGTACCAGGCTTTCCTTGGTCATAGCAAAGCGTGTGCCCATGGAGATGGCGCTTGCCCCCAGCGCTAAAGCTGCCGCCAGTCCCTTGCCATCGCCGTAGCCGCCGGCTGAGATAATGGGTATCTTGACCTTGCCGGCGACGATGGGCAACATGACCAGCGTGGATGCCTCTTCTCCGTGGGCGGCTGCCTCGGTGCCGGTCACCACGATGGCGTCGCAGCCCAGTTCAGCGGCCTTGATGGCGTGCTTGACGAAGGCTGTCGTCCCGATGACCTTGCCGCCGTAGCTATGGACCTGGTCGATGAACCAGGGTTTGCCCAGGGTGTAATTGATCACGGGCACCTTCTCCTCGACGGCCACTTGGATGGTGTCGCGGGCTACCTGTCCCAGGATAAGCAACTGGTTGATGCCGAAAGGCCTGTCGGTAAGCTTACGTATCTCCTGTATCATCTTGCGGGTCTCTTCCGGTGTGCACCGGGCCGTAGCAAAGATGCCCAGGCCGCCAGCGTTACAAACGGCAGCCACCAGTTCCGGCGTGGTGATCCAGTTCATGCCGGCCAGCATAATCGGATGCTTGACGCCGAAAAGTTCAGTGAAGCGGGTTTTTATCATAGTCAGCTCCTTATGAAGTAATGAATTTCAGGCGCCGGGACTAAAGGCGTATAAGATTAATTTGGAATCACGTCCCCTGAATTTGAACGGCGCCCATTGGGATGCTATTATATAGCAAGATGCTTTGAACCTCAAGGCATTTTTTTATGGGCTTACCTGCTGTATTATTTGGTCATGCGAGGATGAGATGATGGAAAGAGATATAACGAAGGAACTGGATCCCTTATTTAACCCCACATCCGTGGCGCACATCGGCGCTACTAACAACCGGAACAAGTGGGGCTTTTCTACTATTACCAGCCTGATACATACTTTCAAAGGGCCTATTTACCCGGTTAATAACCACGAGGAACAGATACAGGGCCTGAAGGTATATAAAAAGGTTACGGATATACCCGGGCCGGTGGACCTGGCGGTCTTCACTATACCGTCTGAGCGGGTGGCGGCCACCATGGAAGAGTGTGTGCAGAAAGGGGTCAAATCGGCGGTCATCATCTCCGCCGGCTTTGCCGAGATCGGTCCCGAGGGCAAGAAGCTCCAGGACGAGGTCTACGCGATAGCGAAAAGGGGCAATATCAGGTTTATCGGCCCCAACTGCATGGGCTACTGGAGCGCATCATCCTCGCTGGCTGCCTTCATGATGCCGCTGCTGGTCAAGGACGGTCCGCTGGCCTTCGTGTCGCAGGGCGGCAACGTTGGCGCGGCAGTCGTGGTGGCGGGATATGAGCGCGGGGTCGGCTTCCGGCACTACGTGAGCTGCGGCTGCGCGGCGGACGTGCAGATCGAGGACTACATAGAGTATTTCGGGGCAGACCCGGAAGTTAAGGTCATTATGACCTATATCGAGGGACTGAATAACGGCGCCAGGTTTACCGAGGTCGTCTCAAGGGTAACGCAGAAGAAGCCGGTCATCGTGTTGAAGCCGGGCAAGACGGAAGCGGCCGCCAAGGCCATCAAGTCGCATTCGGGCGCTATGGCAGGCAGCGATCGAGTCTACGATGCGGCCTTTAAGAAAATGGGTGCCGTGCGTGTGGATGGACCCGAGGAGATGCTGGATGTCGCCATCGGGTTTTTGACGCAACCGCTGCCTAAGGGCCGCAACGTGGCCATAATTACCCCGGGCGGCAGCTATGGCGTGTTGTGCGCGGACGCCTGCGAGGAAGGCGGGTTGAACGTGGTGAAACTACCGGACAAAACCATACAGGAACTGGATAAGATATTCCCACCGCGCTGGAGCCGCGGCAACCCGGTCGACCCGGCCGGCGACCGCAATTTCATCGCCTACCTGATCGCACCCGCCTGGTTGCTTGACATAAAAACGGTGGATTCATTGATTTTTATGGGGTTCGGGGGATTCTCGCTTTTCGGCAACCTGCTGTTGCAGCAGCGCACTGAGCAAGAGAAGCAGATGAAGCCTGAGGAATCCGCACAGCGCGATTCAGCGCTCAAGGCCATCATCCCGATTATCGAGGACATTAAATCGGACAATGTGTACAAGGTCGAGACCGCCATCAAGACCCTGATAAATATGCTTGGCTGGGTGCTGGGAATCCAGGATAAGATGGAGATCGAGGATCTGGCATCTATGGTCATCGCGGCCAAGCGCTCGGGGAAAATCGACGATGTCCTGGTAAATAACCTGCTCGATCTGGCCAATGGCACAGCCTCTCTGGCCAATAGCGGCAGGACACGTATGGATATAATCAACGATATGATAGGGCGTCTGATGCGCGCGCTGAGCGGGCAATGGATCGAAAGCTACGGCAAGCCTGTTATCACCACAACTTTCACCGAGGAGCAGGTCAAGCTGATCGGCAACCACTATGACTACACATCGGGTAAACGCGCGGCCAGGGTGCTGCTCAAACTCACCGAGTATAATGACTACCTGGCGAAAACACTCGCGAAATGAAAAACCGTCCCGTAGGGGGCATACCGCCCGCTTCAGGCGGGTTTAAAAACCGCCCTTACAGAGTGCCGAACTTCACCGTAGGGACGTTGCTTTAGCTGCGCCCGCTTTTGCGGGCAGGCCTGAAGGCCCCTTCCCACTTCATGATAAGGTATATAATTAGATGTGTAACAGGGTGAAGAAGATGTCAGAGAAAGCAGGAAAAGTACGCAGGGGTATAGATTTAGCTGCGCACGCCATGGTGGCGGTCATCGTTGTATCATTTGTTCTGGCGTGGCTGGGTTTATTCAGCCTGCCGGCGAGCGGAGAAGTGGACCAGGCCGGCATGCTGCCGCAGATAATTACATTTCAAATATCTCCCGCTGGCATTGTCCGGGGAGAGACCGCCATACTGACATGGAGGGTGGAAAATGCTGTGGTGGTAAACATTGACCAGAACGTGGGAGATGTCGCGCCCTCCGGGCAGCTAACCGTTAAGCCCGATTATTCGACCACCTATAAAATAACGGTGAGCAATGATGCCGGTATAAGGACGAGATATTTAACCCTGCAGGTTGCTGAGGTAGCGCCTGATGCGCCTGATACGGTGGCGGTTGACCCCGTGACCGGCAGGAATTCCTCGGTGGATTTAAGCTGGGAGGATTATTGCTATTCCAGCGACTACCAGGTGCAGATAGCGCGCGATGCGGCCTTTACTTTAAAAGTATATGATTCCGGCATATTGCAGCCTGCCGATTCAGTCTCACCGGCTTTCTCCTATCCGCCCGGGCGGCTGGAAGCCGGGCACACCTATTACTGGCGGGTGCGCACGACACGGGCGGTAACCGGGCAGTGGGCTATCAGCCCCTGGTCGGAAGCCCGGCCTTTCACGGTCGAGACCGGGTTCCCGGTAAGGGCCAATTCCTACGGTGTGCAGGCGCTCAGCCCGGTCAACAACAGCGGGGGTAGTGCGGGTGGCGCCGATGCAGCCTCAAATACAAATAAACCTCTGCAAAAGGAGCCCCTTGCCCCGGCGGATGCGCCGGCCTGGGCAATAGCGGTCATCATATTTGGTTCTCTGCTGATCGGCATGGTCGTGGCATTCACTCTAAGGGAAGGGAAAAAGATATAGCGTACTGACCATTATAAGCATGGTTACAGATTGACAGTTCTGTAAAGGTGCAGATATCCTGATAGCATTAAATGATGAGGAGGTAAGGTAAATGGCGAAATCATCGACCGGTCTTGAGGAGAACGTAGCAGGGTTACTTTGCTATATACTGGGTTGGGTCAGCGGCCTGGTATTTTTCCTGATAGAGAAGGACAGCAAGTTCGTGAAATTCCATGCTATGCAATCCATAATTACATTCGTAGCTCTAATGATAATTATGTGGATAGCAAACGTGATCCCGTTAATCGGCTGGCTAATAGCAGGCTTGGTCGGGCTACTGGCTCTGGTGCTCTGGATAATCCTGATGATCAAGGCTTACCAGGGGGAGAAATTCAAGCTGCCGGTGATCGGCGACCTTGCTGAGAAATGGTCTGCCTGATCAGAAAGGCAATTCAACGCGGTAGAAAGCTTCAGCCAACTCATAGCCTTTATCCTTAGCACGCGTGGCATGCATGCTCTTAAAGCCGTCCTCCCAGCCTTTGGGGAAATGGCCGACCTGGCTTTTATGGCAGCGCAGCGCTGCTATCTTGAGATCCCAGGTGTGTGAAACGTCGGAAAAGTAGTTTGGCTGTTCCGCACCCCAGAATAACAACTCTTTTACCTTGTGAGGCAGTAAACCGCTACCTTCAAGTCGGGGTATGCCAGCCGGTCGCGTGCCAGGGGATAGACGGCGTCAAGCACCACCTGGCCGGTAATGCGGTGGTCGCGGTGCCAGACATATTTGCGGTAAGGGTCGGGCGTGGCAACCGTGTGCGGCCTGTATGTCCTGATAACCTTAACTACTTCTTTACGGAAGTCCGGCGTGTCTTCCAGCGACTGATCATCGTGTCCCAGGAAAACAACCTCGCTGACGCCAAGTGTGAGCGCCGCCTGCTTTTGCTCATTTATACGTATCTCGGCCAGTTGTTCGGTGGTGATCTCGGGATCGTCTGAGCCTTTATTGCCGTTGGTAAGGATAATGTAGATAACCCTGCGGCCTTCTCGTATCCACCCGGCCACCGTGCCGCCGATGCCGAATTCAGGGTCGTCAGGGTGCGGGGCTATTATCATTGCATCGTATTCTTGCATAACACCAGTCCGTATTGATTTATTTGGAGTTCTCAGCGGTGAAGTACCGCTTCTTTATGACAATATTGAAGCGCTGTGGCCTTATAAAATTCCCGTTCCAGCCTATCTGTTATCGACTGCCAGCCATATTTCAGGATCATGTTGCCGGTACAGCCGCCCGTATTTTGGCCGATGGAATCAAGCATGGCGTCCATATGACGGGCAAGATTGGCCGGCGAATTATCCTCCATTATGCGGCATAAATCGCACATGCCGGCCAGGCTGGGAATCTCACCGACTGCGGTAGCCAGGACGGGTGTGCCGCAGGCGATTGATTCTATGGCTACCAGGTTGAAGCTCTCGTAATATGACGGTATTACGCAGAAATCCGCGGCATTGTAATACAGGTACATATCCTCATGCGGCACTGAACCTATAAACATAACTTTGCTGCCTATCTGGCCAGGCGGTTGGGGATCCCGGCCTGTTTGAATTGGGTCGAGATATAGGCTGTTGTCGCCTATGACCACCAGCTGGAAATCGTCGCGGTGGTTCAGCAAAGATATGGCTTCCAGGAGGTTATCCAGGCCTTTCAGCGGGTCATGCCGGCCGACAAAGAGAATGGTCCTTTTTGTGCCGAGTCCGGTTGTATCCCTGGCGTATTGTTTATCCACAGGCCTGAATAGCTCGTTATTGATGCCGCAGGGTATAACTGAAATCTTACTTGCGTTTACCTTATATCGGCTGGCCAGTTCCTTCTTTTCGCCTGCCGTGGATGCGATGATGTGGTCGGCCGACTGCGCCACCGACATTTCGCCGGCAATCCTGTAGGCCGGCTCCAGTTCCCCTAATCCCGCGCGGTTCTTAAGCAGGCCGAGGGTATGGAACATGGTGAAATGTGGGACCTGCCATGCGCTTTTCAGCCTGCTGCCCACCAGCCCGGAGAACCAGTAATGGCTGTATATCAGGTCATAGCGCGGTGCGCCGAGTCAGTATCGATCTGGTGATCCGCTCGATATTGTTTTCTAAAGTAGTCTCTGTAATCAGGTTGTAATCGATATTGTCAACGTGCATTAACCTGATGTTATTGCCCAGATCGCCCTTGCCGCATTGTGAACAATTTGCCTGAGAGCAGGTGTAGATATCGACGCTGTGTCCCCGGTTGCTCAATTCCCTGGCCAGGTTGCGGATATATATATTCATGCCGCCCGTATAGCGCCCTCCGGGCACAATGTATGGACAGCTATGCAGGCTGAGTATAGCTATATGTAAGGGTTGTTCCATTAATAATTCACCGGCAGCGGTATTAAATATTTATTATACATCTAAATAACTGTGTCTCTGAACCGCCGAGGTGATATTTATATCTTTCCGACCCCCTGAGGAAATCGTATCTCCTTTTCTTGTTCTCTATGCTGTCTTTGACACTGTAGTATTTGGATAACAAGCCTGCGCTGAGAGAGCGGTAAGAAGGGTTGTACCCGCTGTTATACAGGTAGATCTCGTCACGGTGATCGAAGCAGAGCGTTGCGGCAATACCGATCTGGTTGAGCTTCAGTATGCCGAGGCGCAGGGTATGGTCAAGGGCGGCGCTCTCCATTATATCCCTGAAGAACTGCTCCATCTCGGCGGTGAGGAATCTGTTTTTATCCTCCCTGCTCTCACGGAAAAAATCCAGGAAAATCTCAATATCTTCCGGAGACGCTTCTTGCTTCACCTCGTAAGATACCTCACCCTCCTCCAATAGCCGCCGTTCTTTTCTGAGTATCTCGTGACGCTGTTTGCTGTTCAATAGCGAATGATATGATGGCAGGTCCGGAGGAAGGTCCAGCGCCACTGTCACATCATTTTCTGAGCAACTGGCTCCCGTTTTGCCGGCTTGTATCACCGCTGAAAGCCACCGGTAGGCGGTTGAATCCGGCAGTAAAGGTGAGAGGTCCAGGGTCTTGCAATTCGTTTGTTCCAGATGTTGCTGCAAGCTGTGAAAAAAGATGTCTTCTTTGCCGGGTTCGATGATAAAATCAAGGAAGTCACAGACATTATCGCTGCCGATGAAATATAGGATGCCATCCTTCAGGCGCAGGGGCGCTATACCTATGATCTTACTCTGCTCGGTTACCGTGCCCAGGTGTAATTCGCTATCCTTGCCGAAATGCCGCCACCATACCTCGCTCCAGGAAGGCGAAGAAAACAACAGCCTGGACCGGGATTCCCGGCACAGGTCATCCCAGGGTTGACGTATATCTTCAAATTGGTTAAGTGCAAACTCGGCCATCAGTATATCATTACCCGGGTCTGTAGTATCTGTTACAGTGTAAAGCTCTGGCCGTATTCTGGCACTGTTACCTGCTTCAAGCCTGTTTCTGTAAACGCGTCTGCCAGCGAAAGCGCGGCGGATTCCTCTCCATGCACAACGAATACCTTTTGCCACCTGTCCTTAGCGGCGCCGGCCCATTTCAGCAGATCGTTGCGGTCGGCATGGGCGCTGAATTCGTTAAATATCTCCACGCGGCAGCGCAGCTTATACTGCTCCCCGAAAATCGATACCTCGGGCCATTTTTCGGCTATCTTGCGGCCGAGCGTATTTTCGGCCTGCCAGCCGACGATCAGGACGGTATTGCGTGAATCGCTGATATTGTTCTTAAGATGGTGCTGGATGCGGCCGGCTTCGGCCATCCCTGAACCGGCGATTATCATGGCCGGTGTTTTTAGATAGTTCAGCTTCTTGGATTCCTCCGCCGAGGCTACATAATGCAATCCACGGAAGCCGAAAGGATCCTTTTGAGTCCTGAGGAATTCGGCAGTTTCAGAATCGTAGCACTCGGGGTGAACGCGAAAGATGTCGGTAGCATCAATAGCCAGAGGGCTATCTACATAAACAGGGATGTCGGGGATACTGTGTGACAGCTTCAGTTGATTCAGGTAATATATCAGCTCCTGTGTCCTTTCCAGTGCAAAAGAAGGTACGATAAGCTTCCCGCCCGCTGTAACTGTTTCGTTTATCACGCGGGCCAGCTTGTCCATGACATTGTTAATATCGGCATGCAGCCTGTCGCCGTAGGTGCTCTCAATAATAAGCACGTCGGAATCAGTCACTACGTACGGGTCGCGGATTATCGGCATGTTGTTGCGTCCCAGGTCGCCGGTGAAGCAAACTGATAACCTCCGCCCGTTGTCATCTATATTCAGCACGGTGATGGCGGAACCGAGTATATGGCCTGCATCGTGGAAAACAACCTGGATATTGTCGGCCAGGTTAAAGGGATGCTCGTAGGAGCAGCCGCGCAATAATTTAAGTGTGGGTGGAACGTTTGATTTTCTATAAAGCGGCTCTACGGCAGGTTCATTATGCCTGCGCCGGACCTTGTTGACGTAGTCGATGTCCCCTTCCTGTATATTGGCCGAGTCAGTCAGCATGATATTGGCGAGGTCAAGCGTGGCAGATGTGCAGTGTACATCACCTTTATAACCCAGCCTGACAAGGTTCGGTAAATCACCGAGGTGGTCCATATGCGCGTGGGAGATGATAACAGCGTTCAGCGATTTCGGATCAAAGGCGAAATTCAGATTGCGCTCATAGGTGTCTGCCCTGCGCCCCTGGAAAAGCCCGCAATCCAGCAATATGCGGTAGCCATTGATATCCAGCAGGTGCCTTGAACCCGTCACCGTGCGCGCCGCGCCATGGAATGTGAGGTTAATCAATCGCCCTCCTGCCCACAATGGCCTGCCTTAGATACCAGCTGCTGACGATGTCTTGGACATCCTCGGGCTGGTCGGATATCCTTAACAGGTGCAGGTCCTCTTCAGAAATATAGCCGGGCTGCAATACTGTGCTCTGCAGCCAATCGAGTAGCCCTCGCCAGAAAGCGGAGTTAAAGAGTATTACCGGGAAAGGCTTGATCTTTTTGGTCTGTATGAGTGTAAGTACCTCAGTCATTTCATCCAGCGTGCCCAGGCCGCCCGGCATGATGACAAATGCTGAAGCGTATTTAACCAGCATCACCTTTCGCACAAAAAAGTGGTTGAAGGAAATGGTGAGATTTGAGTAGATATTGCTTTTTTGTTCTTGGGGAAGCTCTATGTTAAGACCGATTGATTTAACCCCGGCTTCACTGGCGCCGAGATTGGCCGCTTCCATCATTCCCGGCCCGCCGCCGGTTACTATATTGAATCCCTGCTTGCCCAGCAGGTTGGCTATCTGCCTGGCATTCTGGTAATCGGCCTGCTCGGGAGTAGCTACGGCCGACCCGTAAATCGTGACTGCCGGCTCAATGGCTGAGAGCTTGTCAAAACCTTCCACCAGTTCGCCGATATACCTGAATAAACGCCAGGACTCTTCTTTTTCTAAGGCATTGATTTCATATCTTTCGGGCATATAGCACCCCTCTTGCAGCAATTATACACCATGATTAACACTTGGAGAGAACGCCGTTCCGCGACGCGAAAATATGCTGCTCCTGTTTATAATCATTGATCCAATGTGATCATCGAGCCTTCGGCTGTCTTGGTGATATTGATGAGGACAGGGAACCTTTCCTTTATCTCATCAAGATGGGTGATGACAAAGACCTTCTCAAAATCGTCCTGGATGGAATGTATCGTCTCAACTAATTTTTCAACGCCCGCGTTATCCTGTGTGCCGAACCCCTCGTCGATAATCAGTATGGGCATTGAGGCGCCTGCCCTTCTCACCAGCAGGCGGGAGATAGCTATGCGGAGCGCCAGGTCTATCCTGAAAGCCTCCCCGCCACTGTACATTTCGTAGCTGCGGGTACCTAACTCGTCTGCGATTTTTATATCCAGGGTTTCCACTACGGAGCCTTTCTTGGTGTCCTTCTGTGTTTCCAGCGAAATGGACATCCGGTTATCTGTCATTTTGCCGAGGAGGAGATTGGCTTCATTTTCAATTTCCGGTAGCGTTTCTTCTATTATTAGCGCCTGGATGCCACGCTTGCTGAATATCTTGACCAGCTCCGTATAGATGCCCTCGGCTTCTTTGCAGTTGCGCAGTAGAGTTTGTTTGGCATTTTTCTCGGCAGCAAAATCATCAAGCTGCTTTATCTTTTCGCTTAGCTCCGCGAGTTTGTCCCTGACGATCCTCTCCTTACTATTGAAGGTGGACAATTGGGCGTCGAGCATGTCTAATTGTGCTGAGATTTGCGGCAGCGTGGCTAACTCGTTCCGGATCTGGCTGCCCTGGTTTGTAAGGTTTGTTAGCTCTTCCTTTATGAGTGCGATGGCTTTGACGGTGTCCTCTTTTATCTTTGCCTGTGCCTCATTTTGCAGCCGGGCCTCCGTCAGGGCCGTATTTAACTTTTCGAAACTCTGAAGCCTTACCCTGTCCTGGCTTATCCTGGTATGGGCGGCAGGATCGTAGGCCAGTTCTTTAAGTTCCCTGTCGATGGCCGCAACCTCCTTTTGCTCTTCCCTGGCGTAATCCCTGCTTTGTAACCTGGCGTTTAAATCCTGCATGGTGATTCTTCTGGTTGCTAATTCAGTTGCTATTGAATTTATCTCAAATATATCCTTATCTATTATCGCCAATTGCCGCTTGTTTTCATCCCTTGCCGCTTTATGGGAGCTTTCTTTCTGCCGTGTTTCCTTCTCCAGGCTGCCGAGAGCAAGCCGGCTCTCGGCTATTCTGTTTGAGTTCTCCCTCGCCTGGGACAATTTCTGTTGCAAATCAATCGTCAATTTATCTTTTATCCGCTGGCATCCGTCAGGGCCAAGCTCCGATTCACACAAGGGGCAGGCTGCGCCCGCATGCGACATCATCTCAATTTTCTCTTTTGTTTCCTGTATGGCGGCGGCAAGTTCCGAATTAAGTGCCGACAGGCTGCCGATATCAGAATTCAGTTTGTTTATCTGCTTGTTGCCGGCCTCCAATTGCAGCTCAGCCCCTTTTAATTCTTCCTGATGCTGGAGCAGCTCAGTATGTTTATCCCGTAACTGAGGTAGCCTGCCGGACTTATTTTCAAGCTCGGCAACACGCATGGAAACCAGCTTGAATTCATTGGCATACGCGTTTTGGGCGGCTGTTATCAACGACTCAAGTTTATTTCTGCGATTTGATAAGGAATTGGCTTTTTTCAAATTCTCGTTGAAATTCTCTTCCAGGGCCGTAGCTTCACGGAATTGGCTGTAACCCTGCTCGATTTGCACCCTATCAGCGAGGACTTTTTGGTAGCGTTCAATATTGCTGACCGATGAGTCCAGTTGCTTTTGCTGGACAGCCTGGTCTTTTTGGCGCAGGGCAATCTGACGGGTAAGTAAATCCAGTTGTTCTTTGCGGGCGGTGAGAGAATCCTTTTTCTGCCGGAGGCCGGAAGCCTCAGTTTCCACCACCTTTTTTGCCTGAATCAGCAAATTGAGTTCATCGAGCAGGTTATTACGGGTGCTCTCATGCTGCGGCCTTTCCGAGATCTTGGACTGGAGCGATAAAATATCCCTATCGAGGATAGTGGATTCTGATCGATTTTTATCGACGTTGGTCCTGGCCTCCTGTTCTAATTGATCATAAAACGAAAGATCCAATATATTGGCAAGTATCTCTTTGCGTTCCCCCGGCCTTTTCTTGCTGAATTCGTTGGACCTTCCCTGCAGCAGCATGGCGCTGTTGATGAAGGTCGGGTAATCAAGGTGAAGCAGGCTATTTATTTTAGCCTGGGTTTCCTTTTTTACGTGTTCTCCAATAGGCTTAAACATATTACCGTTAAATAACTGCAGATCAAGCATGGTCTGGGGGGTCCTGGTTGCGGAAGCCTTTGAATATTTGCGGATTATGCGGTATCGGTCAGCGGCGGATAAGAACTCAAGTTCGACCTCCATCTCGGTTTGACCGCTGTAAATAAGGTCATCATTTTTGCCCCGCGAAGTTTCACCCCACAGCGCCCAGGTTATAGCGTCGAATATGCTGGATTTACCGCTGCCGTTATCTCCGCACAGGCATGCCACGTGAAGACTTTCGAAACTTAGCGGCGCTACATTGTCCCGGTAGCACATGAAGTTTTTGAGTCTAAGTTGAACCGGTATCAAATTTGCTCTCCGTTACCCCAACGTATTCGGGGAATTATGCCCGGGTTATCGCCGATAAAATATGCTATGCTTTATTGGTCAGCCGCAATATACAGGGCGAATCCGGATAGATCATTTTACCACAGCATATTTAAAGTTGGTTGAATTGTAGATAACCGAGAGAAGGCATGTTTGAAGCGTTAACAGAAAAATTGAGCAAGGTATTCAGCAGCCTCAGCAATAAGGGCAGGATAAGCGAAAAAGAGGTTGATGAAGCACTGCGCCAAATACGTTTGGCGTTGCTGGAAGCCGATGTTAATTTCAAAGTTGTAAAGAGCTTCCTGTCAGCAGTGAGAGAAAAAGCGGTTGATGCTAAAGTGCTGGAGAGCTTAACTCCCGCACAGCAGATTATCAAGATTGTTAACGGGGAGCTTAGCGGCATTCTCGGCAAAGAGCCGTCGCATTTAAAAGGCTCTGCCAGGCAGCCTTCGGTGGTTATGCTGGTGGGGTTACAGGGTGCGGGCAAAACCACCACGGCAGCCAAGTTGGCTTTGCATCTCAAACAATCGAACCAGAAGACGTTGATGGTTGCCGCCGACACAAGGAGGCCGGCGGCTATCGAACAACTGAAGGTACTGGGCAGCCAATTGGATATACCTGTGTACTTTGAAGACAGCGTGGCTGATCCGGTTCAGATATGCCGCAATTCTATCAGGAGGGCGGAGGAAATTGCTGCATCCTGGGTTATTATCGATACACAGGGCCGTTTACATATTGATGAAGTATTGATGAAGGAGCTGGTGGATATAAAGAAGGCAGTTGCCCCGGCTGAAATACTGCTTGTAGCTGATGCAATGACAGGCCAGGACGCTGTCAATATAGCCGATGAATTTAATAAGACGCTTGGAATAAGCGGGCTCATCTTAACCAAGATGGATGGCGATGCCCGTGGAGGCGCAGCACTTTCCATAAAATATGTGACCGGCGTGCCGATTAAATTTTTCGGGGTGGGAGAAAAGGCATCTGCGCTGGAGGTTTTTTACCCGGAAAGGCTGGCTTCGCGCATACTTGGCATGGGTGATGTACTTACACTGATTGAAAAGGCAGAGAAGACATTCGATAAGCAAAAGATGGAAAAGCTTGAGTCGAAATTGCGGAAGTCGGAATTTGACCTGAACGACCTGCTTGAGCAGATGAGGCAAATAAAGAAGATGGGCAGCTTCACGCAATTAGTCGAGATGATACCCGGATTTTCCAAGTTGACCAAGGGCATATCGGATAAGGAAAGCCTTGACCGCACACGTAAAATCGAGGCCATAATTTTATCTATGACAGGCGAAGAGAGAAGGCATCCGGAACTGATTAACGGCAGCAGAAAAAAGAGAATAGCTAAAGGCAGCGGGACTACTCCGGGTGATATCAACCAGGTGCTTAACCAGTTCTACAATATTCAAAAAATGACGAAGATGATGGCCAAAGGCAAGCTGCCCAAGAATATGCCCAACCTATTGGGCCGCTGAAGGCGCAGCTATTTATTTACCTTGGTGGTTCCCGCCAGCTTCAGCTGGCCTTCGCTGATGGTGATTTCCTTTAAATCAGAGTGCAGTTCTTCCATCGGGGCATTCAATAGGATCATTATGTTGACAATATCCTGTATTCCCTCGTCAAAGCCTTGCGGCACGGGCACCTTGCCCAGGTAAAAATCCTTAATAACGAATTTGGGTTTACCGTTCTCTATATCAAGGGTCCCGATTACCGCCGTTTTTACCGGGGCGGCAGGGAAGCTCCACGCATTGTAGACCACGAGATAACCGTCATTGAAATTTACCAGCATTTCCTTGGCTGGCAATGTGCCTTCCGCCAGGGCCATTACTATGAGTGAATTAATTTCCTCTTCAGTTATCGTAAGCTGCATATTTTTGGCCGGTTGGCTGCTGTCAATGGCCGCAGCTTCCTTTTTCAGCTCGCTGAGTTTATTATTCAGGCTGTCAACAGATTCGGCTGACAGTACAACGGGATGCATGCTCGAGCGTATATCCGGGGTCAGCAGCGCCAGTACGTAACCCACCAGCAGAGCAACAATGGCTAACACAGCCAGCGCGCCCATAAATATTAAAAATCCCTGAAGGATTTTCATTAAATTCCTCCTTAATGCTTGTGAATCTACTCGAGATAGTCTTTAAGCTTGCGGCTCCTGCTGGGATGGCGCAATTTGCGCAGGGCTTTGGCCTCAATCTGCCGGATCCTCTCGCGTGTGACATTGAATTCTTTACCTACTTCCTCCAATGTACGGGCCCGGCCGTCTTCCAGGCCAAACCTCAATAAAAGCACCTTTCTCTCACGGTCGGTTAATTCTCCCAGTACTTTATCGAGTTGCGCCTTAAGCAATTCGCGTGAAGCCGCATCAGCGGGTGGAAGATTAGAGCGGTCTTCGATGAAATCACCCAGGTGGCTGTCCTCTTCCTCACCGATGGGCATTTCAAGGGAAATCGGTACCTGCGAAAGCTTCATAATTTCCCGGACTTTGTCTGCCGATATCTCCATACCCACGCCGATTTCTTCACAGCTTGGCTCCCTGCCGAATTCCTGGGACAGCTTCCTGTTAACCTTTAGTAACCTGTTGATTGTTTCCACCATGTGTACGGGAATCCGTATAGTCCTGGCCTGGTCGGCAATTGCCCTGGTGATCGCCTGCCTGATCCACCAGGTAGCGTAGGTGCTGAATTTATACCCTTTGCGGTACTCAAATTTTTCCACGGCACGGACCAACCCGATATTACCTTCCTGGATTAAATCAAGTAACGGCATGCCATGCCCGACATATTTCTTGGCTACACTGACGACAAGCCTCAGGTTGGACACCGTCAACTGCTTACTGGCTTCTTTGCCTTCTTTGTCGATAATATCGAATTTATGCTGGAAAGCATGATTATTGTCGTCAATCTTCGCAGCAAGTTTAACATCCCCGTTTTTGATAACTATCTGTTTTACCTTATCCCAGGTAGACTTGCCGTCGATGATAGAAAAAATCTCCGGATTGATTATCCTGACATAAATCGAATAATCGACTAACCTCTTTTCAATCTCAGAGTGCTCCAGGTTTAATTCTTTGGCAATTCTTTCTACGGTCTCAGGATTGATAAATTCGTCGATGGCCTGGTGAAGTTTCTGATTAAGTAATTTCTCTGTGAAACTGGGTTTTTTACCAACATTGAGATGTTCGGACAATTTATCCAGAACCGTGTCACAATCGCAGAGGTTTTTCAGCGCCTGAATAACAAAATCAGAGGTTGAAGGGAACCTGTTTAAGTTATGACGAAAACGGTCTTTGATATATTCCATATATTTGTAAGGCTCGATTTTGCTGGCCAATTCCCGCTCAAGTTTGGCGTTAAGCAATGGGTATTTGCCTATCTCGTGCAGGTACATCCTGACAGGGTCATCAATGGCCTCATGCTCGGTAAGCTCAATTTCAATCCCTACCAGCGGTTTTTCCTCTTCCACTTCGGGTTTCAGCCACTCTTCAGCGAACTCGGCCGGGGCTTCGATGTCACTAAATAGCAGTTCTTTTTCGACGTGCGTTATTACAGGGATTTCAGCCTTTGCCCACGGGTCGTGCCGAACCTCAAAGCCTTCCGGGGCCGGTTTCACTGCCGCTACCTCGGTAACGGCCGGTTTAAGCGATACTTTTTTTTCGACTTTTACAGGTCGTGCCTTTTTCTTACCAATCGGTTTTGTGCTTTTTACCATTTAGACTCCCCTGGTGCGGCTGAAGAGGCGCCCCCGTTTCTTAAAGATACTCTGCAACTGCCGGCTTTCATCTATACCATGCTCTATCAGTTTAGCTACCTGGCTTTCAATGTCGCCCTTTTCCTTTTCTGCCGATAGTATCAGCTTTTTCTTTATTTCAAGGCTTCTGACATACCCTTCCAGCAAACGGTTGATACAATCCTTAAGTGCCAATTCCCTTTCTCTTTTATCGAGAATCAGGCTGCCCGGTAATCTGGTATGAAAGGACAGCACATGCCTGAAATAGTCGATCATGGACGGGTCAAGCCCCGCCATAATTGTATCTATATCAGGATTAGCCTGCCATTTTAATAATATATCCTTATTTTCAGAATGTTCAAAATAATCTGCTGAAAGATTTAATCCCTGTCCTCTTAAGTCCGTGTATTGCAACAGCAAAGTCAGGCAATACTCTTCAATGTAACGTGATGTTACAGTCAGGTCGGTATAATCCCGTTTTGCCTTGCGGTAATACGATGTTTTATTTTTTCTTTCTGCTGACTGTAAATCGAATAGCGCATCACTTACGAACCGCTCGTCAATTCCGAGCAATCCCGCCAGTTTTTGTACATAATGCGCACGCCGGATAGCATCATTTATCTGAGAAATAATGGGTAATAATTTTGAAACTACTGCGGATTTATCTTTGGAACTATCGAAATTAATGTTAGCAATTTCTTTTTTTAAAGTAAAATCTATTATCGGTTGGGATTCCTTCAGTAATAGCGCCCACTTTTCAGGTGAATTCCGTATTATCTCATCAGGATCTTTTCCATCACGGATTTCCACTACCTGGACTTCATATTTTACTAATTCTGCGTACGTCTTAGATTGCGTCCAGGGCATCCAATGGTCTTTGGGGATTTGCTCATCAATGGTCACTATGCTTCGGGTGGTTGCTTCGATTCCCGCCGGATCTGCGTCTAAGGCGACAACGATATTCTTGGTGAGTTTCCTCAATATGGAAATTTGCCGGTCGGTCAGGGCGGTCCCCATTGACGCAACAGTATTGCTGAATCCGTACTGATGAGCAGTGATGGTGTCCATGTAGCCCTCGGTGATAACTACACTGTCCTTCTCCCTGATCGGGCCCTGGGCGCGGTCTATACCGAAAATAATGCTGCTCTTATCGAAGAGAACGGTCTGCGGCGAATTCAGATACTTCGGCAGCGAATCGTCCAGGGCACGGCCGCCGAACCCGGCTACACGCCTCTTGATATCCCGTATCGGGAAAATCAGCCTGTTTCTGAACCTGTCATAATATCCGCCGGTATCACGGGGTACGATTAAGCCAACCGCGAGTTGTTCCTCTGCTGCATAACCTGATTTGGTAAGATAATTCGTTAGTCCATCCCACTTGTTGGGAGCATAGCCAAGCTGAAAATCCCCGATCGCCAGGGAGGATAATCCCCGCTTATCCGCATATTGCCGGGCCGTTAAAGCCTCCGGTTCATGCAGCAGCAGATAATGAAAATATTCGGCGGCAACCTCATTTAACTTGAGTAAACGGTCCAGTTTTGCGGTGTCTTCTTTGGAGCGCAGCTCAGTCTTGCTTGACAGGGTTATGCCGGCCTTATCTGCAAGCAGGCGTAACGCCTGGCCAAAGTCCAGCCCCTCTTTTTTCATCACAAATGTGAATATGTCACCGCCTGTCGCGCAGGCGCCGAAGCAGTGCCAGCTTTGTTTCTCGGGAAAAACAAAGAACGAGGCCGTTTTTTCAGCGTGGAACGGGCAAGTTGCTTTGAAATTGCGCCCGGATTTGCTCAATTGAATGTATTGAGATATGACATCGACGATGTCCAATTTCTGCTTAATATCGTCTGTTACGTTCATTGCTTCACGGCCGGCCGTCGCTCTATTTCAGCGTCTGCGGATCAGGATATCTGCGCTGCTCTGAGTATAGCATAATGATCGGTCATGCCTGCTATATAATCGGTTACCTGCCTTTCCACGGTATCGTTACTAAGAGTATATTCTTCCGGCAGGTATTGGGGATTGTTAATGTAGTAATTATACAGGGAAATGATTACTTGATGGGCTTGTGATGTCTCGGCTTCTTCAAGCCCGGCGAAATATACTCTGGAAAACAAAAACTCGCGGAGCTCATTAGCGGCATTTCGTATCGTTTCACTCATGCCGATCACCGTGATATCCTTCTCCGCAGAAGTCATTTTTTGGCCAGAGAAATCGACAATGTTGCTGACCAGCGTGTTGATGCGGTTTGAATTGGTCTCTCCCAGTATTTTTAACGTGGAAGCCGGCAAATCTGACTGAGATATAACTCCCGCACGGATAGCATCTTCCAGGTCATGGTTGATATAAGCAACGAGGTCGGCCATTTTAACAACCTGGCCTTCAACCGTTGAAACATTGTTCCACCCTTCATCCAGGATTTCCAGGTTGCCCTTGGAGTGGTTGAGTATGCCATCTCTGACCTCCCAGGTCAGGTTGAGGCCCTTGCCGTTTCTCTCGACGCAATCAACAACGCGCAGGCTTTGTTCATAATGCCGGAAACCACCGGGAAGCAATTCATTTAGCACCTGCTCTCCTATATGACCGAAAGGGGTGTGGCCTAAATCATGCCCCAGGGCAATAGCCTCGGACAGGTCCTCATTGAGATTTAGAGCACGCGAGATAGTACGTGCTATTTGCGATACTTCAAGGGTGTGTGTTAGCCGCGTAACATAATGGTCACCGAGCGGGGCAATAAATACCTGTGTCTTGTGTTTCAGCCTTCTGAAGGCATTTGAGAATATAATACGGTCCCTGTCGCGCTGGTATGCCGTCCTCAGAGGACATGGTTCCTCGGCAATTAATCTTCCCCGGCTGTCTTTGCTGCGTGCAGCAAGAGGCGATAAACGTTCTTCAGCCTGTTCCAACCGCTGCCGGACCGATAAATCAGACATCATCAGAGTTTCACAGGCGGGCTAAACATTAAACAGGAAATTGATAATATCGCCATCCTGGACGATATAGTTTTTACCTTCGAGTCTAAGTAAGCCGTGCTTGCGCGCCTCGGCCATAGTCCCGCTGCTGATAAAATCGTTATATCTGATTGCTTCCGCCCGGATAAATCCTTTTTCGATGTCCGTATGGATCTTGCCCGCTGCTTTGACGGCCTGTGTATTATCACGGATGGTCCATGCCTTAACCTCGTCGTCGCCTACTGTAAAAAACGAGACCAGACCGAGCAGCGAATAGGAATGTTTAATAACTGCATCGAAAGCGGTTTCCTGCAAGCCTATGTCGCGGCGGAACTCTTCAGCCTCCTGGTCATTAAGCTGGACCAATTCCATTTCAAGTTTGCCGCACATGGATATTAAATCCACCTGTGGCATCGTATAGGTAGTTTTTAACGTTTCCAGTACTGTGCTGTATCCGGGAAGTTGCTTTTCCCCGATATTTATGACGATAAGCATGGGTTTCGCGGTCAAAAACTGGTAGTTATTAAGAGCGCGCAATTCGTCTGCTGTCAATTTTTGCAGCCTGATCGGGACACTCTTGTCTAAAGATTGCTTGATCCTGTTGAGAAGCTCCTGCTCCTTTAAGGCTGCGTCCCGTTCCGCCGATTTGCCCATTTTCAGGCCTGATTCAAGTCGGCTAAGCCGTTTTTCTATTATAGTTAGGTCGGAAAAAATCAGTTCCATATCGAGTGTTTCGATATCCCGCAAAGGGTCAATATTCCCCTCGATATGCGGGATATTCTCGTCTTCAAACGCCCGTACGACCTGAAGTATGGCATCCGCCGTGCTCAGGATATTAAGAAACTGGCCGCTCACCCCCTGTTCCTTCCCGAAACCCCTGGGCAGTCCACCGATATCTATGTATTTTATCTCGGCTGGAGTAGTTTTTTTGGGATGAAAGATCTCACTGAGCTTGGATAACCTGGCATCCGGAACCTTGGCCACCGCGGGATTTGTAGTCAGGCCGCTGCCGGCATGCGGCTTGTGCTCGGCAGTGAACTTGGTCAGTGCATTGAAAATAGTTGTCTTTCCACTACCGGGTAAACCTATAATGCTTATTTCCATATTAAGGCCTCGCTCAATTAAGAAACTATAGGACAGCCACGTTGAAAATGCAAAATCTCGCAATGAACATATTTATAAGTTGTGGCAGGATTATAGCCTGTGCTATAATCAGTGGAATTTGCAATCTGGAGGGTTTATTGTGCCCAGTTATGAACTGGTTTGTATTTTGAATGCAAGCCTAAGTGAAGATGATTTCTCCCGCGTATTGGGAAAGGTTAATGATCTTGTTACCAAATTCGGCGGTACGGTTAGCGAAACTACCCAGTGGGGCAAGAGAAGGCTTGCCTACCCGATTAATAAGCAGGCTGAAGGGAATTACGTATTCGAGAAAGTGCAGATCAAGCAGACTGCTTTGAAAGAGCTTGATGCTAATTTGAAGCTTTCAGATGATGTAATAAGGTATTTGTTTATTCGTGAGAATAGCTAATACACGGAGGGGTAGATATGGCGAGTTTAAACAAGATCTTACTGATTGGCAATGTTGGCGGCGACCCCGAAATGAGATTTACGCCAAGCGGTGTACCCGTTACAACTTTTTCTCTGGCCACGAACCGCAATGTTACGCTACCGGACGGTTCGATCAAGAAGGAAACAGAATGGTTTCGCATTACTGCGTGGAGAAAGCAAGCTGAAACCTGTAACCAATTTTTAACCAAGGGTAAACTGGTTTATGTTGAAGGCAGTTTACGTACGAATACGTGGGATGGAAAGGATGGGCAAAAGCACACATCTCTTGAAGTTAATGCCGATCGGGTTTTGTTTATAGATAGGCAGGGTGCGGCTCCGCTACTACCGGACGAGGGCCCTGCAATTGAAGGTGATATTGAACCCGAAGATATCCCTTTCTAAACCCCTAATTGTATATAAAGGAGTATTAATAGACTGATGGAAAGCAATACCGGACTGAGAAGGGAGAGGGGGCGCAAATTTATTGTCAAACCCAAGGTTTGTATGTTTTGCGCGGATAAAGTGCCTATAGATTATAAGAATGTATCTCTTTTAGGACGTTTTGTTTCAGACAGGGGAAAGATTGTGCCGAGAAGGCGCACCGGTGTTTGTGCCAAGCATCAACGTAGTTTGGCCCAGGCTATCAAGCGGTCGCGTTTTCTGGCCATGTTACCATCGTCGCCCGAGCACGTTTATAATATCAGCGGTGCCGATAAAAAAGCTTAATGAATTTGGAGAATTGAATTGCCCAAGAGGACTTATCAGCCAAAAAAGAGGAAGAATAAGGAAGCACGGCTTCCGCGCGCGCAATTCCACGCGCGGTGGGCGTGACGTTCTTAAAGCAAGGCGCGCCAAAGGCCGCTGGAAGCTAACTCAGGTATAGTGTAAAAATGGCCAAGCGATTGGCTTTAACCAGGAGAGCACAATATTTAGCGGTATATAAATCGGGAAAAGCTGTTGCCGATAACATGCTTGTTATCAAGTCTCTTTGCAATAATCTCGACGTTTCACGGATTGGCTTCTCTGTAACCAAGGAGATGGGGAAAGCAACTGCCCGGAACCGTATTAAAAGGCTGCTGAAAGAGAACGTGCGGTTACTGGATATCGAGCAAGGTTGGGATATTGTATTTATAGCGAGACATGATATTGTAACGGCCGATTATGGTACGTTGTCCGCCCGTATTGTTAAGTTGTTGAACCGCGCCGGTATTTTGCATAAAGATGATGAAAAATTTAGCTCTGAAGTCAATTAAGTTGTACCAGGGGACGGTCTCCCGTGTTACTCCGCCCGCCTGCCGTTTTACCCCAACTTGTTCTCAGTACGGTTATGAGGCGATTCAAAAATATGGCTTGCTGAAAGGCAGTTGGATGACCTTTTTAAGGATATGCAGATGCAATCCGTGGACTCCCTGTGGATACGACCCGGTTCCCTGATAAATTGAACAGTTGCAGACAGGATAATTGATGAGCAGAATTAAGAAGTATATTAAACCCCTGGTATTACTCGGCCTGATACTAATCGTATTTGTGACAGGATGTGGGCCAACGATGGGTGGTGGGTGTTCCGGCACTCAAACGCAGGGCTGGTCGGGGTTCGCGCTATATAAGAATGTTATTTGCTTTGGATCGATGGAGGGGAAGGTGATTGCCCTGGATCCGGCGGCCCGCAGCGAAAACAAAACCTTCCCGTCAGAAAGTGAGTGGTCATATCTCGTGAAGGTTTCTACGCCGGGGTCCGCCTGCGGAGCTGTGTGCGCTCCATCGTCTTCCTCATCGGGTCTGGGGATCTATGATACGCCTGTTATAGTTGAAGAACTGGTTTATGTCGGGACTTATTCAGGCAAAATCTATGCGCTTAATGCCAGCCGGGGGGTGGTAAGGTGGATCTATCCCCGGGAGGGCTATGACACGGTAGGCGCGATAGTCGGGAATATAGTGACCGACGGCAAGAGCCTGTACTTTGGCAGCGCTAACGGCAAGATATATGCCCTGGATGCAACAACCGGCGATTTTCAGTGGGAATTCCAAACGTCCAATAAAATATGGACCTCCCCTGCCATCGATAACGGCATAATTTATGCTGGAAATTATGGCGGCAATGTTTATGCCATATCTGCCGAAACCGGCAAAGAGATATGGAGCATTAAAATCCCTTCAGCGGTTTCGTCGTCGATCAGTGTATATGAAAACAGCCTGTATTTTGGCACATTTGACAGGAACCTTTATGCCATAGACAAGGCCAACGGGCAGGAAAAGTGGAAATTTGCTACCGGTAACTGGGTATGGGCGAGGCCTGTTATAGAGTCTGGCAAGATATACTCGGCCTGCCTTGACCATAAACTATATGCTTTGGATGCGCTGACGGGCAAGGAATTGTGGCAATTCACAGCGGAAAGTCCCATAGTCTCAACTCCGGTCATATCCGGTAATTACATAGACGTGATTTGCGATCACGGCATACTGTATAAACTTGATTTGGATAAAGGCACACAGGTCAGCAGCGTAGCGCTTGGTTATACAGCATATGGCGATCTCTTTGCCGAAGGCGATACGGTGTATGTATATGCAAGGGACCACAATGTTTATGCCGTGGATACAGCCAAAGGTATTGTTTCGTGGAAATTCTCCTCATCGGTAAATAGGTAAGATAAATGGTTGAAATTTGGAATGTAGCGATACTTGACCCGATTTTGAACGGGCTGATTGCCCTTTCCCAGGTTTGTTATAACAATTTCGGCCTGGCGATTATCGTGCTCACGATTGTGGTCAGGATAGTCTTAATGCCGCTGACATTTAAGCAAACGCAATCTACCAAGGCTATGCAGGCGATGCAGCCCAAGCTCCAGGAATTGCAAAAGAAGTACGCCAGGAACCAGCAGAAAATGCAGCAGGAGATGATGAGGCTATATAAGGAGGCCGGCATCAACCCGCTTGGCTGCATGTGGCCCATGCTCATACAGATGCCTATCTGGATCGCACTATACCAGTCTATCATGCAGGCCCTTGCGGCAACGCCGGAAAACCTGCTGTCATTATCGCAGCATTTATATTCGTGGGATATCGTAGGACAGGCTATACCTCTGAACGAGGAATTTTTGGGCTTAAGACTATCACAGCCGGATCCCACATTAATATTGGCTATCCTGGTGGGCCTCTCGATGTGGGTGCAGCAGAAAATGGTTACTGCGCCGTCTACTGATCCCAAGCAGGCGCAGATGGCCAGCATGACCACCATGATGATGCCGATGATGTTTGCCTTCTTTACGCTGTCTTTTCCCAGCGGCCTCGCTTTATACTGGGTCGTATCAAATATAATTGGAATCGTAGTACAGTATTTTGTCGGCGGTGGTTGGGGTTACTTTACATTTCCCTCTTTCAAACCGCAACCGCAAACAGCTGCCTCCGAGCAGCAGCGGGCATTAAAAGAAGGAAGCGATAAAAAGAATTGAGAGAACTGGAAATAAGCGCTAAGACGGTTGAAGAAGCAACCAGGATCGCGCTGGAGCAACTTGGTGTTGCACGGGACGACCTCGAGATAATCGTGTTGAAAAAAGGCAAGTCCGGCGTATTGGGTGTGGGTGCAGAGGATGCCAGGATTAAAGTGATCCTGGAAGATGACTATAATCGGGCAGCCGGTGCAGAGAACGGCGAGGCTGATACCGCCAGGCAGGTTTTATGCGACATATTACGTGTCATGGGCATCGGCGCGACTGTAGAGGTTACCATGGCTCCTGATATAAATACACCGGTCATACTCAATATTGAAGGCGATGACCTCGGTGTTTTGATCGGCCGCAGGGGACAGGCCCTATCGTCCCTGCAATACTTGGTCAGGCTGATTGTCGCTGAGAAGCTCAAGAAATGGGTGTCGATAAATGTGGATGTCGATTGGTACAAGAAACGCCACTATGAGGCTTTGAAGAAGCTCGCGCTTCGCTTGGCTGAACAGGTTGCTAGGAGGAAACGTCCGGTTACCATGGAACCCATGCCCCCGGATGAAAGAAGGATAATTCACATAACCCTGGCCAATCATTCGGACGTTAATACACAGAGCACTGGTGATGGTGATGGACGCTGTGTGGTGATTCAGCCCGGGAAGCGCTAAACATGTTCCAGCCTGTTAACAGCAAAGTCAGTTTTCCCGAAATTGAAAGGAAAATACTCGAATTCTGGCGTGCTAACCGCATCTTTGAAAAAAGCATTGAAGCCAGGAGTTCTTCCCCCAAATACATTTTTTACGAGGGGCCGCCCACTGCCAATGGTAACCCCGGCATACATCACGTGTTGTCGAGGGTTTTCAAGGACGTTATTCCGCGCTATAAGACAATGAAAGGGTTTTGTGTGCCCAGGAAGGCCGGTTGGGATACTCACGGGTTACCGGTGGAACTCGAGGTCGAAAAGCAACTGGGATTCACCGGTAAAGCGCAGATTGAAAGTTACGGCGTGGCAAAATTTAATGCACTCTGCCGTGAAAGCGTTTTCAAATATCTCAAGCAATGGGATTCCCTCACGGAGAGGATTGCCTTTTGGGTCGATATCGACCATCCGTACGTGACCTTAGATAATTCATATATTGAATCCTGCTGGTGGGCTATCAAACAATTGTGGGACAAGGGGTTAATATATCAGGGATATAAAGTCACCCCCCATTGCCCCAGGTGCGGGACGTCACTAAGCTCGCACGAAGTTGCGCTTGGATATAAGGATGATACAGTCGACCCATCGGTCTATATTAAGTTTCAGATAAAGGCGCTTCCTGCGGAAATTGCCGGGGGAAAATCGCCGGGCTTTTCTCTAAGCAAAGCTGTTTCAGAGGGCAAGGCCTATTTTCTGGCCTGGACGACGACGCCCTGGACGTTGCCCGGCAACACGTCGCTCGCCCTGGCTGCGGATGCCGACTATGCCGTGATAGAGTACCAGGGTGACTTCCTGGTATTTGCCAGTGCTTTGATGGAGCAAGCCGGGCTTGGGGATAGGCCTGTGTTGAAAACCATCAAAGGCAGCCAATTGGCCGGGTCCCTGTATATTCCACTTTTCAATCCGCATGAGTTCAACGTAGAGCGGAAACGTGCCCGTGAGGGACAGCAGGGGCAATTCGATATCCAGGAACCCGATGCTCACCTGACCTATAAAGTAATTACTGCTGATTTCGTATCCATGGAAGATGGGACGGGCATCGTCCATATAGCGCCTGCCTTCGGTGAGGTGGATTTCCTGGCGGGTCTTGAGCATAACCTGGACTTCGTTCAGCAGGTTGATCTCAGCGGTAATATAACCGGTACATATCCGTTCTCGGGGAAATTTGTTAAGGCAGCGGACCCTGAGGTGCTTGCAGATTTAGAGAGGAGGGGTTTGCTGCATAAAAGCGGTAAGATTACCCATACCTATCCTTTCTGCTGGCGGTGTGATGCGCCGCTGGTTTACTACGCCAAGAAGACATGGTATATCAGGACTTCCGCCAAAAAGGACGAAATGATCGCAGGGAACCGGCAGATCAACTGGTATCCCGAACACATAAAGGAAGGCCGTTTTGGTGATTGGCTGCAGAATAACGTGGATTGGGCTTTTTCAAGGGAGAGATACTGGGGCACACCGCTAAATATCTGGAATTGCGAAAACTGCAATCACTTTGAGTGCCTGGGTGGTTTAGCCGAGATAAAGGCCAGGAAGGGGTTAAAGGGATTTGCCGGGGATATGGACCTGCACCGTCCCTACGTTGATGATATTAGCTACGATTGCCCGGAGTGCGGCGGAAAGATGGCACGCCAGACTGAGGTTATAGACTGCTGGTTCGATTCGGGCGCCATGCCTTTTGCCCAGTGGCATTATCCGTTTGAGAATGACAGCAAATTCAAAGAAAGCTTTCCGGCGGATTATATATCGGAAGCAGTCGACCAGACCAGGGGTTGGTTCTATAGCCTGCATGCCATATCGACCCTGGTATTCGGGCAGCCTTGTTATAAGAATGTGATCTGCCTGGGACATATCCTGGATGCCCAGGGTGAGAAAATGAGCAAGACCCGCGGTAACGTGGTTGATCCCTGGACAGTCCTGGATTCTTCCGGCGCAGACGCGCTCAGGTGGTATATGTTTACCTCGGGGCCTCCCGGTAATGTGCGCCGCATGTCACCCGATATGGTTGTCGAAGTAATGCGTAATTTCCTCATGACCCTCTGGAATACCTATTCTTTTTTTGTTATATATGCCAATATCGATAATTTTATCCCCGGTACTCAACCGGTTTCGTTGACTTCAGAACTCGACAAATGGTTGATGTCAAGGTTAAATCAATTAGTCATGGATGTGGATGAACAGCTGGATAATTATGATCCGACTACGGCAGGACGTAAGATCGAGAATTTCGTCAACGACCTTTCCAACTGGTATGTGAGGCGCAGCAGGAGGCGTTTCTGGAAGAGTCAGAACGATGACGATAAGCTGTCCGCGTACAATTGTCTTTATCAAACGCTGGTGACCCTTTCAAAATTGCTGGCGCCGTTCATCCCGTTTGTTGCCGATGAGATGTATCAAAACCTGGTGCGGAGCGTGGACAGCAAAGCGCCGGAAAGCGTGCATCTTGTCTCATTCCCCGTAGCCGACAGGGATTTAATTAACGCAGGTATCATCGAAGATACAGAGTTGGCGATGAAAGTCTGCAGCATGGGGCGGGCAGCCAGGTCCAAGAGCGCCGTAAAGGTCAGGCAACCGCTTCCCAGGGTGGTAATCAAAGCCAGGTCGTCGCATGAACAGGGAGCCGTTGAAGAATCTGTGTTCTCAAATCCTTGATGAATTGAATGTAAAAGATATCGAATTCACCTCTGAAGAAATGAAAGAAGGTAAGGCGATGTCTGTTGCAGTTGACGGAGATTACCAGGTGGGCGTGGTGACAGAGATAACTCCCGAATTGTTGCAGGAAGGCCTTGCCAGGGAAATAGTCAGGCGCATTCAGACTATGAGACGGTCGGCTGGACTGGAGATCGCGGACCATATCACTACCAATTATCTGGGCAGTGACCAGGTAGCAGCCGTGATGGCGGCATTCGCGGATTATATCCAGCAGGAGACATTGTCGGTTGCATTGTTAAAGGGAATCCCCGCAGAGGTTGCCCGCACAGAAAAATTTAAACTCTCGGGTATTGAGGTAACACTGGCTATCCGCAAACAGGACGCCTTAGAAACGCTGGTCTCACCGGTCTCGTGACCATGGCTATTTTGGCGGCGGGCTGGTGGTAAGCCGGGCAGACGTGGTTAAGGTATTTTTCCCCCGCATGAATGTAATGGTCACCTCCTCGCCTATTTTAGAGTTTCGCAGTTCACGAAGTAATTCCGAGGCGGTGCTGATATCCTTGTTTTGGTATTTTAAGATCACGTCAAACGCCTCAGGCCCGCATCTGCGGCCGGGCTGCCCGGCTGCACTACTGTGATAACCGCCCCGCGGTTGACCGGCAGGTTATTATAATAAGCCACATAATCATTGACAGTATAAAGCTCTACACCCAGGAATGGACGGGTTACATAACCTTTATTAATGAGCTCTTGCAAGATCGGCAAGCGCCGAATTTATACTGATGGCATAGCCCATGCCTTCCACTCCGACTTCGGCGATCTTGGCGCTGGTGATGCCTATCACCTCTCCTTTCATATTAAGCAGCGGGCCTCCGCTGTTGCCCGGGTTGATGGCGGCAGAGGTTTCGATCAGGTCGTGCAGCGATTCCTCTTCCTGGTCTACAGATAGCGAAACTTTAAGCCCGCTGACGGTGCCTTCCTTGGCTTTGATGCCGTTGCCCAGGGGATTGCCTATAGCGACAACCCAATCGCCTACTCTCAGCCTGGAAGAGTCGCCCACCGCGGCCTGGGGCAGGTTAGCCAGGTCCACTTTGATGATGGCAAGGTCGGTGAGTGGATCGCGGAAGATATTGGACGGGTTGGCACTCATAGGTCCTGCCGTCGGCGAACTGCACCACAATTTTATTTGCTCCTTCGACCACGTGGTTGTTGGTGACGATGATGCCCTTTTTATCCAGTATCCAGCCGGAGCCTGCGCCGGACTGTTTAAATTCCTGTTGAACATATCGTTAACAATCTGCTCGGTATTATTGTAACCACCGAAGGATTACTCTAGTTCTACAACATCGGCAATATCAGGTAGAGCAATATTGGAGGAGTCGGCAGCGGGGGCTTTCCAGCCAGGATCGACCGGCGTGACAGAGCCCGGCACGGTCTGCGCTGTTTGCAATGTTTGCGTTACCGGCGGTGTGCCCGGTGGTAAGGTTGAAGAAGACTGAATTCAAAATAGCAGCCGCTGCTCAATATTATGATAGGACAGGGCAATAAAGCCGACAATTAATTTTCTCATATTAAATAACCTGTTTATCTAAATGTGCAGGGATTGTAGCATAAGGTATTTTAGCGGGCAAAGATGAGACGAAATAATAAACGGAGGCGGTGAAGTATGGAGCGGCGGGGTATCAATACCCCGCCGCTCCACATGTTGATTACTTGGGTGCTACATAATCGATCTTGGGAAGCTGCGCCAGTGACTGTTTCACCTTGGCTTCGTCGTAGGCGTCGGCCTCCAGCTTGCCGGAGAGGAACTGGTCGTAGGCGCTCAGGTCGAAATGGCCGTGTCCGCTGAGTCCCAGGACGATGACCTTCTTCTGCCCGGACTCCTTGCATTTGAGGGCTTCGTCGATCACCACCTTGATGGCATGGGCTGGTTCGGGGGCCGGGATAATGCCCTCGGTGCGGGCGAATTGGATGGCACTCTCGAATGTGGATTTCTGGTTTACCGCCCTGGCATCGATCAGCTTAAGCTTGTTCAGGTGGGACACCAGGGGCGACATGCCGTGGTAGCGCAGCCCACCTGCATGGATGGGAGACGGGATGAATGAATGGCCAAGCGTGTACATCATGACAATCGGGGCCATGCCCGCCACATCGCCTAAGTCCCAGGCCAGCGGTCCCTTGGTCATGCTGGGACAGGCGGTGGGCTCGACCGCGATGATATCTATCTTCTTGCCTTTCATCTTGTCCTTTACGAAGGGGACGGCCAACCCGCCGAAGTTGCTGCCGCCGCCCACGCAGCCGATGACGATGTCGGCTTCGACGTCGGCCATTTCCAGCTGCTTCTTGGTCTCGAGGCCGATGATGGATTGGTGGAGGATGACGTGGTTCAGCACGCTGCCCAGGGAGTAGGAAGTGTCATCGCGGCTGAAGGCGTCCTCGCAGGCTTCGCTGATGGCCATGCCAAGGCTGCCCGGGCAATTGGGGTCTTCAGCCAGCACCTGTTTGCCGAAGTTGGTATCGGTGCTGGGGCTGGCAACGACCTTGGCGCCCCAGGTCTCCATCATTATGCGCCGGTAAGGCTTCTGGTTGTAGCTGACCTTGACCATGTAAACCTTGCATTCCAGTCCCATGTACTGGCAGGCCAGGGCCAGTGCGCTTCCCCACTGCCCTGCGCCGGTTTCAGTGGCGATGCGTCTTGATGCCGGCCTTCTTGTTGTAGTATGCCTGTGCGATGGCGGTGTTGAGCTTGTGGCTGCCGGCCGGGCTGACACCTTCGTACTTGTAGAATATCTGGGCCGGTGTGCCCAGCGCCTTCTCCAGCCTGTAGGCGCGGATAAGCGGTGTGGGACGGTACATCTTGTAGACGTCCAGAACCTCGTCGGGGATTTCGATGGTATGTTCCTTGCTGAACTCCTGGTCATTCAGGGCAGCCGGGAACAGGGGCGGAGGCAGGATGGTAGGTTCATGCGTCTGCGGGTGAAGCATCGGGGGTAAAGGCTCCGGCAAATCCGGGAGTATGTTATACCAGGAAGTCGGCATATCCTTTTCGGGGAGAATGAACTTTGTTAATTTTTTAGCCATTTAATTACCTCGTTAATTATTTTTTATATGTGCTTGACTATGACGGTTGATCAGACCAAATTCTCGGCCCGCCAGGGCCACATATTAAATTCCATGTTGCAAACCTCCATATAATAAAATAAGCCTCTCGCCGAAGGGGCGAGAGGCTAAGCTTCGCGGTGCCACCCTAATTAGTTCATTGCTGAACCATCTCTTGTCAGGTACGGCCATTTTACCGGCGATACCCTGGATTCTGATTACGCTATCCCTGCGTCAAAGCCTACTTGAACCAGGTTCTTTCGGTTTGCGGCTCCCGGGTCCATTCAATCTTCCGCTCCGGCGTCAGCTCTCACCATTCTGACTCTCTGTAGCCTTCGCTACGAAACCTACTATTCCCGTTCACAGCCTTTCACATATTCAATTGTTACTAATAATAAACAAAAAACTGGATAAATGTCAATTAATGCCCGTGCGCTGCCTGCGCCAGAGCATGACCATGCCAAGTACGAAGGCCAAGGCTACCAGGACAGCACTGAATATGAGTATGCCGTCAGACTCCCTGAAAAGCTCCACCTTGAAGCTGCCGGCCGGCACGCCGTCCACGTAGACATTGTAATCACCCGGTTCGCTGCGTGACACGTTGAAGGTCAATTTCGTGGAACCGCCGCTGTTGACGGTTACTCCCTGCGTTGATTCCACCTGACCGTTGACGTACAGTGTGACCTTTTGCTGCCGTTGACCGCGCTTTTGTTGATTACATCCGCGGTCACCGTTACGGGCGTTCCCGGTGCGACTGACTTGGTCGAGAGGCTGGCGCTTGAAGTCAGGACGACGGGATTGGTTACCGGCGGGGATAGTGACACAAACCCCGTCATACTGGAGTTATGAGATCCCGAGCCTATACTTTGCGAAACTACTGTGAACAGGCCCGTCCAGGTGCCGGCGGGCGTGATCACGGAGACATTGCGGTCGCCCGGCGTGGCATTTGCATCTATGCATATGGTAACGGTGATCTGCGTATTGCTGTTAACCGTGAAGCTGGTCACGGTTATGCCTGTCCCAAAGCTGACCGACGTGACCCCCGAGAGATTGGTGCCCGTTAGCACCACGGTCATCGGGCACTGCCCCTGCGTGCCGCTGGCGGGATTGACATCGGTGATGGCAGGATTGACAATAATAATGGGGGGTGGTATTGCCTCATAGGCGCCGATGCAGCATGAGCCAATTGGCCTGGGCACGCCGCGCTGGTCGGTGTCGGGAGCGGCACTGCGGTCGCCGTGAGCGTAGGCCGGGCTGGAAGTTGTTATGGCACAGGTAAGAGTAGGTCCACCGTTACCCTGCAACGGACCCAGCAGGGGGTCGGTATTGACTTGTCTCCTATCGCGGTGAACCCGCACTGGTTCAAGCTGTCGATATTATGCCCAAAGGATGTTATCTGCCCCCTGTTATAGCAGTTATTGGTGCTTGCCTGGGCAGCCGTGTTGTTGGCAATAATGGTATTGACAAATTCGCTACTCGCACCAGGTACTCCTATTGAGTTAAAAAGACCACCGCCATACGAGCTGCTGTCCCTGTCGGCTAAATTATTGGCGATAATATCGCATTCAAAGTAGGTATAGCTTGTCAACATTCCCAGGCCGCCGCCTGCACTGGAAACCTGACCATCGCCAACGCTCAAGGTTCCGTTTCCCGTAGGATTGGATGAGGTAAGTCGGCCGCTAAAATCAGTGGGGGTTAACATGTTCCCGCTAACGGTGCAGTTAACCAGTTCACCTATACTCAGGAAGGTGCCAATACCACCTCCCAGTCCGCCCGCGGCATTCCCGCTGAAGGTGCATGCATGCAACTCATAGCCGCCGAAAACCGAGGCCATCCCGCCACCCCAATTCATAGCTTCATTGTTCGAGATAGTACAATTATTTAGAGTAATGGCCCCTGGGATCGGCTGACTAAGTCCGGAGCGGGCAAACTGCCGGCTTTTAGCTACAAAACCAGCTAAATTTTTTAATGTTCCTCTATAGTTGGGCATATCGCCGCTGATGGCGCTTTCATTACCTATAGATTCATTGTAAAGATATGCTTCCAGAACGAATAAGCCGCCGCCGGCCCCGCCGGCCAGGTTGCCGTCTATATTACAGTTGCTGATAGTTGCGCCCGGTTGGCTGCCTATCGTTAACCCATAAAAAATTCCACCGCCCCACCGGCCGGCCTGGTTACCCGTGACCGTGCAACCATTCATATTGAGCGTCGCATTTAAGAAGGCAAGTATGCCGCCTCCCCATCCTCCTTGATCTGTGGCAGTATTATTGCTGATCATGCCGCGGTTAAGGGTCAATGTGCTGCCAATTTGAACGAGTCCACCACCGTCCGCACTCCTATTGTTGGTCAGAGTGAAATCATTCATCTCCGCCGGGGTAATCGCGGCTGATGTTGACGTGCCTGTTCCAAGGCTGTGGCCGGAATGCCACTTTAGGCCGCTGCTGCCCGCTCCTGTCCCAGGTTGGTCAATTGTAGATATACCACCGTAGACGATGCCTCCGCCCAGGCCTGTGGCGGTGTTGTTATCGAAGGTGCCATAATCGATCTTGAATGAGTTAAACAGGGCGACCAGCCCCCCTCCGCTGCTTCTGCTGAATCCAATGCCGTCAATCGGCACATTTTCACCGGGAGCGAGCGGAAGGATGCCGGAGCCTGTGGCAGTATTGTCCCTGACGATACAGTTGTTGCTCATGGTGAGCGGGCTATATACCGTGACTATGCCGCCGCCACTGCCGCTGACATCGTAGCCTATGTTTGTCTGGCTATTGGCCGCAGGCCCGCTGCTAACGCTGCTGGCATGGTTGCCCTGCACTGTACAGCCTGTCATGGTCAGCGGGCCATCTACCGCGACAATGCCGCCGCCGCTGCCGGCGGCATAAAACTCAAAAGGTATGGGCTGCTCTACTCCCGCCCCGCTGTTACTTCCGCTTCCGGGCGGAACAGGTTCGCCGGCCGACGCGCTGTTCCCACTAACGGTGCAGCCTGCCATGGTTAACAGGGTGTTGATGGCCACGACGCCTCCGCCGCTGCCGCTGACATCGTAGCCCACAAATCCATCCCCGCTGCCCCATGCGCTATTACCGCTGATTGCGCATCCGGTCATAGTAACGGTGCTATCCATTGCCACCATGCCGCCTCCGCTGCCGCTGACATCCGTACTGCCGACCGGCACAGCGTTCAGAGCAATGCGGTTTGCATTGGCGGTGTTATCGCGTAGTATGCAGTTGTTCATGGTTAAGGTGCTGTTCTCGGAATAAATCCCTCCCGCGCAACCATTGTAATAATATCCAAGGGATCCTGAGCGTGTGGTGAGGGCTCCACAGGACTGAGGCCGTGCTTCGGAAGGGTTCTCCCCGGCATGGTTTCCGCTGATAGTGCAGCGGTTCATGACCACTGTGTTGCCGGATTCAATACCTATGCCGCCCCCATAGCTGTCTGGCCCATAAGAAGCATAGTTACCTGTGATGACGCAGTCGTTAAAATTGATAACGCCGCTGTTCTCATATATCCAGACTCCGCCATCGTAATACCCGTTTTGGACGGTGAAGCCCGACATGTTGACCGTTCCCGCTGTTGTAAGCTGTATCTGTACGACTTCCGAATCGCAAAGACCGGCTCCGTCAATAATCGTCGTTGCAGACCCCGCACCAGCAAGAGTAAGCGGGTGATCTATATTGATCATTCCACTACCGCTCAAACTATAAGTGCCGGCCCAAACGTTGATCGTCCCGCCTCCGGTTGGGTCGGTTAAGCCGATTCCTGACTGTATGAATTTTTTGGCCGTCGCCCAAGTTAAGCCGTTGCCGGAGTCGTTATCCATTGTACTTTTGACATAAACGTTGAGCGGGTAGCCGTTTGCCTGAGCACTGTGCGGCACAGCCACTGAAAACAACGATGGCAGCATGAGCGCCACCATCATGAAATAAGAGAACCACTTCAGATTGCTGTTCATTTACTTTCTCCTCCGGCCACTACGGTCATTAACCAACTGCAAATATCAAAATATCACCCGGTGCTGCACTATCCAATGTGACTGCCTTGAACAAGTGTACCAGTGGGTTGATTAACTGTCAATAACCAGTTTCTCCCCATACAAGAGGCGTGCCTTCAAGTGCGCCCGCTCTGCGGACAGATGTTTAGACCCATCTCCTGTTTGTTACCTGTCATCGCGAAGGGTCGCAGGCCCTGTGGTAATCCAATGGCACTGCATCATACTTCCGATTATGAGATTGCTTCGCTGACGCTCGCAATGACCACGCAATAAAAGAGGGCCGCTGCTTTGGCAGCGGCCCTCACTGTTTGCCGTAGGGGGGCCCGTATCTACTGTCCTGTCAGGAAAGCGTGAATGGATGCTGCCGCCCGTTTTCCCGCGCCCATGGCGCTGATTACCGTAGCGGCACCTGTTACGACATCGCCGCCTGCCCACACCCTGTCCTTGACAGTTTTACCGCTCTGTTCGTCCGCTACCACGGTACCCCGTTTGGTGATCTCAAGGCCCTTGGTGGTGGCAGGGATAAGCGGGTTGGGCGTGGTGCCGAGAGCAACTACCACCACGTCGACATCCATAATGAATTCACTGCCCTGCTTGGTGATGGGGCGCCTCCTGCCGCTGGCATCGGGTTCACCCAGTTCCATCTCGTAACATTCCATGCCTTTAACCCAGCCCTTATCATCGCCGATGATCTGCTTGGGGTTGGTGAGAAGCTTGAAGATGATCCCTTCCTCCTCGGCATTCTCGGCTTCCTCATGGCGGGCGGGCATCTCGGCGCGCGACCTGCGGTAAACGATATACACTTTGTCCGCCCCCAACCTCAGCGCGCAGCGCGCGCTATCCATGGCAACGTTTCCCCCGCCTATAACCGCGACCCTCTTACCTATCTTTATAGGTGTGTCGTATTCCGGGAAGAGGTATGCTTTCATCAGGTTGACCCTGGTCAGGTATTCGTTGGCTGAATAGACGCCGTTGAGGTTTTCGCCCGGTATATCCATGAACATGGGAAGCCCGGCGCCGGTGCCCAGGAATACGGCATCGTAACCTGTGCTTAACAGCTCGTCCACAGTGGCAAGTTTGCCCATCACGGAATCAAGCTGTACATCAACACCCAATGATTTTACATAATCTACTTCAGCCTGGACCACTTTCTTGGGCAGCCTGAATTCGGGTATGCCGTACATGAGAACGCCCCCGGCGGTATGCAGAGCTTCAAACATCGTCACTTTATGGCCGAGCTTGGCGAGGTCGGCTGCGCAGGTGAGCCCGGCCGGCCCGGAGCCGATTATCGCCACTTTTTTCCCGGTAGGAGGTGGTATCTGTGTGGGCGAGGCCGACTCTTTATGGCCCAGGTCCCAGTCGGCCACGTAGCGCTCAAGCCGGCCGATGGCAATGGGAGCGCCTTTCTTGCCCAGCGAACATACCTGTTCGCACTGGGTTTCCTGCGGACAGACCCTGCCGCAGATAGCCGGCAGGGCGTTCTTGCTCTTGAGGATTTTAACGGCTTCAGGCATATTGTTGTCCCTGACCGCCTTGACGAATTCGGGTATATCCACATTTACCGGGCAGCCGGCTACGCAGGGACGCTTGGGGCATTGTATACAGCGGGTGGCCTCCTGCCTGGCCATATCATCGCTGTACCCGAGGGCGACTTCATTATAGTTGTGTGCCCTGACCAGGGGGTCCTGCCTGGGCATATCTACGCGGTTGAGATTGATTTTTGATTTGGGTTTATCTTCCAACTTCAGCCTCCCTTATCAAGATTTGCCGCACTGGCATGATTCCCATTTGTCCAGGGAGTCTTTTTCTTCTTTCAGATATACCTTTTGCCTGTCGAAGGCAATATTCCAGTCAACCTGGTGGCCGTCGAAGTCCGGACCGTCCACGCAGGCGAATTTGGTTACACCGCCCACCGAGATACGGCAGCATCCGCACATGCCTGTGCCGTCCACCATGATAGAGTTCAAGCTTACGATTGTGGGAACGTTGTAGGGTTTGGTGGTCAGGGAGCAGAATTTCATCATGACCGCCGGGCCGATGGCGATCACGCGGTCAATTTTCCCCGCATCCAGCTTCTCCTTCAAAGGTTCCGTGACCAGTCCCTTGCGGGCATAGGAGCCATCGTCCGTGGTGACGATCAATTCATCGCTGACCTTTTTCATACGGTCTTCCCAGAAGAGCAGGTCCTTGTTCCTGGCCCCGATGATTGATATTACCTTGTTACCGGCTTCCCGCAACGCCCTTGCGATGGGATAAATAGGGGCAATGCCGACACCGCCGCCCACGCAGATCACCGTGCCGAATTTCTCAATGTCGGAAGGTAAGCCGAGCGGGCCTACAAGATTCTGAAGATTATCCCCCGCCTTAAGCGCTCCCAGTTTCTTGGTGGATGTGCCGACCTGCATGGCCACCAGCGTGATAGTGCCTTCTTTGGCATCCCAGTCAGCTAATGTCAGCGGGATACGCTCGCCAACCTCGTCCACGCGAATAATGACGAACTGCCCGGCCCTGGCCTTGCGGGACAGCGCCGGCGCTTCGACCTTGAGGCAGTCGATTACCGGGGTCAGTTTCTCCTTGGTAACTATTTTGAACACGCAAACCTCCTCTTCAGGCTGATTTAACTTTTACCGGTGGCTGCATAGGGATGCGAGAGCTTTAACCGGTAATGGCATTTATAGCATCTCTTCGCTTCATCGACAGCTGTCTGCTCATTGTACCCGAATTCAACTTCGTCGAAATTATTCAGCCGCTTGCTGTTCTCAAGCTCCGGCATGGCGGGCTGACGTTTGCTCGAGAAATCAGCATCCTCGCCGAACCACGGTTCCATCTCCTCGATGGGGGCCAGCGCTTCTTCGATTTGACCTTTGCCTCCCAGGAACTTATCTATGGAAGATGCAGCCAACCTTCCCTGGGCAATGGCGCCGATCACGGAAGCGGGACCTGTGGCTATATCGCCTCCCGCGAATACGCCCTTTCGATTGGTTTCTAAAGTTTTGTCATTGACCTTGATATTGCCGCGGTTTACCGCCACATCGAATTTGGCGGGTATATCCGATGCCTGGCCGATTCCTGCGATTATATTGTCGTACTCGGTGGTATACTCGCTGCCGGGTATCCTCACCGGGCTCCGGCGCCCGCTGGCGTCGGGATCACCCAGCCTCATTTTTATACATTCGAGGGCAAGCCTGCCGTCCTTGGGCGTAATTTTATTGGGCGCCGCCAGGAATATTACCTGTATGCCTTCGTGGATGGCCGCCTCCACTTCTTCAGGCGCGGCAGGCATCTCGGCCCTGGTCCGCCTGTAGACAATCGTCACGTCGCCGGACCCCACGCGGATCGCCACGCGCGCGCAGTCGATAGCGGAGTTGCCTCCGCCGATAACCGCCACCTTTTTGCCGATCTTGAATTCCTGGCCGAGCGCCACGCTGCGCAGGAAATCCACGCCGTCCAGTACGCCGGGCAGGTCTTCACCTTCGGCGCCCATCTTGGAACCCTTGTGGTCGCCGATGCCGACAAACACGGCGTTAAAACCCTGGTCCATCAGGCTGTCGATCGATTCAATCCTCTGGTTTACCTTTATCTCCACCCCGACTTTTCTTATCTCGTCTATCTCGGCATCGAGGATCTCCCGGGGCAGCCGGTAGGCCGGTATGCCCACTCGCATCATGCCGCCGGTTTGCGGCAGGGCTTCAAAGACGGTCACCGAATGTCCGAGTTTGGCCAGGTAGAATGCCGCGGTGAGCCCGGCTGGCCCGGATCCTACTACCGCCACTTTCTTGCCCGTGGATGGCAATACTTTATTTCCTTTCTTCCACAGTTCATTATCGTGATCGGCTGCGTAGCGTTTGAGGAACTTGATACACAGCGGATCGTTCAGCTTGCCGCGGCGGCAGGCCTGTTCGCAGGGATGTATGCAGACACGGCCCAGCGAGCCCGGGAACGGCACCTTTTCCCTGACCACTGCCAGCGCTTCGGGATACTTGCCGCGGGCTATGTAATTGATGTACCTGGGTATGTCGATGTGCGCCGGGCAGGCATAGCTGCAGGGCACTACGTATCCCTGCCATTCGGAGATGGCCCGGTACCGCGCCAGCTTATCAACGATGGCGCCTACAGGGCAAACCTCAACGCAGGTGAAGCAATATTTACAGCCGGACTCCTGGTAGGTGGCTTTGACCGGCCCGGCGACCTTGAAACCGTTCATCTCCTTGAAATCAAGGGCCTTGATGCCGCGCAGATCGCGGCAGGCGCGCACGCAGCGGCCGCAGGCTATGCACAGGTTATAATCGAGGTCGAAATAGGGGTTATCCCGCTGTATGGGCAGATTCCTGTATTGATAAGGCAGGTTCTCGTTGCCGATGTCCAGGAAATCGCATACCTGCTGAAGTTCGCAATGCCCGTTTTCGGGGCAGGTGACGCATCGCTCGGTCACGTCCACGTTGCGCAGGCAGACGTCAAACGGTTTGCAGCGCTCCCTGCGCCAGCAAGTCAGGCAGGCATTGGGATGCTGACTTAATATCTTCTCCACAACCTGCCTCTGCTTTTGCCTGATGGCGGCGGTATCCGTGTGGACGGTCATGTTTTCGGAGATTTTCGTATTGCATGCTTGGGCGAATTCAGTTTGTCCTTCTATTTCCACAGTGCATAAACCGCATCCATCTGAGCAGTTGCCGGATGAGCATGCAGGCTTAAGGTCGGGATGGTAGCAGAGTGTGGGAATATAAATCCCCGCCTTATTGGCCGCTTCAAGTATGGAATTTTCGCTGTCAGCGCCTATGGATTTTCCGTCGATAGTCAGATTTAATTTTGCCATGGTCTAATAACCTCCGAAAATATCAGGCTACGCGCCGGTAGATAGTATTTCATTGTGGACGCACATGCAAAATAGTAGAATATGGCCAAACCAGTTAAATAATCTAACAGAAACTGGCTTCAAAATCAACCTCGGCTATACTTATAGCAGGGAGATAGCCAATCATGCATGGAGGCAACAGGAAACCGGTATTCGGACTGAATCCCAATATCTTTTATCTAGGCCTCGTGAGTTTCCTCACTGATGTCAGCAGCGAATTGATATTTACGCTGCTGCCGCTTTTTCTGGCTAATGTACTGCAGACCGGGACCGTAATCATCGGTTTAATCGAAGGCGTCGCGGAAAGCACGGCCTCCATATTGAAGGTATTGAGCGGATGGTTAAGCGACAAACTGGGCAATAGAAAATGCCTGTCGTTTATCGGTTATGCGCTTTCAACATTGGCGAAACCCTTCATGCTGATAGCCAATACCTGGGGGCCGATCATGGGCATCCGCTTCGCCGACAGGTTCGGCAAAGGTATACGCACAGCCCCCCGTGACGCCCTGGTAGCTGATTCCAGCAGTGAAGGTGACCGTGGCAAAGCCTATGGTTTTCACCGGGCCATGGACACCTCCGGGGCGTTTCTGGGTTTACTGGCAGCGGCCGCCGTCGTATTTTTGTTGCAAAGGGAAGTCGTAAACCTGCAGATCGATACCTACCGCTGGCTGATCATCCTCGGGATTATACCGGCATTTATTGCCCTGTTCTTCTTTGTGTTTATCAAAGAGCCGCCCAAACAGCAGTCCTGCCCGGTTGCCCCTTCCTGTAAAACTGCTGAGAATACAGCCCTCTCTGCAGCCGAAACCGCTCTGGGCAAGAGATTCAAAATATTCCTGTGCATCGTTTTTCTCTTCACGCTGGGTAATTCAAGTGACGCCTTCCTCATCCTCAGGGCGCAAAACCTCGGCAACAATGTATTTTATATTATATTAATGCTGGTATTGTTTAACGCGGTTTACGCCCTTTTCTCCGTACCTTCCGGAATACTGTCCGATAAGATCGGCCGCCGCAAGGTTATTTTGCTCGGTTGGAGTATATACGCCCTTGTTTACCTGGGGTTCGCCGTTCTGGACCAGCCATGGACGGCGTGGTTGCTGTGGGGGCTTTACGGCCTTTACTACGGATTAGCGGAGGGGGTGGCCAGGGCGCTGGTCTGCGACCTGGTGCCGGAAGAGAAACGCGGGACAGCTTTCGGTATGTACCATGGGGTGGTGGGTATAACCCTGTTGCCTGCCAGCCTGGTAGCCGGGTGGCTGTGGCAGTCGGTGAATCCCGCCGCCCCCTTTTACTTCGGCGCAATTATGGCCGGCATGGCTGTTATCGGGATGGTACTGTTTATCAGGGATTAGGCATCAACCCAGGACGATATTATCGATCAGCCTGGGTTTCCCCAGCCTGACTGCCAGCGATACCAGCGCCTTGCTTTCGATCTTGTCTACCTCGTCGAGGGTCTGCATATCGGCGATGCTGACATAGTCTATTTTGGCCGCCGGCTCCCGCGAGATAAGGTCGACCATGGCCTTCCTGATAATCCCTGCATCACGCTCGCCCTTTGCGAACATGTCCCTGGCCAGGCAGAGAGATTTATATAGGACGGTTGCGGAAATACGTTCGCTACCGGTGAGGTAGGTATTGCGGCTGCTCATGGCCAGCCCGTCTTTCTCCCGTATGGTAGGGCAGACTATGACTTCCAGGTTCATATTCAGATCGGCGACCATTTTCTGTATTACCAGGGCCTGCTGGGCATCCTTCTGGCCGAAATAGGCCTTATCGGGCTGCACGATATTGAACAGCTTGTTACAGACGGTGGTTACCCCGCGGAAATGCGTGGGCCTGGATTTGCCTTCCAGCTTGCCTGTTATCCCCTGTACGTCCACCCAGGTGTTGTATCCGCCGGGGTACATCTCATCGCTGTCCGGTATAAAGACGATGCCGGTTTTGACCCTGTCCAGCATGGCGAGGTCACGGTCGAGGTCGCGCGGGTAGGCTTTATAATCCTCGTTGGGGGCAAACTGGGTGGGGTTAACAAATATGCTCACCACTGTAACCGGGTTATCCCGCCCGGCTACCCGACCAGTTCGAGGTGCCCTTCATGCAGGTATCCCATGGTGGGCACAAAACCTACGGAGCCTGCGCATTTTCTGCGCAGGGCTTTCATTTCGGGAATGGAGCGGGCGATCTGCATGAAGCTTTTCTCAGAGGTCTTTCAGCAGGTCCTCATCCATGGTGGAGCCGTGTTCGGAAGACGGAAAAACGCCGGATTTCGTTTCATTGATATATTCGCCGACGGCAGACTTGATGACCTCGGCCAGTTTTGCATACTGTTTGGCGTGCTTGGGCACGAAGTCGGTAAACAATCCCAGCATATCGTGTATCACCTGTACCTGGCCGTCGCAGTATGGGCCGGCGCCGATACCGATGGTGGGTATCTTTAACCTGGCTGTGATAATCCTGGCCAGCTGTGTGGGAACGAGTTCCAGCACGACGGCAAAGGCGCCGGCCTGTTCGAGTGCCAGAGCATCATCCAGCAGCCGCCTGGCCGAATCCGGGTGTTTTGCCCTGCACGCGGTGCCCGCTGAGCTGATGAATGGACTGCGGGGTCAACCCGATATGTCCCATGACCGGTATGCCGCAATCCACGATGCGCTTTACCGTGCCGGCGACGGCTGTTCCGCCTTCGAGCTTGACGGCCTGGCAGCCTGCTTCCTGCATGAATCTGGCGGCATTGCGCATGGCCTCGTCGCCGTTGACTTGGTAAGTCATGAAAGGCATATCGCCGATAATCAGCGATTGCTTCGTGCCGCGGACTACGGCCTTGGTATGATGAAGCATCTCCTCCATGGTCACGGGGACGGTTGTCTCATAACCCAAGCATCACCATCCCCAGGGTATCGCCGACCAGGATAAGCGGTACGCCGGCTTCGTCAACGATCTTGGCTGTGGAATAATCGTAGGCGGTGAGCATGGTGATCTTCTCACCTGCATGCTTCATATCCTGGATTTTGTTGATGGTGTAGCCGCATGCCAACAACCTGCCGCTATTTCGTAGATACCAGGTCGTCCATCCAGGTATCGACGTTCTTGGTCGACTTGATACGGTTATGCGAATCCACATAAACCATGCGGGGTTTCACATGCGCTGCTTCGCCGCTGGGGACTTCGTGATAGGTAAGGATAATAACAATGTCGTTCTTGGTGGCCAGCCTGGCCGCGGCCCCGTTCAGGCATATATCGCCGGAGCCCGGATTGCCTTCGATGGCATAGGTGCTGAAGCTGTGCGCCGTTATTGACGTTCAATATCTCAACCCGCTCATAAGGCAGGATGTCCGCCGCTTTCAAAAGGTCGCTGTCGATGGTGATGCTGCCCTCGTAATCGATGTTGCAGTCAGTAACCCTGGCCCTGTGAATTTTACTTTTGAGCATAGTCCTGATTGACATATCTCTTATCTCCTTCAGCAATAGGGTATATGTTGCTGGGTATCAATTTATCAGGCGGAAGCTGATGAATACCGGTGAGTCAAAATCAATGCCGAGCTCCTTGATACAGGTCATCGTAATAAGTCCTCGTATATGTGCCGCGTGCCCTTCCAGGATGGTCGCGTATCTCCTCTGCTGTTTCCAGGCTGATACGTCCTTTGGCCATAGCGATCGACAGCGTCTTCAGTCCGAGCAGGCGGTAAGTGTCGATGGCGCAGGGTGCGCTTTTTCAAGGGCGGCGACGTGTTTCCTGATGGTCTCGACATCGCCCCTGGCGATGGGGCCGGTAAGGCAGCCGGGTATGCCCACGCGCTCGATATTATTGACGGTCCCTTTGAGCAGGGGGAGCAGGGCTTTAACAGCCTCTTCCTGGGGGATGCCGAAAGACTGCCACAGATCGGCGGCGGTTTTCATCAGTGTGACCAGGTAATTGGAGAGTGTAACCGCTGCTGCATGGTAGAGCACCTTGTCGCCCGCTTTGAGCATGATGATATTTCCCTTCATGGCTTTTGCCAGTTCGCGGGCAAGTGACAAGCCCGGGCTCGTCCCCTTCCAGGGCGAAGGTTGAGCCGGGGATATTGTTGATGGCCTCCTCGATACTGGCGAAGGTCTGAAGCGGGATGCAGGCAGCAAACATGATGCCCCGTATTTATGTGCCGGCTCCAGTATATCGATGGAATGAACGCCGCTGCAATGAATAACGGTCTGGCCGGGGCGCCATGTCAGCGCTGGCGGCTATATCAGCGATTATATCGTCGGGCGTGGTAATGAAGACTACCTGGGCGAGGTCGGCCACCTGCTGGGGCGAGCGGCAGACCGTGCAGCCCTCGATCTTGGCTGCCAGCCGTCTGCGCTGAAGAGAGGCTCCTGCTGTTCGCTGCAACGACCTGGTAACCTTGCTGCCATAGCTGGCAGGCAAGGGCCGTGCCTGTTACACCGGCGCCTATAAATCCTATTGTCGGTCTTTATTTGTTCCATATTTACCTCACAGGCAATAAAAAAACCTTCTCAGCAGCATCCGAGAAGGGCAATAGCAGGTCACCTGTATATACCGTCTCGGTCATCACTGATCCAAGCGGACTTTGTATTCAGTTATAGGACTTTTGCCTCACCGCCTTTCCAGGTCGATGGACATAATTATAATAGGAGTAATTTATTGATTTGTCAAGCTTAGCGTACAGTGGAGAAAGTTAAATCTACTCCTCTACAATTTAAATTCCCAGCGGCAGTAATAATCGTCTGCATTTCGCGCGGAGGGGTTTTCAGGCAGTTTACCTGTATCGCGGGATTAAAAAATGAAGCGTAAAGCCGGTTAAGCCTGACCTCGACATAATTGCAGATATCGTTTTCCCTGCCCCGTCCTTCGCGCTCCAGCGCTTTGACAGTCGGGCAATGCGTGACCTTCCATATGATATGGTTGTCACCCAGCACTTCAAAATCCCATTTAAGGTTCCATGCCCAGGGGCTCAGTTGAAACGCTTTCATTAAGGATTTCACATCCTTTCCCGTGATATTGAAGTTTTTGGTTATCTTTTCCATCTCGTATTTGCACAGTTTCTCCCACACGGCATATCGCATGCCAGAGCCTCATCATTGCCGGACTTTTCCATAAGTGCCAGGTACCAGAAGCCGTCCAGTGCCTTATACAATTGGCCATACGTTTTGATTAGTTTTTCCAGGGCTTCATAGGAGAAATCACTTGGCTTCAGGTCCGGCTTAAATTCACCGCTGTAGTCATCCAGTTTACTCAATTTACCCTCCGCAATTTACGTTGAGAGATACCCGGCGTCCCTCAGTCACATTATATAGAGTGCGCCTTATATCATAAAACTAATTTGGGCTGACAGCGCCGGCAAAAATATACCTTCTTTACATCAGTGTCGATTAGGCTGTTGGAGAAATGCATAACGCAGGTTCCATCCTGGCAATGTCCCAATCCAAAGGTGTGACCCAGCTCATGTACCGCTTCCTTTTGTGCCCTTTCTATGAGCAGCGCAGGATCTCCCGGCAATCCGTAGTTTTCCTGTTTGAGCAGGGTCAATGATATAACGCCTATCCGGTTGTGGTAATCGGCCTGCCCAAAAACAAAGTTTAGTCCCTGGGTGTAAATGTTGATATCGGCCACACCCAGGAGCCTGCGGTCTCCGTTTTGATATGGTTTTAATGCAGCGAGAATCAGGTCGGCGAGATATTGGTTTCTGTCCGGAACGTAGGAACTCTCAGGGACGCCGATAGCAGGCTTTATCCGTACGGGGTTACCGAAAGCGCCGGCCAGGCCGGCGGATATACCCGTTAGCACGTCGCTGTCTATTTCGCCGATTGGTTGAAGGTCGATTCCCATTACCGAGCTAAGAAAGCCAGGCCATCAGTTCAGCCAGAACAAAACTCTGGTTTTGCCTGGTAAGTTCAGTAACCCTGATATTCCTGTTTTGCCGGATTGTGTCGGCCAGCGGATGCGGTTTTAAGGTTATCGTTCCAAGCACCTTTTTCGGGCTGTTTATCGCATCCTGGACCGCGGTGATAAAGCGCGAGGAGAAAAGCTCCATTTTGCCGATTTCATCGATAACAATAATGTCGTTGTGTGCGATTGCGTTATAAATGGCGTCCACTCCTATAGTGTCCAGGACGCTGATATCGATGCCGTATTTTCCGACACGAAACGGGCTGTCTATGGCGATATGAGCAAGTATCGCCTCTTTGCCCTCAAGTGTAACGATGCGGAAGCCTTCACGTATGCCTACGCTTCTGATCTCCTGCGTGAAAAAACCGCCGGCGTTACGCTTTGACTGGGTTATTGCCTGCCGGATGATAGTGGTTTTACCTGTGCCGGGCATGCCGGTGAGCAGATAAGCTTGCCCCATCAGCTCTCTTTGGCGGATTCGGGTTTCTTCTTTCTGACCGCGGCCTTTTTGGGCGCCTCAGCCTTTTCAGTTGCTTTCGGTGCTACCGCGGCATCAGACTTCTTGGCTTTCACCGGAGCTTTCTTGGGTTTTTCCGCCTTTTCAACAACCTCGACCTTTTTCGCAGCTACGGGTTTCTCTTTCTTGGGTGCTACTTTTTTAGCCGGTGCGGCTTTCTTCGGCTTCAACATATCGGCAATAGCCTTAATCGGTTTGGGCATCTCCATTTCTTTCTTAACCGGTTCTTTGACAACCGGCTTATGCGCACCGGCCAACACGGCTAAAGACTTGCGGCGCTCTTCGAACTTCTTCTTCTTGCGCCTGTGTTTGATTATGGCCATTTTTTTACTTTTGTTCATTTCATATCCTTTACTGATTCTCTTTATTAATAAGAATGTGTACAGTATTATCGCTAAAGTGGCTCAGGATTTCAAGCCAGCCTGCTTTTATCAGCTGTATTTCCGGCGAATCCTGCCGGAGACACCGTTTAGCAGCTGCAAATACCTGTTCAACGGCATCTTGAGATAGAGATGCCAGGCCGCAGGTCGGGGTTATTATGCTTTGCCGGACCAGGTCCCGGATGGGTATCCCTTCACGGGTCAGCGGCGCCAGTGCTTCGCAGAAGCGGTCGTAAAGGGTAGCGAGCGACTCTTTTTTCAATACGTCTTCATCATTGGGGACAATGCCCCAGGCTACGGCTTTACCCTTTTTGACGAAAGAGCACAGATCGGCCTGGTAGCACAGGATCGAGTCAAGGTAGTTGTAGGCGTCAAAGCTGATGATATCAACCGGTAAGTTCAGCAGCAGCGACCAGTCGGTTGACCCGCAGCAGTGGATGCCTTTGATCCCGGATATACCTGCCAGCACTTCGCTGATCAACTGCGAGATCTGTTCATTGGGCAGCGCTATAAAAGCCGACCCCAGGGAAGTGAGATAGGGTTCATCGATAAAGATCACGGTCTGCCGGGCGATGGAACCCAGGAAGGCCTCCTGCCAGGCTGCCTTTAATCTCAGGAACTTGCCGATTGCATCCGAGAGAGCATCATCGTAGATAATGCCTTTTCCCGTATGATCGGTTACACATAAGCCCCAGCTTATCGGCCCGATAAGCTGGCCTTTGGCTAAGGGTATTTTTGATTTTTGACCCGAGGCAAAGCTATGCAGGCCGGCGGCGTATTCTTTGCTAACCGCGTACCTGCACGGATTTGCTTCGTGTGCATCGGTGTATAACTGTTCCAGCTCATGATCGAAATCGGCGCCTTTTTCAACCCGTATCTTTTCGTTTTCGATCTCGATGCCGGGGAAGCCCTCGCTATATTGAATGTACAGGTTTTCCAGGTTTACCCTGCGGGGCAATTGGGGCCAGGCCGGCAGGTCTGTCAGATATTTACTTATCGTAGCGCATGCCGCAGCCGGGTCAGTGTATGGCACACTGCCGATGAGGGTGGCCGCACAGTTGAAATTTAGCTGCATCTCTATCTATTTATTACTTTATGTATTTGCCTATGATGATACCCAGGTCTTTTTTTGCTTTAGGCGGGATTAGGTCGGGATCCGTAATTATAGCGTTTTCCAGGGCATGCCCGCAGGCGCAATCCTTTTTGACCGGCAGGTTTACGATGGCGTGGCGCAGCGCCTTCTTGGCCACGCCTATGCTCTTTCTTCAGGTTGGATATGACCATCTCCGCCGAAACTGTTTCACTCAGTTCGTTCCAGCAATCGTAGTCGGTGACAATTGCCATCATGCCGTAACATATCTCCGCTTCGCGGGCCAATTTCGCTTCGGGCAGGGCGGTCATCAGTATAATATCGGCGCCCCATGACCTGTACAACTCGGATTCCGCCCTGGTCGAGAACTGGGGGCCTTCCATTACGATAACGGTGCCGCCGTCGTGTGCGCGGGTGCCGGTCTTGTGCACTGCATCGTAAAGCACGTCGCTGAGCAACGGGCAGTAGGGATCGGCGAAGGCTATATGCCCGACGATACCGTTGCCGAAAAATGTGTCGGGCCGCAGGAAAGTGCGGTCGATGATCTGGTCGGGTATGACGATATCCATGGGCTTGATCTTTTCCTTCAGGCTGCCCACCGTGGATATGGCGATAATATATTCCACGCCCAGCGATTTAAGGGCATATATGTTAGCTTTGGAAGGCAGTTCGGACGGGCTGATACGGTGGCCCACGCCGTGGCGGGGAAGAAAGGCGGCCTGCACGCCCTCGATATTTCCCAGCTTGATCAGGTCGCTGGTATCGCCAAACGGCGTATTTACGCGTACTTCCCTGACATGAGTCATCCCGTCCAGGTCGTAGAGTCCGCTGCCTCCGATGATGCCGACCCTGGCTTGATCCATTATTTGCCCTCCTTGTGTAATTTGAGTATGCTGCGTTGATACGGTGGTTTAACTATACCCCTGTCGGTAATGATAGCATTAATATATCTGCCTGGCGTGATATCGAAGGCGGGATTTGCCGCGTGGATGCCGGTTGGCGCGATCTGAATACCCCTGATCCGCAGGATCTCCCGCTCATCGCGTTCTTCGATGGGGATTTGCGAGCCTGATTTAATCGTAAAATCGATGCTGCTTACGGGGGCCGCGATATAAAAAGGTATATGGTTTTCCCTGGCCAGCACTGCCAGTGAGTAGGTGCCGATCTTATTCGCGGTATCGCCGTTTAAGGCTATGCGGTCGGCGCCGGTGATCACGCAGTCTATCACCTGTTTGCTCATATAGAAGCCGGCCATGCTGTCGGTGATTAGGGTTACCGGGATATTCAGTCTTTTCAGTTCCCAGGTGGTCAGCCGCGCCCCCTGCAGCAGCGGCCTGGTCTCGTCCGCGTAGACGCGTATCCTCTTGCCCTGTTCGACAGCCGCCTTGATTACGCCCAGGGCCGTCCCGTACCGCACGCCCGTGGCAAGCTGCCCGGTGTTGCAGTGTGTCAGGACAGTGAAGCCGTCGGCGAGCAAAGCCGCTCCGGCCTTGCTCAATTTAGCCATAGCCGCTTCTTCTTCCCGGTTAAAGGCTACGGCCGTTTTGAGCAGCGCTGCTTTTATCCCGCTGACGGTAGTCTGCGGTTTGGCCGCCTCCCGCATGATGCTCGATGGCATGAAACAGGTTGACCGCAGTCGGCCTGGCAGCGGCAAAGTCAGCGCATACCCTCTCAAGGCTATCTCTAAATTTGCGGATACCGGTTTCATGTATCGACATCGCGCCTATGCAGATGCCGTAGGCGGCGGATATCCCGATGGCCGGTGCGCCGCGCACCCGCAGTTCCTTGATTGCCGAGATCACATCACGGTAATCGGTGAGCTGTAAATATTTTTCAGCCAGCGGCAGTTCCGTCTGATCGAGTATCTTGAGACGGTCCCCCAGCCATTCTACAGGTTTCACGGCTTTTGCCTCCGCTGTATTTGCCACTTTCTGCATAAATAAAGGGCAGCCTTAAGGCTGCCCTTTATTATAACTAATCCGTGTGATTATTACTTTAGCGTTGCGGCTTTTGCCTGTGCCTTCTTCTTGCGCCTGACCAGGAAAATTATCACCAGCACGATTATCCATACGGGTGAGAAGACTACTAACCAGATGAGGATGCCCAGCAGTGCTTTGCCCAGAACGATTAAACCATTGACGGCGGACTTGAATATCCCGGTAACATCCCAGGTGCTTTCACCGATAGGCTTGGAGTTTACCAGGGTGATTTCGATCAGCGACATATCGGAAGTGCGCTCTAAATACAGCATCCTCCCCTTCACCCTCTCAATATTGCCTCTCACGTTGGATAATTCACGTTGCACTTCCAGTATATCCGTAACCTTATCAGCTTTTTTCAGCAGTTCGAGATATTGGGCCTCGGTTGCCTGGTAATTTTTCAGTTGAGCATCAAGGTCCATGTATTGCTCGGTGACATCCTGGCTGTTGGTAGTCTCATAGGTTACTTTAACAGCCAGTGCCCTCAGTTTTTGCATGACATCATCGAAACTGGCAGCCGGTATCCTGATCGATATAAAACCGCTGGGTGTCTCCTGGTCTGCGCGCTGGTTGGAGGAGACCACATAGCCTTTATACTGGCCGGCAATATCGGTTATATCAGCCTGCGATTTGCTGATATCGCTGACCTCCATGGTGATCGAGCCGGTCCTGACTATCTTGCGGTCTTCTGTCACGGCTGTCTCCACGGACCCGCCCGCACCGCCGGCTTCCGGCGCATAAGCCACATCTGTTGATACAGCCTTCGATGACAGTAAAGCATTTGGAGCAGGTGGAGCGGCCGGCGGCATGCTGGCTGTATTTGACTGACTGCTGCAGGCAATTGAGGCCAGCAGTGCGGCCAGGGTAGCTATAAAGAGAATTGGTTTTACTGAGTATTTCATTACTATCTCCATATTTTGCGGTTTATTTATGATCATCATCGCTATTATCGGTGGTACCGGTTTGATTATTCACGCCGCCTTGGGGGAGAGCGTTATGCAAATTGGGCTTATTATCGGAATGCTGGTCAACCGGCTTCAAGTTATTGTTTTGGGGCGGTATGTATTTTGGCTTATCAGCAGGCACTGCGGGTATTGTATTGGGCGTGAGGCCGGAGGGCAGAGCCTGCTGGTTATCATCGTGATCAAGCTGCTGATGAGCCCGTTCATTAGCTTTTTTGGTACGTTGAATTACCTCCAGCAGAGCCGGTTTAGCCGAATCAGGAGCTTTCTCGAGCGCGTTCTGTAATTCGTCAAGGCTTTTCGCGGTGGTAGTATTAATGGTGTTTTTTGCCCTGTTGATGTTGATTGCTGCCCGGGTTACCGCCGGGAGCGGTTTCGCAGGAAGCGTGAAATTGTCCTGCTGTCCGCCGGTACAACCGTTGTGGATGCACTCTTATCAGGGGGAATCATGACTGTTGGTGCGGGGGAAGCAGAGGGTTGTCGATGGAACGGAAGAAGCAGCCGCTTCTCCGCTTGTCGTGTCGGGATTGGCCTCCTCATATTTGCTTATAAATTGCTCAGCCTGGTCAAGCTGATAATTCATATTGGCTGTAGTCGTCTCCATCTTATCGGTTTTGCCCTGCTGCGCCATGGCAACGATCTCGCCCGCCCTTTTCTCCGCCAGGTGGGCGTATAGCTCGGCCTTGTCCACGTCTGAAAAGGCAAAGGTTACCTGCGCCTGTTCCACGGCTAATTTTACACCGTACAGGGGTTCATCAGGCAGAGAATCCGAAGAGGCTGCCACCGTTCCGCTGGACGCTATGACAAAGACCAGCAGGGCAGCCATGGATATCGCCAGGTTACGGCGCAGGTTAAAACCTGAGGACCTGGACTGGACCGGCTGCCGGCTGACATAATCCTGGACTCCCTGCAAACGCACCCTTGCCCAGTATTTAAATTCCGGCCTCGGCTGCACGGGGTAGGCCCGCCGCTTGATATCGAAGGTGGTCCTGAGCATCGTATCCAATTCCGCAGCATATTCCGGGTAGCTGTGTAGACAGCTATCCAGGCTTTCGCCGGCGGATAACCGCTCAAAACAATCGTTGAAAGCTTCTTCGATTTTAATAGGCATCGAATTTACCCATGAGCAACTTTCTCAGTGAGGCCACTGCATTGAATTGCAGGGCCTTCACAGTGCCCTCGCTTTTTCCCAGCGCCAGGGCCACTTCAGATATCGACAACTCTGATATAAAGCGCATGGTAGCTACCTCGCGCTGTGCGTCGGGCAGCTTCTCCAGTGCGCCTTTAAGTTGATAAATCTCGTAATTTTGTTCTGTCATATATACCGGGTCGCCGGAACTTATTGCTCCGGCTTCCTCCAGCGGGGCCTTTTTTTCTTTGGAAGTTTTCCTGATATGGTCGATGACCCGGTTATGGGCGATCCTGAAAAGCCAGGCTGTGAAGGGGAGGTCCCTCCACTTGTAAGACTTGATGCCTTCATATGCTTTGATAAACACATCCTGCGTTAAGTCCTCGGCTTCCGCCTGGCTGTGCACCTTGACATAGATGTACCTGTAGATCTTATCGAAATGCAGGTCATATATATACGTAAATGCTTCTCTGTCTCCATTTACGGCCCTTTGTACTACTTGTTCTTCAATTAACACCAGGTTTACTCCAATTTACCCGGTGTCTATTATATATAAACGTATAACGTTATAAAAAGTTTATGTCAGTAGTATTTTTATGTTATAAATTTACCGGTGGCTGTTATACAGGATTGTAATTCAGGTAATCCGATGGATTGGGATATCAAAGGAAAGTATTGCCTGGTTACCGGCGCCAGTTCCGGCATAGGGCGTGAGATCGCCCTCGGCCTGGCGAAATTGGGCGCACGGGTGACCATGGTCTGCCGTGATCCGTCGCGGGGCAAAGCTGCGCTTGAGTATGTTATGGATGGCAGCGGCAACCGGGCCGTTGAACTGATGCTGGCCGACCTGTCCTCGCAGGGCCGGGTTAAGGAGCTGGCCATGGCCTACCGGTCAAAGCATGACAGGTTGCACGTGCTGGTAAACAATGCGGGGATAATCATGGCCAGGCGGGAATTGTCGGTGGACGGCATAGAGATGACCTTCGCGGTCAACTACCTAGCCTGTTTCATGCTTACCAACCTGTTGCTGGACCTGCTTAAACGGGGCGCGCCGGCCAGGGTAGTCAATATGACCTCGTCGCTGCATAAAGCCGTGCGCCTGGATTTCGATAATTTGCAGGGTGAAAAAAAATACGGCCGGGACCTGATCTATGCCCAGAGCAAGTTGGCCGACATAATATTTACCAATGAGCTGGCGCGCAGGCTGGAGGGGACGGGGGTAACGGCCAACAGCGTATGTCCCGGCGCGGTATCGTCGAATATCTGGACGACACTCCAGCAAATTTGTCGATACATTTTTCAGGATTTTTATGAAGGGCCCCGCGCAGGGAGCGGTGCTGCCGCTATACGTTGCGGCATCCGCGGATGTGGCGGGCGTTACAGGGAAGTACTTTCAGACCGGGCAGCACCTGAAATGGACCGCCGTAAAGACCGGTGGCACGGTGCCGGCCCTGCCTGCAAATCCATACCGCTACAGACTGTAGCGATACTGGAGACGGCATAATAAGTTTGGAAGATGAGCGAGTCGTACTGACGCGGACTAGCAGGCACGGATATAACGGATCCTGGCTTCAGTCCAATTTCTTCGGGATAAAGCCGGATTTCTTGACCCACCAGAATGTCAGAGCTGTTGCAATCAAGTTGAGCCCACCAGCATTGTAACATACCACCCGGTATCCTGGGTGCCATACCGAAGGCTGAATTGCCGAAGATGGTTGCCAGCGTATTGGGCACCAGGACGGCGGTGCCCAGCACCGTCAAATATGTCATCAGGTAGGCCATCCGGTTATTCATGGCCTGTAGCTGGTTGTTATAGATCGACTGTAGGACTTCCAGCCCCGAGGCAAGGACATCCGACATATGCTCGGCCAAACCGATCTGGTGGCTGACATCCTCGGCCAGGAAACCCATCCTGTCCAGCAGTTTGTGCTTCATTGGTCAGCAGGTTGGCGTCCCCGTAGCGGAGGTCGTGCAGCACATCGACGGTTTCCCACAGGGCATTCAGGTATTTGATCAAAGAGTGTTTCATATTGTATATCTGGGGGCCCAGCGTCTGTGCGCGGCACATCGGGGTCCATGAGGCTTTTATTTAGATCGTCACCGCGTTCCTCTATCTGCCGCAGGTGTTCAAAATTGCGGTCGTTATTCTGATCGATGATGCGTATCAGCAGCATGGTCAGCTTGTCCTCGGCTGATACATCCATGGGGATCTTGGTAAAGTATGGTATTTGAATAGCGGCGCAGCCGGGTGAAGCGGCGGTCAACCAGTATGGGGTGGACGGTCAGGATGAAGTTTCTGCGCAGTAACAGAATGCTGGGATATGACTGCACATCGATATGATCGTAATGCGGATCTGGATCGAGGGCAACTTGATGCCCATCTCGGTATCATAGTCTTCGTACAATATCCTCGGGATCATCGATGAGGGCAGCTGACCAATTGTCCGCTGAATCCCAATTGGGCGGCGCCGCTATGGACATCGGTTTCAAAGTTGGCCGTGCGGTAGTCGATCCAGGCTAAAACGGAATTATCCAGTATTTCCGGGAAGCTTGCAGGCGAATCTGAATCCTGCATGACCACCTTGCCGTCTTTGCATAATGCCGCGCAAAACCAGTGTTTTTGAAACGCCTGATCGGCATTAACCTGCCGGCGCTGCGCAGGTGTTATTACCGCTCGGCTACTTTCCTCTTCCATAGGAAATCCGTAATATCCCGGGATGAATTACAGCCCTTTATTAAGAAGCAGTAAGGCGAGGTCGGCCATGCGGCAGCTGTAGCCCCATTCATTATCGTACCAGGCGATTATCTTGGCCATATTGCCGCCGATCACCAGTGTCTGCAGCGAGTCGAAGATCGAGCTGTTCTGGTTGCCTTTGAAATCCTGCTCACCAGGGGCTCCTCGCAGTATTCCAGGATCCCCTTCAGCCTGCCTGCCGCGGCCTCTTTGAAGGCGCTGTTGATCTGCTCGACCGTGACATCCTTGTTCAGGTCGCATACAAAGTCGCACAGCGATACGGTGGGCACCGGAACCCTCAGCGATATGCCGTGCAGCTTGCCTTTTATCTCCGGTATTACCAGTGCAACCGCCTTGGCGGCGCCAGTCGTGGTCGGGACTACATTCAGGGCGGCTGACCTGGCCCTGCGCAGGTCCTTGTGATACATATCCAGCAGCCTCTGGTCGTTGGTATAGGCGTGAATGGTGGTCAAGCAGGCCTTTGGCGATGCCGAAGTTGTCGTTCAGTACTTTGACCACCGGGGCGATACAGTTGGTGGTGCAGGACGCGTTGGAAATAATATTGTGCTTTTTGGCGTCGTACTTATCCTCGTTGACGCCCAGGACGATGGTTATATCCTCATTGGTGGCCGGGGCGGAGATAATCACCTTCTTGGCTCCGCCCTGCAGATGCGCGGCGGCCTTAGTGGCGTCGGTAAACAGCCCGGTTGATTCCAGCACGATATCAATGCCCAGGTCTTTCCAGGGTATTTTGGCCGGGTCGCGTTCCGCGATGACCCTGGTTTTCTCGCCGTCCACGATTATGGAGTCGGCAGCCGCCTCGACTTTGCCCGGGTATATCCCGTAGGTGCTGTCATATTTAAGCAGGTGGGCATTGGTCTTGGCATCCGTCAGGTCATTGATGGCGGCAATTTCCAGTTTATCGCCGTAATGCTGATTAATGGCCCGGAAGACCAGCCGGCCGATGCGTCCGAATCCGTTGATACCTATTTTGTAAGCCATAATTCAACCCCCTTTAGCTCGCTTTATTTTATTGTATGCACAGGTGATTTTGGTTGAAATGCCGCCGCGGATATTCCACTCGGATGACGATCTCCATCGATCTTTGGCTTCACGACTTTGACCAGGTCCTCGAGTATGCGGTTGGTGGACTCCTCGTAAAATATTGTGACAGTCCTGAAGCTGGTCAAATATAATTTCAAGGATTTGAACTCGATAATCGATTTATACGGCACATATTTGATCGTCACTGTGGCGAAATCGGGCTGCCCGGGTTGACCGGGCAA
>CAVWAG010000009.1:0-132573 GCA_963752975.1 uncultured Chloroflexia bacterium
CGAATTGCAGATGGGGCAGAAAATCAACCGGTTGTAGAATCGCGAGGAATATATTCTCGGCGGCCAGGGATTCGAGTATCTTCATAACCTCGCCTGGCGGCTTACCCAGCATAGGCTCCACCTGCGGGTAAGATCACCCGCGTCACGTGAGATATCGATGACAGGACGTACCTCCTGGATCTTGCCGTCCATCATCTGCTTGATCAAGTCAGCGATGCCTTCCTCATGCGATACCACCCGTCCTGTTTCAACTATCTGGATCATATACTACCCCGCAGATACATTTCGTTACTATGCATAAAGTTGCACTCCGGCAATTTAATATAACATGCGATTTGCTATTTTGCAAATAGGATGGTATTTGTGGTAGATTGCATTTAAACCTTATACAATATGATTTAACCTGATACGCATAAGTACTTTAGTACGGTTTTGAACATTTGATGAATATCGCGCGGAGACTTTATCCGTTAGTCTCTTATAGCCCTCTGTGTTGCAGCGCTATAAACCTGGTTTTACCGCCGGACAGCAGCGAGGCCGCTACGCGCAGGACACTGGCCTGGTCAATAGTGGATACGCCTTCCAACAACCTAAGCGGCATGATAGTCAGGCAGTGCCGGTATTAATTCCTTTGCCTTGGGCCCGATAACAGGACATTTTACGTGGCAGATGCAGCCAACAACGGGTTCTATAAGTCTACCGATGCAGGTTATAGCTGGTTGCCGAATATCCTGACCAACCTCTTGGCAACTCCAGGCGGTGTATCATTACCCGTGTGGAACGTTGTCGTTGCGCCGGATAATGCAAATTTCGTCCTGGCAGTTACCGGGTCCCGCTGCTAATGGTCCGCAGAACCTGTTTCTCTCGATCGACGGCGGTGGAACCTGGCTAAATACCGTGGTGTAATTCCATCACTGGCGGTAACGAATACATAAGCTGCCTGGACATTTCCAGGCCGTACGGGGCAGAACAATCAGACCCGTGACATAGCGGTGGGGACACGAGGAGGCTGGAGGCCGGTACGCTTATATACCCGGCAATACAGCACCACTTTGACGAGGGTGGGTCCATCAACCTATATTTCTTCCAACAACGGGTATCACCTCGGTTAAATTCTCGCCGTCCTATGCCACAGACCAGACGATAGCCATAGTATCTCAGTAGCTGCAAGTATGATTCTCCACTTGGGTAAACACGATTCTGCCTTGAATACCACAGTCTGGGATGTTCCCGGCGGTTACACGGCATACCCTGTGACCCTGAATGCGGGCAATGTCAGCCAGTATCATCAATTCCAGCCTCGAACTGCCAACGGACTATGTCGGTAATGACCTTTCCCTGAGAGGATGCTTCATCAGCATATATACAGATACCACTACCCCATCGATTGTCTGGTATATCAATAACAGCGCCATCGCTATGCCTATTACTCCTCCGATTACGCCAGCGACGCAGCGCATATACTCCATCTCCTACTTCGGCAGCAATGCGACAGGTATCCTGCTGGCCGGCGAGTCCACAGCCGACCCCACACAGGCGCGGGTGAATATCTGGCAATGTCAAAACGCGCAAGTGGCCAGCACCAAATGCGGCGACCTGGCTGAAATCGGATACCATTAAATCCCCGACCGGCGGCGGCAATACCGGGCAGGGCCAATGCCTTGCTGGCCTGGAGCGCGGACGGCGCTAAAGTATATTGCGGCACTTCTTCAGACAATTCCACTGTCGGAGGCACTGGCTAAACTACCGGATGGCAATGGCCATTTTCAAAATTGACAACGATGTCCCACTGGATGAATCAGCCTTTTCATACAGCACTGATAACGGGTTCGGCTGGAACCAGATAGGGCATTGTCAATACCAGGTTAAGCCAGCTTTCAGATGCGGTAGCCTATGAAAAGCCCGTCGATGCCGTCAACCGGCAGCAACGCGCTTTACCTGGCATCGCTCAACACGGACAATACTCACCATCGGCTTCGACAGCGTCTGGCGCAGCACCAGCGACCCGCTGGGGCAGGTATGGGAGCGTATCTTAACCTGGCGCAGTGGCGTACAGGGAGAATTTTGCGGGTCAATCCCAGGGATACCGGAAGCAGTAAGATAATAGTTTTCGCGGACCTGGAACCGATAATATCACTTATTCGGATAATGAGGGAAACCTGTGGTCGCAAGCCACACTCCGGCATGCCGGTCAACGATATATCCCTGCTTGACGATACGACCATGTATGTACTGAGCGACTACTCCGTCCGCAAACTAACAGGAAGCGGAGCAACCTGGAAAATGAGCTCATGGATAAATACCAACCTGCTGGGCCCAGGCCATACTATCTGCACACCTTTAACGCCCTCAACCAGCATCACCGGCAAAGCGGAGGATATAGTGGTGGTGGGTACCGCGGGCAATAGCGACAGCAATGTGGCCTGGGCGGATTTCGCCCAGATAAATCCAAAATTCACCGAGCTTAAGTATTTACCTGATGCAGGGCAACGTGCACGTAGTACTCGATAGTCAATTCGACAGTAACCATATTATCTACGCCGGAATGAATAACCTCGCAGGTGACGAAGGAATCATCTACCGCTGGACACTGGGCAAAAGCGTTAACTGGGATGAACTCGATCCGCTAAACATCTCATTTTATGGACTGGCCACACTGAACAATGTTTTTTACGGCGCATGGCATCAGCGCACCGAGCCGCCACCGCAGACCGCCGGCGTTGACCGTACACTCTATTCGCGTGTAGCAGTTCCGCCCCCACCCGAATGGGACGAATTGATCGGTGGGCTTGCGGCGAACGTTGTATTTACCCGTGAACCAACCTCCCTGCACATATCCTCCAATGACTACAATACTTTCTGGGCCATCGATAACCACCCTTATAATTTACAGCAGTACCGGATGCCTGTGGCAATACGTAGATTCGGTGGCCAAACTCGGCCCGTGGCCCACAGCGCCTCCACCGGGGGCCTTGATCTGGCCCGATACCGTCTCCGGCAGGGCGCACAAATGGATTTCAAATGGCGGCCGCTGAAGGACATTTTTGGCTACGATGTATTGATTGCCAAGGACGTAGATTTCACACTACTGCTCAGCCAGGTGCTGCAAGCTGACGCCGGTGGATAACAGGACAGGCGCATGGATGGTCATCCGGCCGACCAGGAAGTCGCCATCCTGCTGGATCTCGCCGGGCGTGCTTGAAGTGGGACGCTCCTACTACTGGAAGGTAAGGGCAAGCAGGGCTGTCGGCGGTGATAAGCGGAGCAATGATACACAGCCCGTGGTCACCCACCATGTTTTTCTCGGTGAAACCGGGGTTTATGGTCACGGCAGACGAGCTTTGGGTCCGGCACTGCTGGAACCGGCCGAGGGCCTGTGCTTCAACTGCAAACCGCCCATCCGCTTCAGCTGGTGACCGATCAAAGGCGCACAGAAATATGAATTTATCCTGGCTAAGACGCGCAGCTCAGCGATAGTAGTCGTCAAGGAAATCACGGATACAACCGGCTATGAATAAAAGGATAAGCTGAAAGCTGTCCAAGCCCTATTTCTGGCAGGTAAGGGCGGTGGCGCCCGTGCTCAGCGATCCCAGCCCGGTGGGCACTTTCAGCCTTGTCGGAAAACAACACCACGCCGCAAAAGCCGCCGGCGGCCACTACCAAGCCGGGCAGCGTCGCGGCGCCATCCGATTTCTGGATATGGATAATTATTATTATCGTCGTCGTATTGCTCATGCTCATCAACGCCTATGTTTTTATCTCCAGGAGACGTGACGGATAGCGACGGATGTCTTGGCGCAACGGATAGATTGCCGCGGCCGCTACGGCGGCCTCGCAATGACGGGGTTAATAATGGACAAAGATAGCATTAATAAAATCGCGGCAATTGCCGATAAAGTTAAGGGCTTCCTGGCCGAGGACGAGGGCGCGGCGCTTTACGAGATAGCCCTGACCGCGGCCAGGCTCGGCCCCTGCCTTGAGATAGGCAGCTTCTGCGGCAAATCGGCCGTGTATATTGGGACTGCCTGCAGGGAAATGGGGGTTACGCTTTTCACCATAGACCACCACCGCGGTTCGGAGGAGCAGCAGCCCGGGCAACTATATTTCGACCCCGAGCTCTATGATGAGAAAAGCGGTGAAATAAACAGCTTTCCGCTGCTGAGGAATACGTTAAAAACAGCGGGATTGGAGGACACTGTGGTCCCCATAGTCAGCCGGTCAACGGTGGCGGTCAGGAACTGGGCCACGCCGCTCAGCCTGGTTTTCATAGACGGAGGGCACAGCTATGAAACCGCGCTTACCGATTATCAAAATTGGAGCCCTCACCTGTTGCAGGGGGGGTTCTTAGTCTTCCACGATATCTACCTTGACCCCGCCAAAGGCGGCCAGGCGCCGCGCCAGGTTTATGAGAAGGCAATTGCCAGCGGGGATTTCGAGGCGCTGCCTATGGTAAACACGCTGGGAATATTAAAGAAGCGGCATGTTGTGGTGGTCGAAAAGAAGGTTTGTTGCTGACATCGGCCTGAGCATATCGGCAGCTAATATCACGGCGGCCGAGGTCCAGGTGGGTTTTTCCAGTGGCCATATCTCGTGCTCGGGGAAGGCCACGCCGTACCAGTAGGCGCCGTCCTCGTCGCGCATCTGGTGCACCCAGTAATAAATCATGGCGGATTGCTTATATTCGCCATGCACAGCCAGTGAGATGGCAAGCTCGCTGCTTTCGGCGGCGGTAACCCACTGTTTATCAAGGTTGCAGACAGAGCCCTTGCCATGCACGATGAATTTATCCCAGCTGTCGTAAATCCGGCTGATCGCCTCCTGCCCGTTAATGACGCTGCAGAGGGCCGGGTAGTACCAGTCCATGGCGAAGGCCGAGATATTGGCGCCGTCCAGAGGTTCACCGTAGGGCAACGGCATGCCCAATATCGCCTTGCGCAGCGTTTCGTTGGCCATCTCCCAGTCGGTATGTCCCTCACCGATAACCTCGGCTATCTTCAAGGCACACCTTATGGCCAGGTAGGAGGAACTGCAGCTTGCTATCTGGGCCGCTGGGTAGATTATGCCCTGCGCGTCCCTGGCCCAGTAGACCTCGCCTTTAGGTCCGCGCATCTTCAATATGTATTTAATGGCCTTTTCAACGGACGGCCACATTTCCTTCAGGAAAGAGCGGTCGCCGGTTATCAGGTAATGATGCCAGACGCCCACCGCTATATAAGATATGGCATGCGAGACTTTGTACGTATCCTTGGCTATGCCGTTTTGATAACTGGCATACCAGCTTCCGTCCGGCAACTGCACTCCGGCCAGCCATTCGTAGGCCTTTTTCGCTTCATCATGAAAGCTGCCGGCATCGATGGCCATGGCGCATTCAACGTGCGTCCAGGGCTCAACAATACCGCCTTCCATCTCGGGTACCGCTCCCTGCTTCTCCTGTACGCCGACTATGCCCTCCAGGGTCGGCCTGAGGAATTGTGTGGACAACAACTCATCCATTTCAGGTATCTCAAAGGAAGTATTATTATCTACAGTCATATCTCATCCAGCCTTTACGTAAGCTTGCTTTTCGATGGCGTCACGGTAAACCTCCGCCGTCTCTTTAGCAGCAGTGTCCCAGTTAAACAGCCTGGCAACCCTCTCCTTTCCCAGCGCCCCCAGCTGCCTGCGCCTGTTTTCATCGTCGAGAAGGGTTTTGATAGCTTCCACTATGGCGCGCGTATCGCCGGGCGGCACAAGTATGCCGGCATCCCCGACCACCTCCGGAAGCGCGCCGGCGGTAGTCGAGATTACCGGGGCGCCGCAGGCCATGGCCTCAGCAGCGGGCAAACCGAACCCTTCATAGATGGAGGGTACTACCAGCATGGTTGCCTCGCTATATTGTTGCACCAGCTTATCCGTATCTATCTTGCCCGTATACCGGGCACAATCGCTGAGCCTTAACGATTCTATCAGTCCCTGCGTATAACCGTTCTTCATCGGCTCACCCACAATGACCAGCTCGATATCTTTCGTTCTGCGGATCTCCGCAATCGCTTCCAGCAGATACTTCAAGCCCTTGAGCGGCGTATCCCCGCTGTTGATAACTAATATCCTGTTAGCTGGCCTCGACCGACCCGGGCACTTCCCTGAAAATCTCCCGGTCAACACCGCAGTAGATTATTCTGAACTTATCGGCAGCCAACCCGAAACTCTCCGTTATCTCCTGCAGCGAGTGCTTCGAATCAGTGATGAAATGCGACAACTGGCCGGCTACCTTGATTTGAGTATCAGCAAAGGAGTACCACCTCCGGATACCCCAGCTCTGCATCATAGATCGGGAGGCCTTGAGGGCCAGCTCACGGTCGATAGTTATGGGGTGATGTATCGTCGTGACCAGGGGTATGCCCAGCTGGTGTATCTTGAGTATCCCTTCAGTGATGCACTGGTTATCGTGCACGATATCGTATTTCTTTCCGCAGCCGTTCTGGCGGAAGGCGATATAGGCACGCATAGCGAAGGTCTTCGGTTCCGTAAAATAGCCGCCGCATTCACCAACCCACTCCACAAAATTGGGCCACGTATTCAGCCACAGCGGGTTGATAAAAAGGCGCCGGGGTTCAGAAAGCCGGTAAAGGTCCAGGCTGGGTAATTTGATCAGCTTGATTCCTTCTACCAGATCAGGGTATGGCGGCCCGGCAAAAACATCAACTTCGTGCCCCAGCTTTTGCAACGAACTGCTGAGATACCTGACGTAAATACCCTGTCCGCCGGAATATTTATAACCCCGGTAGCTAAGCAAGCATATTCGCACCGATAACCATCCGGTAGATTAATATCTCAAATATTGAAAACACCGCATCATTTTACATTTATTATCGCTATAAATCAAGACTGTAGTACTTTTGTGACATGTCTTTGCGAGATGGCCTCATTATACACATCAACTGTTCGCTTTGCCGCGCCTTGCCAGTTGAATCTCTCGAGGATGCGTTTCCTGGCCAGGGCGCCGTATTCAGCGCGTTTAGCCGGGTCATCCAGCAACGCCCTATCGCTGCGGCGAGCGCACCCGGATCGGCAGGCGGTACAAGTATTCCGGCATCGCCTACTACCTCCGGCAGTGCGCCGGCCGTAGTGGATACCACCGGGGAGCCACAGGACATGGCTTCAGCGGCAGGCAACCCGAACCCTTCATACGTTGAAGGTACAGCCAGCAGGGTAGCGGTCCGGTATAACTTGACCAATTCCGAGGTATCTATCTGGTCACAGAAACTGACACAACTTGTGACTCCCAGCCTGTCCATCAGCTTCTCCGTCTCACCATCGCCTAATGTGCGCCCGACTACGACCAGCTTGAGATCCCATTTTTTCCTCAATTCGGCCAGCGCCTGCAATAAAAAGCGCAGCCCTTTGACAGCGGTATCACGGCTCATCACCATCAATATAGTGTCATCCAACCTTTTCACACCCTCCAGCGGACTGAATATCTCCGTGTCGATACCGTTGTAGATAACCCGCATCTTGTCATCGGGGATACCGAATACCTCATGGATATGATGCTTAGCCATCTCAGAAACCGTGATGATATAGGGCAATTGCCTGGCAACCTTTATCTGCATGCCAGTAAAGGAAAACCAGCGCCAGTAGCCCAGTTTATCCTTGAGAGATTTAGCCGATTTATGGCAAGGTCGCGGTCGATGGTGACAGGATGATGGATGGTTTCCACCACCGGGTACCCGGCATGCATAATATCCGCTATGCCATATGAAAGTGTCTGGTTATCATGGATCACATCATATTTTGCACCATTTTTAGTATATATAATCATAGGCCCGTATGCCAAAAGCCAGCGGTTCAGAGAAATACCCGGTCATCATGCCGCCCCATTCCATGAAGTTGGCGTAGGTATTCAGCTTCCTGGGATCGATAAACAGCCGTTGCCATGATCCAAACCTATAGAGGTCAAGGCTGGGCAACTTGATAAGCCCGACGCCATCATCTACGATGGGATAAGGAGGGCCCGACAGCATATCGACCTCATGCCCGAGGTCCCTGAGGGCATTGCTCAGGTAACGCATATAAATGCCCTGGCCGCCGGAATAGGCATAACTTCGGTAACTCAACAAACATATTCGCATGATTTTCTTCTTCAACTATTTTTTCCGCCAAATATGATATCAGACTTGAGCAGTTGGCGTATAATGATGGCTAAGATTTCAGAGGGCGTAGGGGCGTTAGCTGCGCCCGTAACGCCGGACAGGCCTAAAGGCCCATCCCTACATCTATTGTTGAGGCTTTTGAGAGGCCGGAGAATTTTGTATGTGGAATGATCTGAAAGCCGCAGCATTCCTGTTCTCCAAGTACGTGATACGCGGCAACAAGGGCACCGTTGTCCTGACCGTACTCGTTGCCACGCTGGCTTTCTTACAGATCAACCTGATCTCAGGCATATTCAGTGGCGCCCTCGGGCTTATCTACGAACAAACCAAGAATAACTACGTCGGTAATATCGTCATCCAGCCGGGCAAGGACCAGTGGGGCAGCAACGAGGAGTATATCACGCAGGTAAGCGAGCTTAAACGCAAGATCAATGCCATACCCGGCATTATCGGCTGCAGCTCACACTACACCATAGGCTCCGTAGTTGAGTATGACCCCGATAAAACAGGCAAGGACATAAGGACGATAAGCTGGCCGGTAAAGTCCATTGATCCCAAGGATGAAATGCAGATATCCGGCCTGCATAATTATATGCTGGCAGGACAATACCTTGATGAATCCGATCGGGACCAGATAATCATGGGCCGCGAGATATCCGGCGGATACGGGGCCATGCTTGAGGTGCAATCGCTGAAGGGCGTCAATATCGGCGACGAGGTAACGGTCTTCTATCACAACGGGGTCACGCGTAAATACACTTTAAAAGGCATCTACGCTACCGCCTTCCCGCTGGCCGATATGACTGCATTCGTGACTCAGAAGGAAATGGAATCGGTACTGGGGATCCACGACCGTGCCAGCGAAATAATCATCAGGACGGATGATGCCTATCCTGAAGCATATTACATACAGGAATTGAGGAAGGCCGGAGTGGAACTGCCGGACATCAGGCCCTACCAGGATTTCATCGGCCTGGTCCTCGGCCTCGCACAGACCTTCGATATCATCAAGAGGATCGTCCTTTTCATAGGGCTGGTTGTTGCAGGAGTGACTATATTTATCGTCATTTTCATTGCCACTGTCAGCAGGAAAAAGCAGATTGGTATAATGAAGGCCATCGGCATGAAGGAAGGCATAATCGTCGCCTCCTATATCATGCTGTCGCTCTTCTATGCCGTCGTCGGCATCGGGATCGGTATTATACTGCTGGAGTTCGTGGCAACGCCCTATTTTATCGCCCACCCGCTCAATTTCCCCGTAGGCAAAACCAACCTGCTGATCATCAGGAGCGAGGTCGCCACCAGTATCATCTGCATGCTCATCGTCAGTATCATCGCAGGTTATTTACCATCCTGGCGGGTCAGCCGTGAGAATATCATCAAGGCCATCTGGGGATAGCAGGATTATGATAAAGGTGACAGACCTTAAAAAGACCTACCCCGGAAAGGTCCCCGTGCATGCGCTCAAAGGCGTCAGCTTCGAAATCCCCTCCGGCCAGTTCGTTGCTATCATGGGACCCAGCGGCTCCGGCAAGTCCACCCTGCTCCATCAGTTGGCTCTGCTGGATAAACCCACGTCGGGAAAGATACTGCTCGACGGGGTGGATACCGGGGGATTTTCACAGGGAAAAGCCGCCGACTTCCGGCTGCACCATTTGGGCTATGTCTTCCAGGAATATGCCCTGATACCCGAGTTAAACGCCATCGAAAACGCCTTCCTTCCCCTCATGCTACTGGGCATGAAACGAAAGGAGTTCATCAGGGTATCCGCTGAGCTTATGGGCAGGGTCGGCCTTGACAACCGCCTACACCACCTGATCAGCGAACTCTCGGGAGGCGAACAGCAGAGGGTGGCCATCGCCCGCGCTCTCGTCAATAAGTCGAAAATTCTCTTCGCCGATGAACCCTGCGCCAACCTCGATACTGAGAATAAAGGTATTGTTCTCAGGCTGCTGAGAAAGCTTTGCAATGACTTGGGCCAGACCATACTTATGGTGACACATGAGCCCGAACAGAGGGAATTCGCCGACCGTGTGCTGTGGTTCCGCGATGGCCTACTGGTAAAAGAGGAATATATCGGCAAGGACGTGCGGGAGGATGCCATACACAATGGATACCGCACCGATGTTTCCGCCGATCCTGACTATTTAAAAGACGTCTGATCGCGCATATGAATTGCTGCGGCCGTAGGGGCGTACCTTCAGGTGCGCCCGAAAAGAGCTTTTCCTCTTGTCATTGCGAGGAGCCGCAGCGACGAAGCAATCTAATTGCCGAAGATAGATTGCCGCGCCCTTCGGGCTCGCAATGACGAAAAAAACCTTAAAGCCCGTCCCTTGTATTGTTAATATCAGTTATTATATTCCATATGATGATGGATGCGGTAGACCGTCCCGTCCCTTGGTCTTATAGGCCGTTACGTAGCATGGGTCGCCGCATCCGATCTCCAAGTAACCCGAACAGTTGTCTGGGATAAGAAACCCGCATCATGCAAGGAAGGGAGAAAAGGAGAAAAACAATGGAAAGTGAAAAGATTTATGTTGGGATCGACATTTCAAAGGAACGGTTGGATGTATCTTTATATCCGGAAGATAGCTGCCAGACATTTTCTTATGATGAAAAAGGCGTAACCGCTATTACAGAATACTTGAGCAAAGTTCGCCCTGCCATCGTTGTGCTGGAAGCCACTGGCGGTTATGAAGCTTTGATCGCGGCTTCACTAAGCACGGCTGGAATAGCAGTGGCATTGACAAATCCACGTCAAATACGTGATTTTGCCAAGGCCACAGGGAGATTAGCTAAAACTGATAGTATTGATGCCAGGGTGATAGCTCATTTTGCGGCAGCAATTAAACCGTCACCAAAGCCCGTGTCGGATGATCAGTCTCAAGAATTCAAAGACATGCTAATGCGCCGGCGGCAAATCATTGAAATGATAACGGCGGAGAAAAACCGGCTTGGCAAAGCCAGTGGCTCGGTTAAAAAACGCATAGAAGCTCACATACATTGGCTACAGAAAGAGCTGGACAATATTAGTCAACGGCTATCAGAGACGGTAAAGAACAGCCCTATATGGAGAGAAAAAGATGATATGCTGCAAAGCATCCCAGGTGTAGGTCCTGTACTATCTTTAACGCTCCTGGCGGATCTTCCTGAGTTGGGCAAATTGAACAGGCGCCAGATTTCCGCACTCGTAGGAGTCGCACCATTCAACCGAGATAGCGGACTGTGGAGAGGTAAACGCACCGTCTGGGGTGGCCGGTCGAAAGTGCGCGCGGCTTTATATATGGGTACTCTGGTTGCAACACGGTATAATCCGGTGATCCGAGCATTCTACTTGCGGCTGTGCGCCGCAGGTAAGGCTAAAAAGGTGGCTATAACTGCCTGCATGCGTAAACTACTCACAATAATCAACGCTATGATCAGAACAAGAACCGCTTGGACAGTCCCGGTGCCGGTAATTAATAATATTGGTTAAAGACAGTTGCTACATTAGAGTGCTATTTAGCTTTGCCCTGGTCGGCCACCGCCTGCCTGGCTTTCTTGAAGATCTTCATCACTGGCCAGATAATAGCTTTTAAGCTTCCTCAAGCTGCTGTCAAACTCATAAACCAGCGGGATGCCGGTGGGTATATTCAGGTTCACGATATCATTTTCACTGACTGCATCCAGGTATTTCACCAGCGCGCGGATGCTGTTGCCGTGGGCTGAAATGATAATACGCTTACCGGCACGCAAGGCGGGTGCTATGGATTTGTGCCAGTACGGCAGGCATCTGCGGTAAGTATCCCGCAAGCTCTCAGACAGTGGTACCTGGTCGGGTGTAAGCATTGTGTAGCGCGGGTCATTGCCTGGGTAACTGGAGTCGCTTTTTTTCAGCGCCGGCGGCGGTATATTGTAGCTCCTTCTCCAGATCAATACCTGGTCTTCGCCGTATTTCTTGGCCGTCTCCGATTTATTTAATCCCTGCAGTGCACCGTAATGCCGCTCATTAAGCCTCCACGATTTTTTCACCGGTATCCACATCAGGTCCATCCCGTCCTGGACTATCCATAAAGTCCGGATAGCACGCTTTAACAAAGATGTGAACGCCAGATCAAATTCGTAGCCCTGCTCTTTGAGTTTCCAGCCTGCCTGCTTCGCCTCCTCTATTCCTTTTTCTGATAAATCTACATCCATCCACCCGGTAAAGCGGTTTTCCTTGTTCCAGGTACTCTCACCGTGCCGCAGCAATACCAGTTTCAACATATGAATTTCTCCCCGAAAACCTTACAATAAATAATGACTGTTTTTGATTTTCTCGCGCTAAGGTTTTATTATAACCAAAGCTAATCGCGGTTGCACTATTTAAGAGGTGTGAATAATTGAGCCAGCCAATCTATCTCAACAAGGACCTGGGATTTATCAGGATAGGCGCGGCAGTGCCAGCGCTTAAAGTTGCCGACGTCGATTTCAACGTATCAGCGATCTGCGCTGTGATCAAAAAGGCGGCAACTCAGGGCATACAAGTACTGGCATTCCCCGAGATGTCGCTGACCGGCTACACCATCGCTGACCTTGTACATCAGCAAGTACTGCTGGAAAAGGCGGAGAAAGAGTTGAACAGGGTGGTGCAGGCCAGCCGCAATACCAGTATGCTTATCATCGTCGGCTTACCCCTGTGCATAGATCAAAAAGTATTCAATTGCGCGGCTGTAATAAATTCAGGGCACATACTGGGGATCATCCCTAAAACATATTTGCCATCTTATAAAGAATTTTACGAGAGCAGGTGGTTTGTATCGGGTGAAGACGCCTGCTCTGATACCGCCCATATCGGTGAAACGCCCGTTCCCTTCGGCACTAACATGCTCTTCTCCTTCCGCGGCGTGCATTCCGCGGTAATCGGGATTGAGATTTGCGAGGACCTGTGGGTGCCCCTGGCGCCCCACGAGTACCAGTCGCTGGCCGGCGCCTCTGTGCTGATAAACATATCTGCCAGCAATGAGCTCCTGGCCAAGGCGGATTGGCGCAGGACAATGGTCCTATCCGAATCCGGTAGGTGCGCCGCAGCATGCTGTTATGTTTCGGCCGGCGTGGGTGAATCGTCCAACGATGTCGTCTTTGGCGGACATACGCTTATCGCTGAAAACGGCAACCTGCTGTGCGAATCCCGGCGTTTATCTGCAGAGACGGACATGCTGGTTGCGGACATTGACCTCGACCGTCTGGCGCTTGACCGCAGGATGATTACCAGCTTCCGTCAATCGCCGCAACACCTGAAGCCTTTCAGGATAATCGAGGCCAGTGTGGACGACATCGCAGCCGTGAAGTTGTTCAGGGACATCGACCCTCAACCGTTTGTGCCTAAGGACGCAGCCATGCGTGCTGACAGGTGCCGCGATATATTTGCCATGCAGGTCGCGGCGCTTGCCAAAAAACTGGGTGGCTCGCACATCCAGAAGCTGGTGCTGGGCGTTTCCGGCGGGCTTGACTCCACCCTCGCCCTGCTGGTAGCCGCCAAGACGATGGACTACCTGGGCAAACCACGGGGTAACGTGTATGCCTATAGTCTGCCGGGATTCGGTACGACCAGCAGGACCCGGGAAAACGCCACAGCTTTATGCAAAGCCCTTAAGGTCAACTTACAGAGCGTAAATATAACCACTGCATGCAAATCCCATATAAAAGACCTGGAGCATGACGGGCAGGAAGACGTGGTTTTCGAGAATATCCAGGCACGTTACCGCACTGAATTCCTCTTCAATAAGGCCAACCAGCTTGAGGCGATTTTGCTCGGCACTGGTGACCTAACCGAGGTTGCGCTGGGATGGTGCACCTTTGCGGGCGACCATATGTCGCATTATCACGTCAATATATCCGTGCCCAAAACACTGGTGCGCTACCTGATACGCTGGGCTGCCGATGAAGAGCTATCAAATAAACAGGCACAAAAAGTACTTTACGACGTGATCGACACTCCGATTTCTCCTGAATTGAAAAGCCCGGCCAGAGGAGAGATCACACAGAGGAGCGAGGACGTGATCGGCCCGGTTGAGCTGGCTGATTTCTATCTTTATCCCTTCGTCAGGCTGGGCAGCCCTCCGGGCAAGATACTCTTTTTAGCCAATGAGGCCAGGAAGCAGAAGCTCTTCGACGGCCGTTACACGCTTGAGGAACTGCACAGGTGGCTGGAAAGTTTTATCAGAGGTTTTTCGCCAACCAGTTTAAAAGGACCTGCATGCCGGAAGGTCCCAAAATAGGGTCAGTCAGTCTATCTCCCAGGGGGGACTGGAGGATGCCATCAGATGCTGAACCGGCGCTCTGGCTGGAGAACCTCGAGCAGATGTATTCAAAACTGCGCGGTTAGATATCCCGCAAGGTTTGTATTACGATTCACTCCGGTCAGTCGACTTTGCGGAACTTGTCTTTGGGAGCGCCGCAGATAGGGCATTCATCGGGAGCCATCCCTACGTGTATGTAACCGCAAACATTGCAGACATAGTAGTCCACGCCCTCAGGGTCCATCAGGCGGTCAAGGGCCTTCTCATATAATTTGGCGTGCCCTTTTTCCACGTCCCGGTGATAGCCGAAAACAGTAGCGACGGCTGTGTTACCTTCCTCTGATGCATCCTTAATCATCTCGGGATAGGCATCCCGGGCGAAATTCTCCCTCTCGAAAGCAGCCTGCAAATTCTCCTGTGTATCCGCCACCACACCCAGTAACCGGAGGTGGTGAAAAGCATGCACGGCCTCAGATTCAGCCACCGCCCGGAAAAGCCCGGCAATAGCGGGGAAACCCTCCTGGTCCGCTTTAAAAGCGAAGGCCAGGTCCCTGATATTAGCTTTGGATTCAGCAACGAAGCCTTCCTGCAGGTTTTTTAACGTCCTGGTTCCTTTAATCTTGGAGTTGGTATATTCCACAAACTTGTCGGGGCCCGCCCCGCATATCGCGCAGCGCTGCGGCTTCTGATCCGCGATCTCAAGATGCCTGCAATGCGTACATAACCACATATCTGCTGACCTCCAATATTAAATGTTTACATTGACATCAGCTATGAATTAAGCCAGATTATATCACACATGCCACGGGCCAACGGACACCTTTATCCAAGCAGCATTAACTTAACGCCGCGGTGTATCATGGCGACCGCTATAGCAGCCAGCAGAAGTGCAAATATTTTGGACAGGGCCAGCACTCCGCCACGTCCCAGCATCTTGACCAGCCTGTTGGCCTGCGCGAAAAAGAGCCACGATATAAGCAGGTTTACCACGAAGGAAAAGGTAACCATGGCTATATGGTACTGGTCGGTAAGGATCAATAAAGTGGTCAATACAGCCGGGCCAACCACCAGCGGTGTGCCCAGCGGCACTATGCCCATGACATTATCACCGGTAGATGCCTGGGCTTCAAACATCTTGCCCACGACCAATTCTTTAGCGCCCAGCAGAAACAGGATGAGTCCGCCGGCGATGAGGAAATCATTGACCGTGATACCCATAAAGATGAATATGCCCTTCCCGACAGCAATGAACGCCAGTCCCAGGGCCAGGGCCGTAATCAGCGCATGGCGTATCACCACGCTCCTCGCCTTATCCTGCATTCCCTGCGTAATGGTCAATAATATCGGCACTGTGCTGATAGAATCCATCGCAACGAAAAGCGGTACGAAGGTAAGTCCGAAATCACGGAGCAAATTTAGAAAGAAGTCCAATCCTCATACTCCACGGGAAAATTGGTAGCGCATACCTGATTTGTTCTTAAGTTTCCAATCAATATTATTACATTCAGTTTAGAACTTTTGTATTAATAATAACAGAAGTGTTTTGTTCGTACAATTTCAACCGGCGCCGGTCAATCAGGTTAAGCCGGGTATCTCGCTGTATATATGCTTGAACCTTGTGGCAATTATAAACGCCTTGTATTAGTATTAGTACACCAAATATTTGATCATATAAATACGAGTTGTGGAGGTTAAGCATGGACATTGCGGAAATTGCCTTGGGTATCACAGTCGCACTGTTAGATAAACTGGAATATGACTTTAAATTCTCAGATGATAAAGATGCCAGAGTAGGCCACATAAATACTCTTGCAGAGATAGGAACCAAGTTATATAAAACGACCATGAAGAAATTGAATGAACCGTAGCATTTTATTACGGATGAACATACATGTCGATGAACTGCAAAACTAACATTCTGGTCCAACAGTTTCAGAAAGACGGGGGGGATGGAAATGCTTAAAATGATAAGGAACTTTACACTGCATTTAGCAGCGGTACTGTTGATAGCGCTTTCCATCAACCCCCTTGTCTCTCCACAAGCCGTCTACGCAGCGGATAGCTGCAACTGGAAACTTGAAAGCGGAATCTTGAGCAGCGCGCTTGAGGCAATATGGGGAACCGGCAGCAATGATGTATTTACAGTAGGGTTGGGCGGCACTATTCTTCATTACGACGGCTCTCGCTGGATGCAGTACGATACAAGCCTTATCACGGGACAAAGCCTTTTCGGTATCTGGGGCAGCGCCCACGATGACGTTTATGCGGTTGGGTTCAACGGTGCCATCGTACATTACAATGGCAGCGAGTGGAGCAACGTTAATGTTAGTGCGGTTACACGTGAAGACCTCCTGCATATCTGGGGAAGCTCGGCCAATAGTATTTTCGTAGTCGGCAAGCATGGCACTATACTGAACTATAACGGTGTCGCATGGACGGCAATGTCAAGCGGCACGACGAAAAACCTTGAGGGTGTCTGGGGGACTTCCGGCAGCGATGTTTTCGCAGTTGGGGATGCCGGGACTATTCTCCATTATGACGGCACGAACTGGAGCAAGATGGACATCGGCCCGACCAGCTCCGGCCTTTCCGCGGTTTGGGGAAGCGGGGCAAATGATGTCTTTGCCGTGGGAGATTTCGGGTGGATATTGCATTACCACGACAATAGCTGGACGACGATGAGCAGCCCGGTGACGGACGGCCTGTACAGTATCTGGGGCAGCTCAGGCAATGATGTTTACACGGTGGGTTTTTCGGGCGAGATACTGCATTATACAATTGCAGGCGGCTGGGAGAAATTCTAGCAATTCCAAACAGACATCCTACGGTATCTGGGGCAGCTCAACCGATGACGTCTTCTTCGTCGGCCTGCATGGCTGGATACTGCACTACAACGGCACGCTACCACCGGCCCAGATGTATATCGGCATTACCATGACCCGACTTTTCGGCGTATGGGGACCGCCTCAAATAATGTTTATGCTGTTGGAGACGGGCCGGGACTCTTTCACTACGATGGCAGCAACTGGAGCAACGTAGATGTCAGCCAGCTTACTACTGACATCCTGTTCAGTGTATGGGGCAATTCCGCCAGCGATGTATTCGTAGCCGGCGACAAGGGGACCATACTCCACTGGGATGGCTCCCAATGGAGCAATATGAATGTGCATCTCACTGATCAGTCCCTGATCAGTATATGGGGAACATCGGCAGGCAATGTTTTTGCCGTTGGATACAAGGGGACTATACTGCACTACGACGGCAGCGGCTGGGCCGCCATGTCCAGCCACACGGACAGGGACCTGATAGGTATATGGGGTAGCTCAGCCAACAACGTTCTGACCAGCGGGGCCAACGGCACAATCCTGCACTACGACGGCAGCAGCTGGGCGCCCATGCATAGCGGGACTAAAGAAAACCTCGGCCTTATGTGGGGAACCTCGGGGCAAAACATTTATGTAACGGGGAACTCTGTCAAGGAGGGCTATAACCTGTTCCATTACAACGGCAGCGCATGGAGCAAAACCCTTACCTCGACCGACGTCTTGTACGGCGTGTGGGGTAGTTCAGCCAGCGACGTCTATGTTGTCGGCGACTGGGGTGACGTCTTTCACTATAACGGCATCAAGTGGTCCAAAATCAGTTGCACTTCTGCACTCACTGCGGATACGTTATTTGATATCTGGGGCAATTCAGCGTTTGACATCTTTGCCGTGGGCGATGACGGCGCCATACTCCACTACAGCAGCACACAGGAAGCACCCACGGTGACCTCGGTCAATCCGGGCTCGGGCATGCAGCGCCAGACGTTGAATAACGTCATTATCACCGGTACCAATTTCATTACGGGGCAGACAGAGGTTAATTTCAGCGGCGCTGGTATCACCGCCGTCAATGTAATCGTGAATAGTGCCACGCAACTGACGGCCACTATAACTATCGGCATCTATGCCACACCCGGAGCCAGGGATATCACCGTTATTACACCCGATGGTAACGGCACCTTAAACAACGGTTTCGCCGTGATAGCCTTACCACCGCCACCACCACCCCCAACGCAACAGCCACAATTTACGGCAATAGGAAGCGGCAGCAATCCGGGCGGCTCATCAGGTTCGATGTCATCGTCAATTCCCACAACGCAACCTGTAGTTAACCCCACCATCATTATTCAGAGTGCTTCAATATCAAGATCACAGACATCCGGTGAGCCGGTAATCGTCAGCGCTATCGTGGCCAATACAAGCACTGTCAAGGGTGTTACCAGAATAAAGCTTTACGTTAACGGCCAGCTTGATTCTGAACAGGCTGTGACAGTGGCATCCGGCAAGCAGATACCGGTCAGCTTTGCGGTTTCCCGCAATGAGCCGGGAACCTACCAGGTGTATGTCAACAATATACCTGCAGGCAGCTTTACGGTTAACCAGTTCAACGATCCCAACATCATCGCTTATACAAGTGGGGCCTTGATTTTCTTAGCCCTCATACTAGGCATCATTTATATTTTTAGAAAACGGCAATATGGGTACTAATGTTTCATTGCAACCTTGTGATTATGATTTTTATTATGGATGAACATACCTACCGATGAATACGTGGTCGTAGTTGACTGCACTGACAGGGCAGATGACGCCGGATTGGTGGTAATGTTAACTTGCCTGTTAACTCTGCTCACTTAATTCATCCCTGACCTTCAAGCAGTCCTTTTTCAGGGTGGCAAATATTGGCTTCAATTTGGAGGATAAATAAAGGGTTTGGTAGCGCATACCGGATTCGAACCGGTGATCTCTGCCTTGAGAGGGCAGCGTCCTGAACCCCTAGACGAATGCGCCACAAGATTTGGCTGGGGATCCTGGATTCGAACCAGGGCTCACGGATTCAGAGTCCGCTGTCCTACCGCTAGACTAATCCCCAAAGCGCTGGAATTATAGCAAAGCGATTGTTTTGTATCAACGTCCGCCTCCAGGACGATAATTCGTTTCATATTTGTGATAATGATATTGACAGTAACTGTTAAAATCAGGTATACCTAATAATAAATTCCAGGATTTGGACTTAGCGGAGAAAAGAATACCATGAAACCCACGTGGAAACCTATAATGGCGGGCATATTGGACATAGTATCGGGCGCCATCGGCATGGTCGGCGGTATATATTTTGTTATCCTGAGTGCGGTATTCCAGACCATTCACGAAGTCATACACATAGACCCGGTGATAATCCAGCAAACGGAGCAGATTATCTCCAAATTATTTGCTGTACCATTTGTACTGGTATTCATAGGCATTATATCTATCATCGGCGGCGTTTATGCCCTGCAGAGAAGGATTTGGACGTTTGCACTGGCCGGGGCCATATCCTCCTGCATAGTGTTTCCGATCTTCGGCATACCTTCCGTAATCATCACCGCCCTGGCGCAGGAAGAATTCAGCTAATCGATTCCGCGATACCAGGTTACATAATTTGTCTGGTTTAGATGAACTGCAATCATCCCTGGGTTTCACTTTCAATGACCCTGCCATTCTCGGTCAGGCCTTCATCCACACTTCATATACCAATGAAAATCCCGGCCATCAGACCGGGGATAATCAAACAATGGAATTCCTGGGTGACGCCGTCCTCAATATGGTAGTATCCGAGGCACTCTATCATGGATTCCCCGCTTTAGCCGAGGGGAAGCTGACTGAAATCAGGATTTCCATGATAAGACAGGAAAAACTTGCCGAAAAGGCGGCAGATATCAAACTTGGAAACTACCTGATGCTGGGAAAAGGTGAGGAAGCGTCCGGTGGCCGGAGCAAACGCAATAACCTGGCTGATACTTTTGAAGCGCTGATAGCCGCCATATTTCTTGACCGTGGACTGGACGTTGCCAGGCAATTCATCACGTCGGTATTCCGCAAGGAGTTGGCAGCAGTTAAATCAGGTAAATTCACGTCAAATTTCAAAGCCATGCTGCAGGAACTTACCCAGGCGGAGTTTAAAACATTGCCGGAATACGAGATAATAGAATCAACCGGGCCGGACCACGACAAAGTTTTCGTTGTATCGGTCGCATTGGGTGACGTAGTTCTGGCCGTAGGATCTGGTAAAACCAGGAAAACCGCCGAGTCCGAAGCTGCCCGGATTGCCTATATCAAGCTTTCAGCGGGCCAGGAATAAGCCCTCTAACCCGGGTATTTCATTATGATTATCGCCGGTTCGGCAGGGATATCAGTCGCTTTGATTTCAAGTTCACTTGAGCCTATTTTTTTGACGCCCTTTTTCCCCTTGATGAAATCATCAGATGACCACTGCAAGAACTGGCATTTCTCGGTCTTATAATGCATGGGAATAGTGATGCAGGGTTTTAATTCACTGACTATTTTACCTGCCTGGTCAACGTCAATAGTAAACACGCCGCCAACCGGGATCATCAACAGGTCTACTTTCCCGATCTGGCTGATTTCCCCGGCCGTCAGCACGTGTCCGAGGTCGCCAAGGTGGCAGATATTTATATCATCCATATTCACGCAGAATATCGTGTTTATCCCGCGCTCCTTACCCCGGACATCATCGTGAAACGCGCTTAATCCTTTTATATGAATACCATTGAATTTCTTATCAAGTTCGCCACGCAAAATCTCCGGTTTGCCCGTTATGTCAACAAGGTAATTATGATCATTATGTTCATGGCTGACAGTCACAATATCCGCAGTTGCCCGGACCGGCGGGTAATTGAGATAACTCTCTGCTTTAAATGGGTCCATCAACAGCTTCATCCCAGCAGCGGATGTCAGCAGGAAACAGGAATGCCCGAACCATTCGATTTTCATTTGCTACCTCCCTTTTTCCGGCTAAGATCTGACGCGAGTTTGACCAATGTCCTCACACCGAACCCTGTAGCGCCTTTCACCAGTGAGCCCCTGGTCTTTTCGGTCATGAAGGGACCGGCAATATCCATATGTACCCAGGGCGTGTCACTCACAAACTCCTGCAGAAAAAGCGCCGCTGTGATGGCGCCGCCATACCTGCCACCGGAATTCTTAATATCGGCTATATCGCTTTTATTCAATTCTTTATATTCATCCGGCAGGGGAAGCTGCCACAGGTTTTCCCCGCATTCATTTCCGGCTTTGATGACTTTATCAACAAGAGCCTGATTATTGGTGAAAACGCCGGCGTAGGCGTCGCCCAGCGCTACATGGCAGGCGCCAGTTAAAGTCGCCAGGTCGATAAGCGGAGAAATTCCCTGTCTGACGGCATACGACAACGCGTCAGCCAGTATCAGTCGTCCTTCAGCATCCGTATTGACTACTTCGATAGTTTTGCCGTTTGACGCCTTTAGTACGTCCCCGGGTTTGAGCGCCCGTCCACCCGGAAGGTTCTCGGTAGCCGGGATAATAGCGGTAATATTTATTTTTAACTTCAACCGGGCAACCGCGCCTATGGCCGCAATTACCGCGGCGCCGCCCGACATATCGCCTTTCATGTCGGACATAAATTCCTGCGACTTCAAGGAAATGCCGCCGGAATCAAAGGTCAAACCCTTTCCAACGAATCCAAGGGTATCTTTGTAAGAAGTATCCCCCCGGTAAGCTAAGACGATGAATTTGGGCGGTTGACTGGTTCCCTGCGCGACACCCAGCAACGCCCCCATTTTTTCCTTCTCCATCTGTCCGCGCTCTAAAACGGTTACCTGAATTCCATTTGCTGCTGCGATTTCTTCCGCTATTTTCGCCATGTGAGTTGGTGTCATGTGATTGGCCGGCGCGTTTACCATATCGCGAGCCAGTATCACCGCTCCTGCTATTATCCTGCCCTTTTCAATACCCTCCTTTAGAGGGTTGAGCAGTGACATGTCTGGCTCGACCAGCAGAAGCAGATCGATATCGCGCTCCTCTTCTTCCTTCTTCTTATGCTTATTATACTCATATGCTCCGAGCAGGCTACCTTCCGTAATTGCCTGTGCACAATCAACGGGAAGAAGCCTTCCAAATCCACCATTCTGTATTATCGTGGCGGCAACCTTACAGTTATGTTTCTTTAAGGCGCGTATAGACTCCGCCATCACATTACGTACCTTGTCCAAATTGAACTCTTCCTTCTTGCCCAATCCCGCAACCACGACCAGCCTGGCAGGCAGTTTTCCCAGCGTATGGATAATGTGTAACTCAGACAGCTTTCCCTTTATCTCTCCCGATTTTATTAAGCCGCTGATCAATCCTCCCAGGTTACGGTCAATGACCGCATCGACGCCAGCCAATTTGTCGGTACCGCTGAACAAATTGACTATGACCGCGTCGCACTTTACCTCGTTCAAATTGCCGGCCCGCGCTTCGAATTTCACATTACCCTCCAGTGATATTATTATGTGTACTATGCTCTATATCCAGAAAAGCATATCCATGCCCAGCTATTTTAACTCAATTGCCACGATAATCAAGTTGATTAATACCCCCATTAGCCCGGGCTGAATTCAATAATTGATTTTTAGATCATCCATATAGTATAATTAAAATAATGAACCTTTAAGTCAGCCCAGCGAGGCTGGTAAGGGAGCGATGAAGTCGGTTCACCGCGCTTATTCAAGCATATTAGCTTGCAAACTACCTCTTGCCAGCACGGGCGGGAGGTTTTTTTATGTCTGAAAAGATACTGTTGAATTCCTCCGACATTGAAAGAGTACTTGTTCGCATTGCCCATGAAATACTTGAACATAACAAGGGCGCCAGCAATATAGCATTCGTGGGAATTAAGACCCGCGGTGTGCCGCTGGCTCAAAGGCTGGCAAAAATCATACAGACTATGGAGCAGGTGGATATACCCGTCGGCTCGCTGGATATCACCCTCTACCGCGATGATGTGAGTTCCCTCAGCTTCAAGCACGTTGTACAGCAAACCAACGTCCCTTTCGATATCACCAATAAGCAGGTAATCCTGGTTGACGACGTCTTCTATACCGGACGCAGCATCCGGGCAGCACTCGACGCGCTGATAGACCTGGGAAGGCCTGAAACCATCCAGCTTGCCGTACTAATCGACCGCGGTCACCGCGAATTGCCGATACGGGCAGATTTTGTCGGAAAGAATATCCCGACAGCACGCAACGAAGAGATCAAAGTTTGCGTCAGCGAGGTTGACGCCGTAGATAAAGTCGTGGTCATGAGGCAGGAGGGCGGTAAAAATGGGCATGCATGAAACGAAATCCTGGCCGGCCGGGCAAGGGACCCTGTTGCCAGCTTCAATGAAATCATGGAACCATAAACATATCCTCGATTTGGACGATTTCAGCCGTGAGGAGATCGACCTGGTCTTCGAAATAGCCGATGGCATGGTTGAGATCCTGGCACGCGATGTTAAAAAGGTCCCCACACTGCGCGGCAAAACTATCGCGACAATGTTTTTTGAACCCAGTACACGCACCAGGGCTTCATTTGAGCTGGCTGCCAAGTATTTGGGCGCCGATACCGTCAGCCTTGACGCAGCTAAAAGCAGCGTTGCCAAGGGTGAATCACTTGTCGACAGTCTGAGGACTTTACAGGCTCTCCAGGTGGATACGATTATTATCAGGCATCCCTGTTCCGGGGCGCCCTATCTCGCAGCCAAACACCTTGAAACTAAGATCATAAATGCCGGCGACGGCTGCCATGCTCATCCTTCCCAGGGCCTGCTGGATATTTATACCATGCGCAAGCAATTAGGTGACTTGAGCGGGCGCAAACTGGTTATCATCGGGGATATCATGCACAGCAGGGTCGCGCGGTCCAACATATGGGGCACACGCAATTTCGACATCAACGTTATTCTCTGCGCGCCGCCGACCCTTATACCATACGGAATGAAGCAATGGACGGAGAATTGCGGATTACACCATATCAGCATTGAGCATAACCTGGATACTGCTATTGAAGGCGCCGATATTGTGATGCCATTAAGACTTCAAAAGGAACGCCAGCAAAGCGGGTTGATTTCATCTATGCGCGAGTATATACGTTTATACCAGGTTAATGATGAGAGGTTGTCGAGGGCCAAGCCAGGAGCAATTATCATGCATCCCGGGCCGATGAATGAGGGCGTCGAAATCAATCACGATGTAGCCTATGGCAAGAGATCGCTGATTGAACAACAGGTCACCAACGGAGTGGCGATACGCATGGCGCTACTATACTTAATTGCGGGAGGTAAAACACATTGAAAAAAAATGCCCTCCTGATAAAAAACGCCCGCATAATCGATCCCGCCAATGATATAGACATGATAGGAAGCATACTTATCAAAGATGGGATTATCCAGCAGACCGGCGGCAGCATTACAGAATCAGCGCCGCAAATAATCGATGCAACCGGGTTGGTTGCCTGCCCCGGCTTCATTGATCTGCACTGCCATCTCAGGGAACCCGGTTTTGAAGAGAAGGAAACAGTAGCCAGCGGCGCTGCTGCTGCATCGCGCGGAGGCTTTACTACAATTTGTTGCATGCCAAATACCAACCCTCCCTTGGATAACGCGGCGACCATAGATTATGTGAATACACTTGCAGCCAGGGAAAGTGGACGGGTAACTATCCTGACGGTAGGATGCATCACCAAAAACCGGGAGGGCAGGGAGATAACCGACATGTCTGAACTGGCCGACGCCGGCTGCGTCGGGTTCAGTGACGACGGGAGCCCGGTCAGCAATTCACGCATTATGTTGCTGGCCATGTTAAAAGCCGCAAGCCTTGGCCTGCCGATAATCGATCATTGTGAAGACCTGGAATTATCCCGCGGCGGACAAATGAACGATGGCTGGGTAGCCGCAAGGCTGGGACTGAAAGGCATTCCCGCAGCAGCAGAGGAATCAATTATCGCCAGGGATATAGCGCTGGCGGAGGTGACCGGTGCGGGCCTGCATATTACACACGTAAGCACTAGGGGCGCAGTAAAGCTTATCAGAGAAGCGAAATCTAAAGGTTTGAATATTACAGCCGACGTTACGCCACATCATCTTACGCTAACAGATGAACGCATAGCCAGTAACCCGGTTAAACCGGAGGAATCCCCGGCCTTTGATACCCTGGCAAAAGTTAACCCGCCGTTGAGGACCACAGCGGATATCGAAGCGCTCATCCAGGGCATCAATGATGGCACGATAGATGCTATTGCCACCGATCACGCGCCTCACACCGATGAAGAGAAACTCTGCGAGTTCGAATTAGCGGCATCCGGCATCAGTGGCTTTGAAACCGCCTTTGGAGTATTGATGACCCTGGTCCATCCAGGAAAAATCAATTTAAATACCCTGATTGCGCGTATGACCATCGGGCCTTCGAGAGTATTAATCAATAGATTTGGACGAACAGGCACACTTGCTGCCACTTCCCCCGCCGATATCGCACTGTTGGATGTAAATAGGCAATGGATTGTGGATAAGAACAATTTACTTTCCAAAGGCAAGAACACACCTTTCGACGGTTATACGCTGAAGGGAATGGTTGTTGCCACGATCCACAGGGGTGAGATCGTCTACAGGAATAGTTCATCAGGAATTGCTCAATGACAACAGGTAAAAAAGCCGCGCTGGTTTTAGAGGACGGCACATTCTATGAGGGTATCTCCTTCGGAGCCCCGGTCACAGGGTCGGGGGAGATCGTTTTCATTACCAGCATGACAGGTTACCAGGAGATGTTGACGGACCCTTCCTTTGCCGGGCAGATAGTCATACCCACTTATCCGCTGATAGGCAACTATGGCATAAACGAGGAGGATATCGAGTCCAGTAAAATCCAGGTCAGGGGCTTTGTGGTCAGGGAATATTGCCCCATGCCCAGCCACTGGCAAAAATCGAAAACGCTGGACGCTTATCTGAAAGATAACCATATACCCGGGCTGAGCGGCATAGATACGCGAAGCCTGACGAGGCATATACGTTCGCTGGGCGTGATGATGGGGATCATGTCCACGGACCTCACGGTCGCCGAATCGATGGCTGAATTGAAAAAGATCCCCCTGTATGGAGCCACCGATTTTGTCAGAGAGGTTTCCACGCCCAAAACCTTCGCCTGGCAGCAATCAAATCAAGCACCGCCGGGCTTGCGCCTGGTGGTATTGGATATGGGCCTGCGCTATAACATAGCGCGGATCCTCAGCGGCCTTGGATGCTCGATTACCGTTGTACCGTGCGCCTATTCTGCGCAAGAAATCATGCGCCTCCAACCTGATGGAGTCGTGCTGTCCCCGGGGCCGGGCGACCCTGCCTTGCTCGCCGACATTATCGATAATATTAAAGCGCTGCTCGGCCATGTCCCTATAATGGGTATCTGCCTGGGCCACCAGCTCATCGGCCGGGCTCTCGGCGCAGATACATTCAAATTGAAATTCGGGCACCGCGGCGCCAATCATCCCGTCCGTGACCTGGCCAGCGGGCGTATCTATATAACAACGCAAAACCATGGATATGCCATAGCGTTAGAGACTTTGAAAGGCGGACTGGAAGCGAGCCATCTTAATTTGAATGACGGGACGGTAGAAGGGCTCAGCCACAGGGAACTGCCGCTCATATCCATTCAATATCATTCCGAGGGTTCGCCGGGCCCGCAGGATAACGTTTACCTTTTTCAGCAGTTCCTCGATATTGTCAAGGCAAGGAAGAACAATTAAATGGCAAAACCGTCCAGGGTACTGGTAATCGGATCAGGGCCAATCATTATAGGCCAGGCCGCGGAATTCGATTATGCCGGCACACAGGCCTGCAAGTCACTGCGTGAGGAAGGCATCTTCACCATACTTGTAAATTCGAACCCGGCCACTATTATGACCGACCAGGGTATAGCTGACATCGTATATATCGAACCGCTTACCGTGGAGGTGGTCAGCCGGATTATTGAACGGGAACGGCCTGACGGCCTTCTGCCAACACTTGGAGGACAGACAGGGCTTAACCTGGCAGTAGAACTGGCTGACGCAGGTGTACTTGACCGTTACAATGTCCGGCTGCTGGGCACGCCGCTGGAAAGCATTAAGAAGGCTGAGGAGCGTTCACTATTCAAGAAACTTATACAGGATATAGGGGAGCCTATCCCCGACAGCATTACCGCCAATTCGGTGGATGAGGCTGTCCAATTTGCCGGTAAAATCGGATTGCCCTTGATAATCCGCCCCTCATTTACCCTGGGCGGAACGGGAGGCGGAGTTGCGCGCACGCTTGATGAATTGAAAACCATCACGGCCAACGGCCTTTCGGCAAGTCTCACGCACCAGGTACTGGTTGAACAGTGCTTATTCGGCTGGAAGGAATTGGAGTACGAGGTTATGCGTGATGCGGCAGATAACTGCATCACTATATGCAACATGGAAAATATCGACCCCATGGGCATCCATACCGGCGATAGTATTGTAGTGGCGCCAAGCCAGACGCTGACAGACAAAGAATACCAGATGTTGAGATCGGCCAGTTTGAAAATTATCAGGGCACTGGGCATTGAAGGCGGATGCAATATCCAGTTTGCCCTGACCCCCAGTCCCACCGTTGCCCGAAGGTGGGCGCCCGACCAGCTTAATGTCCGTCAAAGCGAGTACTACATCATTGAAGTAAACCCGCGCGTCAGCCGCAGCTCCGCCCTGGCCAGCAAAGCTACCGGTTACCCGATTGCCAGGGTGGCGGCCAAAATTGCTGCCGGCAAGAGGTTGGATGAAATACCCAATAAAGTGACAGGTAAAACTATGGCAGCCTTTGAACCGGCTCTCGATTATTGCGTGGTAAAGATTCCCCGCTGGCCTTTCGATAAATTCATCACCGGTGACCGGACGCTCGGCAGCCAGATGAAAGCAACCGGTGAAGTCATGGCCATAGACCGGTGCTTTGAGGCGGCTCTGCAGAAAGCTGTCCGGTCACTCGAATTCGGCAAGAAATCGCTACTCTGGGAGGGCAAGGACTGGGGCAAAGATGGCAATCTCGATTCTTTGCCGTTGGAACCCAACGATCTGAGGCTGTGGGCTGTAATGGCAGCGCTGAGGCGCGGCAAGCCGGTAGAGGAGATTTCTACCCTCACCGGCATCGATCCCTGGTTTATACATAAGGCGTTGAATATCGTGGAAATGGAAAGAAGGCTGCTGTCAGAACCTCTCAACCGCGATCTTTTGTGGGAGTCCAAACGTTTAGGTTTCTCCGACGTGCAGATCAGCACGCTGGCCGACCGCCTGCCCGAGCAGGTCAGGCAGATCAGAAACGAGTGGTTAATAAAGCCGGTATATAAAATGGTAGATACGTGCGCGGCTGAATTCGATGCAGAAACGCCATACTTCTACAGCACCTACGAAGAAGAAAACGAAGCTGAGCCGTTAACGGGTAACAAGGCGCTGGTCATTGGCAGCGGGCCCATCCGCATCGGCCAGGGTATAGAGTTCGATTATTGCAGCGTTCACTCCGCCTGGGCCTTGCAGGAAGCCGGTTATAAAAGCATCATGATTAACTCTAACCCGGAAACCGTATCAACCGATTTCGATACCAGCGACAGGCTTTATTTTGAGTCACTCGACGATGAAAGCGTCCGTAATATAATTGAGAATGAATCCTTCGTTGACCAGCGGTATACAAGCTGTCCGTCAATAGTTCAATTCGGCGGCCAAACAGCCGTTAACCTCGCTGAACCTCTGGCCTCAAATGGTTTCCCCATCATCGGTTCAAGCGCCGAAGCAATTGATTTGGCGGAAGACCGCCAAAGATTTGAAAAATTTTTAAACGGGCTGGGTATACCACAACCACCCGGCGCCGGGGTTACTTCCCTGAAAGAAGCGGTGAACACCGCCGCTACATTGAAATACCCGGTGTTGGTCAGACCCAGTTATGTGCTGGGCGGCCAGGCCATGGAAATTGTCAACAACGATGAGGAATTATCCAAGTATATGGTGCGGGCCCTGGATCTGGGCAGCAAGCATCCCGTACTGATCGACAAATACTTCGAGGGCAAAGAAGTGGAGGTTGATGCCATCTGCGATGGAGTCGACGTGCTGATACCCGGGATTATGGAGCATATCGAAAGGGCAGGGGTGCACAGCGGTGATTCAATAGCTGTTTACCCCGGCCTGAATTTATCGGCGAGGGAAGTGGATACCCTGGTAGATTATACGTATCAGGATGGCTTTAGGCCTGCAGGTCAGAGGATTAATGAACGTACAATTCGTTATCATGCCGGGCGAAAATAACTCTGAATCATCTGTCTACGTGATTGAAGTTAATCCGCGCGCCAGCAGGACTATTCCTTTTATCTCCAAGGTTACGGGCATCCCCATGGTGCGCATAGCTACCAAGGTTATGCTGGGAATAAGTTTACAGGAGCAGGGATACAGAACCGGTCTCTTTAGAAAACAGAGACTGGTGGGCATCAAAGCGCCGGTGTTCTCAATGTCAAAGCTGGTCGGTGTGGATACATATCTTGGCCCGGAGATGAAATCGACTGGAGAGGTTATGGGCATCGACCATAATTTCGAAGGGGCCATGGTTAAAGCACTGATGGCAGCGGGACTTATTCTTCCACCGGGAGGCGGCTTGCTTTTTAGCATCGCTGACAAAAATAAAAAAGAAGCGCTACCTATAATAAAAGGCTTCTCGTCATTAGGATACCAATTGTATGCTACGGAAGGCACAGGGGCATTTATCCAAAACAATGGGATGGAAGTCACTACTATAGAGAAGAAACTGAGCCAGGGCAGCCCAAACATAATAGATATAATCAACGCGGGTTCGCTGGTGGGGATTGTGAATACGATAACCGGCGGGCGGATCGCGCTACAGGATGGATTCCACATCCGCCGCGCCGCGGTGGAAAGGCGCGTCCCGTGCTTTACATCGTTGGATACCGCCAGGGCAGCTCTAAAGGCGTTAACCAAAGGAAAGGGATTGTACAACGTCAAACCGATTAATGAATACCTGAGCTAATATGGAGATGATGGCGGTTCACCTCGGCACAGGATTGGCGAACGGATGGATCTTCTATAAATACGGTGTGGAGATAAACGGCATATTGCAGAATTACTACTCTGATATAAAATGGATGGTCGTACTGTAAATTGAAACAGATAAATGCTCAGGTGCTATCCAATGCTGAGATATTTGGCTACCGGGAAGCCAGATATTTCCTTCTGCGCGTTAACGCCCCGGAAATCGCCGTTGAGGGCAAGCCCGGGCAATTCTGCATGATCAAATGCGGTCCGGATTCTTTGCTGAGACGCCCTCTAAGTATCCATGCGGCATCACCCTCTGGTGAGATAGATTTTCTTTATGATAATAATAGAGGAAGAGGAAAGAATTGGCTTTCAAAGATCGCTGCGGGATCTAAGTTGGATATTATAGGGCCTTTGGGGAACGGTTTTTATATTGACAGGAAAATGAATAACATATTACTGGTAGCAGGCGGCATAGGTATTGCACCTCTATTATATCTCGCCGAAAAAGTTATTGGCCTTGGGAAAAGCGTAATATTACTGCAAGGGGCGCGCTGCCGGGAAGGCCTTTACCCGGACGATCTATTACCATCGGGCATGGAGAATATTAAGGTTGTCGAAAGACCAGATAATAACAATCATATGCTGCTTGGAAAAGTCACCGAATTCTTACCAGCACACAGTAATAGGGCTGACCAGATTTTTGCCTGCGGACCACAGGCTATGCTTGAAGCAATTAGCAACCAGGTAGATAATAAAGCTGTTACAAAACCTGTACAGGCTTCCTTAGAGGTTCGTATGGGTTGTGGACTGGGCACATGTTACGGGTGCAGCATTAAGACCAGGCAGGGAATGCAAAGGGTTTGCAAAGACGGCCCTGTTTTTAATATAAAGGATATAATATGGCAGGAGGTTAGAATATGACAGTTGCCTGTAAAAGGATACAAATTAGCACCCACGGCCATGGAGAGATGCTGAATGTCACCTCTGAGATAGCGCGGGAAGTAAATAATTCAGGCGTCAACAGTGGAACCGTGACGGTTTTTATCCCGGGTTCAACAGCCGGAGTGACCACCATAGAATTTGAGCCGGGACTGGTATCGGATATGCATGATATGTGGGAGAGGGTAATTCCATCTGACTTAACATATGAGCATAATAAAGCTTGGGGAGACGGCAACGGTCACTCGCATGTCCGAGCCTCGTTGCTTGGCCCATCCATCACTATCCCTTTCATTAATAAGAGGCTAACCCTGGGCACATGGCAGCAAATCGTCATCGTCGATTTCGACGCACGAGCGAGGTCGCGGGAAATTATCCTGCAAATTATGGGAGAATAATATAGTAAGCGTTGCTTTCTAATAACAGGAGGTTATCATGCCTAATGCACAATCGCTGGCAACCGTGTTGTTTTGCATCCTGGGTTTCTGTATATTTCTGGCGCTGGGCGCCTTTATTGGTAAGAGAACTTCACCCGGTCAGTTGGTTACATTCGCGGGAGTTATTGCACTGATTGCGGTTGTCGGCTTTGCCGTTTACTCAGCATATTATTTTATAACAATGGCGCACTAATGATTGAGTTTTACCGGCAGGTGTAGATAGCTATGATTCAGAGTTTTCAATGCCCTGTATGCGGCACACTGAACGCAATCGGTGAACCGGAGTGTACCAATTGCGGCCAGGGCTTTGTGTATAATTGTCCCGTTTGCGGCAGTCCCCTGAATAACCGATATGCCATCTGCCCGAATTGCCGCACGGTTTTCAACTGGGCTGTTTCTACCACACAAAAGCAACCTGCTGTTGATAGTAAGGACGCTCCAGGTGGTGTTGTGCGGCAGGAAAACCCACTGCTGCCCGGAGCCGGCCGGCAACGCGAGAAAAAGGGCACCAGCCTTGCTTCACGTCCCATGTTCTGGGCGCTGCTCATCGTCATTTGCGCGGTATTGATAGCGCTATTACTGATCGCCGACGGGCTAATTCATGCTTAATTAGGAGGTAACTATGCCGGATCCCAAAACAGTAACTTACATCTTTGCCATAATCCTCCTCTCATGCCTGGTGCTGTCACTGGGCGGCTTCCTGGGGAAGAAATTTGAGGTCTTCCGTATCGTCATATTTGCGGCGGCGGTAGCGCTGGTCACCATAGTAGTCTTTGCCATTTACTTCGCTTATTTAGGGATAAGCGGAAAATTATAATTGCACAGGAGAAAGCAGTTTCATATGCGTCATGGAAAATTCGGCACAGCCATTAACTGCATGGACGGCCGCGCACAGCTTCCGGTAGCAAACTGGATGAAAGGCAAATATGCCCTCGATTTCATCGACATGATTACCGAACCCGGCCCTGATAAGATGCTTTCGCAGGGCAACACTGCTCAGGTTGAATCGATCAAATCAAGAGTGCTTATCTCGGTAAATGCACATGGTTCAGAGACTATTATGGTAGCAGCGCATCATGACTGCGCGGGCAATCCTGTAACCGAAAGGAACACATCCGCCAGGTAAAGGATTGCGTTAAAATCCTGCAATCATGGAAACTGCCGGTTAAAAATATTATCGGAGCCTGGATTAACGATAACTGGACTCTGGAGATAGTTGCGTGAACAGCATGTACGCCGGTTCGGTTGCCTCTCACTCAGCCGCTTTAGGCAATATAGGGAGAATTCTGATATGAGCAAGAGACTAATCACAATCATTACGCTGGGTACAATATCTGTTATCGCATTATCTTCCTGCTCCCAGCAGAAAAAGGAGATCTTGCCCAGCCAGATGGCCCCCGTTACACGCGGCGACCTTATCCTTTCCGTTTCTTCCGACGGCAACCTTGACATGCCTAACCAGGTGCGCCTGAAGTTTGGTACGCCGGGTACAGTCAAAGAAATACCAGCAGAGCAGTACAAGTTAAAGGGAAAACCGGTTAAGGCCGGCACGCTGCTTGCCACGCTGGACGATACAACCCAACTGCTTACAGTTAAGGCCGCCCAGTATGCTGTTGAACAGGCCATCAATAGTGTTGTCCAGGGTTGTTGCGGCCCTCGCTCTCCAACTTTTTATTCCCTGGCAACGGCGCTGATGCGTTTTGAACAGGCGCAGGATGAGGTCAGCCAGGCTAAACAACTGGTGAATGACGCTAAATACGCTGATGCCGCTTCCAATATCTCTTTAGCCACATATGATCTTGAGGCGTCGCGGTCAGTCTACTCCAATCCTGAACTCGATACGTTTCAGACACAATACAATGATATGAATCAACCAACTCCGCTTTTCCCCGAACTGATTCAAATCGTCAACGTGCTGGATTCGCAGATTGCCGCATTGAAAAACGTTCAACAGCTGCTTGAAGCCGGCGATTATCCCGGCACCTCGCAGGCGCTGGATTCAACAATTATTAGCCTCGATGAAAACCATACTATAATCAAGAATAATTCACGGTTGCCCGGGGTATATACTTATCCCGATACATCGACTTCACTGGCCATCTCAAGGCAGGTGCTCGATGCGCTCTCTCAACTTCAATTAATGCTGACTGAGGACAGCTTTGACAGGGCCAAGGCATCTGAAAAACTCCTCATGGCAGAACATGACCTGCTCATGAGCAACATGATATTGAATGAAAGCGAAACCATCTATCGCGCGGGCTTAAACCCGCAGACGCTGCGTAACTATAACATCAATATAGAAACAGCCATGATTAACCTGGATAAAGCCAAGCAGGAACTGCTACAAACAGAGATTATTGCGCCTTTTGATGGAACCATTGTCGCCGTCGACGTCAAAGTAAACGACCAGCTTTCCCAGTTTGACTATTCTTCTAAGACCGCTGTATATCTTGTTGATACCAAGACGATTAGAATGACTGGCATCATAGATGAAATAGATATTACCCGGGTTGCGGTGGGACAGGATGCTATCCTCACAGTGGATGCTCTACCGGGTCAAAAGCTAAATGGCAGCGTACGTTTCGTGTCTCCATTCGGTACCTTGCAAGCAGGTGTGGTGAATTTCCCTGTTGAGATCTACCTTGATAAAAGTGAGAATGTCGATCTTTTGCGCGGCGGTCTCACGGCTACCGCTGACATTATCACCGGCAAACGTGATAACGTGCTGATGGTGCCAAATCGCGCCATCAAGGGTTTAGCCGGAGATTTTTGGGTTGACGTAGTAACCAATGCATCGACGGCCACCACCGAGAAACGGCCGGTGAAAACAGGCCTTCAGAATAAGAAATCCACCGAGATTATTTCAGGCCTGAAAGAGGGCGAGCAGGTCCTTATTGAAGCAATTAAATAACCGGTTCTACGCCGGTCAGGTGATCTACCATGCCAATGATCCATCTTGAAAACATCGTCAAAATTTACGTCATCGGCGATACAAAGGTTAACGCCCTTGACCACATCAGCCTCGACATAGAGGCAGGCGAAATGGTATCCATTATGGGTCCCTCCGGTTCTGGCAAATCGACCATGATGAACCTGCTGGGATGCCTCGACCGGCCCACCGAGGGCAGGTATGAACTTGACGGTATCGATGTCAGCCGGATGAGCGATGACGAACTGGCCACAGTACGCAATAAAAAGATCGGATTTGTATTCCAATCCTATAACCTTTTACCTAGGCTCAATGCCGTGATGAATGTCGAGCTTCCACTTATCTACAACGGCACGGGAAACCGGCACAAAAGGGCTGTGGAAGCCATGGAAGCCGTGGGAATTGCCAAACGGGCGCATCATAAACCCAGTGAAATGTCAGGAGGCGAGCAGCAACGGGTGGCTATTGCGCGCGCCCTGGTCAATGATCCTCCCCTAATATTGGCTGATGAGCCCACCGGCAACCTTGATACCAAAACCAGCCACAGCATCATGGAATTCCTGCAGGAACTGAACAGGAAAGGCATAACTATTGTCATTGTCACGCATGAGGAAGACATCGCCGGCTACACAAAGCGAACCATCTACCTGCGTGACGGCAGCATAGTCAACGAAAAAACTAGATGAGCATCCTCGAATACCTCCTTTCCGCCTGGCAGGCCCTATCATCCAACAAATTGCGGTCATTCCTTACCATCCTTGGCATCGTAATAGGTGTGGGCGCGGTAGTCTTTTTGGTCTCGTTCGGCAGGGGTCAACAGAAACAAATGACTACCATTTTTGAGAATATGGGCGCCAATGCCATATATGTTTCAGGCTCGACCCGCCAGACGATGGGCGGTGTCAGGCCGGAGGGCACGCTTACGGCGGAAGACGCGGACGCACTTATCAATAACAACAAGGCGCCGGCCGTCGCAGCCGTAGCGCCACTATACTCCAAGATGCTTAAGACTGTATACGGCAACCAGATAAGGACCATCAATACTATGGGCTCGACCATGGCTATTCAAAGGATATTGAATTATATAATTGCCAAGGGCAGCTTTTTCAATGATGAGGATATCCGCAGGGGCACCAGTGTCGCCATACTGGGCGACCAGGCAGCCAAAGATCTGTTCGGCGCCGCCAACCCGGTCGGAGAGACTTTGCGCATCGGCGGCAGAAAATTCGACGTTATCGGCGTCTGTGAAGCGCGCGGAGGATTCATGGGAGGCAGTGCAGACAACTTTATCATGATCCCTCTGTCAACCATGCAATCGAGGTTTGGCATCGAAACGATGCCGCAAGGCCACCCCGTACAGACCATCGTAGTAGAGGCTGCCAGTACCAGCCTCGTCAATACCGCCAGGGACCAGATAACCGAGATCATCAGGCAACGGCATCACGTGAGGGAGGACGAAGAGAATGATTTCACCGTTATCGATATGCAGGAGATTTTGAAGAGGATGGACCAGTCAATGGCGGTCTTCCAGGTATTCATGGCCAGTGTTGCCAGTATCTCATTGCTGGTAGGCGGCATAGGCATTATGAATATCATGCTGGTTTCAGTGACCGAACGGACCAGGGAGATAGGCGTACGCAAAGCTATCGGGGCCAAACGCCGGGATATCCTGATTCAATTCCTGGTGGAATCTGCTATGTTAAGCCTGACAGGCGGCATCATCGGCCTTATGCTGGCCGGGCTGGGTTCCCTGGCAATTAAAGGACAGATGATGAATAATATGCCGGTCAGTGCGCCAATATCCGCTGATATTGTCATTATGGCCCTGCTGGTGGCAATCCTCACCGGTATCATCTCGGGCACCTACCCTGCATTCAGAGCAGCCAAGCTTGACCCTATAGAATCGTTGCGGCACGAATAGAATCACCTGCCCTGGATCAACGAGAGGAATTCAGAACGGGTTACCGGCCTTTTCTCAAATGCTCCCCGCATAGCAGAAGTGATTACATTGCTGCCCGGCTTTTTAATACCCCGCATGACCATGCAAAGATGCTCGGCCTGTATCACCACCGCTACGCCGTCCGGATTCAACGACTCCATGATGACGTCTGCGATCTGCTTGGTCATCCTCTCCTGCAACTGCAGCCTTCTTGAGAATATCTCCACCACCCTGGCTAACTTGCTGACCCCGACTACCCTGCCATTCGAATTGGGGATATAGCCGATATGCACAACACCGTAAAACGGTAAAAAATGATGTTCGCACATAGAATGGAAGGGGATATCCCGCACGATAACCATTTCGTGATGCCCGGCCGCAAAACCGGTGGATAGCACCTCACCGGCATCTACCGCCATCCCGGAGAACAGCTCCGCGTACATCTCAGACAGCCTTTGGGGAGTATCTATCAATCCTTCGCGGGATGGATCATCACCGATGGCCTCAATGATCTCTCGCGCAGCTTGCTTTATCTTATCTGCATCTAACATAATTACTGATATCAAGCCCTCCGGTTAACGTTTCCCATATTCATTCCGGTCGAGCACCTTAATCGAATTCTTATCCGCCGCGCAATATGTTTCAGCGCCCAGGTACAATACCGGCTGCAATAGATTCAAATCAATTATGCCATTTTCCTGAAAAAGCTCCCCTGCAATATGCACCGCAATAATCTCCCCGATAATCCATGCGTGATCACCGAAAAGCCTGTTATCGACGACTTTGCACTCATAGGCGGCATAGGCATCCTGCAATATCGACACGTCTGTTTTGATAGCCGAATCTTCCCCGATATTGAACTCGGTAAATTTGTCCGTAAAGCTTCCACTGCTTCCCCCCACAGCCGCAACAGTTGCTGCCTGTCCCTGCGGCAAAAAGTTTATGCCGAATTGCTTGCTATCACTTATCATTTGATAGGTATAGCGCTTGGGAGATATGGCAATGCCGTAAAGCGGTGGTTTAAAGGAAACCGGGCTGTGCCAGGCCGCTGCCATGGCATTTTTCCTTCCCGCAGAGCTAACGGTAACGATAGCAGCCACCCGTGGATAATGCTGATAGAAGGCCCCGATATCTTCCCCAACAACCTTTAACATAGTTTGCCCTCCTTCGGGAGCGGATATTTACTTCTTCAAGCCGAGGTGTTTCTCGATAACCTCAAGATCAGCCGGCAACTCCGGAAATGGTTTAACATACTTAGTAGGAATATCCGGGTCTTTAAGGCCGTTACCCGTCACGATGCAAACGACTTTTTTACCTTTATAGCTTTTGCCCTGCCTGAGCATTTTCAGCAGACCGGCCAGGGGAGCGGCCGATGCCGGCTCTCCGAAAACACCCTCTTTGCCGGCCATCAATTTGTATGCCGCCAGTATCTCATCGTCAGTGACACTGTCTATTATGCCTCCCGACTCGTCCCTGGCAGCAACTGCTGATTTCCAGCTTGCAGGATTGCCGATGCGGATTGCGGTGGCAATGGTCTGCGGAGCTTCGATAATCATATTCTTGACTATCGGCGCTGCTCCCTCCGCCTGGAATCCCATCATTACCGGGGTTTTGTCAACTTTGCCGTTATTCTTCCATTCAGTAAAGCCCTTCCAGTAGGCCGTGATATTACCGGCATTGCCGACGGGGATAAAAAGGAAATCCGGCACACATCCAAGATCATCGATAATTTCGAAAGAAGAAGTCTTCTGCCCCTCAATGCGGTAGGGGTTAAGGGAATTAACCAGCGTAATAGGGTACTTTTCGGCAAGTATCCTGGTCACCTTGAGAGCCTGGTCGAAATTTCCTTCGACAGCGATTATTTCAGCGCCATAGGCAATGGCCTGAGCCATTTTACCAATAGCTATCTTTCCCTTGGGAACAAGGATGATGACTTTTAAGCCGAAGCGTGCGCCGTACGCCGCGGCAGATGCGCTGGTATTACCGGTTGAAGCACAGATAGCCTGTTTGCTTCCTCCCTCAATTGCCTTGGCCATAGCCATCACCATGCCCCTGTCCTTAAAGGATCCGGTGGGATTGCATCCTTCCAGCTTGAAATAAAGTTCACCAACGCCAAGTTCCCTGGCAAGGTTAACTGATTTCACCAGCGGAGTTTCCCCCTCGCCAAGAGAAATCATGGGTGTCTTACCGGTTATGGGAAGATAATCTTTGTGCCTTTGCAGTACGCCTCTAATCATAATTAAATAGCCTCAACTCGTATGAAGTTACTTATCTCTTTTACAACGCCCAGTTTATTTATAACCTTTATCGCTTTTTGCACCGCGTTTTCACTGGCTGGATGGGTCATAATAACTATCTCCGCCGTCCTGGTTGAAGGGTCTGATTCCTTCTGGATAACAGAGGCTATGCTTATCATATGATTGCCCATAACAGCAGATATCTGTGCCAGGACGCCGGGCTGGTCAAGTATCTCCATGCGGAAATAATACCTGGTCTGGATATCCGAAATCGGCTGAATGCCGGAGGTCTTTTCAGGTATAAAGCGGGGCGCATTATCACGCCTGGCATTAATATTCTGTGCAATATTTATTATATCAGCAATCACTGCGCTGGAAGTAGCAGATGGGCCCGCGCCCTGCCCGTAAAACAGCACATTGCCTACCAGGTCGCCGATAACATAAATCGCATTATAAACACCATCAACTTTAGCCAGCAGCGATTCAGCCGGGATAAGCACCGGGTGAACTCTGGCTTCCACCAGTTTGCCGGAGCGCTTGGCAATAGCCAGCAGCTTAATCGCGTATCCAAATTCGCTGGCATAGCGGAAATCCCGCGGATTCAACCTTGATATCCCCTCGTAGAAGACCTCCTCGAAGTTGACATCCATATCAAAGCCCAGCGATGTCAGGATGGCCAGCTTGTAGGCAGCATCAAGTCCGCCGATATCATTGGCAGGATTCGCTTCCGCGTAACCGAGCTTCTGCGCCTGTTTCAACGCGATGTTAAAATCCAGGTTATCGTGAGCCATCCTGGTTAAAATGTAATTTGTTGTGCCATTCACTATGGCATAAATAGCCTGGATGTCATTAGCTACAAGGTCGCGCTGGAACGGCGATATAAGCGGTATACCTCCGCCCACACTCGCCTCAAATCGCAACCCAACATGATTCTGCTGGGCCAGGGAGAGCAACTCTGTACCATGTTTGGCCATCACTTCCTTATTGGCCGTCACCACATGCTTGCCATTTGTCAATGCCTCTTTGATATAGTCAACAGCCGGGTATTCGCCGCCGATCAATTCAATTACAATGTCGATATCACCGTTATATACAACCTGGCGGTAATCAGCGGTAAACACGCTTTGCTGCAGGCCGGGCAACGCGTGCTTTGAGATGTCCTTTTCCGCCACCATTTTGAGCGACAGCGGACTCCCGGCCTGGCGCGCCAGCGTCTTACTCTTGGCAAGCAGGTTCCCTGGCCACCCCACTGCCGATTGTCCCCATCCCCAGCAAGCCGATATTCACGGGACGTTTTTTCTGCAATGTCCTACTGGCTCCTGCCTTTAAGTACTTTCGCAACTGCGAAGTCTTTCTGTGTCTGATCCAGCTTGTTTTCCACCTTGGCATTATCCATAAGCCCTTTTATCCAGGCGCTCAAACACTCTTCTGACAACGCCTGCTTGATGTTATCTGCCAGCGGCCTTTCCTGTTTATTTAACACCTGCACCAGCCAGTATCCACCCTTGGTTTTCACGCTGTTATCTGTGATTACATTGCTGATTTTGCCTTTTTCAAGAGTAGCCAGGATGCTGGCCAACTGGCTCTTATCAACTCCAGGCACTATCCAATCGAGGTCCCCTCCCTTATCCTTGCTGGCATGTTGCGAATATTGTTTTGCCAGGGAATCCCAACTCTCGCCATTGATCAACCTGAGCCTGACAGATTCAGCATCATCTTTGGATGAAAACAATATACCCCTGGCGTGCACGCCTTTGGTATCATCCTTATCAAGCACTTCAATTACCCAGTACCCAAAAGGCTTTTCCATATTTTCGTCATATATAGGATCGCTGATTGCGTTTGTATCCAGTTTAAAAATCACGTCTTTCAGGATGGAATCTTTAAGCGTATCTAACGCCTTATCCTCGTAGCCCATCGGGATCCAACCCAGGTAGCCTTTCTTTGACTGAGTAACGCTATCTATGGAAAGCATGGACGCCATAGTGGAGAAATTATCGCCCAGTAAAAGCTTCTGCCTGCGGTCATCAGCCATAAACTTCGTCTCAAGCAGCATAGCCTGCACTTCAGCCTGCTCAACCGTGGCGGGCTGCTTGGGAAGGCATTGCTGTTCATTATATTTCCGGGTTATTACTCTCGCTTTCATCATATCCGTGCTGACATTATTAACAGGCAATTTCATAAGTTCTATTTCCTTGCTGACCTCATCATCGCTGTAAGTAATATTGGCTGTCTGGGCACCTTCTATCACTACCATAGTCTGGGGTATAGCCTGGGCGACTATGTCCACATAATATTTAACCATGTCGCTGCTCTGCCCCTTGGTATAGGCATCTAACATTTTAATATAGTAATCCATATCAAATGATTTATCGTTGACCTTAACAGCTACCTGCTGATACGGCATTACCTGTTCGGCATATAGCCAGTAGCCGATAATTCCCAGAACAGCAGCTATGATGCAGGCCGTGACAATCATAATAATCCGTGAAAGCTTTTTCTCCTTTTCCCACCTTGTAACCTGGTGCTTAGTCGGTTTTCTAACTGTTTTTTCTTTTCGGTGTTTTCCAGCCAATTCAGAATCCTCTCGTTATTAAAATAAATTAAGGCAATTTTCATTGCCTGCGAATGCCCAAATATGATAACATATTTTCGTTTCACGAACACGGGGTGTAGCGCAGCCTGGTAGCGCACCTGAATGGGGTTCAGGTGGTCGTCGGTTCAAATCCGACCACCCCGACCAGCTTAGCCTCTTTAACGATTCTGTTTGACTAACTGAATTTCACAGTACAAGTCGTATTGGTTACAGGCATCATTGCTACGCTTGGTTCCCTCAATATTGCTTCAATAAAAAGTATTTAACCCCGGCAATAAAAAAGAGCTGACTCTGCAGAGCCAGCTCTTTACATTTTCAGGAAGAAATATGCTATAAAACCACTTTCCCGAGTTCTTTCAAGCCGGCATCCAGGCCGCGTCCGAACAACTTCAATTTAATCGGCTCACCGTTGCCATATTTTCTATATACCTGGCATACCTGGCAGACACTGGTATCTCTGCCGGTGGCTCCGCGGTTATCGAGTTTGCAATAGGTTCCCTCAATCTCCCAGCAGGGCAAGAACTGGTACCTGGCAGCGGGGCACTCAGCCTTTATCATCGGCGGGCAATGGCACTTGTCCCAACAGGATTCTTTGCCATACCAGAAGTTGACTTTCGCGGTATCCTCAACTCCATCAATTGTTCTCGTTTTTACTATTGTTTCTGCCATTGTCTTTGCCTCCTGTACTGAATTAGTCCGGTGTTTACTTTTATGCTCTAAATATAACATCCGGCTAATTATGCGCCATCGGCCTGAACGCTTAAATGCATTTGCGCATTTACGCATAGACGGCCGGTGACAGGTCAGCAAAAATGCTTATGAGGTACTGAATTGGAATTGGGTAGAGCGATGTATCAGGTTAAGGCAGTATCTGCCTGTAGTAATGCTAATTCAGATGCTTAACAACCCTGACTACCTGGATGATGAGGGCGAAGATATCCTCTTTTTTGTTGTACGGGGCTATGATCATTTGTTCGCCTTCCATTTTCAGGCAAAGATCCCCGGCTGCCGGTTGCATATCTTTTCCGCAGATAATGATATCGCCTTTATGCACAACGTTACCATACTCCAGATCGCTGGATTTTATGCCTATTAGCTTCATCTCTCTACCTCCTGATAATCCCAACTCCCTCGGCACAAAGGCATATTCAATTATTTGCTTGCTGTCAGTATCAGCATATACCGGCACAATTGCCGGCAACGATAATGAAAGCTCATTAATTATCTCATAAGGCGTTTTCTTTAGCAAATCATCTTTCGGCCCTTTTTCCAAAACAAGATTGCTCATTTCATGGACAGAAACTTTTAACGCCCTGGATAACTTGCTAAGCGATGCTATGGTTACGGATTTATAATCGCCTTTCTCGATGCGGCAAATAAATGACGGCGATAGATCAGCCAATTTGGCTAATTCAGCTTGCGATAAGCCCCTCTTGGAGCGAGTTTCTTTTACATAGTCACCTAACATATCTTTACCATCCTCCACTAAGCTATTAATTTACCATAGTAAATATTTTCTGCAATTACTGAAAAAGGCTCTAAAACCTATTGATTTTAGTAAATTATTCGTTTAATATAGTAAACATGAAGTTGCAGGCTGAGCTTTACAGGATAATGCAGCAGGAAAAACTGACCAACGCCAGGTTAGCAAACAAGTTAGGCATCTCCCCTTCGATGCTATGCCTGGTGCTGACTGGCGACAAAAAACCGGGCCGGCGTTTCCTTCAGGGATTGGCCATGCATTATCCCGATATTTGCCTGAAATATTTACGGGATCAAACCCCGGCCCAACCACAAGGCGGGTAGTAAAAATGAACTTGATGAAAGCATTTATGGCATTGCATATTATTTTACCCCGCTGCATATTTACTAAAGTGAATGAATGCTGTAAACGGGAGCATAGCCGGCTAATTATATAAAAGTGTAATCCAACGGTCCCCGGTTTACACCTGGGCGGGAGCAACCCGGGAACCGTGGAAATAATAGTTTGGAGGTTTTTCATGGAAAGTGAAGGTTGGACCATTGGATTGGTATCTGCATTCATTGCCGTGGCTATCCTTACCGGTGTCATAGTGGCCTTCTCAATGCTGATATGGGTGCTGGGCAATGTTTAAGCGATTGGCCACGATAAAAATCGGCGTCCTGGAATTCGTGTACAAGTTCCTCCTGGTACTTTTCGTTATCATGCCGTTATGCATGGGCGTATGCTTCTGGATAGGGGTGCAGGCTGACGCCGCGCTCAATATCCACTTGTTGAAGTTCATCATGCCGTTCATCGGGTCAGCAGTGGGCTTTTTCTTCACCGCCCTGCTTATCCAGGCCGGGCACAAGCGGGAAGTCCCGCCACCGCGGAGGAATCAGCCCAACCATATTCAGACAGACTGGTCAGCAGGCATGTCGAAGCGGCGGAAGTAGCATCACTGCCGAAGCCATCGATACCGCGCGCCGGCTTCGCCGCGCCATATTCTATGCAGGGAGGTAAATAGAACATCTTATTATTCTACCGGGTAACCCGAATCCACCCAGGCGCCGAAATTGCCCTTGAGGGCGTACACATTCTTAAAACCTGCGTCCTTAAGCAGCTCGGCGCCTGATAGCGGGGCACCCGTCCAGTGGCTGTAGACTAAATATGTCGCATTCTTGTCCCAACCTGACGCCGCCGCTGGTAGAGTAGACGTTGGCAAATTTACTGCGCCGGGCAAGTGGCCCTCGTCGTAATGACGGGGCGACAGATCTATAATGACCACGCCAGTAGTCTTGTCGAGCAGTTCTTTGGCTTCCTGGGGAGTTAGCCACATCGACGAGACACCTGACGTGGTCTGTTTGTATGTAAATCCTGCTACCACTACCGCCACAATTGTGAAAAAGATCGCGTAGAATACCATTGCATGTGATGCTTTCACTGGTTTACTCCCTTTAATTTAATTCCAGTGTTTCGACCATAAAAGACCTGTCCATTGTAAGTTCCGGAAACCCTTCATCCATGAAGACCGCTCGTATCGCCGTTCGGTCACTGAATCGAGTATCTTTACTTATCGATAACTGTGCAAGTAGTACATTCATCAGCACAGGCTCAATCATCTTTATTAAAGTAAATCATATCCCTGAATGATATACATCGATTAGTAAGTTTATTTTTTTACAGAAATCAGTAAGGTAAAGGCGTACCCCGAAATGCTTAGTTGAATTGCCTACTTACACGATTTACTTTAATAAATCCGGTTTCTATTACTTGATTAAGAGTTGCACGGTACTGGCATTTGCCGCGGTAATCGAAAATGCGACTACAGGAATAAGGCTGAATTATTTCAATTTTGATTAAGAGATTCCATATTGTAAATCTAACCACCTGCAAGGCTGGCACTGCAAGCCATTTCATAATTGAAAACTCCCGGGTCAAATGACGCTGTTTATTGACCAGATTATTAACCTCTCTTTATGGATTTGATATAATCGTATACCTAAAGGAGGTAGCAATGGATCTCTCAGTTTTCGGCATACTTTGGGCTCTAATCGAACGCGCTTGCCTTGTGCTGGTAGTATTCCTGCTGCTGTTCCATCTGAAGTTCTTTAAGCGCATGGTTGAGCAAAAATTAAATATCCTCGACCAACTGATCCTCTCAGTCTTGTTCGGTTGCTTCGCACTATATGGCACGTATAGCGGGATACAAACTTCAGGAGCAATTGCTAATATCCGCAATGTCGGACCCGTTATGGGAGGCCTGCTGGGCGGCCCCCTGGTCGGCTTGGGCGCCGGGCTGATCGGCGGTATTCACCGTTATCTGATGGGAGGGTTCACAGCTCTGCCCTGCGCCATCGGAAGCATTTTGAGCGGGTTGATCGCAGGGGTGTTGTTTATTTTCTGGAAGGGGAAAATCGGCGTCTGGAAACCAACTTTATTCGCCTTTTTAATGGAAATCGCCGATATGCTGCTGCTGTTATTAGTTGCCAAACCATTCGACAACGCATTAAAACTGGTCGGCATAATAGCGGCTCCGATGATACTTGCCAATACCTTCGCAATAGCGGTATTCGCTTTCCTGCTCAGAGATATGAAATCAGAGCAAACTCAAGGCAATAAAATCTAAACAAAGCTGATTACTGGTTGCTACGGGATTGCCGTGAGAATGGCTTAGGGTCAGAGCAGGTACATATCTTCCGCTTCCCTGAGAAGGGAATCGCGAAAACGGGGATCGGCCAATGATATTATGTCTAACGCCCTTTCACGGGTCGATTTGCCCTTTAAATTGATCGCGCCATGCTCGGTCACCAGGTAGTGCACATCCATCCTGGGCGTAGTTATAACAGCACCGCTATCCAGCTTCGGCACTACCCTGGAGACCTGCCCTTTCCTGGCCGTTGAATAGAAGGCCAATATCGACTTCCCGCCACGGGAATTATAAGCTCCGCGTACATAGTCGAGCTGACCCCCGGTCCCGCTGTATTCCGACCCACCCAGGAACTCGGCATTGCATTGCCCCAACAGGTCAACCTGGATGATGGAATTGATGGAAACCATATTATCATTACGCGCAATAATATCCGGGTTATTGGTGTAGGAAACGGGGTAGCTCTCCATACTGGGGTTATCGTGCATGAAGCGGTACATCTCCCCTGTGCCCTCGGCCACCGTAAAAACATTTTTCATAGGATGCAGGTTCTTCCTGCGGCCGGTCACTACACCTTTCTTGATCAGTTCTACCATGGCCGGACCGAATACCTCGGTATGTATACCCAAATCCCTGTGATTCATCAACTTCATGGCAATAACGTTGGGCAGGCCACCAAAGCCTAATTGCAGCGTCGCGCCGTCGGGCACGAGATCAGCCACCAGTTTACCGATGGCATCGTCCTCCACCCTGGCACCCGGCCACTTGAACTCGATGAGCGGTGTTGTGCTCTCAACAACTGCATGTACCTCAGAAATATGCAGGAGTGCATCCCCAAATACGCGGGGCATGTTTTTATTGACCTCCACGATAAGCCGTTTACAGCACCTGGCTACAGTGGACGTATAATCGTTGGAAGTGCCGAAGCTGAAAAAACCCGCCCTGTCCATAGGCGAAACCATAGTAACGGTTACATCTATATCCAGGTTCTCTCGCATCAGCCTGGGTACCTGGTGAAAATGATTGGGCACATAATAGTTCAGCCCCACCCTGACGGCCGAGCGCGATGCCTTGCTGACAAACCATGAAAAAGCCTGCACGCAATCGGCCAAATCCGGGGAAAGCAATGTTTTGGAAACATTCTCCATGGGCAGCAGAGAATGAACGTTCAGATTCTTGAGTTCGCCAGCCCGGACACGGTCCGCAATCGCCTTCAGCAGCGCGGGCGGCTCAGCAGCAGCCAAGCCGTGTATTAATGTGCTGCCGTTTTTAATCCCGCTTACGGCTTTTTCAGGCGAGGTAAGCTTGCGCCTGTACTGTGCACGGTATGTTTGCATAATCAGCCGGTGAAGCTATTGTTAGCCGCATCCTCATTTTCGAAGATGTTGAATAGCTGTGTGAACCCGGCAATATCGAATACTTCCCTGATATTGGGCTTCATGCAGGCGAGCTTAATATCGCCTTGCTGCTTGCGCACCTTTTTCAATTGTGATAGAAAGACCCGCAGGCCGGAGCTGCTGATATACTCGAGCCCCTCCAGGTTCAACACCATTTTTACACAGCCGCTCTCGATGACAGAATCAAGTTTTTTCTCAACTTCAGCGGCACTGTACGCATCAAGCCTACCGGTCAAACCCAGAATATTAACATCACCCGATTTCTTCCCGGTTAAATCCAATGTGGTCTCCTTTATATCTCCAAATTTCTACAGCACATCATCATGCATCGATCTTAACATGTATATAGTTTAGCCACGTTACCTTGATTTATTTTTAGGAAACCCGTTAGGGCACCTATACTCCTTCCACGCTAGAAAGCACGTTGTCAAACCTTTTCAGAGCATCATCAATTACGGCATCCGTATCAGCCATGCTGGTATACATGCGCGAACCTGCCAGTGTAATTAGACCATTTGCCATAAAGGCCGCACCCATTTCTTCCATCATGTGCTTACGTGGTTTGACCTCATTCAATAGCCGCTCGATATTATTGAAATCCAGAAACGTTACTCCGGAAGTTTCCAGATGAACGATTGAGCCCTGGTTATAAACCACAAACGGCAGCTTAAGGCGTTCAATTGTATTTTGCAGGCCTTTTGTAAGTCTGTCGCCTGCCTTCCCTGCAATTACAGGGGCGTTAGTGCGCTCCATTTCAAGCAACGCGTAGTAACCGGCAACACAGGAGAGCGGGTTGGCCGAAAGCGTCCCGCCTACGTAGGCGCGTTCGCCCGTTCCCTCGACGCCGGCAGCAAAACATTGGATTATATCGGCCCGGCCACCCACACCACCTGCCATTGGATAGCCTCCGGTGATGCACTTGCCAAAAATCGTCAGGTCGGGTTTGACGCCGAAATAGCCCTGTGCCCCACCCATTCCGAGCCTGAAACCTGTCACGACTTCATCGAAAATGAGCAGTGCTCCAAACTCATCACATAGTTTGCGGACCTTACTATTAAAATCAAAGGGTACGGGGCGAGTGCCGCTTTCAGGCCCGACCGGCTCAACGATGACGGCTGCCGTCCCGCCGATACGGCGGTTGGCAACCAGTCTGCGTTTCAGCGCCTCCAGGTCATTCGGGTAGAACTCCTGTGTATTGGAGGTCGCACCGTCCGGGATGCCGACGGCTTCCATTCGTCCTGTGCCGGGGATATGCATCCCATAAACCATTGAATCGCTCCAGCCGTGGTAGGCGCCACCAACCTTAATGATCTTCTTCTTTTTGGTAAATACCCGCGCGCCCCGTATGGCCGCCATCACGCTCTCGGTCCCGGAGCCCAGCATGCGGAACATCTCAACAGCCGGCATGAAACGGTTAATCAGTTGCGCCAGTTTAAGTTCGTATTCATGGAATAGGCCGGTGACAGGTCCGCAGGAATTCAGCATTTCCACGACCTTTTCACGTACCGGAGCATAATTATTGCCCAGCATGATCGGCGCGCCGGCCTGTAAAAAATCAATGTATCTATTTTTATCCACGTCCCAGAGGTAAGCTCCTTCGGCTTTCCCGATGGCAATCGGGAACGGGTAGTTGAAGGCCAGGTTATGCTGGACGCCGCCCGGGATATACTTCTTGGCTTCATCGGTCAACGCCCGGGACTGCGTACATTTTGTATCGAAATAAGCAAGATATTCCTTCATCTTTTCCGATCGCACCCGTCGCATCGGCTGGCTGACAAGAGCATCCAGCCGCCGGTAAACGAGGTCAACATCGGGATACTGAGAAATTGCATATTTCTGCGTATCACTCATATAAACCTCCACTAATAAATATCAATTGTATCAGCTTTCACCTTTCGTTAATATCCCTCGCCTGATCCCGTATTGCCGCACCGGACCATTTTCATCCGGCGCGGCAATTTCTATCGGGACCAGGTTACCCGCATCCTGCCGATTATTCATTCAGCATATAAATTATGCTTCTTTCTTGAACGACTTGAATGGATCAGCCCATTGTTTGACCGAAGCTGCAAGTTCTTTATGTGTCTTGGAGTATTCCTCAAGAGAAATACCCTTGAGCGTGGCGTCTATCGCTTGTCTGAAGGCCTTACCGCCTGCTACAGGACCCAGCGGGTGAGCATGAATTCCCCCACCCGAGCCAATTACGATATCATTCCCCAGCTCCTGCATCACTTTGGGTACATGTGTCGGGGTAATACCACCGGATGCCATTGGCCACGTCGGTTTAAGCTGATATAAAGGATACGTTAGATTTCTGGCCATAGAATCGAACTTCTCGACAATGACCGAGGCTTTCCCGTAAGGAGCGGGAATAACGACTATGTCGGCGCCGGCCAGCCTTGCCAGTTTACCAAGTACCAGGTGAGAGCTCATCCCGTGTTGAGGCGACATATACAGCGCCCCTGCCACATCCATATGCCCGAGAATGGGGACGCCTATTTTCGGGTCCTCTGCAAGCGCCTGCAAGACCGGAATCCCAACTGCAATATAATTGACCATGATAGCGTTGGCACCCAATTCTACCGCACGCCTGGCATTTTCGAATATTTTCGGCACCGAATCGGTGACATTGACCGTGTAGAGTGTGCGCTCTCCCGTCTCCTCGAAAACCTGCTTTTCAATTTCCATGTATCGCTTAACACGGCCTTTGATTGAGTTAAAGGAAGCATCCGCGATCAGCTCGTCATCCTTAACTATGTCGCAACCACCCAACGCGGCAAGCCTGAACAACTCGGCCCCCACCTCAAGCGGATATCCTGTACATGGTTTAACCATGTTGTTCAATAACGGCCTCTTCTTAACTCCCAGGAGTTTCCTGATCCCATCAATTCCGAACTTAGGACCCTGGAACCCGGCCACATATTTCTTAGGAAATCTTATGTCAACCAGTTTTATCGGGCCTGCCATGGATATATTGCCTACAACAGTGGTTAGCATCATAGGTATTTGCGATCCAACATTCACCACAGGAAATGCCATTTGCACGAACCAATTTCTGTCCTTAACGTCGGCAGGAATACTATATTCGTAATCAGGCATCTCATAACAGCCAATTACCTTCGCCACATGGCGCCTGCGCACTTCCGGGGTCTCACCAGGAACTGGCACCCAGGTCCCTGTGCTTTGCTCAATTGCCAGCATCGGCGCCAGCTTGGGCATGGGAAACATGGCCGGATACGTGACAATGTAGGTACCGATGATGTAATCATCGTAGTCAATCCCATCCGGCAATGCTACAGGTTGGCTTAACATCTCATCATTCGTCATTTATGTTCCTCCTATTTTATACTTGAGCTTAATCACACGTTAATTTGTTTGGCCTTTCGTAACATCGTTATAGACCCATGTTACACTTCAACATATAAGCGATCAACGTAACACCTGGCAACCGGACATAGATATGGCAAAAGCTTCCTTTTCTCGAAATCCGTACCTGTAAAGTTCCCGCCATTGCCACGAGATTACCTCTGGCAACAAGGTTTTGCGCAGTCTCAATGATTGGCCATCTATCAGGGCCAAATTGCCCCATACTTCGCTCCCAAGTTTCAACTTTACAATGTCAGGATTATAAATCGCAATCTTGACGCTGTCAAGATTAGACAGTAATATTATCTCATGCCTGCCAAAAAATATCATCACGGTGACCTAAAGAACGCACTGATTAAGGCAGGGATTGAAATCCTCTCCAAAGAGGGCGTTCATGGCCTTAGCCTGCGTAAAGTGGCACAAAAAGCAGGCGTCAGTCACACAGCACCCTACTCGCACTTTGCCGACAAGCAGTCGCTTATAGCCGCCATCTCGATAGAAGGCTTTCGGACAATATATGAGCTGTTGGATGGCGTAATTCAGCGTTATCAGGGCAAACCTCTCAGGCAATTGGTGGAAGGCGCCTGGGCGTACGTCCAGTTCGCACTCGGTGACCCGGCACATTTCAAGGTGACCTTATCCAGCGTACTGGAGAGGGAGAAAGACTATCCCGCTTTCGTTGAGATGTCTCACAAAGGCTTTGGGATGGTCGTCCGGATAGTCGAGACGTGCCAGGCCGCAGGTGTGCTACGCCCCGGGCCGGCAGATGTGGAAGCCATAAGTGTATGGAGCACTGTCCACGGGTTTGTATCTCTTCTTCTGGAAGGACAAATCTATCATTCGATTCTGGAGCGCTATACGGTGCGTGAACTGCTGATTTCTTGCCTGGCGCATGTTACCCTGGTCGAACTGACTCCTGAAAGCTATGCGAAAATGGAGTCCTCCGGGATATATATTTACCCTGCCATAAGTACACCAGCCTAAGACGCATCACGTAATCAGGGGGGTAACGAATGTTTGGCAACCTGGCTAAATCAGGATATCACTATATCTGACTACACCTCGCTTTATTTATCCTCTCGTAAAATCCCTTCAAATCCGGATACAACTCCTTATAGGAACGGTAAAGGAAATCATAAACCTCACGGTTCTTGGCCTGAGGTTTAAAAGTGTATGCGACTCCAACCACTTTTTTCAACGACTCAAAATCCTTGTATATACCAAGCCCCACAGCTGCCGCCATTGCCACTCCCACCGCCCCTGCCTCCTGGGCATTACGCACCGGTTCTATTATCTTGCCCGTAACATCGGCGATAATTTGCATCCAGGGATGGCCCAGAGCTCCGCCTCCAATTACCCTGAGCGAGGGTAAAGGAAATTTATATTCCTTTTCCACCCTCTCGATTATCCAGCGGATATTATAGGCTACACCCTCATATACAGCGCGCAGCAGGTGTTCGCGTGTGTGCTCAGGTGTGAGATTCAAGAACCCGGACCGTATATAGCTATCCGCTACCGGCGATCTCTCTCCGTACATCCACGGCATAAATACGAGGTAGTCAGAGCCTGCAGGCACTTCCATTACTTTGCCGTCCATATATCCATATATATTGGCAATAGTAGAATCGGCGTTCTCGGCCCTGCATACCTGTTCGCCCAACCATTTAAGGCAACCGCCGGCCGTTTCCATCTGTGCCAGGAGCAGGGCTTTGTCCGGATCAGCCGACTGAATGGCGGCGATACCATTTTTTCCGGTCGGGGTCTTCCGCGTAACAACCCCAACCCAGGCCGACGTCCCCATACTTATGTGGCCATCTCCCTCTCCCACCGCACCTGAACCAACAGCGGCAGAGGCCGTATCTCCGGCTCCACCCATCACAGGCGTGCCCTCAAGTAGTCCAAACTGTTCCGCAGCCTCTTTCGTCAGGCTACCAATTTTGTCAATAGAGCGTGTTAGCGGCGGCAATTTCGATGTATCAAATCCGACGTACGCGAAAACAGCTTTCAGCCAATCCTTTTTCTTTAAGTCCAGGCCGAAACCCGAGGCATTGTTCCAGTCCATTGACATACTGCCGGTGCAACGGTATTTCAGGAAACCGTTAAGATCCAGAAAGAATTTCATTTTCCCATAGGTTTCCGGCTCGTTTTTTTTGAGCCAGAGCAGTTTGGGCATTGCATCCTTCCCGTTGATCTCTGCTCCCGCTATGGCAGCAAACACCGAAGGGCCCAGAAACTTGTTCATCATAAATTTGGCTTCTTCAGCCGCGCGGTTATCCATCCATATTATTCCCTGCCTTAAAGCCACCCCTTTTTCATCCATCGGCACAATACCAAGCATCTGGGTGGAAAATGTGAGGCATAAAATCTCCGCAGGCGACACTCCGGTTTCTGACAGAAGTTGCTTTGTGGTACTGGTTACAGCAGTCCACCAATCTTCAGGGTCTTGCTCCGCCCACCCTGGCCTGGGATATTTAATATCGTATGGGTGAAGAACCTTGCCGTGAACTTCTCCCTCTACACCCACCAGAACCGCCTTATTGTTAGTGGTACCGACATCGTGAGCAATTATGTATTTCGCCATATGACTACCCCCCTTTAAATCGCGTTAATATATGATACCACCGTTGTAAATTGTGCATTATCATACATAACATCCCATATTGAATCAATACCCGTAATGCTATGTCATATATAGTATTTTGACGATAGCCTCGATTCACCCCTATACTTCCAGGTAAAATTGGGGTCAGGCATGACAGATCGCACATATATCACGTTATATGAATCCGGGGAATTAGCAGCAAGAGCTGTCACACTCCATGAGCAGCTATATGACTGTAATATCTGTCCGCGCTCATGCCACGTAAACAGGTTTGAGAATATGCGTGGATTTTGCGGGTCGGGACCACTTGTCTCGGTCTCAAGCTACTGTGACCATCACGGAGAAGAACCTGCCCTATCGGGAACAAGAGGTTCCGGGACAATATTTTTCCATCACTGCAACCTGCGTTGCAAATACTGCCAGAATCACCAGATAAGCCAGGGTACTGATAACCGGTCACGGACTTTAAGCAGCAAAGAACTGGCAGCAATAATGCTTCATTTGCAAAATGATTTATGCTGCCATAACATTAACCTCGTATCACCCTCGCATTATGTGCCGCAAATAGTTGAAGCCCTGTGCCACGCCATTCCCGCGGGACTGCATATACCTTTAATATATAATACCAACGGTTACGATTCCCTGGATACCCTGAAAATGCTGGACGGGGTCATAGATATCTACCTGCCTGACCTTAAGTACGCTCGATAACTGGTATGCTGATGAATTTTCTAATTGCAGCAATTATGTGGAATCAAGCAAACCTGCGATAAAGGAAATGTACCGGCAGGCTGGCAATCTTGTCATGCGACGAATCCGGTATCGCACAAAGCGGATTGATTGTGCGTCATTTAATCTTGCCCAACGATATTGCGGGCAGCGCTGACTCCCTGCGCTGGTTGGCGAGTAATATCTCAAAGGATGTGACGGTCAGCATCATGGCCCAGTATTATCCCTGCTTCCTGGCTGCGCAGGAACCGATGCTTTCCAGGAAAATCACTTCTGCAGAATACGCCCGGGTCGTGGAAATACTGCATGAACTGCATTTAGATAATGGCTGGTTGCAGGAAATGGATTCATCCGAATTATACTTGCCCGACTTCAATCATCCAGGGCGCCCATTCTCAAAGTAGTAAGTCTGCCGGCCGTTACAGCCTGTCTTTCAGGTTACGTCTAAATATTCCTCTCACAAAATTGTGACCAGATTTGGCCCATATCTCCTTTATCCTGGGTATATACATCAAGACGGGCACGGCAGTAACAAAAATGGCATATATAAACAAACCCGTATCTTTATATACAAACCAGGCAATAAGCCAAAATGCGATAAAAGATATGGCATATGCCGCAGTTGGCCAGCGGGTAACCAACGTCAGAATAAGGAATGATCCAAGGAATATCAAATCGCCCAGAGGAAGGGGCAGTTTAACGGAGCCTATATCCACCCAGTTTATCCACGCCAGCAGAAAGGCCAGAACACCAATAGCAGTGGCTCCACCTTTTCCGCCTTTGAAATTGAGGAATACCGGGAAATTGTGTCCGGCGATAACTGCTATTCCCGCAGCCATTTCAACAGGAATTACCATGTTGCCTGCAACCACAAATAAATATGTTGCTATCAGATATGCGAGCAGTACGGCCAGGATACCTTTACATACGTCTGACGCTAATACCAGCATGCCCGGCCAGAAACCTATGGCATAAAAGGTATTCATAGCCCCCATATTGTGACTGCCGACTTTCCTGATATCAATCCCTTTGAAGGCGCGCCCAACCAGGTAGGCCGAGGGTATGGAACCTATCAGGTAACTAACGACCATCGATGTGATGAATGCTAATACTGTATTTATCATACTAATTACCCACCCTGACCATATTATAGACCTAAATTACACCAAATGTGTGTACGCAGAACTACGTATTTCTCAAAAACTCAGGAACTGGTTCCTAGCGATCAGCGCCACCTCTCCGCGCTGATTAGTATAGGTCGTTTCCAAGGTAGTAACCATGGTGGGCCCCATCCTGGTTTCCTTACCCTCGATATTGGCAATCTTGATAACGGCAACCAGCATATCGCCGGCGCCAATGGGCGCCTTGAATTCATATTCAACGCTCCCGTCCAGATTCCCCCGCGGCGCGCCGGCGGCAATGAGTTTCTCTACAAATTGGAACATATCAAAACCGCTGGTAACAGGCCAACCAATAAAGGAAGGCGGCGCTTTAAGCCTGCCAAATTCGCTCTGCGCGGCAAATTCCACATCGTTATGCATGGGGTTGGAGTCACCAACAGCCCGGGCGAATCGCTGGATAGCTCCTTCTTCAATCTTATAAAGCAAAGGCGGCTCAGTGGTCCCAATAAGTTTTTTTAATCCGTCTGTCAATACGAACACTGCCATTTCAGGTTTCCTCCATTTCAGGTTGTCAGGTAAGCCGTCAACAAAATATCGCTGGTTGGCATGTGCGTGTCATACTCAACCAGCGATACCGGATTACAACACTATTCTTTAATTAATGATTATTTGGCCCTGGATGGTAAAGCTGTGAGCGCACTGCCGGTGGTAGTTTTCTCTCCCTTCCCATTCTCCACCCAGATCTCGCACTCCACGAGCGACTCTTCACCCTCCACATATTTCTTGGTGACCTTGCCCTTGCACAGCCAGGTCTCGCCATCATGCGGGTCATCAAAGGTTTTCATCTTGCGCGGGTAATCCATACCACGATAGCGGCATGATAATTTCTTTAACCCGCCTTTTTCACCTATCCAGTCCGTCATCAGGTTAACCAGCCACGCCCTCTTCAGCAGGCCGTGGACGATCGGTTTGCCCACGCCCAGGCTCTTGGCGAAATCCTCTTCGTAGTGCAACGGGTTGAAGTCACCCGACGCGCCTGCATATTGCACCAGCATCCTGGTAGTGGCTATTTTTTTTAGTGGCGTGATCTCACTGCCAACTTCGACATCTTCGTAATAAAGCTGTTTAGCCATTGTTCCTCCCGCAAAATAATAAGTAGCCCGGTTAGAAATTAAGGAAGGTATTACGCGTAATCAGCGCAACTGCTCCCCTTTGATTTGTGAACGTGCTCTCAATGGTCGTGACCATGGTAGGCCCCATCTTGGTTTCACGTCCTTCAATTCCCGCAATCTTTATCTCCATTACCAGTATGTCTCCATCGCCTATGGGCGCAAGGAAATCATACTCAACTCCACCGTCGAGCAGTCCCATTGGGGCTCCGGCTTTAGCAAGCCTCTCGAAAAGCTTGAACATATCGAATCCGCTTGCTATTGGCCAACCGGTGAATCCCGGCGGGGCCATTACACGGCCCCACTTGCTCTGCGCAGCATATTCAACATCATTGAAGAGCGGGTTGGAATCTCCCACTGCGCTGGCGTAACGCTGAATTGCCCCTTCCTCAATTTTCATTACAACCGGTTTTTCTTTTTGACCGATCAATTGCTTTAAGCTATCTGTCACAACAAACGCAGCCATTTATTACCTTCCTATTACCTTACTTGCCCACGATGCAAACGCTTATAACGCACATGGAAGGGAAGCCGCCCATATTATGGGTAAGGCCAATCTTGGGATCCTTGAGTTGCCTTTTATCGGCTTTGCCCTGCAGCTGTTTATACATCTCGTACATCATGCGCAGGCCGCTGGCGCCGATCGGATGTCCAAAGCATTTAAGCCGCCGTCGATCTGTATCGGCTGAGCGCCGTCATAATTGAACCGCCCTGCATCGATATCGTCCTTAACCTTGCCCCGCGGGCTGAATTGCAGGTCTTCCATGGTAACAGCTTCCGTAATGGAGAAACAGTCATGCACTTCAGCCATACTGATTTCTTCACGCGGGTTCTTGATACCGGCCTCTTTATAAGCCATAACACCGGCACGATATCCGGGTTCAACATGGGCGCCATCCCATTTGGTATATAGCATCTCTTCGCCCGAAGAAACCGAGATCTGAATAGATTTGACAAATACGGGGTCTGGCCTGAATTTTTTGGCCATATCCGCCCTGCAGACTATAGCGGCAGCTGCCCCATCGCTGACCCCGCAACAGTCAAAAAGCCCAAGCGGCCAGGCAATAACTGGGGCATTCATTATCTGCTCAACTGTAATTTCTTTACGCAGGTGGGCCTTGGGATTCAGCGCGCCATTTCTGTGGCTCTTAGCTGAAACCTTGGCCAGCATCATTTTGCCATCCTGGGGATTAAGGTTGTATTTGGAGAAATACTTGGTGGCCATCATGGCAAATCCGCCGGGGGCCGTCAAATTGAAAGAATTCAACGGCATCTTATATCCCATGCCACCCGCCAGGGGCAACCCGCCATAACCAGTATCCTTCAATTTCTCCATACCGAGCGCCATACATATATCGTAGGCACCGGAGGCTACACCATATACGGCGCCGCGTAAAGCTTCGGACCCGGTTGCACAGAAGTTCTCCACCCGGGTTATGGGTATAAAAGGCAACTTCAACGTGACCCCGAGGGTTGTAGCGCCACGGCCAACGCTGATATCGGGCATGTGGACGCCCCACCATGCTGCCTGTATATCTTTTTTCTCCAACCCGGAATCCGCCAGGCACTCGACAAAAGCTTCCACCATGAGGTCTTGCGGACTTGCATCAAACCGTTCACCGAACTTGGTGCAGCCCATCCCGATTATAGCTACTTTATCTTTAATTCCTTCTGCCATTTTAATTTCCTCCTTGCATAATCCTTAATTATTATCAGGCAACTATAGGCATGGCCTTCCAGCCGTAGTTAACAGCAGCGCGTTTTTCATCTGAGGCTTTAATTCTGAAAGCCAATTCGACCGGCATCCCAACCTTTATCGCGTTAGGATCACAGTCTGTGAAATCCAACCCGGTGCGGCCACCGCCTTCAAAATCAACGAAACCATAAGATGCAGGCGGGTCAATACTTGGCGCCAAAAAGTCACTGGTATAGGTAAAGATATTGCCCAGCTTGCCAGAGAACTTGTAAGGCTCCATCTGGTCAACAGCGCCGCAGTCAGGATTAGGGCATATCCTCTGTACCGGCCAGCTCGGCGTACCGCATTTCTTGCACTTTGTTCCAACCATGCCATAGATTTCCCGGTTTTCGCGCGAAATAATGGAAAATGAGGTAAATATCGTTTCTTCACCGCGTATGCCGATTTCACAGGGCATCAGCTTGCGGAAAGCGAGGTATTTCTCGTAGCTGCCCAGGGCTACTTTATTGGCAAGATTACGCTTGATTGCTTTCTTATCCTTTATCCTGGCTATTTTATCGGTAACCGTAAGATACATGGCATCGCACCCCTGTCCGAAGCTGATGACCATGATCTTGTCACCCGGTTTAGCATCTTCTAATGCGGCCACCAGCATCATCAAAGTCTGCGCTACACCCGTATCGCCAACCGTAGTGAGCATGGGTTCCTGTACCTGCTCAGGCGCTAGTCCCAGAGTCTTGCCAAGGGCTGCATGCGCCCCTGTAAAAGCACAGGCATAAATGACCTTACTGAAATCCTTGGCAGTTAAATTATATTTCTTGACCAACCCCGCTGCCGCCTCAGGTATAAACTTCATGTATCCGGCGTCCCTTATAAAGCGTTCCTCCCACATATGCTCGAGTCGCTCGCCCTCAAGACGGCGTCGGTCAACAAAATCATGGGTAGTGCAGTACGAGCCATCGATAGTAGCAATTACGTCATCCTTTCCTACTAAAAAGGCAGCCCCACCATCACCATAGGTATAATCACCATTGCTGCCAACCTTGCTGACCCTGCAATCAGCGGCTGATATCAGGCAATTATTCAAAGAACCCGATGAAACCGCATCCACTGCCGCCAGTAGTGCTGCAGTACCGGACTTGGTAGAATCTGTGAAATCGGCTGTCCTGCAATTAGTGTTAAGATCTAATGCAGCAGCTATGATACCCGCATTTTGCCTCAAGGAATATGTCTGAGAAGTTGTAGCGAAGTAGCATCCATCTACCTTGCCTGAGTCTTCGCCTCTAAGACAGTCCTTGGCTGCCGCTACCGCCATTGTGATACTATCCTCGTCCCAGTTAGCAACCGCCTTTTCACCCCTCAATGGCGCAAAGCCTAAAAACAATAACGCCATCTGCATAATATTGCGGTCCAACCGGAACCTGGGGATGTGCGCTCCATACGACTTGATACCTACCATTTTTCCTCCTTAAATCTGATTATTATTTATAATCTTGATCAACCCATTAGCCTGTGATTTTACACCATATGCCATTCAATCTCAACAGCATTTGTGTATACTTGATTAATTTAGTACCTCTACTATTTAGTGAACCTGATTTCAATTCTTATTGACTGTTTAATTATAGCCCGATACCTGCTGCTACTTTATCCAGGTGCATATCGGTATCACCCAGCACGAACTCGGCAGCTTTCACCCTCCTGAAATAGCAACCGATATCATGGTCCAGTGTGAACCCGATAGCCCCATGAATTTTGATGCCGTCTATGCATACCCTTTGATAAACATCATTAGCCTTGGCCTTGGCCATTGATACGTACACATCAGCTTTCGCTCCTGTGGATAACAACCATGCCGAATAATAAACCATGTACTGCAATCCTTCGACATCCGTAAGCATATCCACCAACTTGTGTTGAATTGCCATAAAAGCGCCGATCGGTTTATCAAATTGTTTCCTATCCTTGGCATAAGCCTGAGTCATCTCAAGGACAGCCTGGCAAGCGCCTGATACTTCCGCACATTTCAGTATTGTCGCCCGTTGCGCCAAATAATTAATGACCTTCCATCCTTTGCCAACCTTTCCCAGGACATCCAGGCGGCCTGCCTTTACATTCTTGAAGCGCACCCTGCATAGCCCATCACCGGCAATTGACGGTATTACATTTATAGTAACACCCCTTGATTTAGTTCTTACTATCAGCAGCGTTATACCTTCATCGGCAGAGTTTAATCTCCCGGTGCGGCAGGCGACGATCAAATAATCAGCTACGTGTGCAAAAGGAACAAACCATTTCTCACCGTTAATCACATAATGCTTACCGTCAAAGCTGGCCACAGTATTAATGTCAGATACCTCGAATTTTCCGGATTTCTCGCTTAAGGCCAGCGACCAGATATTTTTACCATCCGCTATCGGTACAAGATATTTTCTCTTCTGAGTTTCAGTCCCGAATTTGAGGATTGGCAACGCACACAGAGCTACGGTTGAGAAAAAGGGGCCCGGCAGTATATTTCTTCCCATTTCCTCCATGAGCACAACGAGATCGAGAAAGTCCGCGCCGGTGCCATTATATTGCTCGGGAAATATCAGGCCCAGCCATCCCAGTTCAACCATCTTGGACCAAATGGAGGTATCGTAGCCTTTCGCATCTTTTTCCAATTCCCTGACCCTTGTTTTCGGGCACTCGTTGATCAGAAAATCATGGGCCATGGTCTTCAACATATTCTGTTGCTCATTAAGGTCAAAATCCATCTTTCGTTCTCTCCTCTATTAATATGCCCTGGGCAAACCGAGCTTAAATTGTCCAACAATATTTTTCTGCACTTCACCCGTTCCGCCGGCAAGTGCAAGCCCGGGGAACATCATGTACAAACGGGTGAAGTTAGCCAACAATTTCGACCATTTGTAATTGATATCTACCTGTGAATACGCCCCGATAATTTCCGTACCTGTAATCGCCAGGCGCTGCATGGCAAAATCGCAGTAGGCCTTGTTACGCGCTGCCTCGTATACCGGTATTAACCCTTTGCTCATTTTCCACGTTATCTCGTAGCCAAACATCTTTAAGGTTTCAAGTTCTATAGCCCTTTCAGCTAACTTATGCCGCGTGACCGCATTAACTGCCAGTGGCTTACCATTATAGCGTATTTCGTTGCAGTATTTGACCATAAACTCTAATGTTCTCCTGCCTTTACCATAAAACTGCGGCGCGAAACTGTGCCTTTCAAAGGCCAGCGACTGCATTAAATGATACCATCCGCGGTTTTCTGTACCCACCAGGTTCATTACCGGCACCTTCACATTATCAAAAAACAACTCATTGAAAATATGTATGCCGGCGTAATTCACTATCGGTTTAATTGTTATGCCCGGGCTCTTCATATCAAGGATTATAAGGCTGATGCCGTGCTGTTTTTGGACGCATTGGGATCAGTCCTGGCAGCCAACCAGCACCAGCGCGCCCTGTGGGCACAGCTTGTCCAAATTTTTTGCCCATTCACTATATACTTAACCCCTTCCCTGACCGCACTGGTTTGAATATTGGCGACATCCGAGCCCGCATTGGGTTCGCTGTAACCGGTACACCATACCCCATCCGGTTCACCTGCAGCAATTGAAGGTAAATATTTTTTACGCTGCTCCTCACTGCCAAAAATCATAAGGGACGGGCCGACCCATCCAATACCACTCACCCCCATTGTAGTGCCGGGTATGCCCCAGTAACTCGCTTCATCAATATAAACGTGCTGCTCAAAGAAAGAAGCGCCCTGGCCATCATACTCCTTTGGCCATGCCATTGTTAGCCATCCCTTCTGAGCCAGTTTTTTAGACATGCTCATAGCGAATCCCCAGTCCTCATCACAGCTCTCTTCTTCCATTCCGCTGACGATTTCCCTGCCGGCCGTCTCTGCCCTCGCGAAATTCCGGACATCCTCCCTCAACATTTCTTCTTTTTGACTGAATCTAAATTCCATCCGGTTTCCTTTTACTGCTAAATCATAAAATTTAAAAAAATATTTGCACCGGTGGCTCCGGTACAAATCCCTGTGCCACAGCATTACATTTGATGATCGCCGTGACTATCTATTAGCTGGTATTTTATTTGATATGGGAAATACTCTGGTAAACCCTGTCCTTCCAGACTACGCCAGCGCCAAGGGCACGCCGTGCCATACCATAAAAAACAGTTAGGATTAAGAATGCTGTGCCCAAGGGATGGAAAATAAAAGAGAGCTTTGACCCGCGAAACCGCCAATCGACGGTTATTCTCATCAGAACGATCATTGCAATTTGCAGGACGATAAGCATTCCGGCATCAATAATAATGTCACCGGACAGCAAAGAACTCAACGGAATAACATAAGCCCAATAGAAAGGCGCCAGGAAAAATATGTAGGCGGCTAAAACAAAACCGACAAGAGACAATGGCGATAATGCCGCTACCGAATAAAACCATTTCAAGCAACCTTCCGTCATGCCGCCCAGGTCATTATACATTTTTGTTGTAATAGTATTGGACAGGTCAACCGACAAGGTCCGCCCTCCCCTCCTGCTCACCTCGATACCAAACCAGACATCTTCCATTATCCTCGACTTCACTACCTCATGCCCGCCTATCCTCATATAATCATCACGTTTAAATAAAAGAAACTGCCCGATAGCCAGGGTGGGCCTTGGCTTCTTAGACGCAGACAATAACCAGAGGGGGAACCAGCTCATTATCAAAAAGTAAAACAGAATGGGGATAACTATTTTCTGCGTCAATCCTGATACCTTTTGTTGCGGCAAGCCGGATAGCAATGCTATATTGCCTTTTGCAGCTATGTCTAATGTGCTCCTGATCATATGGGTTTGACACACGGTGTCAGCATCAATGAATAGTAACCATTGCCCCACAGCCTTTTGAGATAATTGATGGCAGGCAAAGCATTTGCCCGCCCAACCACCGGGAAGCGGCCTGCCCTTGATTAAACGCACCCTGCCGTCCACCTTCACAATCTTGTCAACAATCTCTGCAGTCCGGTCATCAGAGTTATCGTCGAGCACAATAACTTCAAAATTCGGATAATCCTGTTTGAGGACAGATGAGATACACTGTTCAATATTATGCTGCTCATTCCTGGCAGGGATCAGAACCGATACTATCGGCGGATTGTCCGGACAGGGAGCTCCCCTGAGTGGGCGCTTAAGTAATATAAGGTTCAATATTATATTGATATAACATAATATTAACCCCGTTAAAACCAGGACTTGGTACAGCAAAAGTCTTCTACTCCTGATCCTTTTTAAGCCGTTTTTCTATTTGATCTAATCCAACAAATAAGGCGTCCGGGCTTATTTGTCTTCACCTGCAATCCGTTGAATTGTTTAATGAAGAAAAGCACAGCAATGCCAAAAATAAATGCCATTTCCCACGTATCCGTCCTTGATGCCAACAGGGCAATCAAAGTACCGGTCATACCAAATATGACAATCCAGGAATCATTACCAATGAAGAGAAACCCGAGGAGAAGAAATATCACCAGGCAAAAAATCACGTCCCATTGAGATAGAGCTATTAGCGTACCGGCGAAAACAGCCAGGGCTTTGCCACCTTTAAAATGTAAAAACGGTGAATATGCATGGCCCAATACCGCGGCTGCAGCCACAAGATATACCACGGGCTGAGACAAATACAACATCCATTTAGCTAAAAGTACGAAAGGGATACCTTTGATGATGTCGGCGATTATGGCCGCAACGCCCCACCATCTTCCTCCCGCCTTAAATACATTTGCGGCCCCCGGGTTGCCATCCCCATAATTACGTATATCTTTATGTAATCTCAGACTGCCTATCCAAAGCGAGAACGGACAGGATCCCAGCATGAATGCTGCTGTAATCAGCGCAAAAACAATCACTATATCAGCCATATCAACTTCATCCGAAACTTATTTAACAATCCCAATTGCGATATGAAGCCTAAAGAGTCTGGCTGCCCAGTAATCTCCTTGCCAATAAAGATACGACCCCGATGGGATTCGAACCCACGATCTCCACCGTGACAGGGTGGCATGTTAGACCGCTACACCACGGGGCCAAAACGCACCGCAAAGGGTTTGCGGACTGCTGAAAAATTACCGTGAAAGTCTATCAATAGACCGTTACCAGTGTCAAACTTGCCATATTATAAGCGCATCATTGATTTTTCATCCTGTTTGTTATAAGCTTACATTCGATTTAAACATTACGATACTATTATGACATTTTATCAGGATAATCCAGGCAGGAGGATTTAGCGAATTCCATGAGGATTCCATATATTTCACTGGCACTATTGATTATCGCCTCTGCAATACTATCTTTTCTGCCGACGCGTGTTTACGCTACCAGCATAATACTTGCGCCAAGTTCAGGCATCACAGGGTCCAAAATAGCGCTCACCGGAGATGGCTTTATCGGCAAAGTAGCCACTATCTACTGGGATGATAAAAAGATAATAGAGAGCGTACCTGTTTCCAAAACCGGCCAAATAAATTATAGTTTTGAGATTCCCTCCTCCGCTAAAGGCGCTCATATTGTTAAGGTCACTGATGATAGCAACTGGTCAAATATAACTGCTACCGCAAATTTTTCGATTACGCCAAGCATTGTCACAGAGCCACCCTTTGGCAAGATCAATACCCGCATCTACATTTTCGGATATGGTTTCGCGCCCAATGAAAGCGGCATTAAATACACCTGGGACGGAAAGCCACTTTCCAAATCGCCCATCCAGGCTGATAAAGCCGGGTCGTGGAATTCTCAATTTGATGTCCCCTCCGATCCAAAAGGAGAATATACTATCGATGTTACGAGCGACTCGACCGGCAGTGGAGAAGCCCCCGGACTGGTTTTCACGGTCTCACCTTTCTGCAAAGCAACACCCCTATCCGGTCCTGTCGGTACCAAAATAACGCTTACCGGTGTTGGATTCAGGCCCGGCGAAGATGGGCTTACGTTTACCTGGGATGGGCCCATCATCGATACAAACTTTGTTGCACAACCTAATGGATCTTTCAGCATCGTAATTGCCGTTCCACCCTGTGTTAAAGGCCGGCATATACTGGGCATCTACGGCAGCAGTTTTACGCCTATCGGCATCGTACCTGATATTGAGTTTGAGGTGACACCCAGCATTCAACTGACCCCAAGCAATGTAATGAACAGCAGGGACTTGAAAATCGACGGGACAGGTTATAACGAGGGTGAAATACTGGCTATTAATTACGACAAATCCAACACAGGTGTCACCACCACGACGGACGCAAAAGGTAACTTCAGCGTTACAATCCAGGTTCCTGTAAAGCCAGGCAAAGAACACACAGTTGAAGCCACGGGCAATAAAGGCGGCCTTGCGCAGGCTATATATGTTTCAGGCACCTTACCGCCACCACTACCTCAGTTACTCTTTCCAGGACCAGGGGCAACCGTCCAATCAAATAATTCCGTTGTAGACGTGATAATCAGTATATTTAAATCCACCGGCGGTTTATTTAACGGGGGATCGACTTCCCAGTCAAACAAGCCTGCAGGGATTATAACAGCAATGAATTGGTCGGTCAGCGGCGACCAAACAGGAGTGAACTATTCATTGCAAATATCCAGAACGGCTGATTTCGTTAATGTAGTTGTCAACAAAGATGGCATTGTGGGGACCACCTATAATCTGGATAGATCAAGCCTGGCCTCTGCCGGAACATATTACTGGAGGGTGAGAGCGTCAAACGAGACTGGCGATGTCAGTCCCTGGTCTAATTACTGGGTGTTTGAATTTGTGCCAACCTCACCGCTGGTGATGGCCATAGCTGTCACAATTCTCATCCTGATTTTAGCCATGCTGATATTCGCCGTGCTGGCCATCATTAACCGTAACAGGAACCAGGATTAATCGGAAAGTGGATTTCACTTGTTTTTCCAAGCGTGCATATGCTATAGTTACCGCGTAGTATTTTGATTGGCCGCTAGGGGTGCTTAGATCAGTAGGCTGAGACTCCGCGCAGGCGGGGAACCCTCGAAACCTGCCCTTGGTAATACGAGCGTAGGGAAGCGGTAATGGCCAAGGGTTAAGTATAATATACTGTAACTCTTGGTTTTTTTATTAAAGAAGATGACTCAGATAGAATTTGCAAAGAAAGGTACAATTACGACACAGATGAAACGTGTTGCTCAGGTAGAGCAATTGGATGAAAGTATCATCTGCAAAAATATTGCTTCGGGGACAGTGGTTATCCCGGCAAATGCCGGTCGCCCGGTGGAAGGTATATGCGGTATAGGGAAAAACCTGAGAATCAAGGTCAATTCCAATATCGGAACTTCCTCAGACGTGGGTACTCTTGAAGGCGAGCTTGAAAAGCTCAATGTCTCAATTCGATATGGTGCGGATACTGTGATGGATTTAAGTACCGGAGGAGATATCAAGAAGATTAGGCGCTCGATATTGAAGAAGAGCAGTGTCCCGATCGGCACGGTTCCCGTCTACCAGGCGATGATCGAAGCGGGCGAGAAATATGGCCCTATTGTCATGGCCACTGCGGATGATTTATTCGATGCTATTGAGGAACAGGCCAGGGAAGGGGTTGATTTCGTTACCGTCCATTGCGGCATTACACAGGCCGCAATCAGCTCACTTAAAAGTCAACACAGGATAACGGATATAGTTTCACGCGGGGGAGCATTCTTAATCGGATGGATGCTTCATCATGATAAAGAGAACCCTCTTTATGAGCACTATGACCGTCTTTTGGAGATCGCTCATAAGTACGATGTGACCCTGAGCCTCGGTGATGGGATGAGACCCGGGAGCATAGCTGACGCTACGGACCGTCCCCAGATCCAGGAATTGCTCACGCTGGGGGAATTGGTTGAACGTGCATGGAGCGCAGGGGTACAGGTCATGGTCGAAGGCCCGGGACATCTGCCTCTGAACCATATCATGATGAATATGCAGCTTCAAAAAAGCCTGTGCCGGGAAGCTCCCTTCTACGTATTGGGACCGCTTGTCAGCGATATTGGAGCGGGCTATGACCATATAACCGGCGCAATAGGTGGTGCGATAGCGGGGATCTACGGCGCCGATTTCCTGTGTTACGTTACTCCTGCTGAACATCTCTCACTTCCGGACTCTGAAGATGTCAGGAATGGTGTAATCGCATCCCGCATCGCCGCTCACGCTGCGGATATAGTGAGAAGCCAGGGAAAAGCTGCTGAATGGGACCGGCGCATGTCGTTGGCAAGAAAGAATCTTGATTGGGAAACACAGACCACACTCGCAATCGATCCGGAGAGAGTCAGGAAGGTCAGATCAAAATACACGGTTAAAGGCCGCGCATGCAGCATGTGTGGAGACTACTGTGCCATGGATCTTGTAGAAAAATACCTCGGGATAACAGCCAATAAATGTTAACAGGGACTTTATGCCATTAGATGAAGGCAGAAGTAATTTCGATCGGCACTGAGCTCTTGCTTGGCGAGATAACGGATTTAAATGCCGTTTATCTGGCCAGTCAGTTACCTTTACTCGGGTTAGATCTTCATTTCATTTCTACTGTGGGTGACAACAGGCAACGGCTCATCGAGACACTTAATCACTCCTGGCAAAGATCCGATATCATCATAACAACGGGTGGGTTGGGGCCAACAGAGGACGATATCACGCGCGAAGCTATCGCTGATTTCTTCCGGGAACCTATCTCTATTGATCCGTCGCTGGTCAAACAATTCAGGGAATTATTCAGCCACTTTAACATGGACATGCCCGAAAGCAACATTAAGCAGGCTTCAGTTATTCCATCCTGCCAGGTGATCCCAAATCCCAGGGGCACGGCGCCGGGTTGGTGGGTGGAGAAGGACAAGCATGTTATCATCGCCATGCCGGGACCGCCCGGTGAGATGCAGCAAATGTGGTCTAATGTTGTCGCTCCCAAGCTTCAAGATAAGTATTGCGATGCCATCATTTTCTCTCAAACACTGAAGACCTTCAGCCTGAGTGAGGCAAAACTCGGCGAAATAACAAAGTCATTTTTACTTGCAAAAAACCCTACTGTAGGAATCTACGCAAAACCCGACGGCATTCACTTACGGATAGCCGCAAAAGCCGATACGCTTGAGGCCGCCAGTAAGTTAGTCGCATCCACCTCTAACCAGATCCGTCAATTAGTTGGTGATTACATCTGGGGCACAGATACTGATACACTGGAAGGAATCGTGGCAAAGCAATTTAACGATAGAGCGTTGAGCCTCTCCACCATGGAGGCTGGCACCGGAGGGATATTATCCAACTGTATCACCAATATTCCGCTTAGCTCGGGATTCTACAAATATGGTATAGTGATAAACTTCAATGATCTGGGATCGCAATTCGGCGTTAATGAAAATGTTATCACCCAATATGGGATAGTAAGCCAGGAAACGGCCAGGGAGATGGCAGCCGCTGTTCGCAGAGTCCATGATACCTCTGTAGGAGTCGGACTGGTTGGAGTGCTGGAATCTGATGAGCAGGGCCACAAAATGGGCAACATAATGATTGGCATCGATAATGGTACGCACAATTACGCGTTTTCAGCGAATTACCCGGGAACGCGCATGCAGATAAAGCAGAGGGCGGCCATTTCTGCCCTTTTTGAATTAAGAAAAATCATGCTATAGGAGATAAAATGCACCTGATAATTGACGGATTTGGAAAAAATAAAGATATATTGCAGGATGAAAATTTCATTTACGATTTGTTGTTTGCTTATCCTGGTAATATAGGTATGACGAAAATATCCAATCCTATTGTATTCCGATATTCGGGTTCAAAGCCAGAGGATTGGGGCATCTCAGGTCTGGTATTTATAGCTGAAAGCCATATCAGCGTGCATACTTTCGTGGAAAGAAAATTCATTAATATAGATGTCTTTTCCTGCAAGGATTTTGATGCTGAACGCATCATGCAGGATATGAGAGACAAATTCGGGTTAACCAGGATGAGAAGTTGCCTGGTACGGCGTGAGTGGGAGCCCGGCGAACTGAGAGAATGCCAAGAAGCGCTTGAATTAAATTCGATATGAACCAGGATCTCGGCCGGTTTCTACAGCAGAGAAATTTCGGCGGGCTACCACCCGCTTTCTCGGATTTTAATACAGCCCGGGTTACGGTGCTTCCCGTACCCTATGATAGTACCACGGAGTGGCACAGCGGCACACGCAAAGGCCCTAAATCAATAATTGAAGCCTCCTTTTACCTGGAATGGTTTGATATTGAGCTGGGCGGAGAGACTATTGATATCGGCATCCATACTCTTCCTGAACTTGAACCCGCGATGAGCAGTCCCAGAGATATGGCCGACCGGGTTGAAGCCGCTGTCAGATACCTGCTGGATAAATCCAAATTCATTGTTACACTGGGTGGAGAGCATTCTATAAGTTACGGTGCGATACGTGGCATATAATGCAAATTACAGGGATTTCTCTGTTCTTCAACTTGACGCTCATACAGATCTCAGGGACCAATATCTTGGAACAGAATACAGCCATGCTTGTGTTATGCGCAGGGTGATAGAAATATGCCCGATTACCCAGGTTGGCATCCGCAGCATGAGCCTTGAAGAAAATGAATTCATTGCAACAAAAGGCCTGAAGCCTTTCATTTACAGTCAAGAAAATATTTCATCATCGACAGATAAAATAATCCAAACGCTGGCGCCCAATGTTTATATCACAATTGACCTCGACGTATTTGATCCCTCCATTATGTCTGCGGTCGGTACACCTGAACCGGGAGGGATGCTCTGGCAGGACGTTCTCAACCTGTTATTTGCAGTATCTCGGAAAAGAACGGTCGTGGGATTCGACATAGTAGAACTGTGCCCCGATCAGGGGAGCGACTCCTGCTCATTCCTGGCTGCTAAACTCGCATACAAATTAATAGGCTACTCATTAATGTTTAACAAGTAGCCCCAGGCAGCTGCTAAAGCCCGGTATTATAACATGGCTTATTTTAAATATTTTGATATTATATATACGTTCACTTGGTTGACAACTAACCCGTCCTTATTTTAACATTCTTTGGTTTAGCGAATATGTCCTCAAAACAAAAGCCTTCTCCAACAAATCAGGGTTTCAGTCTGGGGGAAGCTGCTACCCACTACTTTTCGTCACTTCCCTTAGATACGGCTGGGTATATACAGCAAGAGGTATTTAAATTTATCCGCTGGTATGGAGAGGAAAGACCAATCATTAATCTCACTGGCCAGGAAGTTGCCAACTACTCGGAGCAATTCGGAGTTGCGAATACCAAATTCACAGAACATTTACGTGAGATAAAAACCTTTCTGACCTTTGCATTTAAACAGGGGGTAACCGCAACCAATCTTTCAGTACACATCAGGGTTAAAAAGCCGGCATCCAGGCGCCTGTCTTCAAGCTCCCTGAAAGCTGAAGAACCGATAATGTTGACCAAAAATGGTTACGATGCGATGAAAAGCAAACTGACGTCTTTAAAGGAAGAACGGCCTAGGGTCACGGAAGAAATTAAAAAGGCCGCTGCGGATAAAGATTTCAGGGAAAATGCCCCGCTTCAGGCAGCACGCGAAAAGCAGGGGCATATAGAAGGGCAAATACGTGACCTTGAGGAAACCTTAAAAAAGGCCCGTGTCTTCGAATCCGTTGATAAGACAGGCATTAAAATCGCTATCGGTGATACTGTTGCTATAACTGACACGAATGTCAGGCGAAAAAATAAATTACACTATCGTCAGTTCTCAGGAAGCAAATATCAAGCAGCATAAAATCTCACTGGCGTCCCCCATGGGCCAGGCCATATTTAACAAGGAAGCCGGGGATTTGCTGGAAGTTAACGCTCCCTCCGGGGTGTTAACCTACAAAATCGTCGAAATCATAAGGCATTGACCGGGCCAGCTATCAGTTTTCCTGAAGTGTGACTTTAATTATTCAGGCCGTTCAATTATAATAGAGCGGTTTTGGGATAAAAACACTGAAAAATTCACATAAAAATTTGATGAGTCTAATTGCTTATTGCAACAGGGCAGGTAAAAACAAAATAAAAGGAATTTAGTATTAAGGAGGTACCATGGATTTTCGATTGACTGAAGAACAAGTAGCCCGCAGAAAAGAGATTTACAAAGTCTGCGAAGAACTGGAGAAGAAAAAACCTAAGAGTTACGTGGGTTTCGAAAGCCAGTTTGATAACGAGGAAGGCTGGGCATTCCATCGTTATTGCGCCAAGGAATTCGCCAAGAGAGGTTGGCTTGCCCTTGGTTGGCCCAAGGAATACGGCGGCACCGGCACCATGATGGACAAGGTGCTCCTGGCAGAGGCACGCGGCTATTATGATCTGCCCGGTTCAGACATTTTCGGCGTATCTATGCTTGCCCCCACCCTGCTGGCCGCCGGTAGCGAGGAGATCAAAAGGGAATTCCTGCCGAAAATCGCCAGTGCTGAAGTTATGTTTTGCGAGCTCTGGAGTGAACCGAACGCCGGTTCAGACCTTGCAGGGATGACATCCACCGCGGTCCGCAAGGGTGACGAATTCATAGTTAACGGCCAGAAAACCTGGAATACCGGCGCCCATTTTGCGGACTGGGGATTCGGCGTATACAAATCCGATCCAAATGGAAAGAAGCATCACAACCTCACCTTCATCCTCAACAATATGAAAGACAAGGGAGTTACCGTAAGGGGCATACCTTACATGAATGGTTCCCATGTTTACAACGAGGTTTACCTGGATGACGTCCATATGTCTGCCAAATATATCGTAGGCCAGGAAAACGAAGGCTGGGCCGTGGTTAATGTGCTCGCCGGTTTTGAAAGATCAAATATGGATATGGTTTATGGCCTGGTAAAAGCACAGGAAGAGTTTGTGAATTTCTGCAACGAAACCAAGAGGCATGGGAAGCCGTTATCACAGGACCCCATGGTCCGCAACAAGATTGCCGAATTCGCATGTTCAATTGAGGCTGTGCGAACGCTGGCCTACCGTGTTGCCGACCAGCAGAACAGGAATGAAATGGGACTGATGGACGCGGCGGCAGTGAAAGTATTTGCCAGTGAGCTACTGGAGAAATTCGGACAAATATCCACTGATTTACTGGGACCATATGGCCAGGTCAAGCATTCCAAATGGGCCAAGTTGAATGGATCTGCCGAGTACAACTACCAGGCATGCTTCGTGCCTATCGTATCAATGGGTACCAATGAAATTCAGCGCAATATCATCGCATGGTATGGCCTTGGCCTGCCCCGCATGAAATAATTGAAGACGCGTAATTCATAAGGAGGAAATATGGATCTAAGATATTCTGAACAGCAAGAGATATTAAAAAAGTCAGCCAGGGATTTCCTTACCAAAGAATGTCCGAAAGCTAAGGTCAGGGAACTTGAAAATGATGCCAAAGGCTACGACCCGGCGCTCTGGCAGAAAATGGGCGAACTCGGATGGCTGGGTTTTAACATACCGGAAGACTACGAGGGCATGGGGTACTCTTTTGAAGACCTTGCCATGCACATTGAAGAAGTGGGCAAGAATATACTTCCCGGGCCCTATATCAGCACCGTTGTCAACACCTTTGCCATCGTCGAAGCTGGTACGGAAGAACAGAAGAAAGACCTGCTTCCGAAAATATCAAACGGCAATTGCATTCTTACCCTGGCATGGCTGGAAGACAACGGCCTGTTTGATGCTTCCGGAATTACACTGAAAGCAGTCCATAAGGGTAACGATTACGTCCTCAACGGCACCAAAATGTTCGTTGATGGCGCGCATGTTGCCAATAACATGATCGTAGTAGCCCGCACTAAAGACGGCTCCGGCGAGGACGGCATTACCCTTTTCCTGATCGATGCCAAAGCAGCCGGTATTAAAACTGAGGTTATCCCCACAATTGCCCTGGATCATCTTTGCGAAGTGGCCTTTAAAGATGTGGCAGTACCTGCCAAGAACGTATTGGGCAAAGTCGATAAGGGCTGGCCAATACTGCAGATGCTCATCAGGAAAGGCTCAATACTCAAATCCGCGGAATCCTTCGGCGGCCTGCAGGCGGTTTTCGAGATGACAGTAGCCTACGCTAAAGAGCGGGTTCAGTATGATAGGCCGATCGGGGCATTCCAGGCCCTGCAACACAAAATGTCTGATATGTGGATAACGCTTGGAACCAGCAAATACCTGCTCTATGAAGCCGCCTGGAAAGAGTCTGAGGGCGAGCCCAACTCCAAAGAAGCTTCAATGACTAAAGCCTATATCAATGAAGCTTACAAATTAATTACCGCTCTCGGTGTCAAGCTTCACGGGGGCATCGGCACAAGCTCCGACCACGACGTTCCGCTTTATTACCGCAGGGCCAAGGCGGCAGATACTGCCTATGGCAGCACTGATTACCACAGGGAACTGGTTGCACAGCAAATCGGCATGAAATAAGATAACCTTCAAATTAGACAATAATCCCCTGCCTGGTATCAGGCAGGGGATTACTATTTTGGCTCGTATAAAATTAAATTGCCCTGATACTGTGATTATGTTATACTTTACTGCGGTTTTGGATAAGCAATTCTCTCTTGTTTCAGGAGGTTAATAGATTTTGGCAGATTCAATTACAGTAAAGCAGCTCTTAGAAGCTGGTGCCCATTTCGGCCATCAGACCGGGCACTGGCATCCTAAAATGAAGAATTATATCTTCACTCAAAGGAATGGTATCCACATCATCGACCTTGAGCAAACCGTTACTATGTTGAATAAAACTTGCGCGTTTGTGAGAGACCTGGTTAGCAATGGCCAGACAATTATGTTTGTGGGCACAAAAAAACAAGCGCAGGATATCATTAAGGAAGAAGCAGAAAGATGCGGCATGTATTATGTCAATCAGCGCTGGCTGGGAGGCATGCTGACCAATTTCAATACCATCCAGGGAAGGATAGATTACTTGGTCAGGTTAGAGGACAAGAAATCGCGTGGCGAGCTTGATTACCTTTCCAAGAAGGATAAATTGAAGGTTGAAAAGGAGATGGCCAAGCTCAATAAGGTTATGGGCGGCTTCAAGGAAATGACTGCTTTACCCGGCGCCCTTTTTATTATCGATCCCACCAAAGAGAAAATCGCGCTCAGCGAGGCGCAAAAAGTCGGCGTAAAATTAGTGGCTACGGTTGATACTAACTGCAATCCTGATGGAATAGACTATATTGTCCCGGCAAATGACGATGCCATCAAAGCCATCAAGGTTATCTGCTCGCATATTGCGAATGCTGTTCTCGAAGGTAAAATGCTCGCCGAGGCAGGAGAGAATAAAGAGGCTGAAGCTGAGGAAGCTGAGATCGATGCCACGGCTTCATAAACCGGCGCCGTATTGTTACCTCACAGTTTCCTTACCCAGAATCTCTTATTTGCCAAAGGAGGCCTGATTTGGATATTTCAGCTGATATGGTAAAAGAACTCCGGCAGAAAACCGGGGCCGGTGTGATGGACTGTAAGAAAGCTTTGACCGATGCTAAAGGCAATTTTGATAACGCTTGCGAAATCATTACACAGAAAGGTCTGGCTACAGCCAAGAAAAAATCGGATAGAACCGCGCAGCAAGGCATTATCGAATGCTATGTACATACAGGAAACCATCTCGGAGTAATGGTAGAGATCAACTGTGAAACCGATTTTGTCGCCCGGACACCTGAATTTAAAGGGTTAGCTCATGACATTGCCCTCCAGATATCCGCAATGTCCCCCCAGTATATATGCAAAGAAGATATCCCGGCAGATGAAAAAGCGGATCCGCAGGTAGCGTGCCTTCTCTTACAGCCATTCATCAAAGACCCTTCCAAATCAATCCAGGACATTATTACGGAAACCATTGCGAAAACCGGGGAAAACATTAAGATACGCAGGTTCATACGTTTTGAACTGGGTTATTAAAGTTGCCTACCCAAAAGACAAAGTATAAAAGGGTTTTATTGAAACTGAGCGGCGAAGCCCTGATGGGCAATAGCAGCTTTGGGATAGATCCGTCTATCTTAGACGTAATAGCGAAACAGATTAAAAAAGTCAATACCCTTTCCACTGAAGTGGCGATAGTAGTGGGTGGCGGCAATTTCTGGAGGGGCACCATAGCGGAAGCGGCAGGCATGGACCGTGCTACGGCGGACTACGCAGGAATGCTGGCAACGATCATCAATGCGCTGGCCCTTCAAGATGCCCTGGAGAATAGCGGAGTCGTTACCAGGACGCAATCTGCCATAACAATCCAGGCCATTGCGGAACCATACATCCGCAGAAGAGCCATACGGCATTTAGAGAAAAAGCGTGTCGTGATATTTGCGGGCGGGACGGGTAATCCCTATATGACTACAGATACGGCTGCTGCCCTCAGGGCCATTGAGATAGATGCAGATGTACTGCTGGTAGCTAAGAATAAAGTTGACGGTATATATGATAGCGATCCCAGGAAAAATCCCAGGGCCAAAAAATATCATCACTTAACGCACAGGGAGGCTTTGGGACTGCAATTAGAGGTCATGGATATAACCGCCTTTTCTTTGTGCCAGCAAAATAAACTGCCTATAATTGTATTCGATTCACAGGGACACGACAGCATTGTTAGAGTGATCGAGGGTGAAGATATTGGAACTATGGTTACCAGTGAGGAGAAATAATGACCGATAATATACTAAAAAATGCTGACTCCAGGATGAAAAAGTCCGTTGAAGCCCTGACCAAAGAATTGTCCAGCATAAGGACGGGGCGACCGTCACCAGCCCTGGTGGAACATATAAAAATCGACTACCATGGAGTGCCAACTCCTCTTATTCAACTGGCTTCCATTTCGATCCCCGAACCCAAGACTATTGCGATCCATCCTTGGGACCGCAGCATAATAAATAATATTGATAAGGCCATATTAAAATCTGATTTAGGCCTCAACCCGGTAAATGATGGAAATAACATCAGGATCACCTTGCCGGCTCTTACGGAAGAGAGACGTAAAGACCTGATCAAGGCCGTTCACAAGCGGCTGGAAGAATCCCGGATTACAATTCGCAACCTCCGCAGAGAGTCAATCGACGAATTAAAAACTGCTGAAAAAAACAAGGAAATCTCTCAAAAGATCAGGATATACGTGCCGCTGAACTACTGCAAAAACTGACAGACAGTCATATCGAATCAATCAACAGGATCGGCAAAGACAAGGAAACCGAAATCTTAGAAGTGTAGCCGGTGGCAGGATGGTCGCTAAGAGAATAATAACCGGTCTGTTGATCGGCATAGTTGCAGTTATCCTCATGTGGTTGGGCGACCCCTGGGTTACGGGTGCGGTTTGCGTGGTCGCTGCCCTGGCTTCGTACGAATTCTACAGGATCGTTAAAAGCGAGAGTATACGCCCTCTTACGTGGTTAGGCATTCTTTTCTCCGTGCTTTTGCCTCTTAACGCTTTTGTACAAACGTATTCGATAGATTTTGCCCGGGCCTCTTCCTGGTTCACATTGACGTTACTGATTACAGCGATTACAGTTATTCCTCTGCTCTTGATATTAGTTAAACAATACAGGGAGCACGCCTTTATCAACTGGGGCTGGACGGTTGCAGGGGTGCTTTACACAGGCTGGTTATTATCGTTTTATATTTATATACGAGCGATGGAGAGTGGCCTGGGCTGGCTATTCCTGGTACTGTCCTGTACTGCCCTATGTGACGTTTTCGCTTACGCGGTTGGCAGCACCCTGGGAAAACACCCGCTGGCTTCCTCAATAAGCGCCGGGAAAACTATCGAGGGCAGCATAGGCGGATTAATCGCATCGATTATAGCCGCAGTTATAGTAAGCCGGATATTCAATTTGCCGATTAATTACTGGCAGATGATTCTGGCCGGCATAATTATCGCTGTATTTGCACAACTTGGCGATTTGGTTGAATCCTTGCTGAAGAGAAATATGAGAACCAAAGATTCCGGAAACGTTTTACCCGGACATGGCGGGATACTGGATCGAATCGACAGCCACCTGCTCGTAGCTCCAATAGCATATTACCTGATATTTATTCTCCAGCATCTTCAGTAATAAAAAACTGGCTGCCCGCGGCTTCAATTTGCGCCGAACGTTTTTCGGCTAAATCTAATTCGGAGGCAGCCAGTGACAAATTTATCGGCTATTATCAGAAACTACAGGCTGATATTGCCTTTCTTGAGAGTCTCGGTCGGCATGAACCACTTAATGCCGGTCCTCTTGGAAATCTCTTCACATCTCTGGGCAACTTTATCCCAGCCCATGCCTTTGCAGAGGGCGAACGGGCCAAATATGCCGCCGCCGCCATTTATCATGGCCGAATCAATTTCTGCCGCGCTCTTGGCAACGCCAGCTTCAAGTAACTTCGTGCCTTCATTTACCTGCAGGCACATGATATCCATCGGGTCGAATTTGGGATCTGCTTTAGCCAGGTCAATGGTCGGCCTGGCGCCACCCGGCCACTCGTAAATGCCTTTGCCGGTTTTCTTTCCCAGATTCTTCTCGGCATTTTTCTTTTCAAGCCAGCTGACCGGTTTGAATTCCGGCGACAGCACCTCAGCAAAGTACTTCATGCTGTGCAGGTAAACATCCAGCCCGGCAAAATCCATGGTTTCATAGGGGCCCATCGGGGCGCCGATAGACTTCACCTTGGCATCGGCCGCCTCAGGGTTTAACACACCTTTTTCAAGCGCGTCTGCCAGGTACAAGCCGGCAGGGGCGCCCAGCCTGTTATAGATGAATCCGGGGGTATCCTTCTCAACCCTGATCGGTACCATGGCACCCCTGAAGTTCTTCCATCCCTTCACCAGATCAAAGGTGACACTCATAGTTTCATCAGAGGTTTTATCACCGTGGATAACCTCTATCAGCAGCATCATAGCAACCGGGTTAAAGAAATGCAGGCCGACGACCTTATCGGGCCTCTTGGTGGCCGAAGCTATCTTGGTTATGCTCATATTGGAAGTATTGGAAGCCAAGATAGCGTGTTTGGGCGCATACTCGTCGCATTCTTTAAATATCTTGAGTTTGAGATCCAGGATTTCCGGAACGGCTTCAACCATGAAATCGATATCTTTCATGGCCGCTTTAAGATCAATATAGCCGACCATATTGCCCATGGCCTTATCCATGGCCTCCTGGGTCATTTTCTGTTTGCCAACCTGCTTGGCGAAGCTGTCTTTTACTTTGCCCATGGCCCTATCAATGAATTCCTGCTTGATGTCATACAGGTTGACTTTATAGCCGGCCAGGGCGGCTATTTCGCCTATGCCATGTCCCATATCGCCGGATCCGACTATGGCAATTGTCTTAATGTCTTGAACCTTCATTGCTTTTAATCTCCTATTATTATTTTATTCACCGATGAATTTTGCTTCACGTTTTTCCATGAAAGCGGTCATTCCTTCCATGGCATCCTTGGATGTGCCGACCATCTGAGAACCGGCAAGCTCGATCTCGACACCGGCAGCCATATTCGTATCCAGGCCAAGAACAACGGCGTTCAAGATAGCTTTAAGGGCCAGCGGGGCGCGCTTGCTCAGTGCCACGGCGTATTCCTTGGCATCTTTCAGTGTTTCTCCCGGTTTCGAAACCTTGTTGATCAAGCCCCAATCGTAAGCCTCTTTAGCATTTATCCTCCTGCCCATGAGCGCGATTTCCAGAGCCCTGGTGCGCCCTACTAACCTGGGCAGCCTCTGGGTACCGCCCCAGCCGGGTATGATGCCGAGGTTGATTTCAGGCAGACCTAAAGTAGCCTTTTCGGTATCAACCATTACGCGGAAATGGCAGGCCAGGGCCAGTTCAAATCCGCCGCCCAGCGCAAACCCGTTGATCGCAGCAACAACCGGTTTGGCAGACCTTTCGATCTTGTTATATACAATGTGGCCGTACCTCGGCATCCACACATTCATAGGGTCGGCGAAACTGGCGATATCAAAGCCTGCGGAGAAAGCTTTTTCGCCCCCGCCAATAATAATAATGGATCTAATTGTCTTGTCATTCTCGAGTTCGGTAAACGCTTTGCCAAGATTGTCGATTGCCGCGTAATTAAATGGGTTCACTGGCGGACGGTTTAAGGTGATAATACCTACCGCACCTTCCTTTTCCAGTATCAGTGTATCGTAAGCCATGGTACCTCCTTGAATGTTTAATTTCGCGCTACATTATAACTCAAATACCGAAATCTTTCCCATCATAGCCACAGGGTTGTATTCGAGCCGCGAATATGTTAACGCGATTGGCTTATCTTTCTATATCAACTACCCTGGTCCTGGATTGAAAATCCGGCAGCAGCGTTTTAAGCTGCATGCCTGCCGTAAGCTCCATTTTGTTCATAACCTCAATCAGGTTAGCAACGGCACAAAGGTTAGTACTCGGCCTCCACCATGAGCAGCCTTCCTCGTCGCAAATACAGGTTTCCTTCTTAACAAACCCATCTGCTTCGAGCGTCTTGCTATTGAATTTCATCGGGCAATTTAAAATTTTCTGCTTTGGCACACTCCTTCCTCCTGTTTAATTAATACCTGACTGTTACCAACGTCCATCCCGATAATTCTTCCAATATTATACACGGGTACAATGCAAATTATAATTGCAATAGGTAATCGCTATGTCTATAATATCAGTGAATCTGATTAATTAACTTAGGAGGAGGGTTTCATGGCTGATTGTTCGTTTCATCCGGGAAAAGACGCAGTTGGAGCGTGTGTAAGTTGCGGTAAAATGGTCTGTATCGCCTGCCGGACAGAACTCCATGATAAAGTGTATTGCCCGACCTGTGCTAATAAGCTATTTGTGCATGCAGACGATATTAAAGTTGCCCCTTCTGATACAACCCCTGTAGTACAATCGGTCAGCGGAGCATGGTGGTTGCTGGTTATCCTGCCTTTGCTATTCGGCGGATGGAACTGGATAGGCGGCATTATTGCCTGGGCTATCAACAAGGGCAAAGACCCCAAGAAAGCAAGGTCAATGCTGATCTGGGGCATCGTTATATCAGTCATATATATTATTTTAGCGGTAATTTTCCTTGTCCTGGTGCTGGCAGGTTTCTTAGTTGTTTCACTTCCTGGAGTCTTGCAGCAGTAAGAGCGGCGCCAACCATCACAATTAGCGCTATCTCAACCCCGGCGTCATATCTGTTTTCGGCAGTTGATGCTGGGGTTGATTATTATATCTGGTATTTAATGCTTAGGGCTTTCGCGTTAGAATAGTGAAGCCTCTGATAAATTAGTATGGTATACAAAACAAAAAAACTGGCTATATTAGGTTCAACCGGGTCAATAGGTCAACAGACGCTGGATATTGTACGCAAGTTCAGGGATGAATTTGAGGTGGTTGGACTTGCCTGCGGTCACAATACAGTCATTTTTCAAAAGCAGGTCAGGGAGTTTTCTCCCCGCCTTGTCCATTCAGATGCAAATATCACCTTACCGGACCATATCAAACAGGCGACGATGGAAGAGATAGCTACTCACCCGGATATCGATACTGTTATTGTGGCAACTACCGGCAAAGCCGGCCTGAAACCGGCGATTTCTGCAGCTTAAAGCTGGCAAAACCGTAGCTATTGCCAACAAGGAAATACTGGTCATGGCCGGCGAACTGCTGGTAAACCTGGCGGCTCAGCACAATGCAACGATATTGCCTATTGATAGCGAGCATTGTGCCATCTGGCAATGCTTGCAGGGAGAGGATACGCCCATATCAAGGATACTGCTCACAGCATCGGGAGGGCCTTTTATCGACTGGCCTGCTCACAGGTTGGCAAAGGTTACAGCTTCAGATGCGCTCAAACACCCAACGTGGAAAATGGGACGGAAAGTAACAATTGATTCAGCCACCCTTTTTAACAAGGGCCTCGAAGTTATAGAGACGCGCTGGCTATTCAATGTCCCTTACGAAAAGATTGAAATCCTCATCCACCGCCAGAGCATTGTACATTCCATGGTGGAGTTCCAGGACGGCGCCGTAAAAGCTCAACTGAGTTTCCCGGACATGCATTTGCCGATACAATACGCCCTCTTTTACCCGCAAAGAGTCAGCAACGGCAGTATCAGTAAAATGGATTTTAGCAAGTCACATACGCTGACTTTTGAACCGGTTGTTTACGGTGATTACCCGTGTTTAAAGCTGGCATTGGAATCAGGCAGGAAAGGCGGCACATACCCGGCCGTATTATGCGCGGCCGATGAAGTGGCGGTTGATCTATTTCTAAAAAATAGTATCCGGTTCACAGAAATTGCTACAATTATAGAAAAGACATTGAGAATTCATAAACCAATTATCAACCCCGCATTAGATGAGATAATTTTATCGGACACATGGGCGCGTGATACGGCCCTCAAAGCAGCAAGGAAGGAATTTTAATGTTATTGACGATAGTGGTTTTCATTGCCTTACTCGTTCTTTTGGTTCTCACGCATGAGTTCGGGCACCTGGCGGCCGCCAAGCTTTCGAAAGTCAAGGTCGAGGAATTCGGTATCGGGTTTCCGCCCAAGATTTGGGGCATAAAACGCGGCGAGACCATTTACTCGATAAATGCCATACCGCTGGGAGGGTTTACCCGTTTGCTGGGTGAGGAAGATCCCACTGCTGAGGGCAGCCTGGCCAGTAAAAGCATAGGGGCGCGCATTTTCGTCCTGAGTGCAGGATCAATACTTAATATTCTGCTCCCCATTCTGCTCTTCACGATAAGTTTCATGATACCCCATGACGTTACTGTAGAGAAGGTACTCATTAAAGATGTTGTAGCCGATTCGCCTGCACAGGCAGCAGGCATACAGGCCGGTGACAGGATAATGGAGGTAAACGGGCACCAGGTAAAAAACCGCGGTGAACTGAGCTACCAGATCCAGCTTAACCTTGGCAACGATATAACCATGGTGGTGCAAAAACCCGATTCCATAGAAAAAACCGTATCCGTTAAGCCCCGCTGGGCGCCACCCCAGGGACAGGGTGCCACCGGGGTTACACTGACCTCGGCTGATCCTGAGGTCATCAAAGAATCAATGTCGTTCTGGCAGGCAGTCCCCAACGGCATCATTCATAGCTGGGAGATACTGATACTGTTTAGAAATGAAGTAATAAGCTGGTTCGTCAGGAGCACAGCGCCACAGCTTGCAGGTCCGATTGCCATAGCGCAGCTCACCGGAGAAGTCATCAAGGCCGGCATCAGCCCGCTGCTGGAATTTACAGCGTTGATTAGCATAAACCTGGGGATATTTAACCTGCTGCCTTTCCCGGGATTAGATGGGGGCCGTTTGATCTTTGTATTGCTGGAATGGGTCAGGCGGGGCAAGAGAATTTCACCGCAAAAAGAAGGCCTGGTGCATATGATCGGCTTTTTCACCCTACTCGCCCTTATTCTTGTGATCAGCTATTTTGATGTCTCCAGGATAATCCAGGGGGAAAGCCTGCTTCCTTGAAAAAACGTCGTATCTCCAAACAAATTCACATCGGCCGGGTCAAGATAGGCGGCGGTGCCCCTATAGTAGTCCAGTCGATGACCAAAACCGATACCCGGGATGCTAAAGCAACCATAGCCCAGGTTAAAAAGCTGGAGGAGTACGGATGCGAGATTGTCAGGGTTGCCATTCCCGACCAGGAAGCTGCCGCGGCATTAGCCAAAATAAAGAAGTCAGTTACAATCCCGGTTGTGGCAGATATCCACTTCGATTACCGCCTTGCCTTGGCGGCTTTAGTGTCAGGGGCAGACGGCCTCAGGTTGAACCCCGGTAATATCCGGGATAAAGGACATATCAAGCAGGTCGTACTTTCGGCAAAATCCAAAGATATACCCATCCGCATAGGGATTAACGCCGGCAGCCTCCCCCCGGGAAGGCCCCGGAAGCTGTCAACGGCCGCATACATGGTTGAGATAGCGATGCAGCAGGTCAGGCTGCTGGAAGATTGGGACTATGATCTAATCAAGATAGCATTGAAGGCCTTTGATGTCCCTACCACCATCGAAGCTTACCGCAGCATCGCCAGGAAAACACCTTACCCGCTGCATATAGGCATTACCGAGGCAGGCCTGCCGCAGACCGGAATAATCAGGAGCGCGGCGGGCATAAGCATCCTGCTTTATGAAGGGATCGGCGACACTATCCGGGTATCGCTGAGCGCCCCACCGCAAGAGGAAGTCGTAGCAGCATTTGAAATATTGAAATCACTCAACCTACGCGAGCATGGACCTATCCTGGTGAGCTGCCCCTCATGCGGGCGTAGCGAGACCGATGTCGTGGAATTGGCCCGGACGGTGAGCAACTATTTGAATAATATATCCAAACCGGTGAGGGTAGCCGTAATGGGCTGCGTGGTTAACGGTCCCGGGGAAGCGAAAGATGCAGATGTCGGCATCGCCTGCGGGAAAGGAAAAGGCGCATTATTCAGGAAAGGCAAAGTAATACGTACCATTAACGAATCGCAGTTTTTTCAATCTCTCACACAGGAGATCGAAAGCTTCGTGAATTAGCTTTACTTAAATTTCTATTAAGGGGTCTGCAATATGCGATTCACCAGATTATTAGGCCGAACACTCAAAGAGGCGCCCGCCGATGCTGACTGCGTCAGCCATCAACTGCTTGTCCGCGCTGGCATGATCCAGCAAGTAGCCACCGGCGTATATTCCTATATGCCGATGGGCTGGAGGATCCTGCAGAAAATTGAAAACATCATAAGGGAAGAGATGGATAAAGCAGGCGGACAGGAGTTAATGATGCCCTCGCTGCAGCCGCTCGAGCTCTGGGAGAAGTCCGGCCGGTTGCCCTCTTTCGATAAAACGCTTTTCACCGTGACCGACCGCAAGGAGCACAAACTGGTTTTAGGCCCTACCCATGAAGAGATAATTACAGACATAGTGAGACGGTCGGTGCAGAGCTACCGCGACCTGCCTCAGTTGCCCTACCAGATACAGAATAAATTCAGAGATGAACCGAGGCCGCGCGGTGGACTGCTGCGCGTACGCGAATTTATCATGAAAGATTTATACAGTTTCGATGCAGATGAAGACGGACTGGAGATCAGCTACCAGAAGATGGTCAAAGCCTATAAAAATATCTTCTCCCGCTGCGGTTTACCTTCGGTGATGGTTGAAGCCGACAGCGGCGCCATCGGGGGCAAGGCTTCACACGAATTTATGTTGATCGCAGCCAGCGGAGAGGATGAGATAATCTATTGTTCCAAATGCGACTATACCGCTAATACGGAAAAGGCTACCAGCATCAAGAAATCGGCGCCTGTCCAGGAAGCCCGCGGCATAGAGGAGGTGGCAACACCCTGCTTGAAGTCCATCGAGGAAATCGCTACTTTCCTGGGCGTCAGCCATGACCAGACGCTTAAATCCGTATTCTACGTCGCCGACGGTGAGCTGGTATTCGTAGTTATTAGGGGCGACCTCGAAGTCAACGAGATAAAGCTGAAGAACCTGTTGAAATGCACCGAATTGCATATGGCTACAGAAGCTGAAACAAAAGAGGCCGGCCTGGTTGCCGGCTATGCCTCCGCCATAGGCTTGAAAGGCACAAAGATCGTTGCTGATGACTCAATTAAGCTGGGTAGCAACTTCGTAGCCGGAGCAAATAAGACCGACACGCATCTGAAAAACGTTAATTACCCGCGCGATTTCGCAGCCGACATCCTGTCTGACATAGCTAAAACGCGCCCCGGTGATACCTGCCCCAGGTGCAGCCATGAACTGCTCGCGCAGAAGGGAATCGAAGTCGGCCATGTTTTCAAGCTCGGCATTTTCCTCAGCGAACGGTTGGGAGCGTACTATCTTGATAAAGACGGCTCCAACAAGCCTATCATCATGGGATGCTATGGCATAGGCGTGGGCAGGCTGCTGGCAGCCGCGGTTGAGCAGAACCATGATGAAAAAGGCATCATCTGGCCCTTGCCGATCGCTCCATACCAGGTCTGCCTCTGCCCCCTCAAGATCGAGGACGCCAAGGTAATGGAAGCTGCTGAAGCCATTTATGCGAGATTATGCGCAGCAGGAATCGAGGTGCTTTTCGATGACCGTCCTGAGTCGCCCGGCATAAAATTCAACGATGCCGACCTTATGGGTATACCTCTCCGGATAGTAGTCAGCGCGCGCACCCTCAAGAGCGGCAGCGTGGAGTTGAAATGGAGGAAGGAGTCACAGGCGCAGATGCAACCGCTGGAGGGATTTACGGAAGCTGTTAAGAGCCTGTTAAAATCGCACTAACAGTTGACCTGTTTTCAGAGTAATGGCCTTTCAGCGAGTTGAACTGCGGCCCGGCCCTTGTATCAGTAGCGGAAATGGATGAAGATCCTCCCGAAGTTTTTGTCATCTTTCTCAATCCGGTGATAGAGTTTTTTTATGTCAGGTTGAGCGAGGAAGCGTAAAACGCGCTTTTTCAATTGGCCCGATCCTTTGCCAGGAATAATCTCCACGAGGGTAATCTTTTTCGCTACGGCTTCGGCGACTACCCTGTTGAGCTCGCCATCTATGCTCCTGCCCTTATTGAATATGTCGTGCAGGTCGAGGACTATTTTGGCCATGATAAGGTTATTATACCAGTAGGCCACCATCACCCTACCCATCCGTTCAAGGGAGAGCTCAGGTAATCAACAATTGACAACAGCCGGCATTGATATTAGGCTAAATAGCGATGACCTGGCTATTTACAGGTTTCTTAATAGCATCGATGCTTCATATGGTGGAAGAGTATTTCTTCCCGGGCGGATTTATGGCGGTCATGAAGCGGATGAACCCCGCCTTCGCACCCTTCGTCAACGTCCCTATGGCAATCGTGATAAACGGCCTGCAATTGCTGCTGTGTGTCATCGTGATTCTCGTCGGCGCCGGCAACCTGGCCTTCAGCCTGTCGGCTGCCGCTCTTTTATTCATCAACGGGCTGATGCATTTGGGCGGCGCAATTAAATTGAAAGGCTATGCTCCCGGCGTTATCACAGGGAGCCTCCTGTATATTCCGCTTTCGGTATATTCCTTTTATTCCTTCGCCGCCTCAGATCAATTGCATGCCGGGGACGCTGCAATAGCGGGTGTACTGGGAGTAGTATATCAGCTCGTTCCGCTGGTCTATTTCCTGGGTATGAAGTTGCTATCCCGCATAAAATCGAAATAGCAGACCGTATTTGCCTTCAACTCTTTTTTCAAGGCCATTGCTTCACTCCAGTCCAGTGAAGCCAGCTTATGGATATATGCATGAGGTTTCTCATCAGTTGAAAGGGAATATGTTATAAGACCATTACCATCAAGACGGCGCATAAGTATATCTTTTTCAACCAGGGCAGTCAGCGCGTTGCCCACGTCGATAGCGGCGATGCGAAATGCCCTGGTGATAATATAGAAACTCATTTTAGCCTTGGGGTGCCGTCCCATAAAGCGGAGCAAATCGAATTCTATCTCGCTACACTCATTATCCGTTAAGAATGATAAAAGACTATTACTAATTTTTAACTTTGCCTCACATTCAGTTAACATATCCATCCTTCCTTTTTTATATCTCTTCCTTTATATAACTGATTTTCAATAAACACAGTTTAGCAATCTGATGTTAATTTTTTATTAAGGAAGTGATCCGATTAAATAAAATTTGGATACTTAAACTACTCCCTATTTAGACAGTTAGGATTCTAAGAGGATAAAATGGCTGAATACGACAAGAATAACGACCGGCTTATTCAGGCGGCTTCGGCCTGATTAACGGGGTTTATTACAAGGTGTCAATCTTTCTTCGTCCCATACCGGTTTAGCGCGGCCAGGCACTTCACCGCAATCGCAGCCGAGGGGAAGACGGGGATGGAGTGGGCTTCGAGCCAGGTGATGATGTCGGTATCGAAACGCAGCATGTGAGGGGGCCAGACGGCAAGGGGTTTGCCGTTCCGGGGTGCGGCCAGGAATGGCGTGCAGAAGCTTTCAGGATCGATGGGAAAGACCGGGGGTGGCAGTTGCACGGCTATGCAGTCAACGTTCTCATCATCTGCCATGGCCTCGATGAAAGCGCCGTGGTTGTTATTAAAAGCGCTGAAGGTATAGATAATGCCGAAGTCATAGGGGTTGAGGGCTATCTCCCAGGCAGGGAAAGTCTTGTGCAGCCTATCGTAGCTTGATTGGCCGGGCTTGGCCATGACCAGGCCGTTTTGATAGACCGTATCCGTGGCCAGGACAGCCTCGCCCCCGGGAAAGGTGGCGATGGCTATCGGTTTCCCTTGGGAATAGGAAGATAGGAAAAGGCTTTGGCCAGGTAGAGAAAATCATCCAGCGTATCGGCTTTGATGGCCCCGGCCTGTTTCAGGGCAGACTCAAATACAATGTCGCTGCCCTGCACCAGCGATCCCGTATGCGACATGGCCGCCTTGGCGCCGGCTTCGGTCCTGCCGCCTTTTAAGACGATGACGGGTTTCCTGGGCGTGGTCTGCTTGAGAAGCTCAAAGAACCTGCGTCCGCCGCCTTTAATGGCTTCAAGGTGCAAGCAGATGACCCTGGTCTCGGGGTCCTGGGACAGGTACTCCAGAGCGTCGACCTCGTTGATATCCATCTTGTTGCCGAGATCGATCAGTTTGGCAATGCCAAGATGGAAATCCATCGTCATCCAGTTGAAGCGTGGCTCGTACATGCCCGACTGGTAAATGAAGGAAACGTTGCTGGAGGGCAGGCCGGACATGGTGAAGAAGCTGATGGCGAATTTATTGGCGCTGTTGTAAGGGCTGAGAGCGTTGGGGCCGATGGCCCTGATGCCTTTTTCCTTTAATATCCTGGCTATCTCGTCCTGGATTTTTTTACCTTCCTCACCTATCTCGGAGAAGCCCCCGGTGACAAGAACAACGCCGCCTATTTTATCGCCGGGAAGATTTTTGATGATTTCGAGGACGTTGCGCGCCGCAATGGAGATGACAACGAGGTCGACATATTCCCCTATATCGTTGAAGGTTTTAAATGTTTTGATGCCCAGGACTTCGTCCTGGTTGGGGTTTACAGGATGAATTTTACCTTTGTAGCCAAGGTTGACGAGGTTTTCCACCAGGTGGTAATTTACGGATAATTTATTCGGCGTGGCGCCGATGACGGCTACGCTTTCCGGGTAGAAAAATCTCTCTAAGAAATGTTTTTGCATATATTTATTCAAATAGATTGCCGCGGCCTTTCGGGCCTCGCAATGACGTGTAAGTTGCAGATTGCCGCGTCGCTGCGCTCCTCGCAATGACGATTTGTATGATACCCTCACCCTGCCCCCTCCCAAGGGAGAGGGTTATTTATTACTTAAGAGGAACCACAGGTTCCTCTTAAATTCTTCTTTTTAATTATGATCGGAGAACCGCGCCGAGTTCTTTGGAGAGCCGTTCCAGAATGCGCTTCTGGACCTTGTCGACTTCCTCGTCTTTGAGGGTGTGGCCGGCGGCCTGGTAGGTCAGCCGGAAAGCCAGTGACTTTTTGCCTGCGGGCACCTGTTTGCCTTCGTAGAGGTCGAACAGTTGTATGTCGGACACCAGGCTGAAGGCCTTAACGATATCAACTATCTTTTGATAGCTGACGGCCACGTCCAAAAGCATGGCGATGTCGCGGGTTATGGCGGGATACCTGGAAACCGCCTTATATACGAGCGGCTTCGATGCAAGCGTAACCAGCCTGTCCACATCAAGCTCGAAGAGGAAGGCGGGTTCGGATATATCAAAATTCTTGAGCACGGCAGGGTGCACCTCGCCGATTACGCCGATCTTATCCGCGCCAACCAGGATATCGGCGCTTTTGGCCGAGCTGAGCGTAGCGTCATTACCGGGTACGTAGTCGGCCTTTACGCCGAAGCGGGCCAGCAGGGCCTCGACGATGCCCTTCACAAAATAGAAGTCGACCTGCCGTGGTTTGGATTGCCAGTAAACCTCGGGAGTAACGGTATCGACCAGGCCGCAGAGTATCTCGTTTTCACGGGGAAGGTCTTCAGCGCGCGGGATAAAAACCTTAGCGATCTCGAAGAGGCGTATATTGCTCTCATGGTTACGCTGGTTGCGGGAGAGCGCCGAAAGCACGCCCATGCGCAAACTGGTCCGCAGGTATTCCAGCTCACGGCTCATGGGGTTGGCTATCTTGAGCATCGCGGCGGCCTCCGCGAGCGGGACGGACGACAGCCTTTGCATGGTTTCGTGATTGGTCAGCGGGTAGGTGATGATCTCCTGGAACCCAGCCGCGACCATCATCTCCTTCAGCTCCTGCCGGAAAGAGACAATGGGGGCGCTTACACCGCACGGCAAAGAAGCGCTCAACATGGTCTCAGGTATATTATCATAGCCGGTGATGCGGGCGACCTCTTCCACCAGGTCGGCGGTGCAGTTTATATCATTGCGCCACCAGGGATCGTCCACCAGCAAGTTACCGGCATCGCCCTTCCTGCAGGGAAGGCCCAGCAATTCCAGGCATTCCTTGATCTTATTAAGCTTCAAATCTATCCCCAGAAGGCGCTTTACGTCGTGCTCGTTGACTGCTACCGGCCCGGCGTCTTTTTTACCCGGGTATACGTCGATAATGCCCATGGCCGCTTTGCCACCTCCGAGCTGCGCTATCAACTGCGTAGCCCTCCGGACAGCCATCAATGCAAGGCCGGGGTTAAGGCCTTTCTCGAACCTTGCAGAGGCCTCGCTGCCGAGTTTAAGCTCCTGGCTGCCATGGTGGATGACAGCCTGGTTGAAGTTGGCGGATTCCAGCAAAATGGAGGTCGTGAATTCCCTGACCTCCGAGCTGAGCCCGCCCATGATGCCGGCGACCGCTACAGGGCGCTCGGCATCGGCGATCAGCAAGATGTTGCTATCGAACTTGCGCTCCTGCTCGTCGAGGGTATACATGGTCTCGCCATTGGCGGCGCGGCGGACGATTATCTTATTTCCCCTGACCTGTTTGTAGTCAAAAGAGTGCAGCGGCTGTCCGAATTCGAGCATTACATAGTTGGTTACATCAACGATATTATTGATCGGGCGGGCGCCGCAGGCCATCAGCCTGTCCTGCATCCAGCGGGGTGACGGGCCGATGGTGATGCCCTCTATGACCGTCGCGCAGTACCTGGGACACAGGTCCGGCGCCTTTATCTCCACTGATGCGAACGATTCCACCGCTTTGCCCGTTTCCGGATATTTGAGGTCCGGCATGCGAAAGGCCTTGCCGGTAAGGGCGGCGACCTCACGCGCAATGCCCATCACCGAGAGGCAGTCCGCCCGGTTGGGCGTAATATCTATATCAAATATGGCGTCGCCGAGATAATCCTTGAGCGGTTTGCCTATCTCAAAATCAGCGGGTAGCACCAGGATGCCCTCGTGATTCTCGGACATGCCCAGTTCTTTCTCGGAACAGATCATACCCGAAGATTCCACGCCGCGGATTTTGGCAGGTTTGAGCTCCTCGGTTTTACCTGTATGGCCGTCGATCAGCCTGGCCCCCGCAAAGGCGAAGGCTATGTTATCGCCAACGACCAGGTTGGGCGCGCCGCAGACCACCGTCTGCTGCCCTTTGCCCATATCAACCGTAGCCAGCCTCAAGCGGTCGGCATTGGGATGGGGTTTGACCTCAAGTATCTTGCCGACGACAACCCGGTCCCATGAACCACCGATGACCTGTATCGCAGAGACCTCCAACCCGGCCAGTGTCAGCTTGCCGGCCAGCTCTTCATTGGATATCTCTATATCGACGTAATCTTTAAGCCATTTCAGAGGAACTATCATCAAGCACCTTTCTCAGAACTGCTTTAAAAACCGCAGGTCATTGCTGTAGAACAGCCGGATATCGTCGATCCCGTAGCGGAGAATGGGAATGCGCTCCACGCCCATGCCGAAGGCAAAACCGGAGTATTCATCGGGGTCGATGCCGCATCCCCGCAGCACTTCGGGATGGATCATCCCGGCTCCGAGTATCTCAATCCAGCCGCTTTCCTTGCAGAGACGGCAACCCTTGCCACCGCACATGAAACAATCGATGGCTATCTCGCAGCCCGGCTCAACAAAGGGGAAATAGTCAACGCGGAAACGGCACTTGCGGTCCTGCCCGAAGAGCCGCCTGGCGAATTCAAATAATGTGCCTTTTAAATCGGCCATGGTGATATTTTTGTCGACGGCGAAGCCTTCTACCTGGGAGAACATCCACTCGTGGGTGGCGTCTGTGGCTTCATACCTGTAAACCTTGCCCGGAGCGACAACACGTATCGGGGGACTACTTTTCTCCATCACGCGCGGCTGCGTGGGTGAGGTGTGCGTACGCATCAGCATCGGCCTGGCGCCTGTTTTGGTCTGGTAGTCTACCCATAGGGTGGCGAAGCCGTCCCTGGCCGGATGCCCGGCGGGCATGTTGAGCATTTCAAAGTTATAGCGCTCCCATTCCACTTCAGGCCCTTCAACCACCTGGAAGCCCATGCTGACAAAGATATCGCATATCTCCTTGACCGTCTTGGTGGTCAGGTGCAGGCCGCCGGGCTGATAAGGTTCGCCCGGCAGTGTTATATCGATTTTGTTATGTTCGAGTGATTGATGCAGCGCTTGCTCTAATCGCTCTTTCTTTTCCGAGAGCTGGGTTTCAAGGGAATTTTTCAGCTGGTTGGCCCGTGAACCGAATTCGCGCCTCTCTTCAACAGGAACGTCGCCCAGCGAGCGCAATATCTCGATAAGCCTGCTTTTCCTGCCAAGGTAGCTGACGCGCCATCCTTCCAGGTCCTCAAGGCTGGCTATTTTTTGCAGCTCTGCACTGGCCCGGGCGGCGAGTTTTTCAAGTTGGTCCAACATCGTGGATTATTGAGGGAATTTAGCTCTTAAGTTTTTCGGTAGCCATCTTCACCAGCGCTGAGAACTTGGGTGGGTCATTGACGGCTATGTCAGCAAGCAACTTGCGGTTTATGTCGATATCCGCCTTTGTGAGGCCGTTTATTAACTGGCTGTATGTCAGTCCATCGATCCTCGCCGCGGCATTTATCCTGGCTATCCACAGTTTCCGCATATCTCCTTTGCGTTCCCTGCGGTGGCCATAGGCATAGTCCAGGGCATGCAGCATCGATTCATGCGCATGCCTGAAAAGGGAATGCCTTTTGCCCCTGTGGCCCTTGGTTAATTCCAGTAATTTTTTATGGCGTCGGTGGCTTACGATCCCGCCTTTAACTCTTGGCAACTGAGTCCTCCTGAATACCTAATGGTACGGTAATAATTTTTTTATCCTCTTTACATCGGCTTTGTGCAGGGGTATTGTCTCATCATAAAGCCCTTTGGTGGCAGCTGACTTCCTGCGCCTGAAATGGCTTTTGCCCTGCTTGACACGCATGATCTTGCCGCCTCCGGTAAAATGAAAGCGCTTCTTCGCTCCCTTGTGGGTCTTTAGTTTAGGCATTTATACTGTTTCCTTGACTTTTATTTCCTTAGTTTCTTTAATTCTTTTCTTTGCTGTCTTTACTATCTTTCGCTATGACCTGTTTGGCGGATATCGGCGAAAGTATCAGGCTCATAATCCTTCCCTCATGGATCGGCTGCCCGTCCAATTGGGCTACGCCTTTTAAATCATTCGCCACTTTTTGCAGTAACCTGATGCCCAGCTCCGGATGTACCATCTGCCGGCCACGGAATACTACCAGTACTTTTACTTTATCTCCATCTATTACAAACTTTTTTGCCCGGTTAATCTTTATGTCAAGGTCATGGTCTTTCACCTGCGGCCTTACTCTGATTTCCTTCAGGAGGCCCGACCTCTGACCGCTGCGTACTTTTTTCTCTTTTTTGTTTGCTCATACCTGTATTTCCCGTAATCAAGTATCCTGCATACAGGTGGAGTTGCCGTCGGCGCCACTTCAACAAGATCCAGGCCTTTTTCGCCCGCCATTTGCAATGCTTTGTCAGTAGGTAGAAGGCCAATCTGCTCACCCTCATCGCCTATTAACCTGATCTCCCTGGCACGTATCCGGTAATTAATATTTAGTTCTTTAAATATTTTGTTGTATCCCTCCCTTTATATAAAACTGAGCGTTAAGAATATATCACATTTTATAGCTGTAAATCAAAGTTTAGACAGTTCCTTTGATTTAACCAGGGAGTCAACCCTCTCCACGAAAGGCAGAAATCTCGACCGAGCCGAGATCTTCGCCGTTGCGCAGGCGCACTGATACCGTACGGTTTTCAACTTCTTTATCCCCGGCAATCAGCATATAGGGTATCTTAGCCAGCTGCGCATCCCTGATTTTCATATTCATGCGCTCGGACCTGTCATCGAGCTGTACCCGCATATCACCCGCCCGCAGCTGTTCAAACACTTCAGTGGCATAGGCATTATGCCTATCGGCAATCGGTATAACCACAGCCTGTATCGGGGCCAGCCAGACAGGGAACGCGCCGGCGTAATGCTCGGTCAGGCAGGCGAAAAACCTCTCCATACTGCCAAGCACCGTGCGATGAATCATTACGGATTGGTGCTCCTGGCCATCTTCGCCCACATAATTGACGTCGAAACGTTCAGGCATCTGAAAATCCACCTGGATGGTCGGGCCCTGCCATAATCTGCCGATAGCGTCTTTGAGCTTGACGTCGATCTTTGGGCCGTAGAAAACGCCCTCGCCCGGGTCAACCTGGAATTTTATCTTTAATTTCTCCAGCACGTTACGCAGTGCGCCGGTGGCCATATCCCAGCTTTCAGTGCTGCCCACGGCCTTCTCGGGCCGGGTGGAAAGCATCATCTCATATTCCTCAAACCCGAATGATTTCATCATGAACTGCGCGAGCTCCACGACATCCTTAACTTCAGTCTCGATCTGGTCGGGCCGGCAAAATATGTGCGCGTCATCCTGGGTAAATCCGCGCACACGCGCCAGGCCGTGCAATACTCCCGACCTTTCATAACGGTAGACGGTACCCAGTTCGGCATAGCGCATAGGCAGGTTGCGGTAGCTCCTGAGCTGCGTTTTATACATCAATATGTGAAAAGGGCAATTCATAGGCTTCAGGACATATTGAATATCATCGATCTCCATCGGTGAATACATGTTTTCGCGGTAGAAATTCCAGTGCCCGCTGGTTTCCCAGAGATGAACCTTGGCTATATGCGGTGAATAAACAATATCGTAGCCACGGCGCCTGTGTTCAGCCTTCCAGAAATCCTCGATCAGTTGCCTGACCGTAGCGCCCTTGGGATGCCAGTAAACCAGCCCCGGGCCGGCGTCCTCGTGCAGGCTGAAGAGGTCCAACTCTTTGCCAAGCTTCCTGTGGTCACGTTTGGCTGCTTCGGCGATCCTCTTAAGGTAATCATCAAGATCGGCCTGCCTGGCAAAGGCAACGCCATAGATCCTCTGGAGCATCGGCCGCTTCTCATCACCCCTCCAGTAAGCCCCGGCCACACTGGTTAACTTGAATGCCTTGATCTCGCCGGTCTTCCTGACATGAGGCCCCCGGCAAAGATCGGTAAAACCACCCTGCCTGTAGACCGTGACTTTCTCCTCACCCAGGTCTTTTATCAACTCAGTTTTATATTTCTGATCGGCAAAAAGTTTCAACGCTTCCTTGATGGTTTTCTCTTCACTGACAAAGGGCAAATCGGCGGCAATTATCTCTTTCATCTTCAGCTCAATTGCCGGCAAATCCTCAACCGCCAGGGGCCTCGGCAATTCGAAATCATAATAAAATCCATCTTCAATGGCAGGCCCAATGCCGAATTTCACTCCGGGATATAAGGATTGCACCGCTTCGGCCATAACATGGCTGGCAGAGTGCCTCATGGTCTCCAATTTTTGGGATTTATCTTCTGACATTCCTTACCCTCCCTTCCGGCACAAATAAAAACCTCACGCAAGGGATTGCGGGAGGTTGCACGGTGGGATATTTACGTTAAAATAATGTACCGCAAGCTTTGAATGATTATAGCAGCCTGGATAGCGGGGCGCAAATATAATATTTACCCTCTCAGTCTTTAAATATCTCATCAACTTTAACGTGTTCTCTGACTAAATTCTCCATCAGTGCGATTTCATCGGTATTCTTACTGGTAATCAGCGGGGTAAGGGATTCTATCTGCCTGGCAGTCTCATAAACGCCGATAGGAACCAGCAATACCGGTATTTTCTTCTCGTTAGCTTTAGCCAGGATATTCTGCGGAGGCAATATATTGTTGGTCAGAATCACTGCCGCGGTGCATTTATCCTCGAAGGATGCGAGTAGCATATCCGAACGGTCACCGCTCGTGACCACAAGTTTATTTTCCTTATGGAAGAGGATATCGGAATAAGCTGAATCAACAGAAGATGCGCCTACGAATATATTGCTGATACGCCTGTTCAGCCATTCTTCTCCTGCTACCACCCTTGCCAGCAGGTATTGAGACAGGTATTCCATTGAGAAAAAAGTCAATTCCTCCCGGTAAGGTATCACCCCGAGTATATTAATACCGGCCTTATCCATCATCGGAAGGTAAACATCCTTAAAGTCTTCAACATTGCGGACTTTATTAATGATTACTCCGCCGAAATCCATCCCGCTGAAAACCAGGTATTTTTTGATAAAAATCACGTTATCCACTATATAGTTTTCATCCCCGCCCACCAGTATCACCAGCTTTCCATTCAGATATTCCGCCAGAGAAAGTACATTAAGGTAGAAAGAGATGCCATACTCGATATCTTTGCCGCCCTCAACAAATAGTATATCTTTGCCGACGCCAACTTCTTCAGCCATGGCCAGCACGCGGTTTTTAGCCCCCGCCTCGTCATACTTAAATCTCAGCTTTAAGTGTTCAAACCCGACGGTGATATCTTCGGGGTTTTGCGTCATCCCGAATATGTTGGTCATCAGGGCGGCGTCATAATCCCATACCCGCTTTTTGCGGTAAACCAGCCTGTCACCCAGCGGCTTAATGTAGCCAAAGGATTTACCAGAAGCCCTGGCAAGGCCTATTATCAGGCTGGTCTTGCCGGCGTCGCCATCCATAGAGCCTACTATCAAGCTTTTCATTTGCCTGCCTCCTGGGTGGACAGCATTATTCGCACGTCCACTGCTTTAACTCCCTGTCCATATTCATAGGCTACCAGGGGATTTATTTCTATATCCGAGATCTCCGGAAACTTTTTAATAATCGTTCCCACCTTCAATACGGCATCGGCCAGAGCATCGATATCTTTGCGTTTTTCACCCCGCACGCCGAGCAGCAGGGGATAGGTTTTGATCTCACTGATCATCTTTGTAGCTTCACTGCGGCTGAGAGGAAAAGAGCGGAAAGAGATATCCTTCATCACTTCCACGTAAATACCACCCAAACCGAACATCACAATCGGGCCAAAGGAAAGGTCACGTCGTGCCCCAACTATCGTTTCCACGCCGGGGCTGACCTGCTGCGATACTTCAATCCCCTCGATTTGCGCATCCGCATTGAAGCGCCGGCAATTCTGCATTATGGCCTCGTAGGCGTCTGCAACCTCTTCTTTGTTATCAATATCCAGCGCGACCCCGCCGGCATCGCTTTTATGAACGATATCCCTGGATACAACTTTCATGACCACCGGGTAGCCGATATCCTCTGCGAAATTAATGGCCTCCTCCAATGAACGGGCAATCTTGCTCTCAGGGCTGGCTATCCCAACAGCCCCCATTATCCGCTGGGCTTCAAATGAATACAGCAGGCGCCTGCTGTCCTTTTTGACCATATCCAGCACCCCGGTAATCGCCTGCTCGTCAATCTTTAACTGTTCGGGCACAGCAACCGCGGCTACCTTCTGCCGGTAATTATCATAAATGGCAGCGAGACAGGATGTAGCCTGCAGCACATCGTTAAATACAGGTACGCCTTTAAACTTCAGCCTTTGAATGGCATCCTCCACCGCGGAACCTCCAACAAAAGAAAAAACAGCGGGCTTCTGCAGCTTTCCGGCGTTTACCAAATCCTCCGCGCTGACCGCGAATTTATCAGGTTCGAAATTGCCTGCTTCACATCCCAGGCAAATGACAGCATTGATATTGTCATTCTGCAGCGCCGCATCAATGGCAGTAATGTAGCTATCTGCTGTAGCCTGTCCCGTCATATCTACCGGGTTCTTGGTAGATCCGAACTCCGGTACTACGGAGGCAAATGTCTTCTTTAAATCAGGCAGGTTATCATAAAGATTGATGCCATATTTCTCGCAGGCATCGGCGGTCAGCACCCCGATACCGCCTCCATTGGTAATTATCACGGTGTTCTCACCCTCCGGCTCGGGGACAGTGGCCAGGAACTTGCACCATTCCATCGCCTCCTGCAAACCTTCAGCACGTATCACGCCGCATTGCCGGGCGATATCGTCAAATACCCTGTCTTCACCGGCCAGCGAACCGGTGTGAGAGGCAGCAGCCATCGCGCCGCGTTTCGATCTTCCCGATTTAACCACCACCACCGGTTTTACCCTGGTAACAGCACGCAATATCTCCACCAATTTTTCCCCGTGCGTAACCCCTTCGATATACATCATGACAACCCTGGTATTGGCATCCGCTGCCAGGTAATTGAGTATCTCCACTTCATCCAGGTCTGCCTTGTTGCCGATTGAAACGATGGCTGACAGCCCGATATTTTCCACTTTCGCCTTGCCGATCATACCTACACCCAGTGCGCCACTCTGGGTAACGATGGCCACGTTTCCTGCCGGGATTTCGCCCGGGCCGAATGTAGCATTCATTAAGGCAGATGATGAATAAATACCGATGATATTGGGTCCGAGGATACGCATATCATGCGCATTGGCATAGCTGACCATCGTCCTCTCCACTTCCGAATTACCTATCTCGGAGAAGCCCGAGGTTATGATTGCAGCGAATTTAGTCCGCCTGTCGGCGCAACTTTTTACAACTTCCGAGACCCTACCGGCGGGGATAATGACAACAGCCAGGTCGATATCGTCAGGAATAGCATTAACGTCTTTGAATACCGGCAGCCCCATTATCTCCCCGCCGGCCGGGTTGACAGGAAATATTTTGCCCTTATATCCGCCGGAGATCATGTTGCTTATCACCGTGTGGCCCAGCTTCCCTTTGTGAGGGGAAGCGCCCACGATGGCTACGGATTCCGGTTGGAAAAGACACTTTATATCCTGCATCAACCCCGTACCCGCCTGTGAGCTTTTAACCCGCCTCAATAACGTACAGGTCCTTCTGTCAATCCTATCCCGAGGCGATAGTGCTAATCAGGAGTCCGCCATCTATGACTATCTCCGTACCGGTGGTGTAGTTTGAAGCGGCGGAGGCCAGGTATATCGCCGCGCCGGCAATCTCGTCGGGATCGCCAATGCGCCCGATGGGCAGCATCTTCTCCACCATCTCCCTTTGTTTTTTGGCTTCCTCAGGAGGAAGGTGGAACCAGTGAGAGTTCATCATCTTGGTATCGATCGGTCCCGGGGCAATGGTATTGACCTGGATATTGAAAGGAATCAATTCGGCAGCGAAAGCCTTGGTAATCATGCGCACGCCCGCTTTGGATATCGAATAGATACTCACCCCCAATTCCGGTTTGAACCCGTCTATCGAAGCGACATTGATTATCTTCCCGCCACCCTGCTTTTTCATGATATTGGCTACCGCCTGGCTGGTAAAATAAAGCCCCTTCATATTAAGGTTAATGATGGTATCCCAGAGCCTTTCATCGGAATCCAGTACACTGGCCATGTTGGGACTGGCGCCGGCATTATTGACCAGGATATCTATCCTGCCGCCAAGTTTCTCCATGGCGGTGGCAACCATTTTTTGTATCTCATCCATTTTGCCCAGGTGTGCCTGGATGGGAAACGCCTCGCCGCCGAACGCTTTTATCTCGGCTGCCGTCGATTCCAGGTCTGCTATCTTACGGCTGGTGACAGCAACTTTCGCGCCCGCCCTGGCAAAGCCTATAGCGCAGGCCCTGCCTATTCCCCTGCCCCCTCCGGTAACCACAGCAGTCTTGCCTTTCAATGAAAACTTATCCAGATCAAACATGGTTAGAACCTCCTGATAGTAGTGAGATAATTCCGCGGCGACATGTGTGAAGAGGTATGACGCCGAAGTCAATAATATGTTAATTCAGCACGATTTTCAAGGTTGTTAATTCATGAAACGGAACTACACAGGGGAGCAGGTGGCGATCAGAAAGTAATCTTATTCTCTACGGTCCTGGCGTAGCCTTCAATGTCCCCGCTTTTATATTGCTTCAGCCATATCCATACAACCACGTTGGCCTTCCTGAATACCAGCAACCTGTCAATAGGCACAGAATCGTTCAGGAAGCACTCATCGCCGATAGCGGGGTTTGACAGCGAACCGCCGGACGGCTTCGCGCCGTCATAGGCGCTGATGGCCGCCTCGATGCTGCGATAGACAATTACGGTATTTTGCACCGTGGGCGCAAAGTTAGACCCCTGGGAATAAGACACATAGCTGGAGGACAGGCTATTGCTGTTGGCCGGGGGTGAGATGTTCCCCTTAACCCAGCCTGTCCCCATATCTTCCGCGGTCAATATCATTTGATACGACTGTTTGGCTATCAGTCCCCCCGTGGGTTTGGCAGCGGCCGGCTGAAGGCCGGCAGGCGGTTCAACCGGGGTCTGCTGCGATGGCGTTGTAGCTGTTTGGGACGATGGTCCGGGTGCTACGGGTGGCGGCGCGGAAGCAGTTATCTTTTGCTCCACCTTCCGCGCATAGCCCTCTATATTGCCATCCTTGTACTGCTTCAGCCAGAGCCATACCACTACATTGTTCTTGCGGAAGACCAGCAGCTTATTGATAGGCACCGAATCATTCAGCAGGCATTCATCGCCGATATTGGGATTTGAGGTAGCCAGGTTGGCCTCTTTCTCTTTGGCATACGCCCGATCTGCTATGTCGATGCTGCGGTAAACCGCCACGGTATTTTGCACGCCGGGAGCATAGGATGAACCCTGGCTATAGTATACGTGACTGGAGGATGTTACCTGTTGTAGGGCCGGCGCGATCGCATTTCCCTGTGCCCAGCCTGCGCCCATATCATCAAGGGTCAGCGTCATCTGGGAAGCCGGCCTGGTTATGAGTGCCGTCGCATCGAGCGTATCAGCGGCCGGGGGATTGGAATCTGGCGGTGGAGATGCTGACTGGTCCGGCTGGCCGTTAGCCTGCTGGAACAGCAGGCGGGGGCGACGGCGCAACGGGAGGCGCGGGAGATACGGGCGGTGTCACGACCGGAGGAGAGACAGTTGCCCCCGGTGTTCCGCCTGCATTTCCCTGCGGCTGGTTAGTTCCACCGTTCGCACAGGCTGCGCCGCCGGACAAGCCCAGGACGATGCAGACGGTTACCAACAGGATTAATGGCCGTTCCTGGCCCCGCTCTGTTCAGCCCCTTGCGGAAGCGCTGCCAGGCTGTTTCAAATACTCTTCGCTTGCGCCAGATATATGCATTCAAGATAGCTTGATAATATGTCAATCTCATGATTAATGCAACCCTCGCAGAAGTCGATGCCTGTCCGGGTTGAATTATCACTTCCCGCTATTCTATTAATAACAGGAAAAACTGCCGCCCAAGCACTATTGCTTTTGTATAATTTTTGGTATGCTACTCCAGTGGCTATTTGAGCCTGGCAGTGTTATTCATGTGAGGATCGGTAATAACGCCAGCGCTGAAAACCGGTCTGATCAAAGCGGTACTAATTAAGCTATGCGAGAGGTGGGAAACATGAGAAAAGCAGCTTTTTTACTGCAGGCAATGACTTCGATTTTTCTCATCGCCGGGTTCATGCTTCAGCCGTTATCCGCATCTGCTCAGGGAGGCAGACCCGAGGCAGGATGGAGCGGCTCCTGGCACGTAACCTGGACAAAAGAAGGTTTTGGGCAGGTGCACTATCCATTTGTTTTCGACATGGTCCTTTCGCAATCGGGCAGCCAGGTTACCGGCACAGGCAGCCTGTCTATACCGGACCCCATGTCCATGACCCGAATTCATCCAATGTATACCCTTACACCTGGAGTTTCAACGGGACCGTAAACGGGAACCAGCTAAGCGGACGCTGGCAAAATAACTTTCCTGATAGCTATCCCCACCATGGGGGACCCTTCGCCTTCTCGCTCGACTCGTCGGGAAGGTCATTCCAGGGCAATTGCAAGGGAGATTACGAGTATACCTGGGACAGCCCGGTAACCGGGGTGAGGACAGATTCGGGTTCCGTCATACCGCCTTACATTCCACCTAATCCTAACCAGACCCCGTACATTCCGCCCAATCCCAACCCTGTACCATCCGGGTGCAATTTCACAGGCACGTGGGATACGGATTTCGGCGACCTCCATCTCACGCAGACGGGCAACGTCCTGACAGGAAGCTATAACTGGAAGGACGGCAGGATCGTTGGTACGGTCTCTGGCAACTCGGCCACCGGCACATGGTCCCAATCTCCTTCATTTCAGCCGCCCGACGATGCCGGTGACTTTACATTTACGCTGTCATCCGGTTGCCAGTCCTTTTCCGGCCAGTGGCGGTATGGTTCATGCGGCTGGGAAGGCACTATACGCGGCACCAGGGCTGGACAGACAATCCCGCCCACCCCGCCAACACCACCTAATCCGGTTCCTCCGGCACCTGCTCCTGTATCGTGCGCCTGGACCGGCACATGGAGTTGCGATTGGTCCGATGCACTTAACTTGACCCAGTCGGGAACGAGCGTTACGGGCAGCTATTTCAGGCCTTCCTGGAATTGTTGGGTCACCCTGGACGGGACGGTTTCCGGTTCAACTTTGACAGGTATCTATACCGATCCCAGCGGCGGAACGACTACCCAGGGCAAATTTCAGTTCGTCATGTCTGCGGATTGTAATAAATTCACCGGACAAACCACGCATTCATTGTCACCAAATTCAGGCTGGTACAATATTTATTCAACCCGGGAGTACGCGTAACGCCACTCACCCAACTAATCCCAATCCTAATCCTAGTCCTAATCCAAATCCAGTCCCCAACCCTCAACCGGCAAATCAAGATTGGAGCGGCACATGGAATACCGACTGGGGGACCATGCAGATCACGCAGTCAGGGACCAGCGTGAGCGGGACCTATACACTCAATAACGGCAGGCTGGAGGGCAAAGCAGGTTCGATATCACTTTAACCGGAACCTGGGCTAAAGTCGCCAACTTACAAAGAGCCGAACGATGCGGGATCATTGGAATTTGATATGTCCATAGACGGCCAAACATTTACGGGACGTTGGAAATACGCAGCGTGCCCCTGGACGGGCAGATGGAACGGAACACTCAAAGCGGCAAATATATATCCGAACGCCGGTCAGAATCCTACACCCAACCCATATCCTTATCCTAATCCAACACCCAATCCTTCTCCAACTCCAACTCCCACGCCAACTCCTACTCCCGGATGTGAACAATCCTCCCAGGGCCTATTTCGTCCTGAACCCCGCTCAGCCGCAGGCCGGCAATGATGTGCAGGTAACCAGCCAGAGTACCGATACAGATGGCGATACGTTGAGCTACAGTTGGACCATGGACGGACAGGCTCTTACTCAGTACGCCGGCCTGCAGCAGTGGAAGTGGGCCAGGGCGGGGGCGGGAACCCACGTCATCAACCTGACCGTCTCCGACGGCAAGGGCGGGAGCGACACATATTCAAAGAGGATTATAATAACCGGCGGCAGCCAGCCTTCGGATGACACAAAAAAGAAATGGAAGATCGGGCCATTTAGCTGCTTTATCGCCACTGCTGCCTACGGCAGCGAAACAGCCAAAGAACTGGACACGCTGCGTGCCTTCCGTGACAGGGTGTTGTTGCAGAGCGAACCCGGCAGGTGGTTCGTGGCCACTTATTACAGGCTTAGCCCGCCGCTGGCAGAATTTATAGCCGGGCATGAGCAGATCAGGACACTGTGTCAGGGAGGGGATGCTCGACCCGCTCGTGAACATACTTGAAACAGACACAATACCTCTGGGATAGCGCTGTTACAGCACCGTAATTGCTTAAATATGAATAGGATTGGGAAGAGACCTTCAAATTTAATACCTGGAGGATACCGGTTTATTTGCTCCTGCTCCGCCACATCCAGTATCCTGTCGATCCTGAAATTCCTCTCCTCTCCACGTTTGAGGCAAAAGGCACGCAGGCCGCGGTAAGTCTTACCCCCGTAAGTGAAATCCCCAACCTGCAAAGGCTTGATCACGCGTACGGATTTCTCATCATTCGGTTTGAGATAAGTGATGCAGTAGCTTCCCGCCCTCCCTGATAGCCTTGAGGATGAGCTTTTCCCTATCCCCGGCAGGCAGCGCTTCCTCAGCTTTGCCGTACTGGTAACGCGTGACAAACTGCACTACGCGCCAGTCCATCCAGATATGTTTCTTCGCAATGGGCTGCTTCAGCACAATACCTTCCAGCGAGGTGCAGCGGCTCAGCGCCACATACATCTGCCCGTGGGCGAAGGTGCCCCGGCCGATATCAATGACCACCCGTTCGAAGGTCTTGCCCTGGCTTTTATGTATGGTTACCGCCCAGGCCAGCATCAGCGGGTACTGGGTGAATGTCCCCACGACCTCCGATTTTAAGTCTCCCGGCCCTCAAATGTAATAGCTTGAATATCTCCCAGGTATAGGGTTCCACTTTAACATTTTCACCTTCGGCGAGTTGCACGCTAATACAGGGTCCGCCGTCCTCACCTCTCGGTTGAACCCCACAATTCTTCCCGATGCTGCCGTTGACCCAACGGCCCGAAAGAGTCATTATTGAGCATCATTACCTGGGCGCCCGGCTTTGACCATGAGTTCCTCGGCTGTTGGCAGGGAATCATCGCTGAATTTGCCGTCACCTGGCCGCTTTAAACGTATGCAAGCTTGCCCTTGAGCTTTGCCAGCTCGCGGGCTATTGAGGTCCGCCGCCAGGGCATTGGTGGTGGTAAGCCGTAAATGTAGTAATCCACTGCCGGATGGATCGTATTCCGGCATGGTACCGTGTGATTGAGCAGCCCGAGGCCGTCGTCATCGATGCTGTTATTGCGGATGGCATTAAGCAATTCTGATGAAGCCTTGATCGTGCTGACGGTAGACCTTCTCCAGCTCGAGAAATTCCATGTCAAAAGATTCGTAAACGCATGTGAGCTGAGAGAAATAGGGAGTCTGGTAAAGCCGGGAGAAAACGGCTTTCTCCCTCGCAGGTTACCACAGGCGGAAGCTGGTAGAGGTCGCCCACAAACATCATCTGGATGCCGCCAAAGGGCTCTTATGCGGATGCCGGCCCATTGAGGCGCAGGAACTGGTCCACGCAATCCAGCAGGTCCGCCCTGACCATGGATATCTCATCAATTACCATGGATATCCAGCTTCTTGATAGATGACTACCGTCCTTCTCGTAGTCCGCTTGACCTTGATCGAGGCGTGATATCCGGCCGGAAGCCGAAAAAAGAGTGGATGGTCTGTCCCTTGATATTGAGGGCTGCTACGCCGGTGGGAGCGAGCACCACGACTTTCTTGTTTGTTATGCCGCGGAAATACTCGAGCAGCGTGGATTTGCCGGTACCGGCACGGCCTGTTATGAAAATGCTCCTGCCGGTCTTCTCCATGACATCCAGGGCACGCTGGAACTGGCCGTTTATCTCGATATTCTGCACTTCTGTATCAGCAGATTATACACCACAAATCAATGCCCATTTCCGGCCCTAATAATTGGGTTATAGCGCCCGCTGTTCTATAATGGACTTGATGGCTACGCCCGGACTCAAGGCACTTCCGGTTTTGTTATCGGTCTTACTCATCTGCAGTATCCCGTTTTTCCTGCCCAGTGCAGCCATTGCGGACTGCCCATCCTGTACAACTCACGAGTTCCATGGCACTGTTAGCAATAACGGCAGGGTCGTAGGAGCCGGTTATGTCGTTACCGCTATGGTCAATGGGCAGGAGATGGCTGCTGCCACAACCGATATGCAGGGAAAATGGGGGGCATCCCAGACGTTCACAGTCACCTCCCCGGCGGGTTCTCTAATAGATTTCTACGTGAATGGCGTCCTCGCTGGATCGGGCGCCAGCTGTATCGCGACCAATGAGCTGAATTTAGCTGTGTCAGGGGCTCCTCCGACTCCAGGGTTCCACAGCTTCAGTCGCTTCGGGGACAGAGAATAGCCAACCTTCCTTAAGTCCAGTGCCTCCCGGTACCCCGTCCTCATCATCCACACTCACCTTCTTTATTGGTCCCCAGCCTTCCACCTTCCCCGGCAACGGCAGTCATCAAATGTTCGCTTCCCGGACAAGAGGATAACCTTATACTCAACAACGGCGTGCTTTCATCGCCGGCAGATATTACCAGCGCCGGCGGCGCCATTGAACTGGACCTGGCAGCCAATACCATGACAAACTTGATTGCCGGTCAACAGCTCAGCATAGAACCGGCTGCGTCAGCACCGGCGGCGCCGTCTGGGTCAGAAATTGTTGCCGCTTACAGCTTCGAACCCGGAAACAGCACGTTTAGCCCACCCCTTACTTTGAAGCTGAAATACGACGTGGCCAAATTGCCTGCGGGCGTGGAAGAGACCAGCCTATATATCGCTCAATTAGGGCAGTCAGGAGATTGGATGGCACTGCCGTCAACTATAGACAGGGGCAGCAATAAAGTCAGCGTACAGATATCCCACTTTTCCGTTTACGGGCTGCTGGGCAGGCTGACACCGGTTTCATCTGCCGGTATTCCGCCGGCACAAGATTCCGAAGGCGTTCCGCCCCCTGTGCACGCTCCTACCACCGAAACAATTCATCAGGAAGGTGGCGCTTCACCGTCACCTGCCGGGGCCGGGACGGCCACGCAGATATCCGGGATGGACGTACTGGCGCCGGGCGTCCTCATTGCCGGGGGCATAATAGTAATACTTTTGCTACTGGCAATCATTAGAAAGCGACGCTCCGTTATTTAGTTGATTTAGCTATTTTTTCCAGGAACCAGTCCTGTAACGGTTTGATCTCCGACCGCGCAACCATGGCAGCCAGCCAGACACCGAAAGCCAGTTTGCGGTCCAGCGGGAACACATTGCTCATCAGAGCCTCCCCACCGGCAAAGCCTTTCTTACGGCCGCCCTCGATAATCTTATCCCGCGATTTCTCTATCTTTTCCCTTACCTTCGCCAAATCTACTCCAACCAGCTTTCCGCTGCGCTTCAGTATATTTCCTCCTACCATAACCGTATCTATGTCACCCACGTTGGCGCTTAATACGATGGCATTAACCGGATCGTTTACGGGGAACATATTAACAGTGTCGGCGCGCACCATTATAATATCCGCTTCCTTGCCAACGGTAATGCTGCCGGTGCAGGACGCCAGGCCGATGGATTCAGCCCCCTTGATAGTGGCCAGTTCCAATACCTGGCGGACTGTGGGACTGATAACACGGGGCATCATGTTGGCCTGGATAAGCTTATCATTCTGCAATGCGCGCTGAACCTGGATATTCAGCCGCATCTGCGTGAACATATCGGCGCTCTGGTTGGAAACAATGTCTATGCCCAGTCCCGATCGGCCTCCCGCAGATAGCGCCCGCCAGGAAACAGGATAGCCCATACCCATCTGCAATTCGGTTTCGGGAGTGTTTATGACAGCAGCCTTATATTGAGCGCAAATCCTTAGTTCATTATCGGTGAGGTTCCAGCCATGGATAAAGAGTATGTCCTCTCCCATCAGGCCGGCCTTTTTCAGCCGTTCGATATACCGCGTGTTCTTACTCATTCCTCCCATGCCCACATGGGCGCTGATGCGCCTGGCACCCAGGTCGCGGGCGAAGCCAAGTTCCTTGCGGGACAGCTCGATGGGGAAGAATTCGGCCTCGGTTAGCGCGATGCCCATGGTTACACGGCTATAATCAGCATTGAAATACTTGCCCTTTAACCTCTTAGCGTCGTCATAGTGCCAGTCAGGGCTCATTAGTACAGCAGGCGTCAATACCTGGTCCGGCTTGGCATTGCCGTACATACCGTAGCAAAGGATACCCCGTATGCCGGATTCAAGTGTAGCGCGCACCACCTCATCCGCATGATCCGGCGTGTTCATGATGTGCGAGTGGTCGACTATGGTGGTAACGCCGGCATTGATAGCCTCAAGATATCCTGCATAGGTGCCGATGTAGGCATCCTCGGGATCATAGAATGAAGTGTAGACACTGCGGATACGGGATGAATAATCGAACAGGCTCCAATCTGCGGTGATAGCGCGTAGTTGCGTCTGCCACATATGGCGGTGACAGTCCACGAAGCCGGGCATGATAATGGTGTCCCCGGCTTCGATAACTTCCGCGTCAGGCGCTTCCAGCCCCGGGCCGATTCCCTTGATTAATCCATCCTTGATAAGTACATCGGCCTTCTCCATGGCGCCGGATGTCCCGTCCATAGTGAGTAAGCGTCCGCCCTTGATAAGAATATTGCCCTTTGCGTCCTGCATGCCTACCTCCTAATATCGCCTGTGTTACTCCGGAACCTCCTGAAAAGATGCAACCGGATTGACTATTATTGCCGGGTCGAAATCTTGACCCGGACTTTATTTTAGACAGTTTAAAGGCTTACGTCCAACAACCCCGGCACATTGCTACCCCAGTGTGAATCCGAGCTTTGCCACACGATGCTGGTGACATGACGTGTAGGTATCCCTTTTTTCCAGCAAAGATGCCATAGCATAGATCGTGCTTTCCATCATTCTCTGTAGTTTTAAGTTACCCTCATTACTTTCGTCTCCTGTTTTTACATTTTCAAGTAAATAATTAAGCCCCCGGTTGTTTTGGCATAACAGTGTCTTTCCTCCCAAAGACAAAACGAAATAACCGGCAAAATGTTTATGTTGACATCTCTAATTCAAAATAAAAAATGTCCGTCTTAGTATAAACGCTTAAGACGGGCATTCCGGCTTCGTTTTTTGGTAACGGAGGTGGTATTGCGGTAAACTTTCAGCTATGGATAAAACTTACGCCTCAGTAGAACTGGCAATTAAAGACATCCCGGACGGCGCGGTCATAGCTTTCGGCAGTTTCTTTACCGCCGGAAAACCAACTGCTCTGACCCGGGCACTGGCTAAAAAGGGCGTAAAAAACCTGACCATAGTGGTAATGCAGGTGGGCGTGGGTAACGAGGAGATACTGGAACTGGTGGAGAACGGCCAGGTGAAAAAGGCCATCTGCAATTACCCCTTCCCGCGCTCGGCAACCCGGGGTGCTGACCATTCGTTTGAGCAGGCGATCAGGAAGGGCGCCATCGAGGCAGAAGTTTACCCCATGGGCACCTTCGCCGAAAAACTGCGCTGCGCCGGCGCTGGTATCCCGGCTTTCTACACCCCTGCGGGCGTGGGCACGGTGGTGGCCGAGGGCAAGGAGGTACGCGTCTTCGATGGCGTGGAAACGCTGATGGAAACAGCTTTACCCGTCGATTTCGCCTTTGTGCATGCCTGGAAGGGCGACCGCGAGGGCAACCTGGTCTATCGCTATACAGCGCGCAACTATAACAATGTAATGGCCATGGCCGGCAAAGTGACCATCGCCGAGGTGGAGACGCTGGTTGAAGCCGGGTGAGCTGGACTCCAACTTCATCCATACGCCCGGTATTTTCGTAAAAAGAGTGGTCGAAACCGGCAGGCCGGACTACAGCCAGTCAGTTTAGGGGACGATATTATGAGTAAAGCTAAAGTGATAGTTCCGGAAATGCCACCGCTGGAGCGCGAGATGATAGCCCTGCGCATCGCCAATATGCTGGAGGATGGCTCTTACGTCAACCTGGGCATAGGCATACCCACGCTCGTTTCCAACTGGATAGAAGGTCGCGACATTATACTTCAGGCTGAGATCGGCATGCTCAAATCCGGCCCGCTGGCCGAAGGTGATGAAATTGAACCTGACCGCATCAATGCCAGCTGCCAGTTCATCCACGAGCTGCCGGGGTCGAGCTACTTTGATATCGAGACCTCCTTCGCCATGATCCGCGGCGGGCGCATGGATGTGGCGGTGCTGGGCGCCCTGCAGGTATCGGCAAGGGGTGATTTGGCCGGCTGGAACACACCTGCCCGCGGGTTGGGCAAGATGGGTAACATCGGCGGCTCGATGGACCTGGCCGTGGGAGCGAGGAAATTGATCGTAGCTATGGAGCATTTCACCACCGACCGCCAGCCTAAGATCCTGCCCGAATGCACCTACCCCCTGACGGCCAAAGGCTGCGTAGATATCATTGTTACCAATTATGCCTTGATAGAAGTTACACCCAAAGGCCTTGTGCTCAAAGAGGCCATACCCGGCGTCAGCGCGGACGATGTACAGAAGATGACTGCCGCCCCGTTGATCATAGCCGGAGATTTCCACGAGATGGAACTGTGAGGCGATTTTTCGCCGGCATTAATGACGTAACTGGTAGCCAAGGCGCCGATTACAGCAGTCCAGAGTACGGTAAAAAAAATAAAGGTAACCCGTCTTTTTGAAGATTTACAAGCCAAAATAGAATATTAAGATCGAGCCATTGAAATTACTTAGATGGCTGGTTATAATGCAGACAATTAGGATTAGGAGGTGGCTATTATGTCGTTGAAGGTAAGCAAGTTGGCCCTGGGTATCATAGCTATAGTTGCAGGTCTTTTATGCCTCTTTTGGTTTTCTGCGCTGCAATGGATTGTCGGGATATTCCTGGTTGTTTGGGGCATCATAACACTATTAGAAAAGAAATAAATATTTATTTACCTTTAATTTTTCTTAGAGCTTGATTTCCAGTTACATCATATATTCCCCTTCTTGTGATCAGTGATCAATGATTAATAATGGAGGGTAATAAAGTAGCAGCCTGATGGGGCAATAGCGGAGATCCTGCATATATTCAAAATGAAAAATGCCCGTCTTATGTAAACCTTTAAGACGGGCATTTTGGTTTCGATTTTTGGTAGCGGGGGCAGGATTTGAACCTGCGACCTTCGGGTTATGAGCCCGACGAGCTGCCACTGCTCCACCCCGCGGCAAGAATAGTGATTGACGAATGAAGTTTTGTGCTCATTCTGGTATAGGTCAAAGAGTACGATCATTAGTACAGCTCAGCTCAACACATTGCTGTGCTTACACCTGCTGCCTATCAAGCAAGTGGTCTACTTGCGATCTTACCGGTCGAACCGGACGGAGATCTCATCTTGGGGTGGGCTTCACACTTAGATGCTTTCAGCGTTTATCCCATCCGGACTTGGCTACCCAGCATTGCCGCTGGCGCGACAACTGACACACCAGAGGTCCGTCCCTCCCAATCCTCTCGTACTAGGGAGAGCTCCCCTCAAATCTCCAGCGCCCACAACGGATAGAGACCGACCTGTCTCACGACGGTCTGAACCCAGCTCGCGTGCCGCTTTAATGGGCGAACAGCCCAACCCTTGGGGCCTGCTTCAGTCCCAGGATGCGACGAGCCGACATCGAGGTGCCAAACCTTGCCGTCGATGTGAACTCTTGGGCAAGATAAGCCTGTTATCCCCGGGGTAGCTTTTATCCGTTAAGCCACGGCCCTTCCACGTGGAGCCGTAGGATCACTTTGCCCGACTTTCGTCCCTGCTCGACTTGTAGGTCTCGCAGTCAAGCCCCCTTATGCCAATGCACTCAACGCACGATTTCCACCCGTGCTGAGGGGACCTTTGGGCGCCTCCGTTACCTTTTGGGAGGCAACCGCCCCAGTTAAACTACCCGCCTGGCACTGTCCCCACCATTTCGGCAGGTTAGAACCAAAACCAAACAAGAGTGGTATTTCACCGTTGGCTCCGCCGAGGCTGACGCCCCGACTTCATAGCCTCCCACCTATCCTACACATGCTCAGCTCGAGTCCAATACCAGGGTATAGTAAAGCTCCCGGGGTCTTTTTGTCCAGTTGCGGGTAGAGGGCATCTTCACCCCCATTTCAATTTCACCGAGTCTCACGTTGAGACAGTTCTCAAGTCGTTACACCTTTCGTGCGGGTCGGAACTTACCCGACAAGGGACTTCGCTACCTTAGGACCGTTATAGTTACGGCCGCCGTTCACCGGGGCTTCGGTTCAAAGCTTCGGGTTACCCCTGACCTCTTTCCTTAACCTTCCGGCACTGGGCAGGTATCAGCCCTTATACCTCAGCTTTCGCTTTGGCAAAGACCTATGTTTATGTTATACAGTCGCTTGAGACGGTTTCGTGCCCCCGCTTGCGCGGGCCCCCTTCTTCCGAAGTTACGGGGTTAGTTTGCCGAGTTCCTTAACGTGAGTTCTCTCGAACACCTTGGGATACTTACCCCCGTCTACCAGTGGCGGATTGCGGTACGGTCACCATAAATTCTCGCAACGAAGATTTTCTGGACAGTGTGAAATCAGTTGAGTCACCTTGGGTTGCCCCGCAATTTCCCCTTCTCCTCAGCTTGACGTCGAGGTGGATTTTCCTGCCTCAACACGCCTTAGAATCAGGAACGCACCATGTCCGATGGGTACGCTCAACCTATCCTACTGTGTCCCTCCTTTGCTGATAACGAAAAAATGGTGGTGCAGGAATGTTGACCTGCTATCCATCGCCTACCCCCTTTGGGTTAAGCTTAGGGTCGACTAACCCTACGCGGATTAACCTTGCGTAGGAAACCTTAGACTTCCGGTGGACATGTTTTTCACATGCCTTTACGCTACTTATGCCTGCATACTCGCTTGTCACTGCTCCACCCCGGCTTACGCCGGAGCTTCACTGCTATAACAACGCTCCCCTACCATCGCTTGCGCGATCCATAGCTTCGGTGGCGAACTTGAGCCCCGTTAAATTATCGGCGCGACATCACTCGACCAGTGAGCTGTTACGCACTCTTTAAAGGGTGGCTGCTTCTGAGCCAACCTCCTGGCTGTTTTAGCGACATCACTTCCTTTACCACTTAGCTCGCTCTTAGGGACCTTAGCTGATGATCTGGGCTGTTTCCCTCTCGACCACGCGGCTTATCCCGCGCGGTCTCACTCCCGGAATTCGACTTACGGCATTTGAAGTTTGATTGAGTTTGGTAACCTCACGGCCCCTAGCTCATTCAGAGCTCTACCTCCGCAAGTTAATAATCCGAGGCTGCACCTAAATGCATTTCGGGGAGAACAAGCTATCTCCGAGTTCGTTTGGCATTTCACCCCTACCCACAGCTCATCCCAAAGCTTTGCCACGCTTACGGGTTCGTACCTCCACCCAAGGTTAGTTGGGTTTCACACTGGCCATGGGTAGCTCACACGGTTTCGTGTCTGCTCCATGCGACCAAAATTCGCCCTATTCAGACTCGCTTTCGCTACGGCTCCGCGATTGAAATCGCTTAACCAAGCCACATAGAACAACTCGCAGGCTCATTCTTCAATAGGCACGCCATCACCCGGATAAATCCAGGCTCTGACTGCTTGTAAGCACAGGGTTTCAGGTTCTATTTCACTCCCCTTGTCGGGGTACTTTTCACCTTTCCCTCACGGTACTGGTTCACTATCGGTCGTTAACAGTATTTAGCCTTGGAGCGTGGTCACCCCAGATTCCCACAGGATTTCTCGTGTCCCGTGGTACTTAAGAATACAGCCAGAGCTTTTTACTTTTATTCTACAGGACTGTCACCTACTCTGGTGGCCCTTTCCAGGGACCTTTGATTTAGTAAAAAGTTTTTTACTCTGCGATAGCTCTTGAGCGCTATCCGCTGTACCTTGCAACTCCTCGTCGGCATAGGCCTCAAGGCCACTAAGCCGGCGAAGTTTAGGCTCTTCCCATTTCGTTCGCCACTACTCCGGGAATCTCATTCGATTTCTTTTCCTCGGGGTACTAAGATGTTTCAGTTCCCCCGGTATCCTCTCATAAAGAGTATCTGGCTTTTGGCCAGATGGGTTGCCCCATTAGGGAATCCCCGGCTTAAGATAGCTGGACATCTCACCGGGGCTTATCGCAGTCGAGCCGCGCCCGTCATCGGCTGTTAACGCCAAGGCATCCACTCTGTGCCCTTATTATCTTTGACCTACAACAGCATGAACACAAGACCTCGCGGCCTTTGCCCTGCTGCGCCATTGCAACTAGAACATTAGACACCATTCATCAATATCACTATTCTGTTGTTAAAGAACAAAACAGCCTGGTGTACTCACCAAGCTGTAAGAGTATACACCAAGAAAACGCTTAAATCAACTGTCGCTCATTTCTCGCATGCTCTGAAAGTATATGCAGATATAAATTATTTGTCAAATCAATCGTACTCATCTAATAAGCCTTGTTCAATACGCCAGTTTGTATGCCCCTAATAATGCAGCAACCCACTGACCCATCCTGCCTGCGCGGTGTGACGGAATGATAAACTCGAACGTCTCAGTAAATAAGTTAAATAAATTTGATTATCTCGGATGCAGATATTAAACTTAGATGGTAAGCCTATGCTCTAACATGCGCCGGAATGAGTATCCATGGTATGTTTACTATAATGCGGGGGTTCTGTAAATGAAATTCAATCGTATCACCATTGATCCCAACCAGATGGCCGGTATGCCTTGCATACGTGGTTTGCGAATCCCCGTTTCCACTGTTGTAGGTATGGTAGCGGAGGGAATGAGCGACACGGAAATCCTGGGAGCCTACCCTGATCTGGCGGCAGATGATATACGAGAAGCTTTACGCTACGCTGCTGAAGCGGTTCGGGAACGGGAATTGCCGCTGGTTTCCGCACCATGAAATTCCTCATAGATAACGCGCTATCGCCCATCATAGCCAGAGGCCTATCTCAGCAGGGCTATGATGCCATCCATGTCAGAGATTACAATTTACAAAACGCTTCTGACCAAGATATATTCATCAGGGCCGGAGACGAGGATCGAGTTATCATCTCTGCAGATACGGATTTCGGAACAATACTCTCTTTTCAAATGGCAAATAAACCTTCTCTGATCCTGTTCCGCCGGTCGTCAAGAAATCCAGAATCCCAATTATCGTTTTTGATAGCTAATCTACCCAATTTGCAAAAAGACCTGGAGCAAGGTTGTATAGTAGTATTGGAAGATACGCGGATCAGGTTACGCTCGTTGCCCCTGGACAATAAATAGCCGCCCCTATTGTGCTTCGAAGTTTTCACTACCAGCAGTACGCTATAAAGCTGATAAACCTGGTGCTCTACACCTCGATTATTTTAGAGCCGCCCATTCCCAGGTTGTAAACCTGCCGTCCTGCCCAGTCTTCTCAAAGCCCTCGCTTTCATGTATGTGACCGCAGAAAACGTAGCCCGGCTGTTGTTTTTTTATATATTCCAGGACGGTCCGGCTGCCGGCATGCCGGCCTATCCAGGCGGGCGGTATCGAGGCGGAATCAACCCTGTCCAGCACACCGTAGGGAGGCACATGGGTAAGCAGTATATCCACACGCCCAAAGCGCCCCAGCACGCTGCTAATTTTACCGGTATCCTGCAGCGCCCTGCGGCGTATCTTCTCAATGCCGGCAAGCTCGAATTCCTCGGCCCAGCAGATATCGGTGAAATACTTTATCCCGCCTATCCTTAAACCTTTGAAATCGGCCACGCGGTTATCTATCAGGCGCACTCCGCGGATAGCCCTCAAATCCTGGTAGAGAAAAGGAAGCTCTATGCCGAAAGTACGCGAAAATTTCCTGGTATCGTAATTGGACAGGTCGGCGTTTCCCCGCACGATAAATACCGGGCAGAAGCCGGCCAGGTAGCCGGCCAGCTTGAGGGCCGTCTCATGCGCGGTCAGGAAGGCCTGCCGGAAGCCCTCAGCATGACTTTGCTTTTCCTGCTGCCCCGGGTTGGGGATGTTGAGATACTGCAGCGCCTGCCTGCGCAACATATCGGTCTTCCCCAGGTCACCTGTCAGCAGTATCAGGTCCACATGGTCAAGCGGGATTTTAGTGATTTTCTCCAGGTTGCCGTGGGGGTCGCCGATGGCAGCTATCTTCATATCAAGTAAGGGCCTACTCCCACTCGATGGTGGAAGGGGGCTTGCTGGTGATGTCATAAACCACGCGGTTAACACCGGGAACCTCGTTGACGATGCGGTTCGATACGGTAGCCAGCAGGTTGTAGGGCAGCCTGGCCCAGTCGGCGGTCATGGCATCCTGGCTGGTTACCGCCCTCACCGCCACCAGGTAGCCATAGGTCCGGTAATCGCCCATCACGCCCACGCTGTGCACATCGGTAAGTATGGCGAAGGTTTGCCACATCTGCCGGTAAAGTTTGGCCTTCTTTATCTCGTCCATGACCACCCAGTCGGCGCCGCGTAATATCTCCAGCCGCTCCCGGGTTACTTCACCGATGATGCGGATGGCCAGCCCGGGTCCCGGGAACGGCTGCCGCCAGACCATGTCCTCCGGCAAACCCAGCTCCAGTCCCACTTCCCGCACCTCATCCTTGAACAAATAGCGCAGGGGTTCAATCAGGGTCAACGCCATCTTGGAGGGCAGCCCCCCTACGTTGTGATGGGTCTTGATCTTGGCCGCCGCCTTGGTCTCCGGCGTGGCGGACTCGATTACGTCGGGATAGAGGGTGCCCTGGGTAAGGAAATCTATCTTGCCCAGTTTCTTGGCCTCGCTCTCAAAGACCTTGATGAACTCTCCGCCGATGCTGATCCTCTTTTTCTCGGGATCGATGACACCCTTTAACTGGTCGAGAAAGCGGTCGGTGGCATCCACGTAAACCACGTTCATCCTGAGGTTCTTGCGGAAGGTCTCGAGCGCCCTTTCCGGTTCCTCGCGCCGCAGCAGCCCGTTATTGACGAAGATGCAGGTCAACTGGTCGCCGATGGCGGCGTGCACCAGCTTGGCCGCCACCGCGGAATCCACTCCGCCCGACAGCGCGCAGATTACCCTGCCATCCCCTACCTGCTCCTTTATTGAGGCGATGCTCTCATGGATAAAATTGCCGGGCGTCCAGGTGCCGCGGCACCCGCAGATGTTGTAGAGGAAATTCCTGATTATCTGCTTGCCCTGCGGAGTATGCGCCACCTCGGGATGGAACTGCAGGCCGAAGAGCTTGCCGCCGTCGGTAATCACGGCGTTGGGCGAATTTTCCGTGTAAGCCGACGAGCGGAAGCCTGCCGGCATATCCATTATCTCGTCGCCGTGGCTCATCCAGACTGTCAGCGAGCTATCCAGATCCTTGAAAAGCGGCGAGTTCTGGTCGCTGACATGCAGGACAGCCTGGCCGTATTCATGCTTGCTGCCGGGCGCAACCGTGCCGCCGAGCTGGTGGGTTATCGACTGCATACCGTAGCAAATGCCCAGCACCGGCAGGTGGCTTTCGTAGATCCCGACCGGAGTTAAGGGCGCATTCTTCTCATACACGCTGGCCGGGCCGCCCGAGAGGATGAAGCCGCGCGGGTTGATCGACATTATCTTGCTCAAGTGGGGAATCATAGGGGAAAAGCTCGCAGTAAACGTTGCACTCCCTCACGCGGCGCGCTATCAGGTGGCTGTATTGCGAGCCGAAATCGATGATCGCCACCGCTTCCCTGACACCGTGAGGTATCTCTCCGGGCTTGGGCGCGGCCTGCACTCCCTGTTTCTCCTTGGCTATCTCGAGGTAAGTGGAAACCTCTATATCATCGCTGGCCACGATGCGGTGGCTGGCCGCCTTCTCGTTACCCTCTTCCATTTTAAGAAGTATATCACAGGCCAAATCTGATATCTAATCTGCCGCACATTTATGTAATGTGATGTTTTAAGGTACAATTTCCCTGCTTAAGGTTTGCCGGATAAGATGGAAAAAAGTTCACTCCAGGCCAAAATAACCCCGGCGCTGCTGGGACAGGTTAAAACGACTACTGATATTATGCGCTCGGGCGGCATAGTAGCTTACCCCACGGACACGGTTTACGGGTTGGGAGCAGATGTATTTAACGATGAGGCCGTAGCCAGGGTTTTCGCGGTTAAAAAACGGCCATTGACCATGCCCCTGCCCGTCCTCATAGCGGAAACCTCGCAACTGGGTGAACTGGTTGAAGTTATTCCCGCCGCAGCCAGGATATTGATGGATAGATTCTGGCCGGGCGGCCTGACCATCGTCTTCGCGAAGGCGCCCGCCTTTAACAGCCTCGTCCTTGCCGGCAGCGGTAAGATAGCCGTCCGCCTGCCCGGACATCCCATTACGCTGCGGCTGATACAGGAACTCGGACGCCCCATGGTGGGAACCAGCGCCAACCTGCACAACGGTCCGGTGGCGGTGACTGCAAAAGAAGTCCGTGACCAGTTAGGTGACGCGGTGGATTTCATTCATTGACGGCGGTCCCTGCCCGGGAGGCGTTGAGTCAACGGTAGTGGATATTACCGCCGACCCTTTCACTGTAGTGCGGAAGGGCGCCATCCCCACGAAAGAGTTGAGAGCAGCGTGGCTGTAACTTACGGCTAAAAAAACCCGCGGTAAGGTCAATAATACCGGACCTTGACCTCAGTTACTTCCCTGAAGCCGTTTTTGCTTGACAATAAACGATTACCTGTGATAGTTTACTACAACCTGCGGCGTACCTGACCAGCAACTGCCGGGGTAACCTGATGAATTTAAATGATGGGGATTCTGTCACATGAAAAGCCATAGCATCAAACTGGGTATTGAGAGGGCCCCGCACCGCGCCCTGCTGAGGGCCGTGGGCGTGCAGAGCAGCGATTTCAACAAGCCCTTCATCGGCGTGGTCAACAGCTTCAACGAGATAGTCCCCGGGCACACGCACCTCAATACCATCGCCGCCGCGGTCAAGACGGGTATTATCGCCGCCGGGGGCGTGCCCTTCGAATTCAACACCATCGGCGTCTGCGACGGCATAGCCATGAACCACCCGGGTATGAAGTTCAGCCTGCCCAGCCGCGAGCTGATAGCCGACTCGGTGGAGATCATGGCCGAGGCGCACCAGTTCGACGCGCTGGTCTTCATACCCAACTGCGATAAGGTTGTGCCGGGCATGCTGATGGCCGCCGTCCGCCTGAATGTGCCGTCCATCTTTATCAGCGGCGGGCCCATGCTGGCCGGCAAGCTGCATAAGGACGGCGCCTGCCGTCCCGTTGACCTTATCTCGGTATTCACCGCGGTGGGCAGCGTGGCCAACGGGCAGATGACCGAGGCTGAATTAGAGGAAATCGAGATAGCGGCCTGCCCGGGCTGCGGGAGCTGCTCGGGCATGTACACGGCCAATACCATGAATTGCCTGACCGAGGCGGTGGGCATGTCGCTGCCGGGCAATGGCACCATACCGGCCGTTGATTCGCGCAGGCTGCACCTGGCCAGGCAGGCCGGCAGGCAGATCATGGCCTTATTGGAGAGTAACCTCAGGCCGAGGGATATCATCACCAAAGAGTCTATCGCTAACGCCTTCGCCGTTGACATGGCGCTGGGCGGCAGCACTAACTCGGTGCTGCATTTCATGGCCATCGCCCATGAGGCAGGCATCAAGTTCCCGCTCTCACTGATAAACGAGATAAGCGCCAGGGTACCGCACCTCTGCAAGATCAGCCCGGCCAGCGAGGTACATATCGAGGACCTGGACCTGGCGGGCGGCATACCGGCCGTGATGCACGAGATATCAAAGCTGCTGAACGGCAAGGCCATAACAGTTACCCTGAAACCGCTCTCCGCAACCTTTAAGCCGGCCCGGGTACGTAACCATGATGTTATCAGGCCTTTCTCCAGGCCCTTCTCGAAGACGGGCGGACTGGCCATCCTGTTCGGCAACCTGGCGCCCGGCGGCGCGGTGGTCAAAAGCGGCGCGGTAGCGCCCAAGATGATGGTGCACAAGGGGCCGGCGCGGGTCTTTGAAAACGAGGAGGACGCCACCAGGGGCATCATGGCCGGCAAGATCAAGAAAGGCGACGTGGTGGTCATCCGCTACGAAGGGCCGCGAGGCGGACCGGGCATGCGCGAGATGCTCACTCCGACCTCGCTGCTGAGCGGCATGGGGTTGGAAAGCGCGGTGGCCCTGATCACCGACGGCCGTTTCTCGGGCGGCACACGGGGCGCCGCCATCGGGCACGTTGTACCCGAAGCCGCGGAGCGCGGCCCGATTGCCGCGGTGCGCAACGGTGATATAATCAATATAGATATACCTGCCAGGAAATTAGATATCGCGGTGAGCGAAGCCGAATTAAAGAAGAGGTTGAAAACTGTGCCCGCCTTTAAATCAGCTATCAAGGGCGGCTACCTGAAGAGGTATATAGAGCAGGTCGGCCCGGCCAGTGAGGGAGCGGTATTCAAATAGCAGGAGCAGACTTAGCAGATGATAAAGACCGGCGCTGAGATATTATGTGAATGCCTGATCAAGGAAGGGGTCGAGGTCATCTTCGGCTTCCCGGGCGGCGTGCTGCTGCCCCTCTACGATACGCTGCCCCAGTTACCCGCAGCTGCGGCATATCCTGGTCAGGCACGAGCAGGGCGCGGCGCATGCCGCCGACGCCTATGCCAGGGTCACCGGCAAGGTCGGCGTCTGCCTGGCCACCTCGGGGCCGGGCGCTACCAACCTGGTGACGGGCATCGCCAACGCCTACCTGGATTCGGTGCCGCTGCTCGTCCATAACGGGACAGGTGCCCACGCATTTCATCGGCAAGGACGCCTTCCAGGAGATAGATATCACCGGCATCACGGTGCCGATTACCAAGCACAACCAGCTCGTGCTCGATGTGGACGACCTGGCCCGCAGCGTGCAGGAAGCTGTGCATGTGGCAATGACGGGCAGGCCGGGCCCGGTGCTGCTGGATATACCCAGGGATGTCTTCCAGGCCAGGACCGAGTATATCCTACCCCGACAAGATCGACCTGCCGGGATTTAAGCCCAAACTGTTCGGCCACCCGGCGCAGATAAAAAAGGCGGCTGAACTGGTAAATTCGGCGGAGAGGCCCGTGATAGTCGCCGGCCACGGCGTCAACATCGCGCGTGCCTATGCCGAACTCAAGGAGCTGGCCGAAAACGCGCAGATGCCGGTGGTCACCACTTTCCTGGGCATCGGATGCTTCCCCGAATCGCACGTGCTGAGCTACGGATGGCTGGGCATGCACGGGATGGGCTATGCCAACAAGGCCGTACACAACGCCGACCTGCTGATCGCCATCGGCATGCGGTTCGACGACCGGGCGACGGGCAGGCGTGAGCGCCTTCGCGCCGCAGGCGCGCATCGTGCATATCGATGTGGACGCGGCGGAGATCGGCAAAAACGTCAAGGTGGAAGTGCCCATCGTGGGCGACGTCAAAAACGTCCTGCAGGTGCTGAACAAGCAAATAGTCAAACGTGACCATATCGGCTGGCTGTCGCAGCTTGACGATTGGCGGGCGCAGCACCCGGCTACCGAGGTTCGCGACCATGAAGGAGTGCTGCCGCAATATATCATCCGCCAGATACACGAGGCCACCAAAGGGGATACCATCATAGTCACGGGCGTAGGCCAGGCGCAGATGTGGGCCGCGCAGTATTTTTTCTACGACAAGCCCAACAGCTTCGTTTCCTCGGGCGGCCTGGGCACAATGGGCTTCGAGTTGCCCGGGGCCATCGGGGCCAAGGTGGGCTGCCCCCATGAAACGGTCTGGTGCATAGCCGGCGACGGCGGCTTCCAGATGACCGTGCAGGAGCTGGCCACCATGGTGCAGGAAGACCTGGATATCAATATCGCCGTCTTCAATAACGGCTGGCTGGGCATGGTGCGCCAGTGGCAGGAGCTTATCTACAACAAGCGTTATTTCGGCACCCAGCTCTATAACCCCGATTTCGTCAAGATAGCGGAAGCCTACGGCATGAAGGGCGTGCGCGTGAGCAAGAAGATAGATGTCAGGCCGGCCATCCACAAGGCCATGGAGCATAAGGGGCCCTTCCTCATCGAGTTTGTCGTCGAGCCCGAGGAAAACGTGTACCCCTTCGTCCCGCCGGGCAGGACCATCGTCGAGTTCCTGGAGATGCCCAGCCCGCTGGGAAGCCTGAAAAAATAGGCGCAGGCTAATAAATATGGAGACCGTTAATTGATCAGCAAACACATATTAGTAGCCCTGGTGCAGGACCGCCCGGGTGTGCTCAACCGCATCGCCAGCACGCTCAGGCGGCGCAATTTTAATATCGAGAGCATCGCCGTGGGGCACATCGAACAGCCCCACCTGTCACGCATGACCATAGTGGTGGAAGGCGACGACGCCAAGGTGGAGCAGGTGCGCAAGCAATTAGACAAGATAATTGAGGTCATCCGCATAGCGGATATCACGGGCGAGAACCCGGTGGCGCGCGAGATGGCCATGATCAAGGTGCGCGCCACACCCTCCACACGCAGCGAGATCATCCAGATAGTGGATATCTTCCGCGCCAATATCGTCGATGTATCGCCTGATTCGCTGATATTGGTCGTCACCGGCACGCAGGACAAGGTGGATACGCTCATCGAGCTGCTGCGGGGCTTCGGCATCAGGGAGATGTCGCGGACGGGCACCATCGCGCTTGCCGCGCGGCGGCTCAGGCCCGCTCACCATCGAGGAGCATAAACCGCTGCGCCACGCGGTAGAGCAGGCCGCGCCGGAAGAGGAAATCCTGCCCGACTGGTAGCTGTCAGCAAGCTCATAAATTCGCCGCTTAAATGAATTAATTATTATCAGACAGGAGGTACCAAGGTGAAAATATATTACGAGAAAGATGCGACCTGGCCCTGCTCAAGAACAAGGTCATCGGCATTATAGGTTACGGCAGCCAGGGCCATGCCCATGCCCAGAACCTGCGCGACAGCGGCCTCAAGGTTATCGTCGCCGAGGCCAAAGGCACGGAGGGGCACCGCAGCGCCAAAAAGGCGGGCTTCGACGTTTCGGACGCGGCCGACGTGGCCAAAAGGGCCGACGTCATCATGATGCTGGTCCCCGACCAGCTGCAGGCCAAGGTATACAAGGAATCCATCGCCGACCAGCTGGCCAAGGGCAAGACGCTGATGTTCGCCCACGGCTTCAATATCCACTACGGCCAGATCGTACCGCCGGACTACGTTGACGTCTCCATGATCGCCCCCAAGTGCCCGGGCCACATGGTCCGGCAGCTTTACGTGGAGAAATCCGGCCCGCCCGCCATCATAGCCGTGCACCAGGACGCCTCGGGCAAGGCCAAGGCGCAGGCGCTGGCCTACGCCAAGGGCATCGGCTGCGCCAAGGCCGGCGTCATTGAGACCACCTTCGCCGAGGAGACCGAGACCGACCTCTTCGGCGAGCAGGCCGTGCTCTGCGGCGGCGTGACCGCGCTCATCAAGGCCGGCTTCGAGACGCTGGTCGAGGCCGGCTACCAGCCGGAGATCGCCTATTTCGAATGCCTGCACGAGCTCAAGCTGATCGTCGACCTGATCTACCGCGGCGGCATGGCCTTCATGCGCTACTCCGTCAGCGACACCGCCGAATACGGCGACTACACCCGCGGCCCGCAGATAATCAATGAGTCGGTCAAGGCCGAGATGCAGGAGATACTGGAGGAGATGCAGGACGGCAGCTTCGCCCGGGAGTGGATACTGGAGAACCAGGCCAACCGCCCGGTCTACAACGCGCTCAAGCGCCGGGAAGCCGAGCACCCCATCGAGGTGGTGGGCAAAAAGCTGCGCGCCATGATGCCCTGGCTTAAATAGCCGCGACAGCAGTCCCGTTACTTAATTTATCAGCAGGTGGGATTATGACAGGTGAACGTGTCTTCATTTTTGATACTACTCTCAGGGATGGCGAGCAGGCGGCCGGCACCAGCCTCAACGCCCAGGAGAAGCTCGAGATCGCCAGGCAGCTGGAAAGCCTGGGCGTGGATATCATCGAGGCGGGATTCCCCATCACGCTCGGCGGGCGACTTCGAGGCCGTGCGCCTGATCGCCCGCGAAGTGCGCAAATCGACCGTCTGCGCCCTCAGCCACGCCAATGAAGAGGCCATCGACCGCGCCTGGGAGGCCATCAAGCCGGCCAGACAAGGCCGCGATCCACATCTTCCTGTCCACCTCCGCCATGCACCTGGCCTACCAGTTGAAGAAAAGCCAGGAGGACGTTATGAAGCTGGCCGGCGCCATGGTGGCCAGGGCCAAAAAGCACATAGACGACGTCGAGTTCTCGCCCATGGATTCGACGCGCACCGATGCCGAATTCCTCTACCAGATACTAGAGACGGTCATAGAGGCCGGCGCCACCACGGTAAACATCCCGGACACGGTGGGCTACGCCATCCCACCGAGTTCGGCAAGCTCATCGACGGAGTATTCAAGAACGTGCCGAATATCTCGAAGGCGGTGGTCAGCGTCCACTGCCACAACGACCTGGGCCTGGGCGTGGCCAACAGCCTGGAAGCCATACGCAGGGGCGCGCGGCAGGTGGAATGCACGGTCAACGGCATCGGCGAGCGCGCCGGCAACGCCGCCCTTGAAGAGATAGTGATGGCCATCAAGACGCGCGGCGACCTCTTCCATATAACTACCAATATCGATTCAACCCAGATATTTAAGACCAGCCGGCTGGTCAGCGAACTCACCGGTTTCATCGTGCCTCCAAACAAGGCCATCGTGGGGGCCAATGCCTTCCGCCACCAGTCCGGCATCCACCAGGACGGCATCATCAAGAAGGCCAATACCTACGAGATAATGGATCCCCAGGGCGGTGGGCGTGCCGGCCAGCGCGCTGGTGCTGGGCAAGCTCAGCGGGCGGCACGCCTTCAAGGAGCGGCTGCTGGAACTGGGCTTCTCGCTGGATGAGGCTGCCCTTAACCACGCCTTCAAGGCCTTCAAGGAGCTGGCCGACAAGAAGAAGGAGGTCACCGACCGCGATATCAGTCGCTGATCGGCGAGGAGCTGCGCACCGCCACCGAGGTCTATCACCTCGAGCATGTCGGCGTATCCTGCGGCGACCACAGCATACCTACGGCGGCGGTCAGGCTGACCGGGCCGAACAAGGAGATTCTGGCGGACGCCGCCCTGGGCACCGGGCCGGTGGACGCCGTTTACAAGGCCATCAACCGCATCGTGCGCGTGCCCAACACGCTCACGGAGTTCAGCGTTAACGTCGATCACCGAGGGCATCGACGCCATGGGCGAGGTGCTGATCCGCATCGAGAGCGGAGGCGTTACCTATACCGGGCCGCGGCGCCGACACCGACATCATCGTTGCCAGCGCCAAGGCCTACATGAACGCGCTCAACAGGCTGCTGGTCACCAGGCAGTACCGCAAGGAGGTGGACATCGATGAGCCCTGAATTAGAATCCGTGTCTGCGCTTACTGCTGGCCGCCGTCCTGGGCGCCGTCATCGGCTTCCAGCGCGAGAGGGCGGGCAAGCCGGCCGGCCTGCGCACGCATATACTGATATGCATGGGCTCGGCCTTATTCACTGTCGTTTCCATTTACGGGTTCGGCGGATCGGCCGACCCGGCCAGGATAGCCGCCGGGGTGGTGACCGGCATCGGCTTCATCGGCGCCGGCGTCATCTTCCGCGGCATGCGCGGGGACAAGGTGATGGGCATCACCACGGCAGCCAGCATCTGGGTCACGGCAGCCATCGGCATCGCCGCGGGCGCGGCCTCTATATCATCGCCGTCGGCTGGCGGCCATAGTTACGCTAGCTGGTATTGATGATACCGCCAAGGTACTCGAACGGTGCGAAGTACCTAGGTAAACAGGACGGATGATAGATATATGACACTGGCAGAGAAGATACTGGCAGCCCACTCGCGGCAAAGCAAGCGTCAGCCCCGGCGACTTCCTCAGCGTCAGGGCCGACCTGGTGCTGTCCAACGATATCACCGCGCCCATCGCCATCAAGGAGTTCGACCGGCTGGGGGTGACCAAGGTATTCGACCCGGAGAAGATCGTCATGGTGCCCGACCACTTCTGCCCCAACAAGGATATCCACTCCGCCGAGCAGGCCAAGATGATGCGGGAGTTCGCCCGCAAGCACGGGCTGGTCTATTTCGAGGTGGGCCAGATGGGCATCGAGCACGTGCTACTGCCGGAAAAGGGACTGGTGCTGCCCGGCGACGTCGTGGTGGGCGCCGATTCGCACACCTGCACCTACGGCGCGCTGGGGGCCTTCGCCACCGGCATGGGCTCCACCGATATCGCCGCCGCCATGGCCACCGGCGAGATCTGGATGAAGGTGCCGCCGACTATCAAATTCGTCTATCACGGCAAGCCGGGCAAATGGGTGGGCGGCAAGGACCTGATCCTCTACACTCATCGGGCAGATCGGCGTGGACGGCGCGCTTTACTCCGCCATGGAGTTCACCGGCGAGGCCATAGACAAGCTGTCGCATGGACGGCCGCTTCACCATGTCCAACATGGCCATCGAAGCCGGGCGGCAAAGCCGGCATCTTCCACGTGGACGACAAAACACGCAGCTACGTCAAAGGGCGCAGCGACGCGTAAATACACGGTCTACCGCTCGGACCCGGACGCCGCATACGCGCGGGTAATCGAGTACGATGTCATCCAAGATCGAGCCGCAGGTGGCCTTCCCGCACCTGCCATCCAACGCCCGGCCCGTCAGCCAGGTTGGCGATATCGCGATCGACCAGGTGGTCATCGGCAGCTGCACCAACGGCAGGATGGAAGACCTGCGCATGGCCGCCGGCATCCTCAAGGGCAGGAAGGTTAACCCGCACCTCAGGCTGCATCATCATCCCCGGCTCGCAGCAGGTCTACCTGGATGCCATGAAAGAGGGCTTGATCGAGACCTTCATCAGGGCCGGCGCCGCGGTCAGCACGCCCACCTGCGGGCCCTGCCTGGGCGGGTACATGGGCGTACTGGCCGCGGGCGAGAGGTGCGTCTCCACCACCAACCGCAATTTCGTCGGCCGCATGGGCCATGTAAAATCCGAGGTCTATCTGGCCAATCCCGCCGTGGCCGCCGCCAGCGCGATGGCGGGCAGGATCGCAGGCCCGGAGGAGATAAAGTAATGTCATTGAAAGGCAAAGCATTTAAATACGGCTCACACGTTGATACGGACGCCATCATACCGGCGCGCTACCTGAACCTGTCGAGCCGGCGGACCTGGCCGAGCACTGCATGGAGGATATCGACCCCGATTTCGTCAAGCAAGGTGAAAAGCGGCGATATCATCGTCGCGGACACCAACTTCGGCTGCGGCTCCTCGCGCGAGCACGCGCCGGTGGCCATCAAGGCGTCGGGCGTATCCTGCGTCATCGCCAAGAGCTTTGCGCGCATCTTTTTCCGCAACGCCATCAACATCGGCCTGCCGCTGCTGGAATGCGAGGAGGCCGTGGAGGACATCAAGGCCGGCGATATGGTGGAGGTTGACCTGGCCACCGGCGCCATCAACAACCTGTCCACGGGCAAAACCTTCACCTCAAAGCCCTACCCCGAATTCATGATGCAGATAGTCCAGGCGGGCGGGCTGGTGGAGTACACCAGGAAAAAGCTTTCGGGAGGTAAATAGCTTGAAATTCAAGATAGCCGTTCTGCCCGGTGACGGCGTCGGCCCGGACGTGGTTAACGAAGCACAGCGCGTACTGGACGAGGTGGGCAAGCGCTTCGGCCACGGCTTTGACTTCAGCACGGCCATGTCGGCGGCATAGCCATCGACAAAACGGGGAGGCGCTTCCCGAGCCGAACGCTGGCCATGTGCCGCAAGGTCGGATGCCGTGCTGCTGGGCGCGGTGGGCGGGCCCAAGTGGGACGACCCCAACGCTAAGGTGCGGCCGGAGGACGGCCTGCTGGCGCTCAGGAAAGGGCTTGACCTTTTCGCCAACCTGCGCCCGGTAAAGATGTTCAGAGTGCTGGAGAACTCCACCAGCCTTAAGCCGGAGGTGGTGCGCGGCGTCGACATGTGGTCGTCCGCGAGCTGACCGGCGGCCTGTATTTCGGCAAACCCAAGAAGCAGTGGAACACCACGCGGCAGGCGCGCTGTGGACACCATGGACTACTCCGAGCAGGAGATCGAGCGCATCGTGCGGGTCGGCTTCGAGCTGGCCAGACGCGGCGCAAGAAGCTGACCTCGGTGGACAAGGCCAACGTGCTGGAATCCTCACGGCTGTGGCGGCAGATAGCCGCCGAGATAGCCGCTGAATATCCCCGACGTGAAGCTGGAGCACATGCTGGTGGATGCCTGCGCCATGCGCCTGATACAGAACCCGCCTATTTCGATGTCATGGTAACCGAGAATACCTTCGGCGACATACTCACCGATGAAGCCTCCATGCTGGCCGGCTCGATGGGCATGCTGCCCTCGGCCAGCCTGGCCGGCATACCCGGTAAAGAGACAGCACGGGCATTCGGCCTGTATGAGCCGATACACGGCAGCGCCCCGATATCGCCGGTATGGATATCGCCAACCCCATCGCCACGATCTTGAGCGTGGCCATGCTGCTGCGTTATTCCCTGGGGCTTAAACAGGAGGCCGCAGCTGTCGAGAGCGCGGTGCTGCAGGTGCTTGACCGAGGGTACCGCACCAAAGATATCATGACCAAGGGCATGAAGCCGGTGGGCACAGCCGAGATGGGCAAGCTTATCGCGCGGACGGTTGCAGAACAGGCATGAAAAAGGTAGAGCTTTACGATACTACGCTGAGGGACGGCGCGCAGCAGGAGGGCATCTCCTTCACGGTATCCGACAAGCTGAAGATCGCCCAGAAGCTCGACGAGCTGGGCATCGATTACATCGAGGGCGGCTGGCCGGGCGCCAACCCCAAGGACACCGAGTTTTTCTCCCGTGCCCGGAGTCTGAAACTGAAGAACTCGGTATTGGTCGCCTTCGGCAGCACGCGGCGGGTCGACGTGACGTGGACGAGGATGCCGGCTTAAAGCCCTTGTCAATTCGGGGGCAAGTGCGGTCAATATCGTGGGCAAAACCTGGGACCGGCAGGTAACGCAGGTGCTTGAGACCGGCCTGGATAACAACCTGGCCGTCATCCGCGAATCGGTGGCCTTCCTCAAAGCAGGGCTAACGGTCTTCTTCGATGCCGAGCACTTCTTCGACGGCTTCAAGGCCAACCCGGCTTATGCCCTTGCTACGCTCAAAGCTGCCGCGGAGGCGGGGCGGACTGCCTGGTGCTGTGCGATACCAACGGGGGCACTCTGCCATCCGAGGTTTTATCCATAGTAAAACAGGTGAAGCGGAAGCTCGACTGCCCGCTTGGTATCCACGCCCATAACGACAGCGAGCTGGCCGTGGCCAATACGCTGGCGGCCGTCGAGGGCGGCGCCACCATGTAGAAGGGACCATCAACGGCTACGGCGAACGCTGCGGCAACGCCAACCTGTGCTCGATCATACCGGCATTGCAACTCAAGATGGGCATCAAGTGCATACCCGGCGCCAGCTTATCCAGACTAACCGAGGTATCGCGCTTCGTTGCCGAGATCGCCAACCTGGCCCAGCACTCCAATTTGCCGTACGTGGGCAGCAATGCCTTCCTGCATAAGGCCGGCCTGCATGTTTCGGCCATTGCCAAATGGGGGGAAAGCTACCAGCATATCGACCCGCAGCTGGTGGGCAACAGCCCCAGGGTAGTGGTCTCCGAGCTATCCGGTAAGAGCAACATCTTCTATAAAGCCAGAGAGCTCGGCATCCCCCTGCCACCGCAGGGCAAAGAGGCGCGCAGGATACTTGAACAGGTCAAGCTCTTGGAAAGCCTGGGCTTTCAGTATGAAGACGCCGACGCGTCTTTCGAGCTCCTGCTGCTGCGTTCGCAGCCTGGCTACAGGCCGCCCTTCAACCTGGTGGACTACATGGTGGTGGTGGAGAGGCACCGCAGGCTGCCGGCCGCCTACGATATAGGCGCGCAGTTCCTGGCCGAGGCCACCATCAAGGTCAAAGTCGATAACAAGCTGATGCATACAGCCTCGGAAGGCAACGGCCCGGTTAACGCCCTTGACCGTGCCCTGCGCAAGGCGCTTGCTGGAGTTCTACCCGGGCCTGGCGAAAATCGAGCTGATCGATTACAAGGTGCGCATCCTGGAAGGCAACATCGGCACAGGCTCGCTGGTGCGCGTCTTCATCGAATCCAGCAACGGCAAAACTCAGTGGAGGACGGTGGGGAGCTCCACCAACATCATCGAGGCGAGCTGGCTGGCGCTCTACGACAGCATGGAATATTTCCTGCTCAGGGTGGATAAGAAGCCCAAACTTACGTAGGGGCGTACCTTCAGGTGCGCCCGTTTTGGCGGGCGGATTAACCGCCCCTAGGACGTACTTACAGTAGGGGGTATTCAAAGCGCCAAATAATAAAAAAAGAGGGCGGCCTTGCGGCCGCCCTCTTTTACTATTCATTGGTGACTTAATTATTCGGCTTTGATGATAGCCGCGATACCCTGTCCGCCGCCTTCGCACATGGTAGCGACGCCGTATTTGCCTTTCTTCTCTTTGAGGATCCTGGCAAGGGTACCGACTAACCTTATGCCGCTGGCGCCCAGTGGATGGCCGATAGCCATGGCGCCGCCGTGGACATTGACCTGGTCCCATTTCAGGCCGAATTCTTTGACAGCATACAGGGACACGACTGCGAAGGCCTCGTTGACCTCCCAGTAATCGATGTCCTTGGCTTTAAGACCGGCAACCTTCAAGGCTGCCTGGGTGGAGGGTACGGGGCCTGCGCCCATGATGGTGGGATCTACACCGGCCATGCCGAAGGAGACAAAGCTGGCCATGGGCTTGAGGCCGAGCTTATTGGCCTTCTCCCGGGACATGATGAGCATGGCAGTTGCGCCCGCATTCAACGGGGAGGACGTGCCTGCAGTGATCGTGCCATCCGGCTTGTAGGCTGGCTTCAACCCGGCAAGCTGCTCAAGCGTGGTGTCGCCGCGGACGGACGCATCGTAGTCAAACATCTGTTTGCTGCCGTCGGGTAGGGTAATTTCGACCGGCATGATCTCGCCCTTGAACCAGCCGTCTTTCTGGCCCTGTGCAGCCAACTGGTGTGACCTTACCGCGAATTTATCCATATCTTCCCTGGTAATACCAGCCATCTCCTGCAATTTCTGCGCGGTGAAGCCCATATTGACAGAGAACATAAGGTCGATTTTCTTGTACTGCGGGTCGTTGATCAGCTTGTCGGGATATTTGATCGCGCCGCCACCGCCCATGGGGATGTGGGTCATGTGCTCGATGCCTCCGCAGAGGACTACATCGGAATATCCGCAGGCTATGCTCATAACGCCTGTGCGCAGGCCGGCGAGGGCGGAGCCGCACTGCTGGTCAACCTGCTGTGTTGCAACTTCGAAAGGCAACTCAGCATAAAAGGCAGGGAATTTCCCGCCAAAGGTGAAGTTTTCAAGCAGCGGGTTGGCTGTGCCCGTGATAGCCTCATTTATCTCTTTGGGATCCAGCTTATTCCGCTTGATCAGCTCCTTCCAGAGCTTGGCGAGGACTTCATCCATCCTGTAGCCGTTCAATAAATCCTTCTCTGGTTCCTTGGGGCGGGACCTGGAAAACGGGGAGCGTAAATAGTCAACAATTACTACTTCTCTGGCAAGACCCATGTTTATTACTCCTTTTTATTAAAATTTCTGAACCATTTTACACAATTGCCCTGATTATGACAAACGCCATTACGCGTAATTCAGTAAATAATCCTGTGGATTTAGCCCTTTATCACGCCTATGGGAGCAGCCATGGCAACCTTCCGGATCATGCCGGCGCCCTGCGCCACCCGCACAACATCCACCACATCCTTGTAAGCACCGGACGCCTCCTCCGCCAGCGCCCCGCGGTTGCCGGTTTTTACGTGGATACCCCGCGAAGCCAGCTCTGCGGTGATATCGGTCCCCCGCATACCACGTTTCGCTGCGCCGCGGCTCTGCAGCCTGCCGGCGCCGTGGCAGGTCGAGCCGAAGGTTTCAGCCATCGCACGTTCCGTGCCCACGGCAATGAACGAGCAGCGTCCCATATCACCGGGGATAAGCACCGGCTGCCCGATATGCCCGTATCTTTCGGGCACCCCTTCCTGCCCTGCGGGGAATGCCCGCGTCGCTCCTTTGCGGTGAACGCATAACGCCTGTTTTTTTCCTTCGATAATGTGGTCCTCGAGTTTGGCTATATTGTGGGCCACGTCGTAGACCTGTTCCATCCCAAGATCAGTAGCCTTCTTTGCGAAAACCTGGCTGAATGAATCCCTCACCCAGTGGGCGATGCACATCCGGTTAGCCCAGGCATAATTCGCCGCGCAGGCCATGGCCGACAGGTAATCGCGTCCCCTCCTCAGATTCCACCGGCGCGCAGGCAAGCTGACGGTCAGGCAGGACAATTCCATATCTTCTGACCGCTTCACCCATGATGCGCAGGTAATCATCGCAGACCTGGTGTCCCAGTCCCCGTGATCCCGTATGGATAAGCATCAGCACCTGTCCGGCATGCGTGATACCCATAGCGCCGGCGGCCTCCGCATCATATATCTCCCGTATTACCTGTACCTCGAGGAAATGGTTGCCGGAACCCAGGGTGCCGATTTGAGGCATCCCCCGCTGCTTAGCTTTGTCGCTGACTTTGCCAGGGTCTGCAACCTTGATGCAACCCTGTTCCTCGGTAAACTCGAGGTCCAGGGGTGTGCCGTAACCGCGTTCGACAGCCCAACCGGCGCCCGACTTGAGCACTTCTTCCATCTCACGGTCATTGAGTTTGATCTTGCCTTCAGAGCCCAGGCCGGAAGGCACGTTATGGAAAAGGTGGTTCACCAGTTCCCTTATCCTGGGCCTCACCTCATCCTCATCCAGGTCAGTGCGCAGCAGCCTGACGCCGCAGTTGATATCGTAGCCCACACCGCCGGGCGATATCACGCCGTCGCGCACACGGGTGGCGGCGACGCCCCCGATGGGGAATCCGTAGCCCCAGTGTATATCAGGCATGGCCATGGAGCAGCCGACGATGCCCGGCAGGAAGGCCACATTAGCCACCTGCTCAAGCGACTGCTCCTCCCTGATAGCACCGAGCATAGCCTCATCGGCATATATCCGTCCGGCCACCCGCATACCGGTTTTATAATCCTGTGGTATCTCCCAGCGATAATCGTCTATTTTATTTATCTTACCCTGCCAGGCGCCCATAGCTCGCTCCCATTCCTGCTAAATATCGAAGATAATCCTTGCTATATAAATACCTTTTTCGTTGATGATGCTAAGATTGTGATAAGTTGCTGCCTTAACCTCGCGTTTCAGCGCGTGCCTTGACAGATCCAAGCGCTCGCCGCGGCAAACAGCAGCCAATGTTGTTTGCCCTGTTACTACTATATCAAATTCCTTGAAGAGCAGCGGTTGACGTCCAGTTCGTAAAGCAGCGTATTGAGCCACTCCACCAGCAGGGCGACATCATCCAGTTCTTCAAGCTCAATTTTCCCGGTTACCGTGGAGTTGACAGTTTCCGGCTCGACGATGAGAGTCAGCATGCCGTAGGCCGCGTTGGCCATCAGGCAGGCCAAATCCTTCCCGTAGGCCGTGATGCCGATATCCGCTGTATGGTCGGTAATATCGAATCGCCTGTCCATGTTTCCCCCGACGCTATAAGCTTACAGGATATTATATAGGCTCAAGCCCAACTGACGCCAAGGTTGCGAATTTTATATGCAGGTGCTAATATATTGGCTTCTTGGGCCGCTAGCTCAATTGGTAGAGCAGTTGACTCTTAATCAACCGGTTCACGGTTCGAGTCCGTGGCGGCTCAGTGAATGTCCTACGCAAAATATACGGGGATTTACCTATTATTTTTTCCTGACATAGGTGTATAATGGTTAAGTAGTTAATCAAAATATATAGGAGGGTTTCATGGCTGTAGAAAAAGGCAAAGGGATAGATAAGGGCAGAATCGTCGGTCTGGTCGGATTCTGGGCTTTCATCGTAGGCCTGGTCATATCCGTAGTAGCAGGGTTGGTACTACCCGGAAATGGTGTTGTAGTACTCATCCTGGTTATCCTGGGCATCATAATCGGCTTCCTTAACATACACCCAAGGAAAGCAGGCGCTGCTGCTGGCTGCAATCGCTTTGATAGATTGTGTCGGAAATGCGTTCGCGCCGCTGAAATTCCTCGGCATTGACGCTTTCATCGGCGGCATCCTGGCCTACATTACCGTATTTGTAGCCCCGGCAGCCGTAATCGCTGCCATTAAAACACTCTGGGCTATCGGCAAACCCGGCGACTAAGTAAAAAGCCGGATACTCTTAAGCTTCCCCATCAAAATAGAATATCAAGTTAAA
>CAVWAG010000010.1:0-205067 GCA_963752975.1 uncultured Chloroflexia bacterium
GGGATAACGTCTTTTTTTCCATTTCTACACTCCGAATTTCAATAAATATTATATCATGCTCTTTTCAATTTCTTTTAAGTTCTTCGGGCCCTTGGACTGTATTATACCTACAGCGGAACAGTGGTGCCGTGGATTGTTCAACGGCAAGTTAATAATAAAGGCAAAGCTTAGACCGACAAAAGGAGGTCACTTTAATATCACCCCGTCTTTTTTCAGTTTTCTGTAGTCCATTTTCATTCTCCACAGGACAAAGTCGGGGCTAAGGCGCTGCAGCCACCAGAGTATTCTGGCAAAGGCTGTCACGACGATGAAGGCCTGGTTGCGTTCAACACCCCGCAGTATGGCGCTGGCGCATATCTCGGGCGTTATGCCGCCCAACCGGTTCATTGCGTCGATTGATTTTTGCCGGTCTATGTTTATCAGCTTGGAATCGTTGAAAATCGCGGTCTTGATATATCCGGGGCAGACCGCGTTTACCCTGACGTTATAATCCGCCCCAGCTATCCTCAACGCATTGGAAAGGCCGACCACACCGTATTTGCTGGCTACGTAGCTCGGGGTAGTGGAAACAGGCACCAGTCCCTCGATGGAGGCGGTATTAACAATATGCCCGAAGCCCTGTTTGACCATTATCGGGAAGGCAACCGAAGCCCCATACACTACACCGTAGAGGTTGACGTCGATGACTCTGCGCCAATCGTCAATGGAGAAATCCTCGGCCGGGCCTCCAACTGCAATGCCGGCGTTGTTAAAAATAAAATCGATGCGCCCGTGCGCGCTGACCGTATCCTCGATCATTTTTTTTACCGCATCATAATTTGATACGTCAAGTGTAGATGCTGTGACTGCGCCATTTGCTCCGGCAATATTTTCACCAACTCTCTTGATCCGTTCTGCGTTGATATCATTTATCACCACATGCGCGCCCCGGTGTGCCAGTTCTTCAGCCAGCGCTTTGCCGATCCCGGAACCCGCTCCTGTAACAATCGCCACTTTACCGTTAAAAACGTTCATCGTCGCCCTGCTCCTTCCTCGATATATTTATGCGTCTTAACATAACCCCTCCGAATGAATACATTAGCGGCGCCGCGAAAGTAACCACCATCTTCATTATTTGAATCGGGGACTTTACCCGGTAATCTTACCTGTCCGGGGATCAGGAGTTCGCGCCGGGTGCTTTGATATCATGGAGTAGCAGCGCCAGGACGAAGGCGACCCCGAAAAGTATGGCAATCGCGGTCATGTTGAAGAAGAAAACGATGGGCAGACCGAATATCTGGCCGCTCAGCATCAAAATCCCGTTGGAAGTAGCCTCCGGCACGGGGTGGGTCTTTTCGACTGCGTAGGTCAGCCCGACCGGCATGGCCGGGATGAGGAAGAAACCTAAAAGAAAACCAAACAGGCTTAAAAGCACAATCGAGGAAAGATACTGCAGTAAAAGGGAAAGCGGCACCGCCATACCGGCCGCCAGTAGCAGGAAGAATTTCCTTTTGTGGTACTTGTCGGACAGTGCAGACAGGATTACCGCCCCGCACAGGCCGCCGATCACCATCAGCCCACCCACTATGCCGGCGGCGAGGGCCGAGTCGATGTCCAGTGGCCGGTCCTTGAATATGAAATCTATCTTGATCAGGATGGCATTAAACGCGCCTACGCCTATTAAAAAGAGTCCCAGTAGGAAGAGAAAGTCGCGGTTTCTGAAAAGCGCTTTCAACCCGACGGTCATGGTGACCTTTTTCTCGGCTGCGATAGGATTGGGCGGCAGCGCGGGTTTATCTTTCACCAATATGAGATACAGGATCATGCCGATCAGGGAGGGGATGCCGTACAGATACAGGATGGTATCGATCCCCTGCTTGACCGCGCCGATCTCCCGGTAATGCGCGACGATAAAATCGGTGGCGAACATGACGATCGCAAAGCCGATGAACATAGACATGGTCAACAATCCCGACGCCAGGGCCTCTTCATTTTGCGGAAACCAGTTCGATGCCATTTTGGTAAAGGCATTTAGCACGAACGGCTGCGCGATGGCACATGCGATCATGCAGACGAGGAGCCAGCCGTAATCCGGTGCGAAGATACGGAGAAAACCGCATAGACCAATCAGGACGACGCCGATACCCGCCCCTTTCTTGAGTCCGAGGTTGTCGATGCACCAGGCAGCGGGGAGGCAGAAGGGGATCCAGCCGAGCATGGCCAGTATGCCCAGAAAATCAATGGCGTCGATATTGCCGCCGGTATAGACGGCAGCCGCATCCCTGGCAATAGGAGCGAATGTCATCCACATGATCTGGGACATGGCGACGTTCAGCATGAAAACTCCCAGCACGACCCAGCGGTAAGGGGATACGGATGAATTGATATTCTGCATAAAACCTCCTCTCAAAACAGCGGCATGCGCAAGCAAAACCGGGACGGCAATAATCAGGCCTTTACGCCACAGGTTTTCAGCCCATCATCACGGCAATGGCAATGCCGAAGCCGACACACCAGATGTTGAGAAAAGCGTTCAATATCAGGTCGCTCTTGGAGATCTTATATACGCCGTTCTGGATATTGAAGCTGAAGTCCAACACCCCCAGGAATAGCAGTGCGCCTGCCCCTATCATCGACAGATTGCGGCCCACCGGAATATTTAACAATATCAATGTACCGGCCGCCAGCAGCAGTACGGCCAGCAATCCGTCCGGCAGCGGGAAGGAGTGCTCATACTCCATATAACCTTTCGGAGGATTTTTCGGCGCAAGGCCTATGGTAAAGAAGCCTATCCAGAAAAGTATCAACCCGACGCCTGTCAGCAGCTCAAGTATGGCAATTGTTCTCAGTCCTTCCATTTCATCACCCCTTAAAATAGGTTTTTTTATTCTTTTCTCCGACCTTTTCCAACTGAGGCCAGAGTTTGGTAACAAGCCAGGGACAGCACATGATTATTTTTGAGAAAGCACCGGTTGAAGCGGGCGCACATATTTCAGGGCTGCCTTTCTCTATTGCCCTGATCACAGCCTGGACTATTTTTTCAGGGCTTTGCGCATCGCCCAGGAACGTAAGCGGAGATCCGCCGTGGGAGGCCTCATATTTCAGCATGGGAGTATCGACCGAGTCGGGGAAAATAGTCGATACTTTTATGTTATGCTTCCTCAGCTCTATTCCAAGAGTCAGAAAGAAGCCCCTTAAAGCGAATTTTGATGCTGTGTAAATCGAGCTGTAGGTTTCGGGAACGAGACCGGCGAGCGAGGAAATGGTCACGATACGTCCCTGTTTGGCAGGTATCATTACCGCCAGGACTTCCTTTGTGCAGTTGACGGCCCCCATAAAATTCACATTCATCTGGTCGTCGATATTTTCATAGCTGCAGTCTTCGAAAAGCGCCGGCCTGATAATGCCCGCGTTGTTTATCAATATGTCAATTTTTGAATATTTATTTACGGCCGCTTCTACAAGCTTTTTTACATCCGCCCTGTCCGTGATATTGCATTTAATAATCAGCGGCTTTGAGGTCAAACCGGAGGCCGATGATTCCAGGCCGCTGTAATTTATATCTGCAAGAACAAGTTCTGCCTTTCTTCTGTCTAACTCCCTTGCAAGTGCCGTGCCTATGCCGCCGGAAGCGCCTGTTATGACAATTGTTTTATTTGAAAAGTCGTACATCGCCCCTGCCTTCACATTCAACTCACGTTGGCGCTAATTATACGATCGGGCATTCTGTAAATCAAGTCAGGCTGGAAGACCCAAATCTACCGCTTGCAGGCCTGCTCCCAGGCGCAACGATAAAACCTCAGCATTTCCTGTTCTGTATACTGAAAATTGCAATGGTTGTGGCGATTGCTGTGATAATACTTCCACTAACCAGTCCTTAATAAATCTGTGCTAACATGACATTATGGAGGATTATATATTTTCCCTGCGTGTATAATATACTCATGGCTACAACTGTGAAAAAGAGATAATCTATTATGCAGCAGGTGTATTCCTGTCCCAATTGTAGAGCTCAGGTGGCTTACGGCCAAACATATTGTACCAACTGCAACACGGTTTTAAATTGGCCGTCATCACCAACGCCACCTCAATACCAATCGTCTCCTGATCAGTATTCAAACCAGCGGCAGCAATGGTACCAGGCATCTCCAGGTAATCAACCGGCAGGTCCGGGTTATCAAGGCCAGGATCAGCCGCAAAACGGAGATGACGTACCAGGGCTATTGCAGCTAATCAATAATAACCGGGGAATCATTGCGAAAATATCTATAACTCTGATTATTATTGCTGTGCTTATTGGCGCAGGCATCGCTCTGCAGGGTGAAATCTCGAAGTGGTTCGCAGCGCCGGTTATCACATCTTTTAGTGCCAGCTCGGCGACGATCACATCAGGGCAACAGGCAACTTTACAATGGGATGTTACCGGAGTAACCTCGGTGTCTATCAGCCCCGGTATCGGGACAGTTTCATCCAGCGGAACCAGGGCAGTATCTCCAGGGACAACCACTACATATGCACTGATTGCCAATAATATGTCCGGCTCTGCACGCAAGTCGGTCACTATTGAGGTTACCGGTGCTCTACCGGCTATAGCCAGTTTCGGGGTTGACAAAGACAGTATCATTACAGGCCAATCGGCTACATTATCATGGAGCGTTACAGGTGCTACGTCGGTTTCTATCAGCCCCGGTATCGGACCTGTATCCATGACCGGGACGGAAAGCGTATCACCGGCTTCAACCACCGCGTACACGCTGACAGCCACCAATGACGCCGGCAATTCCACCGCCTTGGCCACGCTTAAGGTAACTTTATCAAAAGCACCTATTATAACCACTTTCAGCGCCAGCCCGGGCTCCATTAAATCCGGTGAGCTGTCAACTTTGACATGGGATATTATCGGCGCAAAATCAATTAATATCAGTCAGGGCATCGGCGGTGTTGCGTCAAAAGGTTCTACGCAGGTAACGCCCGCCGCAACTACTACTTATAAGTTGACGGTTGATAGTGACTACGGCTCGGAAACCAGGTCGGTTACGGTTACTGTTGATACATCGAATGTAACAGGCAGGACCGGCACGGCGATCACGAAGGACCCACCTGCTATAAATACTTTTTCTGCAAGTCAGAATTCGATTACGTCGGGAGATAATATAACCTTGACCTGGGCCGTTAGCGGGGCGAGGACATTATCGATCAGCCCGGATGTCGGTGATGTGCCATCTTCAGGTTGGATTATGGTAATACCCTTTGCCACCACTACCTATAAATTGTCCGCTGTAAACACGTTCGGTACGGTAACCGCAGAAGCTACAGTTGCGGTGAATACGTTAGCCGATGGAACAGCACCGCTAATAAGATCCTTTACTGCCCAGCCCAGCAGTATTCACGGGGGTGGAACATCAAGCCTCTCCTGGGATATCAAGGGGGCAACTATCTATACCATCAATCAGGGTATCGGCATTCCGGCTTCAAAACCGCTGCCGGTATCACCCGCTGAAAACACAACCTATACGCTGACCGCCATAAATAGTTACGGCACTGATAATGCGACCGCTACCGTCACTGTAATTCCCTGAAATTTATCCCTTAGGAGGCGATATGAAAGGCTTTATTAACAAGGCTCTAAAAGTTGCAGCAAGCTACAATGCCTGGGACTGGGGATGGCTGAAGGTGACGCTCATCTCTTTTGGAATACTGGTGGGAACATATTTTGCACAGTTTTTAATGCAGTACGTAGTTATCATTTGGATAATATTCGTATTATCTTACATATGGATTGTGTATAAGACGTTTTTTAAATACTGGGGCAAAACCTAATTAGCTCTTTGGGGAACATTACGCCGACCGCTATCAATAATTACGGCGTCGATAAATGTTGATTGAGGTACGCATTGGGCCCGGTAAACGGAAGCTGATGCAGTCCATTCTTCAGATTAACCGGCTCAGCGGCACGCCGGTGGACAAAATACATAGGGTTCCGCATATATCCTTGTATGGCAGTTTTTCGGCAGACTACAGGCAGGTGGATCGTGTCAAAGAGGTCTTGCTATCTGTCGGCAAGAAATATTCTTTTCTGCCCTACCTTATCGACGGTTTTCGCTGGATCAACGGCAAGAATGGCAGGGTCGTCTATTTCAACATCGTGCCTTCGCCCGAGTTCAAGAAGTTCCGCCAGGAACTGGCGCAGCGGCTGCTCAGGATTGTGCCCGAAACAAAGCCTTTTGATAAAGAGGAAGATTTCTTATTTCATTCTACCCTGGCCTATAAGCTGGACAGCAGGGAGTTCGAACGGATATGGCCTTACCTGTGCAGCGACAGGTCGTTAGCGATGAAATTTTCCGCTCACACGGCGGATGCTGATGATCACCACATGCGGTATTTTTATTTGCCGCTGAACGCCCTGAGAGTAACCTTCCTGAACGATCAATCTAAAATACTCTGTGAATATGATTTCCTTCAGCAGAGGTTGCTTTCCAGATCAGAATCCCTGGACTCAGGCGAATGGGCCAGGACTTTGAAGCTATTCCGGATTGTCAAGGGTATCGAAGGCGCCAGGCCGGGGGCTGACCGGATGCCGCCCTACATTATCAGTGATTTGCACCTGGACCATTTAAAGATCATTGAATATTGCGCAAGGCCGTTTGTTTCCTCGAACGTCAATGAGATGAATAGTGTACTGGTGGATAACTGGAATAATATTGTTGGCAATGATCTTGTTTATTTTCTGGGCGACCTGTCTTTTGGCGAAGGTTCAAGATCGGCAGGCTATTGGCTGGGGAGGTTAAGAGGAAAGAAACATTTTATCAGGGGCAGGCACGACGCCGATATCCGGGATGCAAAGGAATACGAAATGATAAAATGCGGCAGGTATACGTTCCTGCTGGCTCATGACCCCGATAGGTTGCCCATAGACTGGAACGGCTGGGTTATCCACGGGCACAAGCACAACAACGACATGAAAGACTATTGTTTTATTAACGGTGACCGGAAGACAATCAACGTGTGCCCTGAACTGGTGAACTACAGGCCTGTGAGCCTCAACTTTCTGGCCTCGCTAAAGCTGAGCTCCATCAGGAGAATGGACATGATAGACAGCGTCCCGGTAATGAGGTAACTGCTGCCTGCACGCTTACACCGGTTTGAGTATAACTGCTTTAAGTGCTTTCCTGGCGGAGTACCTGGGACGAGGGCCTGAGTCACCGGGCAGATGAGTTGTAACTCAAATGAAATGCTCTATTTTCTGCCGGCCGGACAGACTGCGATGCAAATGCCGCAGATTTCGTCTTCGTTCTGGCCCGTAGCAGCCAGCGATATCTCCTTTGCTTTGTCCCGGCATTTGTAGGCGTCGTAGAACTCATCGCGGTCAACTTTTATGTTCCACAGCTTGCCCGTGGCCGCCTTGGCCGGGCACGCTTCAACGCAAACGTTGCACTTGCCGCACCTGCTGCTGTCTATAGGAGGCTCCAACGGCTTCAGTGGAAAATCGACCAGTATGGATGCCAGTCTCAACCTGGGGCCGAATTTTACTGAGACGAACAGGTCGCTTTTGCCGATCCAGCCCAGGCCCGCCCGGGTGCCCACCATCTTGTGTGAGAAATAGTGCCGCAGCGTCACGTGCGTACTCGGGAGACCGGTACAACTGGTTGGACGTGGGCGTAATTGCAAGGCTTCTGACCCCGAGTGCATTTATCTTTGCAGCCAGGTCTGTCACCAGGCCCAATAAATAGACATTGGTCTCTTTATACAGTCTGTAGTATTCCATGTTGGTACCTGTGATAATCGAGTCGATGACGGCATCGTCGAGCTTTCTACCTATGCTGATGCCATAGCTGTAGCCTTTGAACCGCTCATGCAGCAGGCCGGATAGGTCGGCCAGTCCCCACATGTGCTGGCCGTCGTCAGGTACAGTCTGACGCATCAGCTCTACGATTTTACCCTGCATTTAACCTTGCACATCCTCGAATTATTCAACGATATCGCACGTTTTGTCCTAACAGCATAGCTGGTTTCGATCGGATTATGCAATACCAGGTATTACTCAATAAATCTTGCGGCTAATTGTCATGCATATTCCGTAATTGACTGAACGGTGATAAAATGATTGTCAATTGATTATATTTAATGCATCGTTTTGTCCGGGATAGAAATTAGCTTGTGAATGGGAGCATAGTATGAATAACAAAGTGGCTTATCAAGAGGCCAGAGAATTTTTCAATGTTTTATCGTTATATGAAGAGCCCACAGGTATATATTACTCCGACCGGAAACCGGCCGAATGTATTACTCCCAAAAAGGCGCATCTGCCGACGTATGAGGAGGAGAAACGCGGAGTAGCGGATTATAGAGAAGCTTTAAGTGCCAATTCGTGTATTTTCCAGGGAGTGTTGCGAGCCAGGAAAACCCGGACAGCCGCCTGTTTTGACCGCGAGCATTATGGTTGTCTGGGTGGAGCTTTTGCACTCGGGTTCAATAAGCCTCAACTCGAGGTGGTGACTCATTATGTATCCACCGGATTCCCGGGCTTTCACGAAGGGGAGCGCTATTCAGACTCACCGGAGATGGCGCGTCTTTTTTTCGAGCTTGTCGATCCGCAGCCGGCTCCGGCGGAATACATTATATTTAAACCCCTGAGTCAATTTTATGAGGATGATGTACCCGAACTGGTCGTGTTTTTCGAAAGGCCGGAAGTGATATCCGGCTTGCATCAGTTAGCCGGGTTTATAATGAATGATCACGAAGCAGTACGCTCTCCCCTGGGCGCCGGTTGTTTTAATGTGGTGACCTGGCCGATAAAATATTTGAGACAGGGTGAAATGAAAGCGGTTCTGGGTGGCTGGGACCCTTTGTGCCGAAAGTATTTACGTCCTGATGAAATAACTTTCACGCTACCATATGCAATGTTCGGAATGATGGTAAAACGTTGGAAGGAATCTTTCCTGGGCATTAAAGGAGATTCCACCTGGGAAATGGTAAGGAAACGTGTTCGGCTCAGCCATCAGAAATGGGGAGAAAAGACGCCTGATTGGAAATCAGGCAGGTGACGGATTGCCGCCTGATGATGGAAAACATGTCCACAATCAAGCTATTTTAGGGAAATAGTTATTCGTAATTTCTCGGGTTTCCTCAAGCCATTCCTGTCTTTGCTTCAGCGTACTTGTAACGATGACTCCGAAGTTCCTTCGGTAAAAGCTCTTCACGCCGCAAGATATGAACATATTGTTCTTCCATAGAGTTTCAAGGGGGTCGCCATACATGGTTAATTCTCTTTCAGCCGGCGTATTTGACGTGTTGAATATCAGCACTACGCTCGCTTTTAATAGCCCGATTAACTCTCCCTCACCGCTATCCCCCTCGGCAAATGTGTAAGCCACTCCAGGACGCAGAACCCTATCAATCCAGCCTTTTAAAATGGCGGGCGGCTGCCCCCACCAATTAGGATGAATTATGATAATTCCGTCCGCGCTCGAAATTTCTGAGCAATGCCTGCTTATTATCCACGGTAAAGAAGTGTCTCTGGGAATCTCGCGAGCAGGAAGAACAGGAGGGAATTTCTCCTTGTACAGGTCATGATAAATGATGTCATGATTATTGTTCTGCAATACTTTAACGGCTGCTTCAGAAATGGCATGATTGAAGCTCTCTTTATCAGGATGCGCAAGAATTACTAATATTTTCATTGTTTCTTTTAACGTCACGGGCTTATTTAATAATACTAAATTTAATCTCAACGGAGAATGTATATGGGCCGGTTCTTAATAGCTGGGAAGTTGTGATTTGATAAAATAGTCGTGGAAATATGAAATACCGGTTTGCTTCAGTAGTGTTATGAACATGGATGGAGCGCAATTTCCATGACTGTCAGTTACAAAATGATATATAAAGGTTTTCTTTTTGGCCTGCTGCTGCAACTGGCGGTAGGGCCAATATGTCTCTACGTACTGCAAGCAAGCGTCTCTGAAGGAATAGTATATGCGGAGATCATCGTTCTTGCGGTTACACTCGTTGACTCCCTTTATATCATGCTTGCTGTGCTGGGCGCTGCTGTCTTGCTCCAGGGCCGGACAACCAAATGGTGCTTAATATCTTCGGTGCGGTGGTGCTTTTTCTGTATGGGGCAAATATTGTCTTATCAGGATTATTTAAGACAAATTTGGTTCCACAGTTCAATCTATCAACTCCTGTAATATTTAATAATCCCTTTTATAACGGGTTAATTCTAACGGCTGCAAACCCGTTGACCATTATCTTCTGGGCCGGCGTCTTTTCTTCGCGAATTTCCGGGGAGGGTTTGTCAAAACGTGAAATCATCTATTTTTCAATTGGATGCATACTTTCCACTTTACTCTTTCTAACAGCCGTCGTATTGTTGGCGGCCAGCTAAAGATGGTTTTGCCCGATATCGTTATAACGGCTTTGAATATAATGGTCGGCCTTTTGCTGATATACTTTGCGGCCAGGCTGATCTGTCGGAAACAGGCGGCAGTCTAATCATGCGCTCCACTGGTATAATGGGTTTAAATAAATAGGGAGGTTTGCAGATGTCCATTGTGAAGGTTGGTGATGTCAATTTATATTACGAGATTCACGGTGAGGGAGAGCCTTTGCTTTTGATCATGGGCTATGGTTCCAACTGCGGTCACTGGTTCGTCATCCGTGACAGGCTGGTTAAAGAGCACCGGGTAATAATGTTCGATAACCGGGGCACGGGAAGGAGCGATAAACCCGATATACCCTACACCGCCGAAATGATGACCGGGGATATTATCGGATTGCTTGATTGTATAGGTATTGGCGCTACCAATGTTTTCGGTGTTTCCATGGGTGGTATGATCGCGCAGGAGTTCGCTCTCCGTTACCCGGGGCGGGTGAAAAACCTTATTTTGGGTTGCACATCCTGCGGAGGGCCCAATGCTATCAGGTCGACGCCCGAGGCAGCGGCGTTTCTCTTCGACCCGGAACGGGCCAAACTTACAGATGAGGAAAAAGCTTACTCTACCATTCCCTGGCTGTGGAATCAGGATTTCATTGATGAGAATCCGGAGGCCGTCAAACGTTACGTGGCAACTACCACGGAACATCCCACGCCGCTTTATGCATATATGTGCCAGGCGAATTTCCTCATGACTTTCAACAGCTATGACCGCCTGCCGGAGATTAAAGCGCCGACACTGGTTATTTGCGGCGATAAAGACCGGTTGATACCGTTTGAGAACTCACAGATACTGGCTTCCAGGATAGCTGGTTCCGAACTGGTAATTCTGGAAAACGCCGGGCATGGATTTATCTCGGATTCAGCGGAAGAAAGCAGCAAAATAATCCTTCAGTTTTTAAAGCGGCATCGAAAAACGCCGGCGCATAATTAAGTGATGTGTACAGTATGAAACTTGCTGATAAGCTGCTATTCAAGAAGCGGCATACCTGCCCGTGGTGGCTATGCTTTACCTTTGATAATCCGCTCAGGCGGCTAATTCAGGATCCCGATTTGATTCTACGGGGACTGGTGCAGCCGGGACAGACTGTACTGGATGTCGGGTGTGGTATGGGCTATTTCTCTCTGCCGCTGGCGCGGCTGGTCGGCCAGGAGGGAACGGTCATTTGTGTTGATATGCAGGCCCAGATGCTCGAAGCCGCCAGGCGTAAAGCTGAAAAAGCCGGTCTGGATAGGGTAATGCGGTTCCAGAGGTGCACAGAAAATAGCCTGGGCCTGACTATCGCCGTTGATTTTGCGCTGGCCTTCTGGATGGTCCATGAAGTCGCAGACCAGCATAAATTCCTGGGCCAGATTAGGGAATCACTCAAACAGGCGGGCACCCTGTTGATCGCGGAACCCAAGCTGCATGTTGCCAGGGCGGACTTCGATAAAACTGTTTCAACTGCCCTGGAAGAAGGATTTGCTATAGCTGCCGAACCCGGGGTATCCATGAGCATGGCTGTGCTCCTCCGTAAAAGTTAGCCGGGTTTCAGGTTAGCGGGGAGCGGGGTCGATGGAATACAGTCTGCCAGCTTTAAATGCTGACTGTTTGATGGCGGTAACCTCGTCTTCGACCGGTGAGGTGGCGGGCAACCGTTTGGCTGCGCTGCAGGTAGCTGTTTTCTATTTAGTCTTGCGCCTTTTAACGGGCTTGCTGTGTTTTTTTGTTAAACCCTGTTGAATTTCATCATGCAGCCAGTGTATTTCCCGGCGGCGATTATTTACTATATTTCGTTTGTACCTGGTTATCCGGTATCATTACGGATTCAAGATTTCCGCAGGTTTCTTCAGCGGCTGACAGGAGTTTGGCCGCTTCTTTAAATAAATCGTCCTTTACCTGTGCTTTCGATATACTTGATCTGGTTAAACAGGTCTTTACTTATATCAGCGAATTGATTGATTGCCATGGAATTACCCCCGTCAGTATTTGGCTGCTATATGAAAAAAGATTTTCTTAATTATGTCTTTAATATTATAATACTCTACTTAACATAAAATAGCAAATATGGCATGGTATTGCATTCCGCTTGCTGCACTTTTGCCAGGCATGGCATATCAGATGTAGACTTACCTTGACTGTTTCATAGCTATTTTGATAGCCTGATAAATAGGGAGGATGTGAAGAGCAGCATATGAAATCCAAGCAATTCGACATGCCGATCGAACGTAACATTGCCATGGAGCTGGTGCGCGTTACCGAAGCAGCGGCCCTGGCTTCCGCCCGTTACCTGGGCAGGGGGGATAAAACAATCGTAGATGCGGCGGCAGTAGCTGCCATGCGTTATGTCCTGGGCTATGTCCCGATGGACGGGATAGTAATCATCGGGGAAGGGGAAAAAGACCACGCCCCCATGTTATATATAGGAGAGCGTATCGGTGACGGCTCGGATTTAAAGGTTGATATAGCGGTGGACCCGGTGGATGGGACGAATCTCGTTGCCAGGGGCCTGCCCGGAGCCATCGCCGTCGTAGCGCTTTCAGCCAGGGGGACTATGCACTGGCCCAGGCAATTTGTTTACATGAATAAAATCGTCACCGGACCGCAGGCAAAAGACTGCATTGATATCAACGCACCGGTGGCGGAAAACCTGAAGAATATAGCCGCAGCCAAGAAAAGAAAGATATCGGAGCTTACAGTAGTGGTTATGGACAGGCCGCGCCATGAGCAATTGATATCAGATATCAGGAGCGCCGGCGCCAGGGTTAAATTGATCTCCGACGGTGATATAGCGGCAAGCATAGATGCGGCTTTGCCTGAGAGAGAGGTTGATGTGCTCATGGGCATCGGGGGTACGCCAGAGGGGGTCCTCTCCGCTGCGGCAATACACTGCATCGGAGGCGCTATTCAATGCAAGGCCTGGCCGCGTGATAACAGGGAAAGAGAGATCGCTATGGCCAGCGGGATTGATGTCGATAAGGTCTATAAAACAGAGGACCTGATAGACAGTGACGATGTATTTTTCGCTGCTACAGGCATCAGCAGCGGCGAATTACTGAAAGGTGTGCGCTATTTCAGTGGTGGGGCGTGGACCCAGTCTATAGCAATGCGCTGCCGTTCGGGCACCGTCCGCTGGATTGAAGCCCAGCATAACTTTGATAGACTGGACAAACTCAGTTTCTTTGAAGTACATTGAATTAAATTCAGTCACGGCCAATCATAAGGAGGTAAGGTGGAAATGACACACGCCCGGCTTAACACGGCTTATATTAAAGTCCAGGTAACCTTTCCGGACGAGGAACAGAGCAAGTCCATGGAGAAAGCGCTGGCAATCAAGAAGAAGATCGAGTCCCTGCTCAAGAAGGAGAAACTCGAGATTTATGAGGTGGTACTGGAAACCGTCCAGAAGAGCAGGTGACTACTGCGCAATATTGCGGCAGCTTCCGCCGGAACAATGGCCCCAGGTTGGAAACATCATATCTAAGTAAGAATGGCCGGGTGAATTACTTACACCGGTATCGGTAACGGGGGATGTAGTAGACGGTATGGTAATGACCACGTCATAAGCAGCCGTATCCCGGGTGGCTGGCGAAGGCGAATCGTACCAGGAATAATCGCCAGGATTTGAATTACCGGTTGAGGTTGAGTCATTTTGATGTGTGAGCAACGGTTGCGAAGCGTTTATTGCCGGCAATGTATTAGAAGGGGAAGTGGAGGCCGTGGCGCCGGCTGGTTTATTGGAAACCGCGTTAGCAGACCCTGAATTATTTACAATCAGGTAAATGCTACCTGTAACCAGCATTGCGATGCCCAGGAGCAGAAGCATTACAGCCGGCGACGAGGACCTTCCAGGCGGTTCGCTGCCCTCTGGCCAATCAAGCTTCACACTGCAGTTGGGGCAATTTGAAAACGTCACATCCACCCAACCCTGGCAATCGGGACAATTATAATACAGGTTTATCCCGCAACTGCCGCAGTACCTGGCCCCCGTCATATTCTGTGAGCCGCAGTTAGCGCACGGGAAAATGCTGCTCCAACTACTTTTCATAACGTTATTATTATAACAACACTGTAAATATATTTACAAAGCTGAAATGTTGACGGCACGGGAGTCACCTGCCGGCGACCATGTCGATCAGTTGATGGTATTCTTCATACAGGGCATTATGGCGATTGCACAATATTACAGGTGGTTTTAGAAGGCTACCGCTTCGCTAATTTCGCCGAGCTGATATACATGCAGATCGCCCCGCAGGCGGCGACATTCAGGGACTCTGCGTTATCGCGGTCTATGGGTATTGTTATCCTGCTGTCTGCCGCCTGTAGTACCTCTGCCGATAGCCCGGATGCTTCGTTGCCAAGTGCCAGCAGCAGTTTTTTCTTTCCCTGCAGGACGGAGGGATCTTCCTCTCCTTCGAGGTCTGCTGCTATAAGCTTATAACTATCGTTTTTAAGAGCTTTTACGAGTTTGAGGTAATCCCGTGTCCGTCTTATCCAAATGGATAGCACGGTGCCGGCCGTTGACTGTACGCATTTGGGGGACAGGGGGTCAGCACATTTCTCAGTTAGTATCACGCCTGAAAAACCGAAAGCAACGGCCGTGCGTATAAGCGTGCCGACATTGCCCGGGTCCTGGATATCTTCGAGGAGCAGGATTTTATTGCCGGTTGCCGCCGGCAGGCTATCAGAATAAATATCGCGAGGCATGCGTACAACCACGGCAATTCCCTGGGGTGTCTTGGAGGGACAGATGGAGCGCAACTGGCCTTCTGTCACCCGCCGGCTGGTGAATTTCTCGTACAGGGTTGGCAGCTCGGTCGTGAATAAAATCTCCCTTACGTCACCCGGGTGACTGCTGACTACCTGGCTGATGGCGCGGGCACCCTCCACAAGAAAAGCTCCAGCTTCCAAGCGCAATTCTCTCAGGGACAGGTCTTTGTACCATTTTAACGGCTTCAAAGCCCCCGCTCTTTCATCCGGCTGACAGTTCGCGGACATCAGCTAAATCGTGATCTCTATTTACGGCGTAATCATCTGCGACATCTTATAGCTGTTGCTGCCCTGGGAGCGGACGCTGTACATCAGCTTATCGGCGCAGTTGAGCAATGTTTCAGGGTCTTTGCCGTCAGTCGGGTAGACCGCCACACCCGCGCTGATGGTAACTATCACCCTGCGGCCGTTAACCATGAACTGCTGTCTGAAGGCGTCAACAAGTTTATCGGCGATCTTAATCACGTCTTCCATATGCTCCAGTTCGGGCAGTACCATGGCGAATTCATCGCCTCCCACCCTGGCTATAGTATCGCTTTTACGCAACAGGCCGGTGAACCTTTCAGCCACGGCCTTTAACAATTTATCCCCCAGGTCATTGCCCAGCGTCTCGTTTACAGAGCTGAATTTATCCAGGTCCAAAGAAACCAGGGCGACCATTTTTTTTCTGCGTTGGGCCTGCAGTACCGCTATATGCGCGCGGTCAAGGAACAATGTCCGGTTGGGCAGGCCGGTCAAGGTGTCATGGGTAGCGATTAAACGTATTTCACTGTCGGTGTGCTTGCGCTCTGTGTTATCACGGATATGGCAGTGCACAATCCTGTTATCATTTATGGTGCATGTATTGGAGTCTATCTCAACATCGAGCCTGTGGCCGTTTCTTGTCTCAAGCGGCACATTCTCAAAATGGGTATGGTCCTTCCCCTTCAGTTCGTCGAAGGCGGATTTGTTTTTTTCAACGTCGATAAAAGCATCAAGGTCCCAGAGGTTCTTCCCGATTACCTCGTCACCCGAATATCCCAGCATGGCCAGCAAATGGGGGTTGGCGTTCTTGACCTGCCCGCTATCTCCATCCAGTATCACTATCCCGTGTTTGGCGTTCTCAAAAAGCTGCCTGTACTGCTGTTCCGAGCACCTTAATTCCTGCTCGATTGTCTTAAATTCCTTTTCCAGCTTCGTGAAATTCTGGACCTGCTCCCTCAATTGTGCTAATTCACCCATCAATTGCTGCTTTGTCCTGGCGTCTTGCTCCGTCATAAAAACCTCCGGTGCTGGTAACAGCTACACTGCGATAGTGAAACTTTGGCTTCTAAATTATTTTCAATTTAATCTTAATTGTCATATTTGTCAACAATTGTGTATAATTTATGTTAATAGTTCAAGTTTAGGTTATTGAAAGCTTCTTATAATCATTCCAGATTTATCTCAAGCCTTGGATGGCCCGAACCCCGGCTAAATTTATTCATTAGTGAGGTCATCCATTGAGTTTTGAAAAATTTAATCTCCATCCGAGTATCATGGTGGGAGTTAAGGCCCTCGGCTATACTATACCCACCCCGATCCAGCAGGAGACTATTCCGCCTATCATGCTGGGACGCGATATCATCGGCCTTGCGCAGACCGGCACAGGCAAAACCGCCGCGTTCGTTTTGCCTGTTCTTAATCACCTGCTGAAATTACCGCGAGGACGTATAGGCGCGGCCATTATCTCGCCGACGCGTGAACTGGCCGAGCAAACCTGCGAGGCCATCGACGAACTGGGCCAGGCGACAGGATTGAAAAGCATAGCAGTTTATGGAGGGGTCAGCATGGACCAGCAAATCCGCAGACTGCGCAGCGGGGTAGAGGTGGTTGTGGCCTGCCCGGGACGCTTGCTCGACCATCTGTGGAAAAGCACTATCGATCTGTCTGACCTTGAGATACTGGTCATCGATGAGGCGGACCGTATGTTCGATATGGGCTTTCTGCCCGATATCAAAAGCATATTAAAATGCCTGATCAAGCCGCGCCAGACACTGCTTTTTTCGGCCACCATGCCGGCTGATATACGCAGACTGGTATATGAAACCCTGCGCAACCCTGTTACTATTCAGATAGGGCATTCAGCGCCGGCTGACACTGTATCCCACTCCCTTTTCCCGGTCAAGCAGCACCTGAAAACCAGCCTGCTGACCGAGGTTTTACGCTGTTACGAGACGGATTCAGTATTAGTATTTACGCGTACCAAGCACAGGGCCGACCGGGTAGCTACGCACCTGAAAAGGAATGGTTTCAGGGCCGCCGCCCTGCATGGCGACCTGGCGCAGAACCGGCGCCAGGCTACACTTGATGATTTCCGCGACGGTTCAGTGAAGATACTGGTTGCCACCGACATAGCCGCCCGCGGTATAGATGTGCTCAGCATCTCACACGTAATTAATTTCGATATGCCTGAGAATACCGACGCTTATACACACCGCATCGGCCGCACCGGACGGGTGGACCAGAAAGGTATCGCTCTGACCTTCGTTACCTCTGCCGACGCAGCTGTGGTTAAGGATATAGAGTCGGTTCTTAAGACACGCATTGAGCGCCGCATGCTGAAAGGTTTTAACTACGATGCGCCTGCTCCCGCCGCGGCTGCCCCGGGACCGCGCCGGCCGGAAAGAAGGCCCAGGGTGTATGGACGGAGAAGCAGCGGAAATTAGCAGGTATTCAGCCGGGTGGGGCTCATTTCTTGCGTCTGCCGACGATGCCGTAGAGCATGATATCGAGCACGGTGGAGTATATCTTCCCGATTGAAGCCCCATGCGAGATCACCAGCGGGCTTTCCGCTACATAGAGAGTGGCCTCTGTCAGGATGGCCTGCACCAGGTTCCAGTCTGCCTCCGATGGCAGTATGAGGCCTTCTTTTTTAGCCTTGTTAATACCCGCCGGTAAATATCGCGGATGGAGGCGAAGCGGGCTATCTGGTATTCGGCGAAGATGTCGGGGTAAAGCTGTTTCAATTCTGTGATGCGTGCCGGCAGATCGCCGTGGGGCAGGGTGTTGACCGCTTCTTTAATCCGTTCGGCCGATTTTTCGGTGTCTATTCACGGTGCTTATCAAGGTAAGCGATGGCTTCGTTTAGCATGGCCACCATGTGAATGAAGCTGGTCCTGACCAGGTATTTTTTATCCCGGAAATAGCGGTAAACAGTGGCGCGTGTCAGGCCGCAGCGCAGCCGAAAGTCTTCGATGGTGGTCTTCTTGATACCCTGCGCCAGGAAGAGTTGAAGCGCGGCAGTAATGATTTTCTCTTCCGTCTGATTGTACGCGGGCATAGAATGATAGTAACATATCCTGTAACATTTGTATAATGAATACACTGGAGGTGCTATAAATGGAAAAGAAGGCCATAGATGTTGATTTCCTGATTAAGGCAGGCGCCTATTCCCATATGGTTGAGGCCGGAGGGTTCCTCTTTATCACGGGCATGGATCCCATGGATATAGAAAAAGGGCTGATAATCATGGACGATATCGATAAGGCCACGGAACTAATCCTGGAGAATATGAAAAGGCTGCTGGAATCGGTGGGAAGCAGCATGGCCAGGGTAGTAAAGGTGACAATCTTTATGAAGGATATGGCGGACTTCCAGAGGATGAACGCGGTTTATGCCAGGTATTTCCCGGAGGACCCTCCGGCCAGGACCTGCGTGGCCGTTAAAGAGGTGCCGGGCAACTTCCAGCTCAAGGTCGAGGCCATCGCAATTAAGTAGCTGAGCTGTCATTGCGAACGAAGTGAAGCAATCCCTATAATCGAAGGCGCAGTGCTATGTCATTGCGAACGAAGTGAAGCATCTCTAATGAAGACGCGCGCCATCAGATTGATCCGTCTCGCTTCGTAAAGACGTGAGTACCTGGCTTTATAAAAGTATACTCACAGCTCTTAAATGCTTTGCCCGTTGCCCGGATTGTAGTTTCTATGTCCTGCGGGCTGTGGGCAAGTGAGACGAAGGCGGCCTCGAATTGCGAGGGCGGCCAGTATATCCCGTCGTTGAGCAAAGAGTTGAAGAACCTCGCGAAAAGGCCGGTATCGCAACTGCGTGCCGAAGAGTAGTCCGATACTTCGCGTCCGCTGAAAAACACCGTCAGCAGCGAACCTGCCCGCGCTATGCTGAGCGGTATGCAGGCCTGGCAGGCTGCCGCAGCTATTCCCTCCTGCAGGGCGGCTGTTCTTTCCTCCAACTGGCGGTAAATCCGCGCATCATTCAGTATGCGCAGCGTTTCAATGCCGGCCGTCATGGCCAGCGGGTTGCCGGACAAAGTGCCGGCCTGGTAGACCTTCCCCTCGGGAGCCATCATCTTCATGATGTCCCGCCTTCCACCGTAAGCTCCCACGGGCAGACCGCCGCCGATGATTTTACCCAGGCAGGTAAGGTCGGGCTTTATGCCGAAGAGCCCCTGCGCTCCCCCATAAGCGACGCGGAACCCTGTGATCACCTCATCGAAGATCAGCAGCGCACCGTATTTTTTCGTAAGTCTGCGCAGGCCTCCGAGGAAGCCCCTGGCCGGTTGGACGACTCCCATATTTGCCGCTACCGGTTCGACGATAACGGCCGCGATTTCACCGGGATATTTATCAAACAGGCGCTGTACCGATTGTATGTCGTTGTAAGCGGCTACCAGCGTATAGCGGGCGGCCTGCCTGAGTACGCCGGGGAATCGGGGATGCCCAGGGTGGCCATGCCCGAACCGCCGCTGACGAGCAGGCTGTCCGAATGCCCGTGGTAGCACCCTTCAAATTTGATAATGCGCTGCCTGCCCGTGAAAGCGCGGGCAAGGCGGATGGCGCTCATGGTTGCCTCGGTGCCGGAGTTAACGAAGCGCAGCATCTCGATGGATGGCATGGCCCGGCAAATCATTTCCGCCAGGCGGATCTCCGCTTCCGTAGCCGCCCCGAAACTTGTCCCATTTCCTATCACACGTTTCACGGCGGAGGTCACCCGTTTGTCGGCGTGGCCGAGTATGAGCGGACCCCAGGAGCCACACATAATCGATATAACGGTTTCCGTCGGCGTCGTAAAGTTTCGAACCCTTGCCCCTGACGATAAAGCGCGGTGTGCCGCCGACCGCCTTGAAGGCCCGTACAGGGCTGTCCACCCCGCCCGGCAGCAAGCGCCTGCGCTTCCTTGAATAACCGCTTTGATATCTGCGTTTTTTTCATAACAGTTTAACCTTGTTCCGCAAGCCAGGTTGCGGCTTCTTTGGCGTGGTACGTAATGATAATATCGGCCCCCGCTCTTTTGATAGAGGTGAGTATCTCGAGCACGATACGTTTTTCATCTATCCAGCCCCGGGAGGCGGCCGCTTTGACCATGGCATACTCGCCGCTGACGTTATATGCCGCCAGCGGGTGGTTGAAGGTCTCGCGCGCTCGCCGGATGACATCGAGGTAAGCGAGCGCCGGCTTGACCATAACGATATCGGCGCCTTCCCGTATATCCTGCTCTATCTCCCTGAGGGCTTCGCGTACATTGGGCGGGTCCATCTGGTATGATTTGCGGTTGCCGAACTGCGGCGCCGAGCCTGCAGCTTCCCTGAATGGGCCGTAGAAAGCTGAGGCGTATTTCGCAGCGTAGGCCAGTATGGGTATGGAGTTGAATCCGTTGCCGTCCAGCGCCTCCCGGATGGCTTTTACACGGCCGTCCATCATGTCGGATGGCGCTACCATGTCCGCCCCCGCTTCAGCATGTGAGAGCGCCATTTTGGCCAGCAGCGGCAGGGTCTTGTCGTTGTCCACATCACCGTTTTCGATGACGCCGCAATGGCCGTGACTGGTGTATTCGCACAGGCATACATCTGTGATCACCAGCAAGCCGGGCGCAGCTTTCTTGATGGCACGGATGGCCTGCTGCACCACTCCCCGGGGTTGATAGGCGCCCGATCCCCACTCGTCCTTAGCGTTGACCACACCGAAAAGCAGCACCGCGGGTATCCTGAGGCGCAAAAGGTCAGCTGTCTCTTTGCCCAGCTTATCTACTGAGAAATGGTAAATTCCGGGCATGGTATCAATCTCTTTCTTAACACCTTTGCCTTCGACAATGAAAAGGGGAAAAATGAAATCGCCCGAGTCTACGGTGTTTTCCCTGACCAGCGACCTGAGCGACTCGCTCTTCCTCAGACGGCGTAAGCGTAACACTGGGTAATCCGGCATTTAAGCCTCCTTTCTGAAATAGTCTTCCATTGCTGCCAGTAACCCCGGAATGGTCTGCTCCCTGGCAATCATGTCTATTTTCAAACCTGCCTCGGCAGCGGTGCGGGCAGTCTTCGGGCCTATGCAGGCGATTTTGGCCCGTATCCCTGCGATCTCACCTTTACTGAGGCCGGACAGCAGGTTGGTGACGGTCGAGGAACTGGTAAAGGTGACAATGTCGATACTGTCCTTCAGCAGCAGTTCACGGAGCCTGTTTTTATTGGTGCGGGGGCGCACCGTGCGGTAGATGGCTATTTCATCGACCGCAGCCCCCAGTTTTTTCAGCCCCTGTGATATCTCATCGTCGGCTATCTCGGCGCGGGGCAGCAGGAACCTTTGCCCGCCGACCTGCCGTTTTTTCAGTCCCGCGGTGAAACCCCGCCCGGTAAATTCGGCGGGCAGGTAATCCGGCGTAATTCCCATTTTCTGCAGCGCCCGGCCGGTCATTGGCCCGATTGCGCCGATTTTCAGGCCGGACAGGCAGCGGGAATCCAGGCCAAAAGCACGCAGGCGGCTGAAAAATATCTCCACGCCGTTGACACTGGTAAAGGCAATCCAGTTGTATTTATTTATATTGGAAAGGGCGTTGTCTAAGCTCTTATAAGTTGTTGATGGGCTTTATCTCGATGCTCGAAAAGCGTACCGGCAGGGCGCCATGCTCGGCGAGCAGTTTTTCAAAGCTGCTGGCCTGGCTGCCGGCACGGGTGACGAGTACACGCTTGCCGAAAAGCGGGAGGGAGTCGAACCAGCGCAGGCTTTCACGCAGCCTGGCAACCTCTCCCGACAACTATGACTGCCGGAGCTTCAAGTCCTGCTTGCCTGATCCTGCCAGCGATATTTCTCAATGTGCCCGTTATACAAACCTGCGATGGAAGCGTGCCGTCCCTGATTACCGCAACCGGGGTTGAAGCTTTTCTGCCGTGTTCCATCAGCCGTGCCGCTATTTGGGCAAGGTTTTGCATGCCCATCAGTATAACCAGTGTGTCGGTAGCTGTGGCCAGCTTATCCCACTTTATGCTGGAACTTTTCTTGGACGGGTCTTCATGGCCGGTGATGATGGCGAGGGAAGACGACAGCCCGCGGTGGGTGACCGGTATGCCGGCATAGGCCGGCACGGCCACGGCCGATGTCACGCCCGGCACGATCTCAAACAGAATATTGTTTTTTCGCAGGGCTTCAGCTTCTTCACCCCCGCGGCCGAGCACGAAGGGGTCGCCGCCCTTGAGCCGGGCGACGGTCTTACCCTGGCGTGCCTTGCGGACCAGGAGGCCGTTTATCTCATCCTGCTCGGCGAAATGCTTGTCTCCCATCTTACCGGCATAGATCTTTTCCGCACGCTGCCGGCGCGTAATCAAGTATGAGGCTGCTGACCAGGTGGTCGTAAACCACTACATCTGCCTTTGCCAGGCAGTTTACAGCCTTCAGGGTGATCAGGCCGGGGTCGCCCGGGCCCGCGCCAATCAGGTAGACCTTCCCTTTGGTTATTGACATCTTATCTCATCAATCAGTGAGGCTGCGCCTGCTTCCAACATCATCTGTGCCAATTTTATTCCCGGGCCCTCCGGTTGCCGGGCATCACCCTCGAGCGATTTTTTTATTATCTTTGTTCCTGCTTTATCCGCTACCATGGCGGTTATTTTCAGTATTTGACCATCCACAGTGGCCAGTGCCGCGACCGGTGCGCGGCAGCCTCCTTCTACAGTATGCAGGAAAGCGCGTTCCGCAGTCACCGCCTGCCAGGTGGGAAGATGATTCAGGACGGTCACACATTCTTCTGTAACGCGGTCACCTTTCCTGGCCTCAACGGCCAGCGCACCCTGCCCCACGGCCGGCAGGAAAGACCCCAGCGGCAGGTACTCCGTTATTTTATCATCCCAGCCGAGCCTTATCATGGCAGCGGCGGCAACGATAATCCCCTGCATCTCACCCGAGTTCACTTTGCGCAGGCGGCTATCCACGTTGCCGCGTATATTAATGACCTGCAGGTCGCTGCGCAGGTTTTTAAGCTGAGCGGTGCGGCGCAGGCTGCCCGTGCCTATCCTGGAGCCCGGCTGGAGTTCGCCAAGCCGGGCAACTGCAACCAGCGCATCGCGGGGATCAAGCCTTTCCGTCACCGCCGCCAGGCACATGTCGCCGGGAAGTTCCGTTGGCATATCCTTGAGACTGTGCACGGCGACGTCAATGCGCTCATCTGCCAGGGCTTCTTCCAGCGCCTTGACGAAGATGCCGGTGTTGCCCGCATCATCTATACTCATATTGCGGTTGCGGTCGCCCTCCGTCACTATCCTGCGTATCTCTATTTCAAGGGCGGGGTGGGCGTGCTTCAGCGCCGAGGCCACCATATGGGCCTGTATCATGGCCAGCCTGCTTCCTCTCGTACCTATAATCACCTTATTTTTCATGGTTCGCTTTCATCATCGAGGCCGAAAAGCCGGCTGATAACTTCCGAGCCGTCTTTGCCCGCGCCTGATTTAAGAAACATTATCGGCTCTCTGAGTATCTTGTCCACTATGGACCTGGTCAGCAAATCAATAGCCTGCCGTTCTTTACCTGTGAGATCAGGCAGCTTTTTTACAGACCTGCCGTATTGTTCGGAACGGATTTGCTCAGCCCTTTGCATCAGCGACTTGATAACAGGCCTGGCATTGTAAGACTGCCACCATTTCAGCAGCATGGCAACCTCTTCCCCTATAATCCTCTCGACTGCCCGGACCTCGGTTTCACGTTCGATCCGGTGTCCCTCGGCTATATGATTAAGGTCGTCGATGTTATAAAGATGCACGCCGGGTATTTCCTGGACTGAGGGTTCGACATTCCTGGGCATGGCGATATCAAGTATGACCAGGGGTAGCCCGCTGCGCCCGTCTATAGCTTCACTGACCTGCTTGTAGCGCAGCACAGGGTGAGGTGAGGCGGCGCAGGTGATAACGATATCAGCGTCGCGCATTTCAGCTATAAGCCGGTCGTGGCTGACCGGCCGGGCCCCGTACTGAACTGCTAAACCGACTGCCCGCTGCTCGGTGCGGCTGACGACTACCAGGCCGCCGGCCCCCCTGCTGCGTGCGATCCTGAGGGCCAGCCTGCCGGCTTCCCCCGCTCCTATTATGATGATTTTGGCATTGCTGATATCGGTTATGATAGCGAGCGCCTTATTTACAGCGATGGAACTGATGGATAGCGCATTCTTGCTGATGCCGGTTTTCTCGCGGGCCCGCCTGCCGCTGCGGATGGCGCCCTCAAACAGGTGGCGCAGCGGCGGATTGACCATCCCCGCTTTTTCAGCGGCGGTCAATGCCTGCCTGACCTGGCCCAGTACCTCGTATTCACCGATGACCATTGAATCGAGTCCGCAGGCTACGCTGCAGAGGTGCCGGAGTAGCGCCTCGCCGCTTTCCGTGTAAATATAGGTCGCCAGGCTGCCCTCCGTCACTTGCAGGGCGTCCTTCAGATAACGGCTACATGCATCGCTGACATCGGCGGCGTGAGGTTCCGACGCATAGATCTCGGTGCGGTTGCAGGTGGATAGTATTATCGAGTGGGGCGCGTACTGCCGGAGGCGCAATAAGGCGGCGGGCAGGGCCTCAGCATTGATAGCTGCCCTTTCACGGACTTCGATCGGCGCTGAATGATGGTTTATTCCGGTAAGGGTAAAATACATCTATTTACTCAACCTTTCGAGTAAAATTGCCCGCGCCTTCCGGCTGTGTCCCTGCCTGATCAGGTCGAGCATAAGATCTCAAATCAATGGCTTCCTGCCATTGTTTACTGCTGACTTTTAGCTTAAGGCTTTTGACCTCCCTGCGCACTCCTTCGATTAACAGGGCTAATTCAGCATACTCATCATCCAGTTCGCCTTCCAGTTTGCTGCGCAGCTTGCGGGCCAGGGCCGGGCTTTTACCGGCCGTTGAGATCGCAATTGATACACTACCGCGGCGGACGATCGAGGGCACGATGAAATCAGAGAGGCCCGGATCGTCCACTACGTTGACCGGTATCTTATTGCACCTGGCCTCCAGCGAGGCATGCAGGTTAACGCTGCGGTTGCCCGTTGCAATGACGGCGATACACGGCGCCTTCTAAATCTCCTACCTGGTAGGCGCGTCGCCTGACCTGTATTTTACCCTCGCAGTCCACTTCACGCAGGCCTTTACAGAGGCGGGGGCTGATGACCGTTATCTCCGCACCGTACTCGAGCAGGGTTGTCACCTTGCGCAGCGCGACCCGCCCGCCGCCGATCACAACGCATTTCTTCCCCGCCAGGTTAAGAAAGATTGGATAGTATGGATTCATGATCTCAGTTATACCCTGTAGAGTACCCTCGTTTTCTTAAATTCCCTGACGCTGAATAGTGCCACGTAGTCTCTGATGCCTGTATCTGCTGATATTTTGTCCGCAACCTGGCTGCAGGTTGCCTTGGACCGGCCGTGTAACATGGCAAACACGTTATAAGGCCAGAGTTTGTTGGTCTCCCGCTCGTAGCAGTGGCTTACCTGCTTCAGTCCTGCCAGCCGGCGGCCCATTAGCTCAACCCGGCCGGCTGGAACCGCCCAGCAGGTCATAGCATTAGCCGTATAGCCGGCCTTGTAATGGTTTATGGACGCGCCATAGCGGCGCATAACACCCCGCTGAAGCAGCGTACGGCAGTGGCCCAGTACGGATGGCACGCTCATTGCAATGCCCGCTGACATCTGTGCAAACGGATCCTGGCACAGCGGGAGGTCCTGTTGCAGCGTGTTAATTATTACCCGGTCCTCCGGGGATAGCACAGTCCGTTTTGCTGGGTCATTATTTTGACGGATTCCGGTATCCGTCCCGGCATCTTCATCAACGCCGAAATTAGTGCGCAGCTTGAAGACCCTGACCGCAGCCAGCGAGAAAATGGCTTCGGCGCCTGTGCGTGATGACAGGTCTTTGAGTTCGGTCTTCAGGGCGGCGCCGGGTGGCACCGATAGCGTTACCCATATATTGAATTCGTGCTCTCTTTCGTAGCCGTGGCTGATGCCCGCGTGGGCAGAGATAACCCGTTCTGCCCTCATTATGTTGAGCGTATTTACCTTCAAAGCAACGAGGGTGCTCTGGTAGCCGATTTGCCTGGCATCCAGTACCGGGCTGATCTGCCTTACGATGCCCCTGTCCTTCATCTCCTGAATTCGGTTGATGACCTCTTCACCCGCTATTCCCAGCTTGGCGCCGAGGTCTGCGTAGGGTTCGCGTGTCATGGGGAACTCCGACTGCAAAAGGCCGAGCAAGCGGCGCGACGTGGCATCCAGCGCTGAATCAGGCATTTAACGAAGCTCCGTTGGGTATGGCCGGTTGATAAAGGCAGTAGGGTTCGGCTTCAAGATAATCTCCGCTGGTTTCAAAGGCGCGGGCGCGGCAACCTCCGCATAACCTCTTATACTCGCAAGCGCCGCATTTGCCCTTGAGGTTGGCAAGGTCCCTTAGCTTTGCAAACAGCGGTGAATCAGCCCATACCTGTGCGAAAGACTGTTTTCTCAAATCACCTGCTTCTACTTCAAGATAGCCGCAGCCCTGCACCTTCCCTCGATGTGAAATGAAACAGAATCCCGTGCCTGCCAGGCATCCCCGTGAGATAGTGTGCATCGTAGCGTGGCGCCCGGGGATTGAAGTCTCGCGGGGAGGCGCCTGTATTGCTATCTTCTGACGTTGTTTCATTACCCGCAGGTAATGCGGGGCATCGGTCGGCTTGAAGAATATGCTGCTGCCCAGTTCCAGTTGTTTATCGTATATCCAGTTCAACGCCTGCTCGTATTCATTGGCGCTGAGCTCGACCTGTTCAAGTCCCTTGCCCCTGCCGGTGGGCACCAGGAAAAAGGGATGAAAGGCGACGGCCCCCGCATCCAGAGCGATTTTAATCAGGTCGTTGAGATAAGCGATATTCAGTTTGGTCAGGGTGCAATTGACCTGTACCTCAACGCCGGCGCGGCGCAGATTCCCGATGCCGTCCATTGCAGCCTCGTATGCGCCCGGCTGCCCGCGGAAAATGTCCTGCAATTCAGCGGTGGGGAAATCAAGGCTGACCGAAACACGCGATACAGGGATATCCTTTAATTTCGCTGCTATCGCGGGCGAAATCAGTGTCCCGTTGCTGCCCATAACCACGCGCAGGCCGCTGTGCACCGCGTATTCAGCGATGGAAAATATATCCTCACGGGCCAGCGGCTCGCCACCGGTCAGGATAAGCACCGGTTTTCCCACCTCGAGTATCTGGTCGATGATGCCGTAGCAATCGCGGGTATTCAATTCCCCATCGTACTGGCCGCTACCGGCCGAGGCCCGGCAGTGGGCGCAGAATAAATTGCAGCTTCGTGTGACCTCCCAGGCCACGAGCTGCAATTTGGGTTGAATGATCATGTTTGTTGTGCTGTGCGACATGCTAAGCTCCGATCTCCTGTTCGCTCAGGTAGCAGGCCGGGTCTTCTGCCCAGGTATCGCCGTATACCGCTTCGGCGCGCACGCGCAGGTTACCGTTGCAGATATCGAGGAATTTGCAGCGGGAACATCGGCCCTTGAGCAGTTTCTTGCGGTTTCTCAACCCCTGCAGCAGCGGCTGGGAAGTGTCGCTCCATATCTCGCCGAATTTGCGCTGCGTGACGTTGCCTAACGTCTGGCTTTGCCAGAACTGGTCGGGATGAACATTACCACGGTCATCAACAGCGCCTATCCTGAGGCCTGAATTGTTGCCGCCGTTCAAAGTCAATAACTCTAATATCCTGCCGGCAAGGACGTGGTCAGTGGCCAGAGCTTTCAAATACAGGTATACACCATCCGCGTGATTGCCCACGGTCAATACTTCCTTACGCAGGCCGCGCCTGTACATATCCAGTGTACGTTCACAGATAATATCCACGGCGTGCCGTGCCTGGGCATGCGTGACATCCTGCCCGCGCAGGTTGTCCCCCCGCCCCGCATAAGCCAGGTGGTAGAAGCAGACTCTGTCGATGCCTTCCGCCTCGACCAGGTCAAAGATGGCGGGTATCTCGCCGTGGTTGTGTATGGTAATGGTCAGGCGCAGGGAGACGCGTATTCCCCGGGCTATGCAATTGCGTATTCCACGCATTGCTTCCCTGTAGGCACCCTCTTTCCCGCGGAAATGGTCGTTAGCAGGTTCCAGTCCATCGAGACTGATGCCCACCTCGGTAAATCCGGTTTTCTGAATAGCATCGGCCGTCCTGTCGTCGATGAGAGTGCCGTTGGTTGATAGTGCCACCCTGATACCCCTGGCTGAAGCGAAGCCGGCAAGCTGAAATAGATCTTTGCGCAGCAGGGGTTCGCCTCCGGAGAAAAGGATAACAGGTACCTTGAATTCCGCAATGTCTGTGATAAATTTCACGCCTGCTGCACTATCCATTTGTCCATCGGCGCTCCGATCTGCAGCGCTGGCATAGCAATGTATGCAGCGCAGGTTGCAACGTCCGGTGCAGTTCCAGACGACTACCGGCCCGGGCGCCGGCTGATGCACGTGGCCCGGGGTTGGAGCGGTAACCCGGTAGCGCAGAGCATCTCCCGGGCTGACAGCGCCGCAGAGCAGGCGTGATACAGATATCATGCCCTGTTTCCCTCTTTTGGTGCGGTTGAACACGCCTGGTGTGAGGCTATCATCGAAACCAGTGTTTCGTCGAGAAAGCGGTTGGCCAGCGGTATGGATTCTGCTATATGCCCACCGTAGGATTCCCTTTTGCCCATCAGGTTGGCGGCCGCCTGCATGATGGTGGCGCGGTGCATCAGGAACGCCTCCACCGAAGCGGTCAGGGGCAATTGCAGATCGGCCAGGATCCTTCCGAAGCCGCTGCCGACCTCGCGGGCCATGGTCAATATCTCCTCCCGGTGCGCCGGCTCACTTATATACCTGGTGATAAGGTTGAGCAAGCGGCGTCCCAGGTCGGCCAATTGTTTTTGATGCGCTTCATCGGGTTTAACAGTTCGTGAAGCGCCACTGATAAAGCTACGTTCGATCTCACGGTGCTGGCTGGTTGTGTCCTCCAGTTCGATAACCAGGTCTTTGACGCCCAGCACCTTCTGGCTTAACCCCGTGAATTTCTTCAGGTCGGATTTTGAGTAGCGCCGGTGGCCCCCGGGGGTCACAAAAGCCCTGAGCTTACCGTCGTCCGTCCACTGGCGTAGCGTGGCTTCATTGACTCCCAGCATTTGACTTGCCTCGCTGATGCTGATTAGGTCGGACTGTTTCAATATGGCTCCTGCTACCCGGGTGATTTAAGGCAGCTTTTAAATATATAAAATTCTATAGAAAATTGCAATTTTCTTAATAAAACTGCACCCGCCCTGTTCAGGGCGGGTGCAGAATCTCTTTCCGATAAATCCGGTTCGGCTCAGGCAGGTTCAAATTCGATTTTGACTTTTTCTACTGCGTCCAGGTCCTTTTTATAGAAGAATGAACCTGAGAAGAAGAGGACGCCGGCTACCACCAGGAAAATGGGAATGAATTTCAATGCGACGTCGAGTCCGTAAATATCTGAGACGGCCCCTATCACCAGTGGCCCCATGGCGCTGCCCAGGAGATGCTGTATTATGATGTTGATGCTGTTTGAGGTTGACCTGAGGCCGGGATGCACAACATCCTGTGTTACTGCTATTGCGCCGGGCGCAAACATAATGACGAAAAACCCCATGGCGAGCAGGAAACCGAATTGAATGTTGCCGTGAAATGAAAACGCTACAAACATCAGTACTGCTGCTAACATGGTTGTGATCGCAGGCAAAAGCAACCGGGCGTTTGACCGTTTTTTCAGCCACAGGTCGGTGAGGACACCCCCGACCGGCGCCCCAACGATTGCCAGTACCATCACCACGCTGGCCATAAGCCCGGAGCTTTGAATAGACATGCCCTCAAATCTCTGGAAATATGCGGGAAGCCAGGTTGAAAGGCCCACTGTCGCGAACTGGCAGGCGGCGACGCCAAAGTTATCAAGCACCAGGGACTTGCTGCGGAACAGTTCCTTGATAACTTCAATTTTGCTCATCTTGACTTTAGCGACGCTGTCAGCTTTGGGGACTGATTTCTCCAGTTGAATGGTTTTATAGTCTTTGACCCAGAAAAACATGATGGCGATGATGAGTCCGGGGATAGCAACGATACCCAGGGCATGCCTCCAGCCCAGGCTTACCGCGATGATACCGCCTATGGCTATGCCCAGTGCCTGTCCCAGCGGTATGGCGGATTGCCATATCCCGATCATCCTGGCGCGCAGTTCCGGTTTGAAAATGGCCGATATTATGGCCGCACCGCCCGGCACATAGCCCGCCTCGCCTACGCCGACTACACAGCGGGTAGCAAAAAGTTGTCCGAAGCTCTGAGTGATGGCGCCTCCCGCTGTCGCCAGTCCCCATATGATAGACATTACCCCGATGCTCTTCTTGCGGCTCCAGCGGTCAACCAGAGCACCTATAGGCAGCGCAAAGACCAGGATCGACCAGAAGACCGCTGATACCAGCATACCGCACTGCGCATCAGACAAGCCCCAGTCGCTCTTCAGAAAAGGAAAAAGGGAAACGATGACAAACCGGTCGATGTAGTCGAACATATAGAGGAGGTAAAGCAGTATATAAGCATAGTACGCTCTCCACCTCGGGTATTCATCGATCTGAGCTACCGCTTCATTATTCATTTAGTATCCCTCGCCTCAAGTTTGTTGCCTCACGATTATTCGATTACTTCTTTTTAAGGTGGAGCATTTCCCTGGCTTCTTCCACCGTGGCAATTTCGAAATCCAGCTCTCGGGCTATCCTGACCGCTTTTTCAACCAGTTCGGCGTTGGATTTGGCCAGCTCGCCATGGGAAATATAGATGTTATCTTCGAGGCCAACGCGGACGCTGTCGGCGCCCAGTATCATGGCCAGTGTGATCATGGGGAACTCGTCCTTGCCGATGCCCAGCGCCTGCCACTTGGCATTGGGGAACATCTTCTTGCCCTCTTCGGCAATATACATAAGCTGTTTCGCCGTGGCGGGCTGGCCGCCGGCTACGCCCAGCGGGTAATCGATGTGGAAGGGCATATTTTTATCGAATACGCCCTCGTCGCAGAGCGCCATGGTATTGTACAGGTGGCTGATATCCCAGATTTCCAGTTCCATGCCCCAGCCCCTGTCCAGGATGCCCTTGATGATCTTCCTCTGGAAGGGAGGGGTATTGCTGAAAGTGGAAAAACCGTACTTGCCGATCGACATATCAAATGTGCCCATATTGAGCGTGAGCATGTCAGGTTCGGGCTTGATGTCCAGCAGAGCCAGCTTCTGCTCTTCGGAAGCTGCGATAATCTGCCATGTCTTCGTATCAACCCAGGCGCCGATGCCACCGCCGGCCTCAATCACGATGGGGCATTTCTCCCGTATGCGCGTCACGATATCGCCCCAGACTTTGATGTCAGGCGTGGCCAGCATGTGTATGGGGTCCCTGGCATGGATATGGCAGAGCGTGGCGCCCGCGTTATAAGAACGGTAGTGCTTCCTCTGCGACCTCTTCCGGCGTTATGGGCAGGTAAGGTGTCCTTTTGCCCAGGTTGGGAAGATTGGGTGTTTTTTCATGTAGAGTGTTTGAACCGAATGGTGCTACCTGGATGATCAGCTTCTTTGCCATGTGTTAAATACCTCCTTAAATTAATGGTTTTTTATTTGATATACTCAATGATCCTGGCGAATTCCTTCAGGTTGGCCGGGTCCGGCTTCCTCTTCCCTTCCTCTATCTCCTTGATGATCTTGGTGACCATCTCGTTGGCGGGTGTTTTCATGCCGACCTCTTTGCCCTTCCTGACAACGTAGCCATTAACGAAATCCACCTCCGTCTTGCGCCCCTTTTCGATATCCTGCCACATGGAAGGCTTGGTTGGGCGGTGCTTGGCGAAGGCGAAATCCATCAGTTTGGAAGCATTATCGAAATCGGCCTTATTGCGTACCAGCACAATAGACGGTGAGACCCCCATAAGATCGGCGAATTTGACTCCGGCCGCGATGCCGACATCATAAGTCTCGGTTATCACGGTCAATGCGACCTTGCGGGCAGCTTCGTTGTCTATAACGCCGCCATAGGTAAGCCCGGCGATAGTGCCCACGCCGGTCAGTGAGACCGTGATAAGCAGCTTGGTCCAGCGGTCGCCGATGATATTATCGGCAATCTCCGTCGGGAAGGCTTTGGAGAGCAATGCAGCCACATCCTCTGACGATCTTGCTCCTGCCTGTAGGCCATTGGCCGATGATAAATCCGCCTTCCGTGGTCTGGATGAGCTGGCCCGGCCCCTTGTTGGTGCCGCCCCAGGTGATGCTGCAGGCGATGGTGCGCTCGACACCCACGATTTTAGCGATGGTTTCCTCATTAATACCGTTCTGCATGGAGACCACAGGCGCTGTTTTAGATATGGAAGGCAGGATGGAAGTAAGGGCTTTCTCTGTATGCAGGCCTTTGACTGCCAGTAATACGATATCTGCCCAACCGGTATAATCCTTTGCTGGTGAATTGATCGGGAGTTAAAGACTTAACCGGGATGGTAAGCTCGGTAAATCCGGATACCTCCAGACCCTTATTCATCATTTTGACGTGTTCGCGGTCGGCATCCAGGACAATAACATTCTCGCCTTTCTTTGTCAGCAGGGCTGCCGTAATTCCCCCGATAGCCCCTCCACCTATTACAACGATATTTTTATAGGGCATGTGATATATCATCCTCCTTGCGTTCGTACTATACAATATCGGCAAACCAGCCCGACAACCGAAAGGATGCAAACGTATTATACATTTTACTGGTCTGACTGTCAATCAGCCTGGAGTTTCAGGTTATTTATATATGGAGAAGGCGGTCTCAAAAGCAGCCAGGCTCTTCTGTATGTCCTTCTCCGTCATCACGCCGGACATATAAACATGGCCGGGCAGCAGCACCACGCCCGGGTTGCCCAGCAGCAGTCCCAGCCTGATCATGAGGTCAACTTCGAAGACCTCCAGCACCTGGCTCATGTCGAATTTGCCATTCAGCCCGAAGTGCACGATGCTGTACAAAGCATGGGCCGAGACATCCAGCTTGAGCCTGGCGGTGATCTCGTTGATGCCTTTGGCTAACTGCGCCGCGCGTGCGATGGAGTTTTGCAACGTAGTTACCCTTCTCCAAGTTCCTCCATGAATGCGATGCCGGCCGCCATGGCCAGCGGGTGTGCGCAGAACGAGCCCATGGGGAAGAGCGGTCCGAAATGCTCGGCCTTAGGGTCGAGTGCGCCTACCACCGACATCACATCCTCTCGGCCGCCCACGGCGCCGATGGGCATGCCGCCACCGACTGGTTTTCCCAGGCAGGTAAGATCAGGCGTTATGCCCAGTACCTGCTGCGCGCCGCCAATGGCTACCCTGAAGCCGGTAGCCACCTCGTCGAAAGCCAGCAGCACGTTGTATTTGGTGGTCAATTCACGTAATTGTTTCTGGAAGCCCTCGGCCAGCGGTGTGCCTCCGGTCGATGCCCCCAGCGGTTCCAGCACCACGGCTGCCACCTGGTCCTTGTTATCTATCAGCGCTTTCTCCACTATACCGATATCGTTGGGCGGAAGGTTGATCAGGTTGTCCCAGTGGTTATTGGGAATGCCCAGCGTAAAGAGCGTGCCGGAGCCGGCGGCCAGCGCATCGTAGGATAAAACCCCGTTCCAGCCGTGATGGTGCCCGGCGAACTTGATAATCTTGGTTTTACCGGTGAAGGCGCGGGCGATCTGGCAGACCAGTTCGGTGGCCTCGTTACCCGAGTTGACGATCTTGATCTTCTTGATAGAAGGGTAATGCTGCATCACCTTCTGCGCCCACTTTGTGGCCAGTTCCTCGCACATCTCCAGGTGGAAGCCGTATTTATCCAGGGCCTTATCGATAGCCTTGCGTATGGCCGGCGCCTTATGGCCGATATACGAGATGCCCTGGTCGATAAACATATCGATGTACTCGTTGCCATCAACATCGTAGAGCTTCGAGCCTTCGGCATTATCGATAAAGAGCGGGTAGGGCCTGTGCCAGATCATATAGGCGGGCGCACCCATAGGCACTATGTATTTGCGCGATTCCTCGTTGAGTTTTTTGGATTTGGGGGTCTTCTTCTCGTAGGCTGCGACAACTTCCCTGTACTTCTCATCACTCAGCTTTAGTATGCTCATAATCACCCTCCCTTGTCCGTCGATTACGCTTGTTTAACCGTACCATCAGCGGACGATGTATTTTAGAACACTGCTTTACAAAAAACAACCATTTTGTATAATTTGTTTCATCATTGCTATCTAAGGCTATATTGTACTGAATTTGGTGCTGGGTTATACTTACCATAATTGAGCATTACCCGGCTATATGAATTGTGAAAACTGACTGATGAGAAAAGAAAAAAAGCATCTCAAGATGAAGCAGGCGGCAGTGAGGTCAACGAGCGCTGGCTGACCGGCCTGCTGCAGAAGGTGCAGGCCGGGCGATATCTCTGTGCCGGAAGCCGTAGCGGAACTGAGCGTGCTGCCTTATGAGGACCTCATGCATGCCAAGCTGGACCATCACCGCAGCCTGCGCACCGGCTTTCCCCGAGGTCATTTTCGGCCAGGGCAAGACACTCGCGCAACTCGTGGTTATAGCCGAGCGCATGGCTGCACATTCGCAGAAGGTATTAATTACCAGGGTGGAATGCTGCGGCCTATAAAGCGGTTAAAGCCGTGTTGCCCGATGCCCGCTATAACGAGGCGGCGCGCGCCATTATCGTAGACCGTGCCGTGAAAAAAAAGGGAAAGGCAGGCATAGTAGTTCTGACGGGCGGTACGGCGGATATCCCCGTTGCCGAGGAGGCCGCGGTTACAGCCGAACTGATGGGCAACGAGGTCGAGCGTATATTTGACGTGGGGGTGGCCGGCATACACCGTCTCTTCAACCATCTTGAGCAGATACGGGGTGCGAAGGTAGTGGTAGCGGTAGCGGGCATGGATGGTGTGCTGCCCACCGTGGTGGGTGGACTGGTGACCTGTCCCGTCATTGCTGTTCCCACCAGCGTAGGCTACGGGGCCAATTTCAAAGGCTTAGCGCCTTTGCTGACCATGCTCAATAGCTGCGCGCCTGGCGTGGCCGTGGTAAATATAGATGGAGGATTTAATGCCGGATATTTAGCCGGCCTGATAAACAGGTGAGTAACCACAAACTCAACAGTAGAAGTAAAACTGCTGATAAAACCGCACACCTGCATGATGTGCTGGGTAAAATGGGTTCGGCCATCGTGGCCTATTCCGGCGGCGTGGACAGTACCTATTTAGCCGTGACAGCCCGGGATATTTTGCAAGAGAAGGTACTGATAGTCCTGGCCAATTCACCGGTGATGGACAGGGAGGATTTCCAGAACGCCGTCAGGCTGGCCGCCTTGCTCGGATTCGACCTGCAGCAAATAGCCTTCAACCAGCTCGATGTACCGGATTTTGCTGCCAACAGCAAAGACCGTTGCTATCACTGCAAGCTGACCATGCTGGGGATGCTCAACGAGATGGCCAGGGCGAGGCGCATCAAATATGTATGCGATGGCTCTAACTATGACGACCTCAGTGATTACCGTCCCGGACTGGTAGCGGTATCGGAACTGGGTGTGCGCAGTCCGCTGGCTGAATCTTTCCTGACCAAGAAGGAGATAAGGTCGCTGGCCAAAGCCGGCGGCTTACCCAACTGGGATAAGCCCGCCATGCCGTGCCTGGCCACGCGTATACCACATCATACACCTATCACCCATCATGTCCTGGGTAAAGTCTCCGCCGGGGAATCCTTTATACGCAGCCTGGGCGTGAGTCAGGTCAGGCTGAGGCATCATAACGATATCGCACGGATCGAGGTTGATGATCCCGGTTTCAGGAACCTGCTTAAGAAAGACAACCGCCGGGCGGCGGTTGAAGCCCTCAGGAAACTGGGCTATAAACACGTGACCATCGACCTGGCCGGCTACCAGATGGGCAGCATGAATCCATAGCAGGTTATTTTATGGGCAAGGCAGTTTACTTCGACCTTTTCGCCGGCTGCAGCGGCGACATGATACTGGGCGCGCTGCTGGATGCCGGACTATCGCTTGCTGACCTTGACACGGAGTTGGGCAAGCTGCCCCTGGAGGGATACCGGGTAACGGCCGAGAAGGTGAAGAGGGGCGCTGTCACGGCTACCTGGGCACGGGTGATACTCGACGATAAGGTCAGGCAGCCCGACCGTTCTTACAGCGATATCGTGGATTTGATTGCCGGCAGCAGGCTCGAAGATGATGTTAAGAAGCAGGCTATGGACATCTTCCGCAGCCTGGGTGAGGTGGAGGCCAGGATACATGGCGTCAAGCTGGAACTGGTACATTTCCACGAGATAGGCGCCGTGGACTCCATAGTTGACATCGCAGGTGCGGTAATCGGCTTCAGGTTGTTGGGTGTAACAGATTTTTATTCCTCGCCGTTTCCCGTTGGAGGAGGGTCCGTTGAATGCCGGCATGGCGGTTTGCCTCTACCTGCTCCTGCAACGCTTGACCTGGTGACACAAAAACATGCTCCTGTTGTCAGTCCTTGCCATGTTGCTATGGAGGGGAAGGAGCTTGTGACACCCACCGGCGCTGCCATTGTTACAACCCTGGCCGAATTCAGCAGGCCGCCGCTCAATTTGGAGAGGATAGGCTACGGCGCCGGCAGCAGGAATCCAGACGAATACCCTAACGTTATGCGGTTGTGGATTGGCGAAGCCACCGCTCATGAGGGCCGCGAGGGCATGGTGCTGCTGGAGACTAATATCGACGATATGAACCCCCAGATATATGATTACGTGATGGAGCGGCTTTTCGCGCAGGGCGCGCTGGACGTCTGGTTTACGCATATCCAGATGAAGAAGAACCGCCCGGCAGTGATGTTGAGCGTGCTGGCCCCGGGCGACGCCGAATCCAGGCTGGCCGAGACGGTCATGCGTGAGACTTCCACCCTCGGCATAAGGGTGCGCTCCATCTTCCGCCATATCGCCGGCCGTGATATCGTCGAAATCGATTCCACTTACGGCAAGGTCAGGGTCAAGGTCAAGCGCTTCCAAGATGAAGTAGTGAGCATTTCACCGGAATACGACGACTGCCGCAAGATCGCTTCTGAGAAAGATGTACCGCTGAGGGACGTTTATAGGACGGTTGAGGATGATGCGAGGAAACTAATTAAGTAATTTCAACGGCGAATTCACTAAGTAGACTAAAGCGCATCCTGCATGGTGATTAACTCATAGTAACGGGTACCCGTCCCACCATAAAACGAGATTGCTGACCGATTAGTCGCCCAGATCCCTGAAGTGGATCCGGTAGAGTTAGTGTACCCTATTGATCAGGTTCGGCAGCTTGCCTTCAATGTATAGCTTGACTGCTTCCTCAACGCTCTCAATGTCGGTTACTATAGGCTCAATCTTGCAGTTAATCATGCTTTGGTAGGCGCCCATGCCCATGCCGCCGGCTATCAGTACCTGACTATCTTTGATTGTCACAGCCATGCTGGCATGCCGGTTCACAGATGCGAGGTCAAAGCCGTGCCGCTCGCCATGCACATGCGGACGTGCATCTCTAAATGCAAAATGCTTGTGCCCCATTTTCGCACGTATATCCTTGCCCGTTACCTTTCCGTCTTCTACTGTGTAGACAACGTACAATGATGCCTGTCCAAAGTGCTGACTAATGGTCTTCTCATCATCTGTAACTACTGCGATTTTCATGTCGTTTATTCTCCTTATCTCAATTTCGTTATTTTGCCCAAGGCTATTTCGGTCCTCATTTGCCAGGCCTTCATTCATTGCCGGAGGCACCGGCGCTGAATCGCACAACCTGTGGCAAATAGAGCAGGATTCAGCCGACCATCTGGCTGACATGCTCGCTTGCACATCCTGGCTGCAACCAATTCTGCAGCAACATTGCGGCGCCTCCAATTCGAATGCGCCTCCGTCGATTTTTATAGCCTTGCCACCCAGTATGCCCACAGCTATCTTTTTCCTGGCCGATTCAAGGATCCGCTGAAAGGTTGCTCGCGAAATATTCATGTACCGGGCACATTGTGCCTGGTCCAAATTCTCAATATCCCGCAGCCGCAGGGATTCAATTTCCTCAATAGAAATGCAGACTTCATCCAGCAGTCTTTGCGGCACCCCGGCCGGCTTGAAGAAAGTAGTGCCCGGCAGGAAAGCTACCTTACAATTTTTCCTGGGTCGAGGCATTTAAATATCATCCTTTGTTTTGTGCATATGCTCTATTCAATTGTATTTTCCTGATTTCACTCTGTCAAGTAAATATAACTTGATTAAGGGTAATAGATATTGTATACTTGCAATAGTTAGCAATTATAACATTGCAACCGGACAGCTAAATAAGAATAAACACAAGGAGTGACCAGATATGGCTGATGTCGCATCTGTTGCCGAAAGACAATCCGCAGCCCAGGAAAAGAGGATTGAAGGTTTGACCATGCTCATATTCTCCGGTGACCTGGATAAAGCGCTGGCAGCTTTTATCGTTGCCAACGGTGCTGCTGCCATGGATATTCCGGTTACCCTGTTCTTTACGTTTTGGGGCGTTAATATTATGAGGCGTGAAGGCCCGGTCCAGCTGCTGGAGAAAAAAACGTTCATGGAGAGTATGTTTGGTTGGATGATGCCCAGGGGACCCAATAAGCTGGTGCTGTCCAATATGAATATGGGAGGGATGGGTACACTGATGTTGAAGAAAGAGATGGCAAAAAAGAATGTCTATAGTTTACCCAAATTGATTGAGGAGGCCCGTGAGCAGGGTGTTAGGTTGGTAATCTGCACGATGACCATGGATATCATGGGTATTAAAAAGGAAGAACTTATGCCGGGCGTTGAATTCGGCGGTGTGACTACATTCGTGTCAACGGCTAACGAAGGCAATATGACCTTATTTATATAATTTGATTACATATTGTATTTTTGCTAAGGGGGCGATTATTATGGAAATAAATCCCAACTATATTTTTGAATTACAGGCGGAGATGCTGAGTGCGCTTTCTAATCCCAGGCGCCTGATGATTTTGAAGGTACTGGGCAAAGTAGAGAAAACTGTCGGAGAAATATCCGTTCAGACCGGCATAGAATTACAGAACGTGTCTCAACATTTGCGTATTATGAAAGCTCACGGTATAGTGGTTTCCAGGAGAGAGGGGCAGGCAGTCTACTACAAAGTTGGGACGCCGATATTCGCCGAATGTTGTGAGCTTGTCAGGCAGGCCATAGTGGAAGAACTGGATAAAAAAAGAGCTCTAATTAATGATAGTAATCAGAATTAAATCGTCTTTGGAGGTAATAGCATGACCGAAATTGACCTGAAAAATATCAAAGTGGACAAAACTGTAGATGCCCGCGGCACGGCTTGCCCGGGTCCCCTTCTGGAAGCTAAACGTGGCATGGCGGCCGTTCCTATGGCAGGGATACTTGAAGTGCTGTCCTCTGATATTGGCACAACGGAAGATCTTCCTCTCTGGGCCAATAAAGTTGGGCACCAGTGTCTGGGAACCATTGAGGAAGCCGGTTACTGGAAGGTATTTGTTAAAAAGGGAAATAGTGACTTCACCAAGTTCCCCTAAAAGCGGCGGCCCCAGGATATTGGTTTTCTCAACAAACAATATCTCCGATCCTGGTATCGACCTGGCCGGCAGTTCACATATGGACTATCCAACATCGGTCCAGGTCATAGCGCTGCCGTGTTCCAGCGGTATTAACCCCAGATGGTTATTGCATGCCCTTGAAGCGGGCTTTGATGGAGTGTTCGTCGCTGCTGATGGAACAGATTGCGCCTATCTGCCTGACTGCACCGACCGCACAGCCGCTGTGATGCAGAAAGCGCAGGACTTGATTAAGGAGCATGGCCTTGATCCCAGACGTGTAAAGATGGCTGGTATCTGTTCGGTCTGCTCCGAGTCTTTTGTGTCGCATATGGAGAAATTCCATAAAGCGCTCAGCGAACTCAAAACATGAGTTGAGAGATACTGAACTTTCATGGGAAGAAACTCAAACGTAGATTATGATGCCCTGATTGTCGGGGCTGGCATAGCAGGGATGGAATCCGCCCTGACGCTGGGCGACATGGGATTCAGGGTTTTGCTGGTGGAAAAGGAATCCAGCATAGGCGGGAAAATGATCCTGCTGAGTAAAGTATTTCCAACACTTGATTGCTCGAGTTGCATCTCCACACCTAAAATGGCGGCCACAGCCAACCATCCCAATGTCAAGGTGTTGACCTTCTCCGAAATCGATGCTGTCAGCAAAAACATGGACGGTAGCTTCTTGGTCAACTTGCGCAAAAATCCAAAGTTCATTGATCCAGTCAAGTGTACCGGCTGTGCTCAATGCGAGACAGCCTGTACCGTAGCAATTGCTGATGAATTCAATTCAGATCTGATAGCCCGCAGGGCAGCTCATATTGCTTTCCCCCAGGCTGTCCCCAAGAAGGCGGTAATCGACCGGAAGGGCACATCGCCGTGCTCATTTACCTGTCCCGCGGGAGTAAAACCCCACGGATACATCTCACTGGTAAGAGCAGGAAAATATGATGAAGCATTCCGATTGCACCTGGAGGATGCCCCACTTCCCGGATGCCTGAGCAGGGCATGCTATGCCCCATGTGAGGACGAGTGCACAAGGGGACAACTGGAAGGCCCGCTCCCTATCAGAGCAATCAAACGCTTCATGGTTGACCGTTACTATGAAAACCATCCCGAGCCGGAATACGGCATCCCCGAAAAATTGAACGGCAAAAAGGTAGCGATCGTCGGATCCGGCCCGACCGGCCTATCAGCGGCCTATTTTCTCGCCCGTTCAGGATATTCTGTAACGGTCTTTGAGTCTGAGCCGGAGGCGGGCGGCATCATGCGCTGGGGCATACCGTCATACCGCTTGCCCAAGGATATATTGGCTCGCGATATCAAGAACATCACTGCACTGGGTGTCAAGATTGTTACTGGCACCAGGGTCAGTAGCACTGCAAAAGCTGAAGGAGGACGGCTTTGATGCCGTATTCCTGGCCGTTGGCAATACCGGAGGGCGCCGTATATCCATCCCGGGAGAGGATCTGGAGGGGATTGTTGACTGCATGGATTTCCTTAAGTCCTGCAATTCTGATGACCGGCCGGATGTGAATGGGAAAAAGGTCGTGGTGATAGGCGGCGGCAACGTTGCCATAGACTGCAGCCGCAGCGCCCTGCGCCTGGGTGCCAGTGAAGTGCAGCTTGTCTGCCTTGAGTCCAACGATGAAATGCCGGCCCACAAATGGGAGATTCAGCAGGCGATCGACGAGGGTGTTGCGATTAATTGTTCGTGGGGGCCGAAAGCGGTCAGTGACGTGGGAGGAAAGGCCACCGGAGCTGAGTTCGTTTGCTGCACGTCTGTTTTCGACGCCAGCGGCAAATTCAACCCTTCATTTGATGAGTCTAAAAGGAAATCTTTCGACGCCGATATTGTTATTATGGCTGTGGGCCTTCTTCCCAATACTTCTCCATTCTCGACTGAGATTGAGCTCAACCGCAATGGGACTATTAATGCCGATAAGGAAACGCTGCAGACTTCGAAACCCTGGATTTTTGCCGGGGGAGACGCCGTGACCGGGCCTTCAATGATTGTGAAGGCCATCGGCCAGGGCAAAAGAGCCGCCTTTTATATAGACCGTTACCTCCAGGGTATACGACTGGATTCGGTCAATTTCGATGAAAGATTGCCGATGGTGGACCGGGAGGCTGTCCTTAGCCGAACGCCCGGGGACATTTCTGTTAGAAAACCTGTATCCCTGAAGCTTAAGCCGGTTAACGAGTGGGCACGTTCATTCGGTGAATATGAAAGCACTATGACGGAGGACGAAGCGCGTTATAGCGCCAACCGTTGTCTGGACTGCGGTGGCTGTTCACAATGCCGGCAATGTGTGGCTGCATGCCCTGCCGATGCCATATCCTTTGATATGCGCACAGAACGAGCAGGACCTAACGGTTGGTTCGGTAATGCTGTCAACGGGGTTCGATATCTTCAACGCTGCCAATAAACCGGCGTTGGGATACGGTAGGTTTCCCAATGTTATCAATGCCATGCAGATGGACCGCATCCTGGCCCCTACCCGGCCTTACAATGCGGTTATCCGTCCTTCGGATGGAAAAGCACCCAGCAATATAGCCTTTGTGCTATGCACCGGCTCCAGGGACCAAAAGGTCAATAACCGCATATGTTCGCGTGTCTGCTGCATGTATTCTCTTAAACAGGCGCAGCTGCTGATGGGCGCCTTGCCCCTCGCAGATATTACCATTTACTACATCGATATCCGCGCTTTCGGCAAAGGTTACGACGAGTTTTATGAGCAAGCCAAAGGTATGGGGGTTTATTTCGTCAAAGGCAAGGTGGCCAGAATAGAAGAAACAACTGACCAGAACCTGAGAGTATTTTACGAGGATATCGAAGGTAATGGCGGCACCAAGCAGGCCGAGCACGATCTTGTCGTACTGTCGGTCGGGGTGCTTCCGACACAGGGCGCGCTGTGCCTGTTCAAAGACGGCGCTCTCAAAGCAGATCCGTTCTCGTATATCCATGAGGTAGATGAGGACCTTGAGCCGGGCAAAACCAGCATTGAAGGCGTTTTCGTTGCGGGAACGGCGGCCGGCGGCGCGCGATATACCCGATTCTATTCTGCATTCCGACGCCGCTGCAGCGCAGGTAGCAGCCTATCTTAAGAAAACGGGGAAGGCATCATGACGGAAATGCCAGAGCGGAGACTTGGCGTATACATTTGCCACTGCGGCGGCAATATTTCCGATTATGTGAATGTGGAACAGGTAGCAGATGCAGTGAAGGGCGAGCCTTCCGTAGTCACGGTCAAGACCAACATATTTACTTGTTCTGACGCGGCCCAGCAGGACATGATCGCAGAAATTCAGGAAAAGAAATTGGACGGGATCGTGATAGCTTCCTGTTCGCCCAAGCTTCACCTGAATACATTCAGGGCGATGGCCGAGCGTGCGGGTCTTAATCCCTATCAATATACCCAGGTAAACATCCGTGAGCAGTGTTCATGGGCCCACACTCATTCAAAGGATGCAGCGACGGACAAAGCAATCAAACTGGTCCGGGCGGGCATTGCCCGCACCGGATTATCAGTGCCCCTCAGCCGGTTGCGCGTCGAAACTACGCCTGCCGCACTGGTCATAGGCGCCGGGGTTGCCGGATTGCGTGCGGCTCTGGCTCTATCTGATATGGGCATATCCGTGCATATAATTGAACGGGCGGAACAGCCGGGTGGAATGGTAAGTAAATGGGGGAAGATGTTCCCCAACGGTAAGAAGGGCTCAGAGATAATTGATTCATTGATTAAGAAAGTCCGTGAGCGTGAAAACATCAACTCTATTTACCAATGCCAAAATAATTGAAAAAAGCGGCAATGTTGGTAAGTTCTTGGTCAAGATAAGTGTCAATAACAAGGAGACTATTTCGCTGACAGTCGGTGGCATAATAGTGGCCACGGGTTTTGAGCCCTATATCCCAATAGATGGTGAATTTGGTTTCGGGCTGGATGGAGTGATAACACTGCCGGAATATGAAGAATTACTTGCACAATCCTCCGGCCCCCTTAAATACAAGGGCAGGGATATCAAAACAGTTACTTATATATATTGTGTTGGATCGAGGGAACATTGCAAAGAGGATAATCCCCACCTGTATTGCTCCCGCTATTGCTGCACCGGCGCTGTGCATGCGGCCGTGTGTACCGGTGAATTGAACCCAGGTGCACAACAATTTCACCTTTTCCGGGATATGCGCACCTATGGCAAATATGAAATGCTTTATGATCAGGCCTTAAAGCAGGGTTCGATATTCCTGCGCTATGAAGAGAACGAGCCGCCGCAGGTAACTGCCGAGGACGGCAGTCTAAAAGTGAAGGTGAAAGACCGTCTCACAGGTGGAGAGGAAATCGAAATAGAAACTGACCTCGTGGTACTCGTTACCGGCATGGTCCCCAGGGCCAATGCCCAACTGGTAAACGTTCTCAAATTGCCCATAGGGAAAGATGGTTTCTTTAATGAAATCCATCCCAAGCTGAAGCCGGTTGAGACCGTAATAGACGGGCTATTTATAGCCGGAGCAGCGCAGGGCCCCAAGACACTTGTCTGAGAGCGTGGCCAGTTCCATGGCTGCATCTGCCAAAGTGGCTGCCCTGCTTCTCAAAGGATATATTGATTTGGAGCCGCTCGTGGCCAGGGTCGACCCGGATCTATGCACATGGTGTGGCGCCTGCGAGCAGACATGTCCATATGGCGCGGTACAGCGCATTAGTTGTGACGGCAAAGAAATCGCCATGATCAACCCGGTTCTGTGCAAAGGGGAAGGGGCATGCGTCCCTGTTTGTCCCAAACAGGCCATAGATGTTGAAGGATACACAAATAAACAGATAGAGTCCATGATTGAAGCTCTGGCCAGGGAGGTTGCCTGATGGAAAAGAAGGTTTCCCGTAACCTGGGCGAAGTGCTTCGCGATGAGATGTATATGCGTGGTCAAATCATAAAGATATTGGCCGAAGGACCAAAGACGATAGCCGAGATTGCCGGTGAACTTGGTTACCCGTCTGATGAAGTGCTTAGATGGGTCATGGGCATGAGAAGATACGGGTTGATTATCGAGATGCCCAAAGCCAGGGCCGATGACTATTATCAGTATAAACTGCGGGATCAGGAAGAAAAATGTTAAAAGCAGATGCAAAATTTATTGAACGTGTGAAGGAGGGGACTGAATTCAATGCCTCCGCCTGCATCAACTGCGGTTCCTGCACGGCGCTCTGCCCCCTGGGCATCGATCTGCACCCCAGGACCCTATTCCGCTACGTGTTGATCGGCGCAAGGGACAGAGTATTGCAGAATACTGCCAACATCTACTCATGCCTTTTGTGCAAAATGTGCGAGGATAATTGTCCGGCCGACGTTCCCATCGCAGAAAATATCAGGTCTTTGCGCAGCTATATCAACAGGGATGTTTTTGGACTCTCAAGAGGATAGATTTATGCCGCTGCCGATAGCATGATGTTTTAGGGAATATTCTCAGACAACCTGAGAACTAGGAAGGGCGTGGTTCCGCTCAGTTCGGGAAAAGTTGACGCATGGGCCAAAGGGATTGGATATACCCTTTGGGGGTGAAACTGTACTGTATACGGGCCAGATGTACCAGTTAATACCAGCAATAGATTCCATGTCCGCAATGATGGCCAAATTCGAGAATTCATGGATAACCCGGTTTTTCGGCATCGGTCGTATATTGAACAGAATTGCCAATATTTCCTGGTTTATGTCCGGGGGCAATGGCAAAGAACAGGCGAAGTACAATAGCATACTGCGCAACATCGCGGCCCTATTGAAAACGGCGGGAGTAGAATTCGGTTATCTGTATGGAAAAGAGCTGTACTCCGGCGCGCTTGTCTACGATGAGGGACTTGACGACGTATTTGTGCAGCATGCCAGAAGAGTTTATCGGATATTCAAAGAAAATGGCGTGAAACAGGTAATCACAGTGGATCCTCACACTACCAATATGTTGAAGAGCGTATACCCGAAAATTATCGATGGGTATGACCTTATTGCAAAGAGCTATCTGGAAGTACTTGCAGAAAAAGACCTGAAGTGCGTAAAGCAGCTTACCGTGGAATCTTGTTGTCCACGATTCCTGTGTTTATGCAAGGCACGAAAGTATAGTGGATGAGCCGCGCCGTTTGCTGAAAACTGCCGGGGCAACAATTCATGTGCCTGAGTTATCCGGAAGGTTAACGCAGTGCTGCGGCGGACCCCTGGAATCACTATTCCCCGGCAAGGCCCATGAAGTCGCTCAGAAACGCGTGGCCCAGTTAGCCGGCTGCGGCAACAGCATTGTGACAATGTGTCCAATCTGCATGGCCAATTTGAGACGTGCCGCAAATAATACACTGGAAATCAAAGACATATCTGAGCATCTTGTTAACGGTTATTGTGTGCTAGACTGATGAAGAGGGCAGGTGCGGAATGGTAGGGGATCCATCAACCAGCTTCACAATTTCAGTTAAGAAATAATAAAATTAAGGAGGTTGAGACAAGAAGACTATGGCAGAGAAAATGGTAATTTTCGCGACTCATGGAGGCGAAGACCCGGAGAAGGCCACATTGCCCTTTGTTGTAGGAAATGCCGCGTTGGCAATGGATGTTCAAGTGACTATAATACTTCAATCAATGGGCGTTATGCTGGCTAAAAAGGAATGCTATGATCACATCTACGCATCAGGTTTTGATTCCGTCAAGAAGCTGGTTGACAGCTTCATCGAGTTCGGAGGACAGATTTTCGTATGCATTCCGTGCATCGAATCCCGGAAAATAACCCCTGATTTACTGATTGATAAGGCGCAGTTGGTTAAGGCCGGGAAAGTGGTCCAGGAAGTATTGGAAGCTAAAGCCGTATTGAATTACTAATATAATATCTTTGCTTATTGGCCCCAGTTGCCAAAGGATATACGGTAAAGCAGGTAATCCCAGGAATTACCAGACAGGTTGCCGATCCTGATTAGCCTGAGAACAGTGTTGATGGCATCGGCTTTCTCCAGGCCATATATTTCCTGGAGCTTTTGTATAGCTGCGGTGTCAGGGCGGGCATTTGATTCTGCCCAGTGCTGCGCATAGATAATTGCGGGCGCCTCTTCAGGTGGGCACGTGGCAGAGTCCCCTGTTAATAACCTACCGATTTCTTCCTGGCTAAGCCCGATCTTCAATGCTTCCCCCGTATGAAAATAGGAACAGTAGCGGCAGCCATTCACGGCAGTTACAGCCAACATAAGCCTCTCACGGAAAGCCGGGGAGATCAGCGTCCCACTCATAACCCTTAGCAGTTTTCTACGATTTTTGAATGGAAAAAGAAGATCGCTGAATAACTCCCTGGGGCTATTATACGTTCTCTTTCTAAATTTCATACGGATTATTTCCCTAGTGGAACATCAGGCTCAAGGTCAGTGCCACCAGAACAAAGGCGGTAATCAACACGTATTTGGCGTCCCTCTTCCAGGCAAAATACAGTACTGACATTATGACCCTTATATATACGGTCATGAACAGGGCAACTATCCCCAGCGTGATTAACAGGATTGCCGGATTTTCCCATTTCCCTGTAGCCAGCCCCAGCAGGAAGCTAAAGAAATTCCGCCCTGTGATGTAGGTGGAGTCGTCTGACAGCAGGACGTCCAGCCGGCCATAGACGGCGTGGAAGACGATCAAACCTGCCGTCAGCAGCAGTAGACTGACGACTACGCCGGCAATCAGCAGGTAGCTGATGGCAGTCTCAAGCCCGTACTCGCCGCTCCCCAACCGTTTCACGCCGCCGTAAACCCCTCGTAAAGCATTTCGACGATTAGCCAAATGATAATCACGAAAAAGAAATAACGCACGATCCTGTCGCTGAGCCTGTTTAAGACTCTCCCTCCAAACGTCGCCCCGATCGTCGTGCCGATGGCGATGGGCGCCATCAGGGTCAAGTTCATCAGTCCGGAGAACAGATACACGCTGGTGGCCGCCAGAGCTGTCATACCGATGATGAAGTTGCTAGTTGTGCTGGACACCTTGGGTGGTAGTTTGAGCACATATTCTTGGACCGTCACCTTGAAAGCACCGGCACCTATTCCCAGCATGCCCGCGGCCAAGCCGGCGACAACCATGCCCACGCCGCCCAGCAGGGCGTTGGTTGCCTTGTATACGACAACTTGATTTTGGGCTTCGTCAAAGTAGCTGCCGTTGAGCCTCAATACCTTGGATACTTCATCCTGAGTGGTAGCTGGGACATAGTCCTTCGCCGCATGTCTTATACCTATGAACGACGTTAGCAAGAAGGCGGCAAAGAAGAAATACAGGAATATGGGATGGATGACAGTGGTGATCGTGGCGCCTACGATAGCGCCAGTTATTGTGAACATCTCTAGGTACATGGCGATTCTTACGTTGGTGAGGCGGTCGCGCACATAGGCGGAGGCCGATCCCGCCGAGGTAGCAATTATGCTCACCATACAAGAGGCAATGGCCACCTTGACCGGGACGCCGAATAGCAACAGCAAAGGTATTAGTATGCTGGCGCCACCCAACCCCGTCAACGAGCCTATAAAACCAACCAGCGCCGAGATCAGCCCGAGAGGTATAATGCCAATCATGATCCTTTCACCACGTACAAAATAAGGTTGCCTATAATAGAGATCACCTTTATAGCGAATTATTCCGCTATAAAACTGGTGATTAAAATTCCATTTCGGGTTTAAAGCGTCTTCTGCTCAATAATTTGGGCATCTGGTGCCGTGCCACACCGGCAAACATAGTCTTGACACGGCTGCCGATACGCCGCAAGGGCTGCTCGCCGGCAGCTATCTGTACCAGCTCCAGCAGGTGGTAGATTTGCGGAGCGTTGGGATAGAAAAGGCTGCCCGAGCCGAGCATCTGCATGCACCCGGCGCAGTAAACACACAGCAAGTCGGCGCCGGTTTTCCTGGCTTCATGTATCCTTTTCAGAGTGGAGAGTGTAATGCGGGCAGTATTGTAGTTACTTCTCATGCTGAAACCAGCGCCGATGCCGCAACAGACCATTCGCTCCTTACTGCGCGGCATTTCAACTACCTCCACTCCTATATGCTCCAGGATTTTGCGTGGCAACATGAGATAGTCCGGCTCGAGGAACTTGGCATAGCAGGAATCCTGCACCGTGGCGCGCAGTTTAAGCTTGTTGACCACCTTGATCTGGCCGCTTTCCAGTTGCTCCCAGAGGTATCGTACCAGGGGTTTGAATTTGGCATCGAACTTAATGCCCAGCCTTTCCGGCAGCATTTTGGTGAAGCAGAACGTGCCTGCAGTGCACATCATTAGTATCTCACGCGCACCCATTTCGGCAAACCTGGCCTGCATCTTTTTGCCCTGTACCGCGGCAAGATCGTAGTAGCCCATGCGGAAAAAAGTTTCGCTACAGCACCAGTCCAGGCCGCCTCTTATCGGGATGGGAGGCAACAGGGATGTTTTCGTCAGGTAAGGCACCGTAGTAACGTTGCACCCGGGATAAATAAACTCTGCGCAGGGGGATTTATCGTCCCATTTTGCAACCATTTCCTTCTCGTCGGCGGGCAGTCTCTCCAAGATATAGCTGCGGAAATTGAGCTTCTGCATGGGCAGGAAGTAGCGCGCCCTTTCCAGCAGTCCGCGCGCGTGGTACTCGCGCTGCCAGTAGTCCATGATGGTCTCGCAGGGCGCCGCATCATTGGGGCAGAAATCGTCGCAGTCAAAGCATGCGGTACACGATATGGAAACACTATCGCTCATCTTGCCCCTGTTGATCTTCTCCTTCTCCCTGCGGGCGGTTTCCAGCGGCAACGACATCTCAGGGCACTTCGAGAGGCAGTCGCCGCAGAGCTTGCACTTTTGCACATCATGAAACTTATATTCTTTAATATCAGCCATCGTTAAATCTCCTCCGGCCGGCCAGCGCCAGCCGCACGAACGCTGTCAATATGGAAAGAGAAAAAGGATTCTGCATTGCCGCGTTATTCAAGAAGCCATTGTAAAATGCGCAAAGGCGGTCAGCTTTGAAATTTAAATCTACGGGCCCGGGCGCGACCTGAATAGACGCCAGGTCGATCTTGAATCGTTGCCGGGCTTTACTTTGCAAAAGCATGCGCGTGATATTGGCAGACATGATCGCAATGATGTTGAAGGCACGCCGGCGCGTACGGTGCAGCGGCAACCTGCCTTCGGCCATGTCCAATAGTTCCAGGATGTGGTAGATCTCCAATTTGCTGCCGATAAGCTCTCTGACCACGGAGAAGATGAAGTAGCAGGCAGCGCAGTAAACCACCAGGCAGTCAGCGCCTGTAGCCTCGGCTTCTGCGAGCCGCTTTTTACCCTGCGCTATGAGATCAAAGAGGTCGAAGCGTCCCGCCGCGGCGCCGAAACCGCAGCACAGCGCATTCTCCTTATTATGCTGCATCTCAATTATTTTGACCCCGCAGGCCTGCACAAGCTCCCTCACAGGCGACCAGACGGCATCGCCGGCAGCCTTGGAGAAGCAGTTATCATGTATTGCTACGCGTTTATTCACCTGGCAGCTTAACTTCAATTGGCCGCTGTGCAGCATATCCAGGAGGTAATGCTCCAGCGGCACGATCTCAAAGTCAAAGCTGGTATTAAACCTCTGCGGCAGGATCTTGCCCAGCATGGCATATTCGGCGGTCATCATGGTCACCACCTTTCTGGGCTTTAGCTCGTTGAAAACATCCTGCAATCTCGCTCCAACCTGATCCACCACATCCAGCAAACCCAACTGATAGATGTGCCCGCCGCTGCACCAGTTACGCTCGTCGCCATAGGGCGTCAGGCCGGCCAGCAGGGGGGTCATCGTGAGATAGGGTGAAAAAGCGCTGAAACATCCGGTTAGCAGAATATCCTTGCCGGACTTCCCGCTCCTGGTACGCCAGTTTTTAATCAGCTCCTGCTCATCCGGTGGCATCAGGGGATAGAGTTGGCTCCAGATGGAGGCCGGATCTCCGGGCATCACCATACGCGCAAGCGCCGGCAGCCCTTTTACTTGGTACCTCTCGTTCCAGCGCAGTAGTATCAGCTCATAGGGATCGAAGCCATTGGGACAGTATGAATCACAGGAAAGGCAGGTGGTGCACTTCTCCAGCACCATGCTTGACTGTCCGCTGTTCAGTCGCTGCTTTTCTGCTATCGCCTTATCTTGTTCGAAGTTGAGTACTGGGCAGGAAGAAAGGCAGGTACCGCAGAGACTACAGCGCTCGGAAGAATCGAACTTAGTAGTATCTATCATAAAAATACTTGTAGGTCCCCGCAAGGGTTTTATAGTACGGTAATGGGGTTTTTAACGGCGCAGATAAGCGATGCAGGAAACTCTCCATGTCAGTATTGGCACCACAATAGGCCATTCCATATTCGATGTCAATTTTCGATCATTTAGTACTGATATAGCTATTTTCCAAGTGTACTGAACCGACAGGACTGGAAAATCGGCTGGAAATGATCCGCAACGACGGCCTTAACATCAGCCTTCAGTCACCTGACAACTAAGGGAATATCTTGTAGGCATCCTTTTTCTCTTCGGCCAGCTTCTCCAGAGCCTTGTAATCCAGCAGGTACTGTATTAAGCCCAGGTATTTGCCGTCCGCGCCCCTGACGGCTATGAAGCGGTTGAGCAGTCGGTCACTGTAGCTCACCCAGAACTCCTGCTCGTCCTTTTTACCGCTCTTCAGATTGTCGATGAACTTCTCCAGCATGGGCAGGCTCTCTGGCTTGTGACAGCTTCTTATGTCCTTGCCAATATCGTCCGCCGAGGCTTTCCGGCTACGCTTTTCCCCCTTGTTCCAATAGCGGATCTTCTCGTGTTCGTCGATGAAAAGCAGTTCCACCGGGAGGGCATCGAGGATACCTTCGATTTGTTCCTTGCTGAGCCTTTCTATCATAGCAACCTCCTTTCGTTTATTCAGAGTATTAATCTGATTTTCTATTTCATCCGTGAGTAAGGCATTTTCGGAGTTGCCCTTTACAGTTTGAAATTTGTCTGCTGGCTTTTGAATTCAGGCTTACGCTTTTCGATGAAAGAGCGCCCGCCTTCCTCGGCCTGGCCGGAGGCCATTATGAATTCCATCAGTTCCGGCTCCAGCGGGTAGAGGTCGGACATTTTTGCCATCGAGGCGGCGTTGACCTGCTTCTTGCAGATGCGTATAGCCAGCGGTCCCATGGTCCGTATTTTCTGCGCAAGTTCAAGACAGGCCGGTATGAGTTGGTCGTGCGGTACCACTTTATTGGCCAGCCCGATGCGCCAGGCTTCCTGCGCGTCAATGGGGTCGCAGGTCATGATCATTTCCTTGGCTTTGGCCGGCCCGATGAGACAGGTTAATCGTGGTGTGGCGCCCCAGGTAAAGAATATGCCCAGCGCAGTTTCAGGTATGCTAAAAAACGCCTTTTCTGAAAGTATCCTGAAGTCACAGTTCATGGCCAGGCACATGCCGGCGCCGACGGAGGCGCCGTTAACAGCAGCAATGGTGACCTGCTCCAGGCTCTCCATGGCCCGCATGAAATCCTGGCCGAAGAGTTGCCACACCCGTTCGTTGGGCAGTTCAGGGTCGTAATGCTCCTGCATGGCCTGCCTGCTGAATTCAACTCCGGATGAGAAGGCCTTGCCCGCGCCGGTGAAGATAACAAAACGGGTCTGCAGGTCTGACCTGAGCTTACCCAGCAAGTCCTTTATCTCAAGCATCGTCTTCCTATCCAGTGCGTTGAGGATTTTCGGCCGGTTGAATGTAACAGTCATCAGGTCGCCCGATTTTTCAACTATCAGTGTTTCGTATTTCATGCTATCCTCCTACTTTAATCTAAAGGTTCAACCAGGGGCTTATACACTTCGGAATGGCTGTCGCGGATGGCAGTCCGAGACGCCGCGCTCAGAGTTCCATTTCTTTGAGATCGGGTGCAAAAATAAGTCTCGGCTCTGTTAAGGCCTGGATCTCTTTCCCAGACCAGCCCGGGGCAGTTTCCTTAAGCACAATACCCTTATCGCTGATCTCCATCACGGCGAGATCTGTGACTACCATATCAACGCTATTACGGGCCGTTGCGGGTAGGGTAAGTTTCCTGACAATCTTGGGCTTACCATCCTTAGTTGTATGCGTCATAGTAACAATGACCTTTTTGGCGCCCCAGGCCAGGTCCATCGCCCCGCCTATCATGAGGTAGATATCTTCTCCGCCCATGCTGTGATTGGCCAGGTCGCCCTTCTCAGAGACCTGCAGTCCACCGAGGACAGAGTAGATGCGGCCGCTACGGATCATGGCAAATGAGGTAAGAAAATCGAAGTAGCTCATGCCAGGGGCATTGGTGAAGAACCTGCCGCCGGCATCAACCCTGCCATAGTCAGCTTCCTGCCAGTTATCCTCGGTTACCAGCGGACCATAACCCAGGGCACCGTTCTCCGCTTGGAACCGGACACCGTCCGGAACATACATGGCTAAAAGCTGAGGTAGACCCAAACCCAGGTTGCAGCAGTCGCCCGACTTTAATTCCTTGGCCGCCCGCATGGCGATAACGTTTTCATCTAAACGTTCTTTCATTTTTGGTCTCCTTTATCTGAAACGCCCAGAAGAACTTTGCGCAGGACGGCATCTCCCATGATGAACTGCATGAGCTCCTTTCTCTGTTTGGCGCTTCCTACATCCGCTTCCTGTATCTTCACTATCCTATCTACATAGATACCCGGCGTTACAATCGCTTCCGGATCGATTTCCCCTTCCTCCACGAGTTCATCAACCTCGACTATGGTAAGCCTTGAGGCCTGGGCTATGATTGGATGGGATCCCCGAGACGCCCCGTAATATACCAGGTTGCCGAAGCGGTCTGCTTTAAGTGCTTTGATAATTCCAACATCCGGCCTGATCGGCTTCTCCAGGAAGTATTCACGGCCGTCGATGACCCTCTTTTCTTTTCCGGCTTCAACAGTAGTCCCGACACCGACGGGGTTATAAAATCCGCCGAGACCCATGGCGGCGGCATGCAGCCTTTCTATCCAGATGCCATGCGGTATGACCTCTGTTTCCAGTTGACCGCTCTTCACATAATCGTCGAGAAAACCTTTGTCATCCGTACCCATTGACCGGGCGCCGCCGATGCCCGGCGTAATCACCTTTTTGAGTTTGGGCAGTAAAGAAGTGGGGCCGGGCAAAAATTTCTCCAGCCCGCCGAAAGGTATGAAATTAGGGCACAGCAATGTGATATCTTTGATATTTGAGCGCATAATAGCGGCGAACAGGTGATGCGGTGTGCCGCAGAATCCCCACGTATGAGCCGCCATAACCACACCATCGGGAATTCCGGCCAGGGCTTCATCGGCGCTGGCATATACTTTTCCATAATCCTTCAAAACCACTACCTCCTAATCTAATTAAACCTGGTTATCCTCGAACATCACCTACTAATATTGATACGCAAATCATCGCATAGATTTCATAGCTACTGGCCGAGTTTCAGATTATTGGTGTGTCATCTATCTTTATAAAAACCGGCTTTCTTTTTTCCAGGAACGCCAGAGTGAAGGCCAAATCGCCTTTGGGTGGTATAATACTGAGTAGCTACGCGGCTGTCAATGCCCCGAATTGTGTCATAGTTATTGTTACCGATATCGTCGCCTCGCTCGGCGAATCAGTAGAATACTAATTCAATAGGCGACGACGATGACAAGACTGGTCGCGATCGAAGCTGGCAGTCAAAAGGTAGTGAGGTCGAATCCCATCAGCTCCAAATCTTCATTATTTTGAAGTTGGGCTTTACCCGGTAATAATTCCAAATCCATCTGGTGCTCCGCACAATTCTCTTTATCCTACAAAGTCTCGCCTTTTTGCACGTTATTATTACGATTAAATCCATTTAATTTGACAGAGGTCGTATATAATATATACAATGATTATGAACATATGCCCATTAATAACGAAATAATTACTGATGTCAAGACCAGTTAAATGCCGTCGAGTTTGTTTCCTGCCAGGAGTGACTTATTTCAAACCTGCTGGGATCCCGATGCGATTTCTATCTGAGATCTGCCTTTCCGTGGAGGAAGCAGAGTCGATCAGATTGAAGGATTTGGATGGCTTGGATCAGCAGCAATGTGCCGAGCATATGAATATATCACGTCCCACATTTCAAAGAGTATTATCATCAGCACGGAAAAAGATTGCGGATGCATTGCTTAATGGGAAAGCTGTCAGGATCACAGGTGGTAATTACGAAGCCGTAGCATTACATCTTAGATGTTTAAATGGCCATGAATGGGATGTACAGTGGACTTCTTCTGCAAACACTAATCATCTATGTCCAAAATGTAAAATGCCGCCAATCGATTCCTCGCTGCCTCGATGCTGGAAATCGGATAGATGAAGTTGTTGTCACGATTGGATAAAGAATAGGAAAATTTAATAAAAAAATAATTGGGAGAAAACGAATGAAAAATGGAAGAATAGCAGTCCCATCTGTCGGCAAAGGTGGCTTGGATGGTCAGAGGTCGCAACATTTCGGGCATTGCGATGCGTTTACCTTAGTTGATGTGAAAGATGGAAAAATCAGCAATGTAACTGTAATCAATAACTCGGAGCACCAAGAAGGTGGGTGTCTGGTTCCCGTTAATACCCTGTCCAATCATAAAGTCAATGCACTGGTTGTCAGTGGGATTGGTTTACGCCCGTTAACGGCATTCAATGAAGTTGGTATTGATGTGTACCATGATGCAATATGTCCTGATATTAAACCAGTCGTGGAAAGCCTGATCACTGGGAATTTGTCAATCATTTCGAGGGATCAAACTTGTGGCGGCGGAGGTGACTGCCACCACTAAAGTGGACTTTCACTGTAACCCAATCCGTAAAATTTTTATTACGGGCTTAACATACGTCCAGATGATTGTTCAAAAACGGCGGTGCTAGCTTCATTTAGCTAAACTCCATTCTCCTTTTCCAATCACGTTAACTTGTAATCACCTCCGCAGGTAACACCAAGTCCAAGCTCTTTGCAACAGCTCCTGAAGTCCAGGCGTAACATGGCTATAGACGTCGAGTGTGATGGCAACAGACGAGTTCAGTGGCGATCATTTGAGCGATTGGAGAGTATTGGCTAAACTTAAGGCAAAAATTATAAAGCCATTAACATAAATAGATAATATATCAAAATCAATAGTATGCGCTTCCCGATTTATCAGCATCTGCAGTCTCTTATTATGATTCCAGTGTGCTTTCGGAAAGTTCACCCGTTGAAATTAGACTATATAGTACAATTAAAATAGCTCGAACAAGTATACCGAGGAATACATGCAAGGAAAACGTTATAATCTTGAAATCGAACGACTGCGCAATCCCGAAAGAGTGGCTCGACTGGAAGTGAAAAGGGTGGTCAACCTGTCTTTGGAGAACATGGAAAACGCAAAGACGGTTTTGGATATTGGCGTCGGTTCAGGCATTTTCGCCGAAGCTTTCGCAGCAAAAGGACTGCAGATCAGCGGGGTAGACGTTAATCCCGAGATGTTATTCGCTGCACTTGCTTTTGTCCCTTCTGGAAGATTTAAACAAAGTAAGGCCGAAAAGTTGCCCTTTGAAGATGCTACTTTTGACCTGACATTTATGGGCTTATTGTTACATGAGACGGACGACACCCTGATAGCATTAAAAGAAGCTCACCGTGTCACGCAAAAACGCCTTGCTATATTGGAATGGGTGTATGAAGATCAGCCTTTCGGTCCGCCGCTTGAATACCGCATATCAGGTGAAGAAATTACTTCACTGGCTCAGCAAGCGGGTTTCAAACAAATTGAAGCGTTGCGGCTGCAAAACCTCGTGCTTTACCGATGTAATATCGGCTGATTATTACTTCATAAAATTGAAACATTGGGCTGTAACATTGCCAGTCACTTCGGCCTATGATTTTTATCATGAATTAACATACATACCGATGATTGTTCAAGGGTAATATTATTTATTTATTGTGTAAAAACACCCTTCTAAAAAATCAAGCATTGAACAAAATCCCGAGTGCCCGTCTTTGTTTCAGCAAATCAATTATAGGACTGGTGAATAGAGCACGACCCTCCCTCGCCTCCACCAGCCCAAAATCGGACTCTCGATCTTGAACAGAGTCCGTTTTTATTTTTGTTAAAGAGTCATCAGAGGTTACATAATCAAGCGAGCCTGAAGACCCCGTCTTTTTTTATTGTCCAAATCAAAGACGAAGCATAAGTGCAAAAGAAAAATATAGTCCGCAGTGAAATCCTCAACTTAACTTTATCTTCTTGATAAGTTTGGAGACGGCCTTATTGTAGCGCGGTTCGAAGAAGAGGAAGGGCTGGATAGGATACCTGGTACCCTTTTCATCGGTTTCCACGAGACCTGTAAGAAGGGCCTGCAATTTTGCCATGGGCAAAGCAAAGGCCATCTCGTCGTCGGAGGCCATACCTATTTGCCTCTCGCCCCGGCCCGGCACCACATAAACGGCTTTGTTTGAAACAACCGGTTCGATCATCTCGCCGATACATGAAACGCCCGCGTGTGCCCTGGATTCTATAACGCCACCTTCGGAATAGATCATGGATTGCGCCAGCCTGGCAATCTGCGCCGGATTGCCGTAGATTAATATCACGTCGGGATCAGCTATTACGCCAGCATCTATGGGAGCAACAATAAGCCCACTGGAGGGTAATTTTTTCTCTCCGTTAAAATAAGGCTGCTTCGCCAGCGACGATTTCGCTGTTTCCAGGTCCTTTATATAGCCGGCTGAGACCATGAAGCTGGTGAGTTCTTCCTGCCGGTTCAGGTCTCCCAGGTCTCCCCACCCGAAAGCGAGAAGGGCGGCGGCGCAATTGACCTCTTCGGGTGTCACTGCCATCGCCATATTCCACTTTCTAGCAATTGTATTTACCTGGCATAGTGCCATCTTTGCGCCGGCAGCGCTCGGTCTCAAGACGCCTCCAGGAATTTCGGAACTGCTCTGGATGAACTTGATTGACAGCGGGCGGGTCTTGACCCTCAGATAACGCAATAATACGTCGGATGCCTCCTTAAAATCTATCGCCATATGAGCCCCCTTTTTTAATGTAGCTATGCTTTTTTTCGGCCTTCAAGTATCAGTTCGCCGGCTATGCGCGCCGCTTTCTGAGCCGGAGCACGGCATTTCCTGATTGCATCCGCCTTGACGAATTCAGCCTGATCGTTTGGATCAACCAGGTTGAAGCTCCTGCCGAAGATATTATGCTGTACCTCGCGGCAGGTACAGCCGCTGAACTCCTCCTCAAAGCGTTTGCACAACTTACGGGCTGCGCTGGTGGTACGCTGTACGGCCTTGAAATCATCGTGCTTCTCCCTGCCGAAAGCCATTCCCAGCGCCATGATAGCGGCTATGACAGCGCCACAGGTTTCTCCCCTGAGAGCGATGCCGGGCATGGCAGTTGCAGCCTTGAGCGTCTGCGCGTCCCCCAGATTGAACTCCTCCTGCAATGCCAGGAGCGTACCTTGGGCGCAACTGCCGTACATCTCCTCATAATCACCCGCCTTCTGTTCTACGTGTTCCAGTATCTCCTGGAATGTTTTTTCCGGCATAATATGGTCCTCCGTTTTTACTTCAAACAAGGCCCTTTGTTGCCAGGGTGAATATCCTGCACTATACGCCGCGGGAAGAATTATCCGCAAAAATATGTTTGGCCAGCATAGCCGTGAGGCCGGGATCATATGGCCCAGCTTCAACATTTGATCTGCATTCCTCCATGATCTTATCAGCGTCGCCGCAGGTGTAAAACTTCTTGATCTTATCTTCAAAGTGGATGCCCATGGCCTCACCAATGAGCGAAAGCATGTTTTCGATTTGGAATGGGTATTCAGGTTGCGAAGCGCAGAACTGGAAATGACAGCCCTGGCAGGCGTCGACCATCACATCGGCGCTGGTATTCAGCGCGTCTTCCAGTACTTGCCTTGCCATTGCACCGCCAACCTTAGGTTTCCTGCGGCTGGCTACAGCTCCGCAGCAGATGGATTCTTGCTTATTTTTACTCATCTCCGTTAGCGTCAAACCTGGTATGGCATTTAATAATACACGGAGGGAACTGTTATCACCGAGCACCCTGCTTAGGGAGCAGGGGTCGTGCAAAGTGACCTTCTTATCAATTGGCTTCGTGAACTTCATTTCGTTTACGTGCAGGCTGAGAAAATGGAACATCTCATCGTAGGCAAACGGCACGGGGCTGATTTCCCGGCCGAAGGCGCCAACCCGGCTGGTGCATTCTGCGCAGCAGAAGATAACCTGCCGGGGCTTGAAGGCGGCCAGAGCATGCAATAGGTTCCTGGTCAAAGATTCGGATTCATCCAAATCCACGCCGGCGCAGCGTGCTCCGCAGCAGAGTTTTCCTCCCCCAATTATGACAAAATCAAGGCCGAGCCTTTTCAGGATTTCACGGATGGTAAAAATCTTATCGGGCATCATAACCAGAGTGCAGCCTGTGAAGACCACGATCTCCTTATGCCCGGGGTTAACGGGCACCTGACTGAGCCAGAACTTCTGCTCCGGTATAACCTGCATACTTGCCAGGATATCCGGTATAAAGAATTTGCTGTCGCCTATCTTCAGCTCCATTAAAGGACGACGCTTCCCTGTGAGTTTAACCAGTTCGAGTTGAAGCAATTCCTGCAGAATTACAGGGTTGATATCCAGCGGACAGGTGTCCCGGCATGAATGGCAGTGTGCGCAACTGGCCGCTCTCAGGGATGCCTCCTCGGACGTAATACCGCCGGTAAGCAGATCCATAACCTTTGCTTGGATATCACGTGAAGATAAGGAGCTGAGGGACGTCAGAGGTATTGCCGGGCAGGCTTCCACGCAAGCGCCGCAAAGATTACAGTCTTGCGTATATTGCTGCTTCATGCGGCTATACAGTTCGCGGAGAGAGAGGTTTTCCATTATTAGCGGTTAATTCTTGCAGATCAGGCGGCGCATTACAAACACTAATAATATCATAAGAACGAAGACAATTTATGCGTAGACGTGACGAAATTGCGCACTTGGTTACATAGCCAATGCAGCTGACCGTGATGCCCTTTTGTTGTGATCATAGTATAAAGGTATAAGCTGAAGCCAGTGACGACCAGGCGGTGTCATACGAGGTTAAATAATCAAGTGGGGCTGAGCGGCCCTGCTTTTTTTGTTGTCCAAATCAGAGCATAAGTAAAGCAATCATCATTCGTTTAAAGCAGAAGGATAGAAATAATAACGCCCACCAAAACCACCCAGTAGATTTCCACTTTAAACAGCAATGCCACAAATGCGGCAACGGCAAGAAGTGTGCGCCACAAATCCCAAGGTATCTTCAAAGCAAACAGCACGGTCACTGATAAGAGGAGGCCGACGAACGAGGCGATGACACCGGCCACCGCCTTATCGAACATGGGGAAAGAGCGCAGTCTATCGAAATACGGGGCGACGCCTACCACGATCAGAAAGGATGGCAGGAAAATGCCTACGGTTGCAATAGCGGCACCCAGCAATCCGTAAAGAAGGTAGCCTATGAAAGTGGCAGTTATCACAATGGGACCGGGCGTCACCTGCCCCAGGGCAATGCCGTCCAGAAACGTCTTACTATCCATCCACGAGTTAACATTTACCACTTCATGAAACATGAGTGGGACGGAGGCGAAACCGCCCCCAAAGGCAAATAAGTCTACTCGGAACATAAGCTCAGCAAGATCGAAAAGCCCGCGGTTCACGAAAAAGAGCACTGTGAAGCCCATGGCAGCAATACCTATGATGACAAGAACGGGACGATACGTGGTGGTCCGTCTATCCGCATTTACAGGGTCGGGCGTCTTTTGCTTCAGGAATAGCAATATGCCAGCAAAGGCGGCCAGAAGAATCACGAGGAAAGGCGACACGCCAACTCCGAATAGTATAGCCGCTACAACCGCTATCACAGCGGCTTTCCAATTCTTTATATTTGCTCTGCCGAAAGTAATCGCTGCGTTGGCAACTATTGATACTATGATGGCCTGCAAACCGTTGAATGCCGATATGACCGCCGGCAATTCCCTGTTCTGCACATAAAGAATAGACAATACAGTCATGAATATAAACGCAGGCAGTCCGAAACCGATATATGTTACGGCGGCCCCACCTACACCGCGCACCTTCAATCCCACGTAGGCGGCGGCCTGCATGGCTGTTGCTCCGGGCACCATCTGGCAGAAGGCGACGCCGTTCTTGAACGAACCAGCATCTATCCATTTCTTCTGTTCGACTGCCATCCTGCGAATGTAGGCGATCATGGCAGGTCCGCCAAAAGCGGTGGCCCCTAGCCGAAGAAAAGACACGAATAGACGTAAAAGTGATGGTCTATTATCGGCAGTGGTCTGAATTATATTTATCCTTTTTTGAGTTCAGCAATACGTTCTTCCACCCCCGCGACTTCGGCCCTCAGTTGCTTCAGGTAGTCTTCCAGATGGTTGGTGATCTCTTCCTTGCTGACAAAACGCCTCTGTATAAGGCCACCACCATGATGACCTCCGCAACCACAATTGCAGCCACAATTGCAGCCACAATCACAGCCGCCGCTGTGATGCAGCCTGATTCCGACCGGATAGCCATGGTGGCCTGACCACTCCCCAGGTGCCTGACCCATCCCATGCCCTTCGCCGTGTCCATGTTGCCCGCAACCACATTCATTCTCGTGATGCATTTTGTTTCTCCTTCTTATTACAATGATTACCGCATAATTGTTCATCATGCGACGCTTCAATTTTCAACGCTTCTGACAGGAGCGTACGATATAGATCCAAAACTTCCAAATTTATAAAGTAGTGGATGTGGTATCCACGGCGCTCTGCCTTAACCAGACCAATGACCCTGAGCACCCGCAGGTGCTGAGAAACAGCCGACTGGGTAACACCCAGAAGCCCGGCCAGGGCATTAACACATAAAACGTGCTTATCTTGATGGCATAAAAGCTTCACCAGTTTGAGCCGGGTCGGGTCAGCCAGAATACCGAACATCTCGGCCTGCCGTTTAGTATTTTCTTCGATGAGATCTATCATATCCAATTTATATAAGTATTAGCTAATATACTAATATTACAATAGTAAGTATAATATGTCAAAAATAAGATACAGGAGATAACCACATGAAACTGGGCATTGTCTTAAATACAAGCGTTCCAGAAACCGTATTTAATGCGTTGCGGCTGGCCAATACGGCGCTTGGGGCAGGTCATAGCGTCAATATATTCCTTCTGGGACCAGGGGTGGAGATTGAGTCCATCGATAACAAGAAATTCGACTTGCCTGAGGCTTTGAACAAATTCATGAAAGAAGGTGGAAATATTTTTGCCTGCGGCACCTGTTTGAAAATAAGGCAGCAGGAAGGCGGCGCATGTCCGGTCTCAACTATGTCACAACTGCTGGAGATTATTGCGAGTTCGGATAAAGTGGTTACCTTCGGCTAACCTCATGGGCTTATATCTTTCGTAGATTATCCACCGGCTTCATGCCCGCCAGCTTTCCAGACAGGAAGAAAGATAGTGCAACTGAGATTATCAGCGTCAGGAGGAAAAACTCCCAGACAGCGGAACCTGATAACTGCAGAGGCGCAGAGAGAGTCGTCAAATCATTCCCCAGGCCCGTAGAAAGCTTGGTTTGCAGACTAATTGATCCAATGGCCACCAGAGTTAAAACGCTTGCAGCCAGCCCCAACAGGAACCCCAGGATGGTTTGAACGAAAACCTCGCTGACTATCTGGGCGCTGATATTCCGTTTTGTCCAGCCAACGGTCTGCAGTATGCCAATATCCCGTCTTCTTTCCATGAGCGAAGCAGTATTGACCTGAAAAAGGATCAATGCCAGGATTGCGGCGAGGATGAACAAGACAAGCAACTGGTATTTTTCATATATATCCATATAATTGCCAAGCGATGCGGCTATTGAGCTCGACGACAGGGCCATGGCATCCTTATCAACCCCTGTGACTTCGGACCGGATGGCTTTTTCCGAAGACAGGGCGTCGAGCCTGACATAAAGCTGGCTATAGCCCGAGCTACGCCGAGGAGCGACTGGGCATCCGACAGATTGATATAGACATTGGTGGCGGAAACCTGGCTTTTATCCTCTACAGCAACAACGCCGACCACTTGAAAATTAGAGGCGCCCAACTGCAATTTGTCGCCCGGCTTGAGCCCGTAAAACTTGGCGAAATGCTTTTCAACCAGTGCCGCATTATGCTCGCCGGCTTTGAGTGCACGGCCGGAAGTAACCCAGGAGCTATATTTGGCGCCGATAAAGCTATCAGGTTCAAAACCTTCTATCGTGATGAACTTCCCCTTATCATAGCGCCATATTACCAGCGACCTGGAGACATCTTTGACATGAGGCAGGGCGCTTATCTTGTCCACGCTGGCCTGATCGAAAAGCCCTTTCCCAAAAGGCAATTGTATTGAATTGGTCAGATTGTCATCCGATTTTGCTACCGATTTCTGCACAATCATATCGGCCCCGATATCCTTGAATGGCAAATATATGGCGTCGGAATACGCGTTCATAACGGAGGTCATGACGATGAAGATGGCAACCAGGATGGCTACTGCCAGGAGATTGGTAAATAACCTTCCCTTTCGCCTGGTGAGCTCTCTTATTAGATAACGGATATTAGGTTTGAACATTATCAAGAAAAAACCGAAAATACGCCTCAGATTAAGGGCATCTTCATTTATTAACCAGGCCAGCCAGCACGCGTATCGAGGTCTTTCCTGGTCCATTGCTGACCTTCAAACCACAGGAAATCGACGGTTTTCCCATTGACCTGGTATCTGGAGGTGCCGTTTATTATCACATTCATGTGAGCGGTAAGCCCGTGCGCTTTAAAATAATCCTGGCCCTGCTGGGTAGTCGAATCTACCCATGTCACTTTGACCTTGTCGCCATATTTGGCAGAGGACATCTTTGATGGCCTGCACGGTAGGCTGAAGCGGCCCATGCGTTATATAACCTGCCACAACCACGTCAATGGCGTTCGATGCGGCTGGCACTGAGGCGGGCTGCCCTGCCGTGGCATTATCGGTGACGGGCGCAGCGGGTTGCGAAGACCGGGGCGCCGGAAGCGCTATTGCCTGCCTCGGGTTTCGCCGCCGATGGCGAACATGCTACTGAAATTGCGATGCTCCCGATGAATAAAACAAGGACGAATAGCTTTAACCAATTAATCATTCTATTTGACATTTGCTACTCACCTATCCTGCCATCAACGATTTTAATTATGCGGTCCGATTCTCCGGCTATGCGGTCATCATGCGTCACCAGCACAAAGGTTTGATTTTTCTCTCGGTTAAGCTGCCTGAGCAACTCGATTATCTTCTCACCGGTCTTGGTATCCAGGTTGCCGGTAGGTTCGTCGGCAAATATAACCTGCGGGTTATTGATCAAGGACCTGGCTATTGCCACCCGCTGCTGCTCGCCGCCCGAAAGCTGATTTGGATAATGCTTCAGACGCTCAGCAAGGCCGACGGCAATAGCCGCCTTAGTGGCACCGATCGAACATCTCTCTGGCAGGAATACTTGCCGGGAAAAGAGGGAGGGCAATATTTTCCACGACATTTAGCGTGGGTATCAAATTGAATGACTGGAAGACAAATCCGACATTGTTCCTGCGGAAAAGAGCAAGCTGGTCCTCAGACATTGATGTCAAATCTTGTTCGCCTACGGATATGCTGCCGGTATCTGCTTTTTCAAGACCAGCCAGAAGCGCCAAGTAGCGTAGTTTTGCCGGACCCCGAAGGGCCCTGGATAGCAAGGAACTCGCCTTTTCTCACGTCAAACGATACGTCATCAATTACCCTGATATCACCCAGGGTCTTGGATAAATGTTCAACCATCACGATATTATTCATATTTGAGAATCTCCATGGGCTTGAGTTTGTTTATCTGCCAGGTCGTAAGAAACGCGGTCACAAGCCCGACAATCACCACGCCCAGAAATGTGGCAAGCACGGGAAGCAGATCGAACCTGATCGGCAGAAAATGAGTCTGCACGACGTTGGCGTCCTCCGGATTGGCAAGTAAAAAATGGGGATAGGCGCTCAAGCTCCCACGGGATAGCTATGGATACCGTCGTCTTCGACAGGATGAAAACCGCCATGCCTGTCAGCAGCAGGCCGACAACAAATCCGGCCAGGACCTGCAGGGTGGTTTCTATACCAATTAGCTTTTGAATGTCACGGCCGGTATAGCCGACCGATTTCAGAACGCCGAATTCCTTTCGCCTCTCCAGGACCATACGCAGCGTATTCCTGGCGATTATCAAACAGGCCCCGATAAAGAGCACAAGGGAAATAATCCAGGTCAATTTATCTGACAATTTCAGCACCGTGGATATCTGTTCCTCGAAGGTATCCGGGAGTATAAATATTATAGTTGCCGATGGTCTGACCTAAAGGTGTCTGGCCTGCATTGGTATCCTGGTCATTCAGGTTTTGCTTGATCTTCTGAGTTACGAGCGTCAGGTCCTGCTGGCCGGCATTAATAAAGATAAGATTCACATCCGTCTTATCAACCTTCTCTACTGCCTGCAGGTTTTTGGATTGATAAGCCATGTCCTGTGCAACCGCCAAATTCAGATAGACATCGCCTGCCACTATTTCATTTCCGGCCATGCCGATGATGCCGGATACCGTGAACTGGCTTCCGGCGACGGTTACGTGTGAACCCACGCTCAGACCATTATTGCCGGCATATGTCTTATCAACCAGGACTTCCTGGTCCGTTACAGGAGCGGCACCTTCAATCACCCTGGAAGACAGAGATTTTCCGTAATTGTCCTGCCAGTTAACGCCGACAACACGTTTGAAATGATCAGGATCAAATACCCACAAAGAAAGCGCACTGGAAATATCCTGTGCGCCTTCAATTTTACTGATCGCTGCGACCGCGTCCTGATGAATGGGGGCAAGGGAACAGGATAAGAGAACTCCGGAAACATTTTCGGGAACATTGCCGTTTTTCTGCACGATGATAGTGCCCTGGATATCTTTGAAAGGTAAACGTGCTGCTTCTTTATAAGCAACTCCCAGGAAACTCAGGGTAATGACCATGGCGGTGACCAGGCCTATAACAATGACGTTCAACAGGTACGACCTGTACCGATGAAGCAGCTCTTTAACGGCGTAATTCAGCAATATGATGATTCCATTTTGAGATTATGTACTCTCTGCAATTATATTACCCCTGTATTTCTTTTGAAAATAACTCCCAATACTCTGATTATTAATGAATTACCTACGTAATTTTATCGAGAAATCGTGAAGATATAATGAAGTTATTCGCGAAAACTTGTAAAGTATAAATGTTTTGCCGGTGCCAACAACAAAGCAAAACCTATATCCAAGAAAGTCAGTAAAACGGGCGCAGAGTGAGTGCTGAAGCTACACGGTCCCTGTTCTAATAATCTTCTCCTCTATTGCCCCCAATTGCCAAAGGATAGGCGGTAAAGGAAGTAATCCCAGGAATTACCAAACAGGTTGCCTATTTTAATCATCCTAAGAACAAGGTGGATGGCATCCGTTTTTTCCCGGCCATATATTTCCTGGAGCTTTTGCAGCGCTATGGGATCAGGATGGGCATTGGATTCTGCCCAGTGTTGCGCATAGATAACTGCGGACACCTCTTAAGTCGGGTACGCAGCAGACTCCCCCGATAATAATCGGCTGATCTCTTCCTGGCTGAGTCCGCTCTTCAACGCTTCCCCCGTATGAAAATAGGAGCAATAGCGGCAGCCATTCACAGCGGTCACAGCCAGCATTAGCCTCTCACGGAAAGCCGGGGAGATCAGCGTTCCGCTCATGACCCCCAGTAGTTTCCTGCGATTTTTGAATGGAAAAAGGACATCGCTGAAGAACTCCTTGGGGTTGTTATACTTTCTCTTGCTGAATTTCATATTTCTAATCAACCTGCATCTCGTATTTGGGCAGGTTATTTTCCAGGTAGAAAACGAATTTCACCTTTTTCCCGTCCATAATATATTTTTCTGACTCATGGCGTAGCTGTTTGAAATCTATTTCCTTTAACAAAAGGGTAAGCAGATCCAACTTTTTCCCGAGCTGCTTGTTCCCATTTTCTGTAGTGAGCAACTGTCTGAGCGTTTCATCATATTCCCTTTTGGTGACCGTATGAATACAATGTGAAAGGTCGGGAACCAGCTCAATCTTAAGCATAAAATATCCTATTCTTCGCGCCATAAATATGGACGTTCTTGTACCTATAGTTCTCTCAAGGCTATACGATGCTGATTAATAATTGGGATTGGCGCAATCTGTTTAGACAGGAAAGGTTTTTTCGCCCAGCGCCATGCGTACCAGGTCAGTTACGTAAATCTTACGCAGGCCACGCTCGGTAGTTGGCCTCCGCAGCACCCGGTCGCACATCGGGCAGAGTGTCACTAACGCGTCGGCGCCGCATTTAATGGCATCATCTACGTTTTTGGCCTGCACCTCTGCGGCCAGCTGCGGGTAGACCTTGACAAAGGCGCCGGTGCAGCACAGAGCCTTTTCCCTCTCGTATTCTCGCTTTGGTCGTTCCACGCCGATCAGGTCGAAAATCTCATCAACGAAGACATCCTTAGCCGGTGTATAACGGGACGCGCAGGGCCGCTGGTAGGCGACCTTTTTACCAAGCTTCGTGATCTTGCTCTTGTTATCGCGCAGGTAGTTGCGCATATATTCCAGGATGTGCATATATTTGAACGGTACCTTGATGCCGTAATCCTTGACCTTGGCGTCAACCATTGCGTAGCAGTCATCATGCAGGAAGATGATCTCGTTACCCAGTTTAGCGATGTTATCGATAAACTTCTGGGCATTTTCGGCCATGGGAGTTTCCACGCCGGCATGCACGTAGCCTACATAGCAGAAATAGTCACCGCCCTTTGCGATGGTCAGGCTGTCGAACATCTGCCCGCTGATGGCTTCCGGCGGCATAGACATCTCCATTACGCATAACGACAGGACGGGCTTACCCGGCTGGCCTTTAATAACCTGGTTGGGCACCGAGGAAGCCATGCCGAAAAATCCCATCGCCTCCGGCTTGATGGGGAAGGACTTGTGCTTCTCCATCATCTTGAGTATAAGGTCGAATGGGTCGGCATCCGTCGGGCAATATTCGCGGCAGGCGCAGCAGGTGACGCACCTTCCCAGTATCTCAGCGTTTTCTCCCTTCATTAAGGCCTTGATGTCCTTAACTGCCTGGTCCTTGTCGTAATTAACGTAAAGGCATCTGGTAAGGCAGTCACCGCATAGATCACATTTAGAACTGTCCCACATTTTGCTCCTCCTTGATTTTGTACTTTAGATTTTATCATGATATTAAAATCCTGCCACTGATATTACCTTGTTAATATGAAGAATTAAACTGCAGCCGAATTGATTAGGTGCGTAAGTGCTGATTAAATAGGTTCCAGGGCCCTGTCCAAATTGAAGAGGCCGGGTGTACACCCGGCCTCTTCAATTTATTTTATAGCTTAATCTATATTAACGGCCTATTTCTTTTTGGCTTCTTCGTATAGATTCGCATTGGTCAGGGCTGTACCCATCTGTCCTGCTATAGTGCTCAGCAGTTCTACTTCCTCGGGGAGATACTGTCTGTCGTGACGGTTGCCGACACAAATTGTGCCTATGACCTGGCCCTTTGATTTAATCGGCACGATCAACATGGGATGTATTTTGTCTTTCTGAACGCCAAGCCTGGTCAGCCTTGAGTCAGAGGATGCGTCTTCGACAATCAGCGGTTCACCGGTGGCTGCGACCTGGCCGTTAAAACCTTCGCCGATCTTTATGTGGTCGATTTCTTCGGCCAGTGCGGAGGATATGCCATCATAAGCTACAAGCTTAAGGTCTTTGGCTTTTTCATCGAGGCTGAATACAAATATTAAGTCGGTAGCCAGAATAGTTGCTATCTTGTCTTTGGCCGTGTCAATCACGACTTTTGGATCAAGAGACTGGCTTAAAGCCGATGATACGATATTGAGCGTTTTGAGGCGAAGCATATAGTTCTTGACTTCGCGGTTGCTCTTTTGCAATTTCTCCTGCACGACTTCCAGCTTACCCTGGTACTTTTTTATACGGTCGTTGTAAATGCACAGAACGATGCCGATGATTGTGACCACAGACATCTCCAGGATAGCATCGGCAGGGTGAGGTGATTGTACGAGTGCCCTCGGCAACATTGCTACAAGTGCAGCGGCTACCGTGAGGAGTCCTGGCCACAGGCCAAATATAAAACTGGCGTAAAATATGATAAGCAGGTAGAGGATACGTTCCAAAACATGACGGCTTAGGCCGAACGTCAGATCGGTGCTGCCGAGTATGCCCAATGACTCCCTGTACTGGAACACAGTCACCAGCGCGAACAATATCAATATGAGCCAAAAATGGGGGTTGGCCCAAAAATTTGCTTTGTCTTTCATTAAATCTTCTCCGTAATCCGCTTTCTTTTCAGAAAATACGCGCACTTATAGACTGACACCTTGATGAGTTACCGAATGATCCATCCTAAGCTAACAGTCTGGTGTATTTTTCAAAGGGTAGAAATCTTACAAGTGTATATAAACCACAACATCCGATGGTTCCGGTTATGATTACAATTCAAACCTTATTCGACTGATCGAATTTAGCAAGTGTTTCCAAGATCAATCTTTCCAGGTTTTCGCACAAAACCGGCTTTATCAAATAATCAACAGCACCCAGTTTCATAGCCTCATCTGCCAACCCTTCCGATGGGAAGGCCGTGATGATGATAGATTTAATATATGGCTTGGATGCTTTAACTTCTCTTAATACATCGATTCCGCTTTTACCCGGCAGCCTGACATCCAGAATCAAAATGCTGTACTCCTTTTTCTCTACCATTTCAAGGGCTTCCTCACCCGTTTCAGCAGTCTCCACCTGGTAATTGGCAGTCCGCAACCAGTCACCTATTGAGTCCCTGACAATAGCTTCATCATCTACAATTAAAATTGGTTTCATATCAATTCAACCTCCTTTTTGATATTTCTACCTACCGATGAAATCATGAATTATTCTTATTTATCCCACGCTAATTGACATGTTTTCAGTGTATTAGGCCGGCACGATCCTTTTTTACAAAATGTACTGATGTATAGCGGCATAGTCTTTGATTACCCGGTAACTGTTTGAGCCTGTCGACCTCATTTTCCCCGATTACTGCTATGGTACCGAACCTATCCTGCAGGTCCTGGGCAAATGCGCAATGCCCGCATTCATAATTGCGCGTGCAGATACGAAAAGATACGGCGCCCAGTTCCAGCCACAAATTTTTATTTTTTGTTTCCTTTCTGTTTACTTCGTCAAGCGCCCCGCTGATAATATTTTCGAGGTCCTCTATTTTAAACGGTTTGGGAAGGTAATCAAGCAGCCCGATTTCTTTAGCCCTTTCCCTTGTTTCCCTCGATGGATGAGCTGTAATGATTACACCCCGTGTCTCAGGTTTCATATCCCTGGCTTCTTCGAACACGTGTAAACCATCGATGCCCGGCAGCCTCAAATCCAGAACTACTATGCCGAATTCCTGCCTCTTAATTTTCTCTAGAGCATCCTCACCCGATTCAGCCACCTCCACGTCGTACCCATCATCCACAAGCCAGTCACGCAGGGCTTCTCTCAGCACCGTCTCATCTTCCACCAGTAAGATTTTCCTTTTTTCTTTTCCCATTATCATCTCCAAATCCCGGTCAGGGTAATGCTTTTCCTAACTATCCGCGGCTACTTTCTCGGCGGACAAAGGCAGGCTGATGGTAAAGGTCGTTCCTTTTCCTTCTTTACTCTGTACATCAATTTTCCCATTATGCCTTTGAATAATGCCATAGGATACTGCCAGCCCCAGCCCTACACCTTTTACCTCCCTTTTAGTGGTGAAAAAGGGCGTAAACAGCTTCTGCATATTTGCGGGCGAAATACCGCATCCCGTATCCTGTACTTCCAGTTTAACCTGGTGTTTATCAACAGAAGTACGTATTTGCATAGTACCCCCATTTGGCATAGCCTGAATAGCATTTAAAATGAGATTGGTGCAAACTTGCTGAAGCTGATCAAAATCAGCCATGAGCGAAGGCAAGGATGGGTCAAGTTCCTTGCTGACCTGTATATGTTGAAGTTGAGCGGAATGTGAGGTCAGGTCAAAAGCGCGGTTGACAATCTCATTCAAATTGACCTGCCTGAAGGCGGGCGGCGATTGCCTGGCAAAATCCAGAAGATTGCGAATTAATTTTGTGCTCCTGATCAGTTCTGCTTCCATTTTAGCCAGGTAATTGAGGGCAACATCTTTATCATAATTGTCGGTTTTTATCTTTTTTTCAAGCAACTGGGTATAAGTCAGGATGCCGGAAAGCGGATTGTTGACCTCATGAGCAATGGATGCAGCAAGCTGTCCCAGAGAAGTCAGCTTCTCTGCCTGGATGAGTTGTTCCTGGCTTTCCTTCAGGCGCCTGTGTGACTCAGTGAGCTCCTGGTAAGCATTGCGAAGTTTATCCTGCATCTCCTTTTCCCTGGTCACGTCCCGGGCAATATTCTGGAACCCCTTTGGTTTTCCGTCTTCCATAACTGCACTGGTGCTTAATTTTACGATAGCCTCCGTGCCGTCCCTCCTGACGATGCGCTGCTCATAAGGCTGGTCCACCTTCTCTCCGGCAAAAAGCTTCTGCCGGATCTGCCCGGCCAGTGCCAGACTTTCATCGGTAAGAAAGTCCTTCACATTCATCTTTTGCGCTTTTTGCGCTTCCTTCATACTGAACCCGGTGAGTGCTTCAGCAGCTTTGTTGGCGCTGGTAATATAGCCGTCCAGGTCGTGCACCCAGATGGCATCATGGGCATTCTCAAATATTTCACGGTGTCGCCTCTCCGACACCAGGGCCTGCTCAGCCGCAACACATTCCCGTTGGAAACAACGCACATTCTCCATAGCCATGCCTATCTGACTGCCGAAAGTAATGAGCAAATCCATCTCTTCAGGCATGAATTGGCGGTGCGAACGCATGGCTCCCGCCAGAGCTCCCGCCATGTTACCTTTAACTTTAATCGGCACAATGATCTCAGAAAATACTCCATCCCCTTTCTGAATATCTGCAATCGGGCCGGTTTCCTGATTTATATCTTCTATGATCTGCATTTCCTCAGTTTGTATAACCCTGTGAAATAAGCCTTCGGAAACTTTGAGCCCGTCCAGCCTGGAGGCAAGCTCTTTGGAAAAACCCACATGAGCAATAACTTCAAATTCCTGTCTGTTTTCATTTGTAAGCAGTATAAGTACAACGTCCAGTCCCATAACCTGCTTTATGCTCCCGGCCGCAGAGCGCAATATATCCTTTAACTCCAATGATTGGCCAAGGATGGCCGCAATTTCATTCAAAGCCCAGAGGCGCTCCTCATTGCGCCTGGTAACCTGGAATACCGACTGAAGTTGCTCATCAGCCTGCTGCAGTTTGGCGAGCATCCCTTGCCGTCCTTCTTTTTCCTTCCTGTAACTGTCAAACCATGAGATTATTAATGCGCCGATTAAAATTACTCCAATCGTTTCAAACAGGGCATCAGGCATGTATTGCGAGAAGAAAATAACACGGGGCAACATAATCGCAGCCGCTGCTGCCAGGCTAACTATCCCCGCCGTTGTGCCGAAGATGAAAGCAGCATATCCTACAGGAAAAAGAAATAATATCCGTTCTACGGCATGCCGGCTTAGACCCAGGAATGATAGCAGCGACGATGTATTACCCGTTATGATTTGCGGATACTGCATTACGGTACATACGGCAAACACGATCACCACCAACCAGAAGTGCCAGTCGCGCACAATCCGCCAACGTTGACCGGCCGCTTTCGCCGTCACCGGCCCTGCCTCCCCGTATCTAAAATGATCATCTCTGTTTCTCTTATCTTTTTATACTTAAACGTTCCTATATTACAATTGTACACCTGATCAGTACTCGTCCGATATAAAGCTTTTTATCTGCGCATAGCTGAACACCGGTCCGTCACGGCATACGTATAGATTGCCGATATTACATCTACCGCACTTCCCTATCCCGCATTTCATCCTCTTCTCCAGCGTGGTTATTATTTGCTCCGGGGAAAAGCCGAGCTCTTCCAGCACCGGGAAAGTATTTCTTATCATTATGGGTGGGCCGCATAATACAGCTATCGCATCATCTGCCCGGGGAGATTCTTCTTTTAATACAGTGGATACAAATCCCTCCTTGCCGGTCCAATTCCCATCCGCTTTATCGACGGTAATTACTGTACTTATTGTTTTATCCTGCTGCCATGTATCCAGGTCATACTTGAAACACAGGTCACCTGCACTGCGCGCACCATATATAATATATATTTTTCCGTATTTGTCCCTTTCATCCAGAACGTTCCAGATGAGCGAACGGAGCGGAGCCAGGCCGATACCGCCACCCACAAACACAATGTTTCTTCCCCGCATTGATTCCAGCTGGAAATGATTACCATACGGCCCCCTGAACCCCATCTCAGCGCCAACGCCCAACCTGTGTAAAGCGTTGGTTACCAATCCCACCCGGTTGATGCAACATTCCAGCGGCCCCTTCCTGGTCGGGCTTGAAGATATACAGAAAGTTGCTTCACCCGTACCCAGTACAGACAACTCGGCAAACTGCCCGGCTTCAAAGGTAAAATCCCGGTTCAGTTGATCGTCTTTAAAATGGAAATGGATAGTCCTGACTGACGGCGTTTCTTCAATAATTTTATCAATCAGCACTATATGAGGAAGATATACATTATCCCGGTTGAGGTATTTTTCTCTTTTTTTGATTAGCAATAATCATGTCACCAACCACCATTAACCTTTCAATGCAGCAGCTTTTTCTTTAACATCGCTTTGCTGGGGCAGACTGGCAATCACGCGGGTGATATCCCAGTTCACGGGGCACAATTGTATACACCGGCCGCAGCCCGTGCAGGCAAATATATCCAGATTCATCGGATAAAATTCAAATTTGTGGCAGACTCTTTGCCTCACCCTCCTCCATTTTTCCTCGCGCGGATTCTCCATGGGCATGCTGGTATATAATCTGAAGCTGCAACTGTCCCATCCCCTGTATCTGGCGCCCTGTTTCCTGACCATCTCATCATTGATGTCAAAACAAAAACAGGTCGGGCAGAGGAAAGTGCAAATACCGCAGCTTACGCATTTCGCAGCAACCTGCTCCCAGAAATCTTCGTCATTGAAGCAGGCCTGCAGCTTGTTACTGACTCCTCTGGTATCGATGGCTCTCGTCAGTTTTTTTCTGGCCTCTGATTCCACTGATTTTGCCTTCTTCATATCCGTGCCGGTTGCATTCCTTGCCCCCTCAGCAATCTTCAACAGATATTCACCGCCTGCAGTGAAAGCCTCAACGATAAATTCATCGCCAGTATCATTGAACATGATATCGACATTTTTAGAGGCGGCCGGATCCACATCCATTGACATACAAAAACAACTTTCCTGGGGGATTGTGCAGCCGAGGCCGACCAGCAAGGTATTCCGCCTGCGGGATGCATAATAATAGTCTTCATATCCCTCTGTAAAGACATTATCGATAATAGCCAGCCCCCTTGCATCGCACGGCCTGACACCGAAGATAATCTGCTTATGTTCGTTAACCGGCACTTCCATTTTATAGCCGTCTTTTTCCCTGCAGAAACTAATCATTTTTTCCATAGGAGGCAACAGCACTGCCTTGGGAGGCATAGACGTATTTCTGTACCAGTCCAGGAAGCTGACATCTTCACCATCCCACTCGCTGAATGCAGATACACCCGTTGCCCTGGAAGGAACGATGATATTAAATTCCCGCCGCCATACAGCAAGAACTTTTGCTAAGTTTTTCTTACTAATTTTTTTTACAGCCATGCCATACCTTCTTCTATCTAATCAGTCCCTCTGCTTCCATAAGCTCATAGCTGGTCATAAGCGGCAACGCATTTTTATCCAGTCCTGTTTTGTAATCGAAAAGTTCTTCAACCTGGTCACACATTTCCGCAGACATGCTTCTCAAAGGTATGCTCTGCGGGCAAACACGCTCACATTCGCCGCAGTCCGTACACCTGCCGGCAACATGCATAGTACGTATCACCTGAAATATCAGGTTATCCTGCCATTGTGACGCCGGAGATATCCATCTGGGCTGCGACTCTTCAACAAAGCACCGCTCGCAAAAGCAGGCTGGGCACACCTGGCGGCAGGCATAGCACCTAATACATTGCCTGAATTGCTCTTTCCAGAAAGCCCATCTGCGTTCCGGCGGCATCTTTTGCAGCTCATGTATTTTCTTTTTGCTCGCTTCATCATCCCGTATATCATTCACGGGAGTGTCAATGAGGACATCATATTCCCGGGGCACAGGGTACTCACAGCCGAGGCAATGGTCGAAAAGTACCTGCCTGGCCTCAAACCCTTTTTTCTTGCCGTCTATGGTAATCACAGCCTTATCATCTGCGATATTTATATCATCGATCAGGTCCCTGTCTTTCCCAATCAATTTCTCCACTTTGGCCAGATCAATAAGACCGGAGCAGGGGATCCCGATAATCACAATATCCTCCCGGCGCACCTGCTTGTCCTGTATAAGGCTGACGATGGAACGGCTGTCACAACCTTTAGCGATGATCCCCACACGGCCTTTGATCTCCAGTAGGTATTTGGCCAGGTTGTTGGTAATAAACCTGTTATTCACCAGGTTGACGGTATCGTTCTTATTACGGGTGATCATCGGGGTTGTCGTGAATTTCAGACTTCCGGGGGCAAATCCGATCACATAATCGACCGCACCTTCCTCAAGTAATCTTCCCGCTTCTTTGCACAGCTCTGTTTCCATATCGCTAACCTTCTTCACTAAATAAGCTGTTCGGCCCAACCGCTTTTACATTTTCCACTACGTCAACCACAACCTGTGCGAATTTCGCTCCCTCAGACGCCGATACCCAGCTGGCCTGTACCCTCTCCTCGGGGACACCCATATACTCCAGAAATTTTTTAATCAGGGCGATCCTTCTACGTGCACGGTAGTTTCCCGTCTGGTAATGGCAATCACCAGGATGACAACCGGAAACCAGGACTCCATCAAAGCCCATATGCAGGCCCTTCATGATAAACAGTGGGTCTATCCTTCCTGAACAGGGCACCTTTAATATCGTCAGGTTAGCCGGGTATTTCTTACGGCTGGTCCCGGTTAAATCCGCGCCGGCATAACTACACCATTTACACAGGAATCCGACTATCCTCGGCCGCCTCTGAGAATTATCTTCCATTTAAAGCTTCACCTCACCTTCTCATTCGTTGGAATATCGGGATAGTTTAGATCAGCATACTCTCCATTTCCGCCACCAGCTGTTCGCCGGTGAAATGCCTGAGGCTGATGGAGCCGCTGAAACAACCGCCAACGCAGGCCCCGCAGCCTGTGCACAGTACCTCGTTCACGCGGCAAACCCCTTCCGCTTCCAGGAACTCGATGGCGCTGTAGGGGCAGACCACCTTGCACATCTGGCATCCCGAGCAAATCTTGCTTTCAATGAAGGCGGTTGCCGCCTCTATTTCAATGCTGCCCTGGCCTATATTCGACAGCACTTCAGCAGCAGCAGCCGACGCCTGAGCAACCGTATCCGGGATGTCTTTGGGTCCCTGGCAGCAGCCTATCACGAAGATACCGGCCGTCGCTGTGGCGATCGGATCAAGCTTGGGATGCCTTTCCAGGAAAAAGCCGTCAGCGCTGCGGTTTATATTAAATATCCGGCTGATATCCTGGACATCAGCCTGCGGCTCCATGGCCGTGCTGAGAACAACCATATCCACCGGCAGACGGCGTTTCAACCCGGCCTGAATGGGATCCTCATACTGGATGATCAGTTTGCCCTTTTCCCCGGGTGCTTCTGCAATATCCGTGACTCCGTAGGGGCGTGTTTCAATAAAATCGGTGCCCTCCCGGGTAATCCTGTTATAGAACTCTTCAAATCCTTTCCCGAAAGCCCTGATATCCGTATAGAACTCATATACCTGCGCCCCCGGTATATGTTCACGCAGCAGGTGGCCGAGCTTGAGTGAATACATGCAACAAACCCGTGAGCAGTATTCATGATAGTTTTTATCCCTGCTGCCGACACAATGAATAATGGCTGCTGTCTTTGGTTCTGACCCGTCTTTAAGAAAAACGTGGCCGTCGGTGGGGCCGGCCGAATTTACCAGCCGTTCCAGTTCAAGCGCAGTCAGCACATTGTCGAAACGGCCGTAACCATACTCATAGATGCCGCCAGGTTTATAGGTTTCGTAGCCGGTTGCTAAGACTATACTGCCGACATCCACCTCCACAATCTCGTCCTTCATATCATGATTGATGGCTTCACGCTCACAGACCCTGGCACATTCCCTGCATTCGGAACATACGGCGCAATTTAAACATCTTTGAGCTTCGGCAACCGCCATTTCCTCACTAAATCCAGTCTCGACCTCAGCAAATCCCTCTCTTTTATTCAGGTCCAGTACAGGCATGACTGGCCGGGCCTTTTCCACGACGTTATCTTTGGGAACATTTTTCACCCTTGCCGGCCGCTGCGGCCTGCCTTCCTTCGGGTCGATCCCACTGAGATAGTGATCTATGGAAATTGCCGCTTCCTTGCCTGCTTCAATAGCTGAAATAACATCATCCGGACCGGAGATCACGTCTCCGCCTGCAAATACTCCCTCAATATTTGTCTGGAAGGTCAGAGGGTCCACTGCAACCGTCCCGAAACTGGTATATTCAAGGTCCGATATCAATGGAGATTTTTCCACGGTCTGGCCAATGGCGATAATGACATTATCGGCAGGGATATTAAACTCTGAGCCCTTCACCGGCACCGGCCGCCGGCGCTTGCTTTCATCGGGTTCACCGAGTTTCATACGGATGCACTTCACTCCCGTCAATTTGCCGTTTTCTGTCAGGACACCTATAGGGGCAGCCAGTACATGCAGCTTGATTCCCTCGTGCTCACCTTCTTCAATCTCGGCATACAGGGCGGGCATCTCAGCACGTGAACGGCGGTAAACGATAGTTACCTCTTCCGCTCCGATCCGCCTGGCAGTCCGTGCAGAATCTACCGCCGCATTGCCTCCACCGACTACTACAACGCTTTTTCCGATGTCTACATCTTCACCGAAGCTGACCTTTTTCAGGAAATCCAGCGAATGCATCACACCTTCAGCATCTTCACCGGGTATTCCCATTTTCTGGCTTATACCCGCACCGGTGCCGAGAAACACACATTTGTAGCCTTTCCCAAAGACCTCCTTGAAACTATTGACCCGGCTATTTGTGTGTATATCCACCCCCAGATCCCTGATATAGTCGATTTCATAATCAAGTATCTTTTTGGGCAACCTGTATTCCGGAATACCCCAGCGCATCAGACCACCAGCTTCAGGCTCAGCTTCAAATACTGTTACAGGATACCCCATCCTGACCAGGTCATAGGCGCACGCCAGCCCGGCCGGGCCGGAACCGATAATAGCAACCCTGTCCTGCTTCGTTTTAGTTACCGGTACAGTCTTTTCTCCTGCTGATTCCATCTCATAGTCCGCCATAAAACGTTTCAGGTACCTGATCGCGACCGGTTGATCGACTTTACCTCTCTCGCAATCGACTTCACAGGGATGCGTGCACACACGCCCGCACACACCGGCAAACGGCTGCGTCCTTCTGAAGACTTCAAGCGCCTCCTTGAATTTGCCCTTTGATATGAGAGCTATATAACCCTGCGCATCTACACCGGCCGGACAGGCGGTACGGCAGGGCGGAGCACCTCGCTTGTCGATGGTAAAGACATTAGGGACAGCCTGGTGAAACGGCCGGTATATCGCCTTTCTTTTGCTCAGACCCAGGTTAAACTCCGAGGGCACCTCCACCGGACAGGCCTTTTCACATTCTGTACAACCGTTGCAGCGGGACATATCGATGTATCGCGCCTTTTTCCTGATCCTGACTTTGAAATTACCAACATAGCCGGATACCCCTTCCACCTCACTGTATGTCATCATCTCAATATGCGGATGCCTGCTGGCGGATGTCATTTTGGGAGTAAGTATGCAGGCTGAACAGTCCAGCGTCGGGAAGGTCTTGTCCAGCTGCGCCATGTGACCGCCGATGCTGGGCGTCCTTTCCACCAAATAAACTTTGTTCCCGGAATTGGCGATCTCCAACGCAGCCTGTATGCCGGCAATGCCACCGCCGACCACCAGCGTATTGGGGTTAATGGGCGCCTGCCTCATCTCAAGCGACTGTTGATAGTAAACCCTGCTCACCGCCGCACCTACCAGTGCCTGGGCTTTCCTGGTGGCGCTATTATGGTCCTCCGTTACCCAGGAACACTGCTCACGTATGTTGGCCATCTGAAACAGGTAAGGATTGATGCCAGATTCCTGGCACACACGACGGAAGGTAGGCTCATGCAGCGTGGGGGAACATGAGGCAACCACCACACGGTTGAGGCCCAGTTCCTTTATATCATCCTTAATCAAGTTCTGTCCCGGCTCGGAGCACATGAATTTATAGTCACGGGCCACCACCACTGCATCCAGGTCTCCGGCATAGCGGCTGACCTCTGCAACATCAACCGTACCGGCGATATTGCTGCCGCAGTGACAAACATACACACCTATTCGCGGTTCCACTTTCACATACCCCTTTTACTTTCAATTAACATACCTTTTATCTCAGCCATGATCTGCTCGGTAGTAAAGTGCCTGCCGGTGATAGCAGCGCTCGGACAGGCGGCGACACATACACGGCACCCCTTGCAGAGAGCTTCATTGATCCGGCTGACCTTCTTCTCTTCATCGAAGGAGATGGCTTTGAAGGGACAGAGGCCTTCGCAAACACGGCAACCGGCGCAGCGTTCCTCATCGATTACTGAGGTAGCAGCCTCGATCTCAACTTCACCCTTACTGATCATGGCAAGAATGCGTCCGGCAGCGCCCGATGCCTGTGCAATGGTATCCGGGATATCCTTTGGCCCCTGGCAGCAGCCAACCACAAATATACCCTCGGACATAGTTGCCACCGGGTCCATTTTGGGATGCCGTTCAAGGAAGAAACCGTCAGCGCTGCGGCTGACGCCGAACAAACGGCCGACCGCAGCGGTATCGTTACGAGGCTCAAGGGCAGCGCTTACGATCACCATGTCCACCGGCTGGCGATGCTGTGAACCATCCTTTAGAGTATATTGGACGATGAGCTTACCTTCTTCTTTCGGCGTTTGCGCAATATTGGTTACCTGGCTGGGCCGCGCTTTGATAAAAACGGTCTGCTCGTCGGCTACACGGTTATAAAACTCCTCATAACCTTTACCGAAGCTTCTGATATCCACGTAGAACTCATAGACCTTGATTGACGGAAGATGCTCCTTCAAAAGATGGCTGAATTTCAGGGAATACATGCAACAGACACGTGAACAATACTCATGATAGTCTTTGTCCCTGCTCCCCGCGCAGTGTATTATGGCCACGCTATCGGGATGATGTCCGTTCTTAAGCACTATTTCGCCCTGGGTAGGGCCTGCCGAATTAACCAGCCTCTCAAATTCCAGGCTGGTCACGACATTATCAAGCTTCCCGTAGCCATATTCATAGATGCCCGACGGCTTGAAAAGATCGAAGCCGGTAGCCAGAATTATGTTGCCGGCATCCACCTCGATAATCTCGTCCTTCTGACCGAAATCGATCGCCTTTGCCTCGCACACTTTCTCACAGGCGCGGCAGGTACCTTTAGAGAAATAAACACAATGCTCGGTATCGATCACCGGTTTATTGGGAACCGCCTGGGCAAAGGGGATATAGATGGCCTTTCTCTTACCAAGTCCCAGCTCAAATTCACTGGGGGCTTTCCAGGGGCATTTCTCCTGGCACAATCCGCAACCAGTACATTTCCCCATATCAACATAGCGCGCCTTCTTCCTGATCCTGACCTTGAAATTACCAACATAGCCGGATACCCCTTCCACCTCACTATATGTCATCAATTCAATATTGGGATGCGAACCTACCTGGGACATTTTGGGAGTAAGTATGCAGGCTGAACAGTCCAGCGTCGGGAAGGTCTTGTCCAGCTGCGCCATATGACCGCCGATGCTGGGCGTCCTTTCCACCAGGTATACTTTATGCCCCGCATCAGCTATCTTCAAGGCAGCCTGGATACCGGCAATGCCACCACCCACTATTACAGTCTGGGGATTGATGGGTACCTTCCTTACATCAAGAGGCTGATGATAGTAAACCCTGCTCACCGCCGCACCTATCAGTGACCTGGGCTTTCCTGGTGGCGCTATTATGGTCCTCCGTTACCCAGGAACACTGCTCACGTATGTTGGCCATCTGAAACAGGTAAGGATTGATGCCGGATTCCTGGCACACACGACGGAAGGTAGGCTCATGCAGCGTGGGGGAACATGAGGCAACCACCACACGGTTGAGGCCCAGTTCCTTTATATCATCCTTAATCAGGTTCTGGCCCGGCTCGGAGCACATGAATTTATAGTCACGGGCCACCACCACTGCATCCAGGTCTCCGGCATAGCGGCTGACCTCTGCAACATCAACCGTACCGGCGATATTGCTGCCGCAGTGACAAACATACACACCTATTCGCGGTTCCACTGGCATCTCCACCTTTAAAAAGTTAATAATGCTGGCTACGAATGGTAATAAAAGTCAACGGGACTCTTCTATACAAACCAACTCACTGTGTGGTATACATATACCAAATAACATACTATGGTACCATTGTACCATTTATAAGTTATCAGACCCTTTGGGATTTGTCAAGGGCAAAATTCTCCCTCTTGACGATGATGGTATAATGGTATATATTAAAAAATATACCAGGGTACCACGAGTAATTTTTGAAAGCAGTTCCATGAAACAAAGGCAAGTCCATATAAGGATCCCTGAAGACTTATATAAGAAGTTAAAGGTACGGTGCGTATATGGAGACACCACAATACAGGACTACCTGGTCAAACTACTGTCCTTAAGCACTGGTCAGCATTCTCCCGAGCAGGTTTCCGTTTTGATTGTGGAAGACGAAACAATAATACGCGAATCTTTGAGGGAATGGCTGAAAGATACCTATGCTGTTACAACATGTGAAAATGGTGAGGAGGCGCTCCCGTTAATATCCAAAGAGGATTTCGACATTTTAATTGTAGATGTGAGGCTACCGGGAAAAAGCGGCCTCGAGGTGATGAGCGAGGCCAAAGAACTGAAGCCTCAACTGAAGTGCATAGTGATAACTGCCTATCCATCGGTTGAGCTGGCAGTTGAAGCAATGAAAATGGGAGCTGTTGACTACTTAATCAAGCCTGTTGCCCCCGAACTTCTGGAGAGGGTCATGTGGGAAACCCTCCTTAAATGTAAGGCTGCGAATAATAAAAAGGTAAAAGGTTTAAAGGAATCTAACAGCAGTCATTAAGCAGTAATCCGGGCTGGTGGTTGCAAACTATGCTTACCTGCTTGTAAGGGTTCCTGAGGAGTAGTTGATGGCTAAATTAAAGCTGGCTTTGTATTGGGCGGCAAGCTGTGGCGGCTGTGAAATCGCGCAATTGCTGATCGGTGACAAAATCCTCAAACTTATCGAAGCAGCCGATATTGTCTTCTGGCCAGTTGCTATTGATGCAAAATACGATGATGTGGAGGCCATGTCCGATAAAAGCATTGATGTCTGCCTGTTCAACGGCGCCATACGTAATTCAGAACAGGAGCATATGGCAAAAATGCTGCGGGAAAAATCAAAGATACTGATCGCGTACGGCGCCTGTGCCTGCAGGGGTGGCATACCCGGCCTGGGCAATCTGCATGACCGACAGAGCATCTTCAATACAGTCTACCGTGATACTGTGTCCACGGAAAAAAACAGCAACGTTTTCCCTCAGACTCAGCTCCGGGTATCGGAGGGAGATCTGACCCTCCCAGTTTTCTATGATACTGTCAGTACGCTTAACCAGATAGTTGACGTTGAATATTATATTCCCGGCTGTCCGCCGGAGGAAAAAACCACCTGGCTGGCATTGGAAGCCCTGCTGGAGGGCAAATTACCGCCAAAGGGCACTGTCATCTCACACAATGTCAAAGCGGTCTGCGATGAGTGCTCCCGAAAAAGAAATATCAAGAAAATCAAGAAAATATACCGCAATTTCGAAATCATTCCCGATGCGGAGACCTGCCTGCTGGAACTGGGCTTGCTATGTACGGGAGTTGCCACAAGGGGAGGTTGTGGAGCACTGTGCCCGCAGGTAAATATGCCATGTACCGGGTGTTATGGCCCGGTTGAAGGAGTTATCGATCAGGGCGCCCATTTCCTCAGCGCCATAGCCTCAGTCATAGATTCTAAGGATGAAGAGGAAATCCGCACGATTATAAATGATGTGCTTGATCCTGTAGGCACATGTTACCGTTATAGCCTGCCGGACTCGCTGGTAAGGAGGGCATCACTCAAATGAAAAAAATTACCATTGATCCAATTACCAGGCTGGAGGGACATGGCAAAATAGCCATCTTTCTCGATGAGGACGGGGAGGTGAAAAATACCTATTTTCAGATCCCTGAACTGAGGGGATTCGAGAAGTTCTGTGAAGGACGGCCAGCGGAGGAAATGCCGCAGATTACACAGAGGATCTGCGGGGTCTGTCCTGAAGCGCACCATCTGGCATCGAGCAAAACGCTGGACGCTCTCTTTCATGTAGACCCGCCGCCTGCAGCAAAAAAGCTACGCGAACTGCTCAATTGCGCCTTCTATGTTACCGACCATACCACTCATTTCTACATACTCGGCGGCCCTGATTTTGTCATGGGACCTGATGCGCCCGTGGCCGAACGCAATATCATCGGCGTGATAGCCAAAGTAGGCCTCGAATTAGGCGGCGCCGTCATCAAGACACGCATGCAAAACCATCATATTATCAAGATGCTTGGCGGCCGGGCAGTGCATCCCGTCTTCGGCTTACCCGGGGGAGTCAGCAAAGGCCTCAACGAAGAAGAGCGAAAGGAAGTTGAACGAATAGCCAGAGAATCCGTAGATTTTGCCCTGCTGTCACTCAAGGTCTTCGATGACATCGTCCTCAAGAACAAGGCCTATGTAGACATGATAGTCAGCGATGCCTTCACGCACCGCACCTATTACATGGGGCTGGTAGATGATAAAAACCGGGTCAATTTCTACGATGGCCAGCTACGGGTGGTAGACCCGGACGGCAAAGAATTTGTTAAATTCCCGGCTTCAGAATACCTTAATCATATCACCGAGCATGTGGAACCCTGGACCTATATTAAATTCCCTTATTTAAAAAACATCGGCTGGAAGGGGTTCACCGACGGCAGCGACAGCGGCATCTACCGCGTTGCACCCCTGGCTCGGCTTAACGCAGCCGATGGGATGTCCACCCCACTGGCGCAGGAAGCCTACGAGAAAATGTATTCAACGCTGGGCGGCAAGCCGGTTCACTTCACGCTTGCCACACATTGGGCGCGGCTGGTGGAACTCGTTAATGCAGCGGAGAGGCTGCTGGAGCTGAGCACTGACCCGGAGATCACCAGCCCAGATATTCGGACTATACCGACAGCCGTCCCGGATGAGGGCATCGGCATTATCGAAGCGCCGCGCGGCACGCTTATACATCACTATGTTACGGATGAAAAAGGCCTGATTAGGCGAGCTAATTTAATCGTAGCAACGGTCAATAATTCGGCTGCCATCAATCTTTCCGTTAAAAAGGCTGCCATGGGTTTGATCAAAGCTGGTACCCAAATAACTGAGGGACTGCTCAACCGTATAGAGATGGCGTGGCGGCCCTATGACCCCTGTTTCGGTTGCGCCACACACAATCTGCCAGGCCAGACTTCTACAGAGCTGGAAATATATGACTGCGAGGGAAAGAGAATTTGTTAGGAAAAGAACATGCCGTTATATCGCCTGGTTAAGAAAGTCAGTTAACCTTAATTAAATAAGAGCATTTTTTCTGATTACGTGAGGTAATATGACAGTAATAACACCTTTCCAAGAAGCGGCTGCTATGGTCAGGGAGGCGGGTGGGCTGGAACTCGACCAGTGCTATCAATGCGGCCTTTGCACAGGAAGCTGTCCATGGAACCTTGTCCGCGAATTCCCGGTACGTAAGCTGATCCATCAGGCCCAGCTCGGGGTTATCGATTTCGAATCCGAGTACACATGGTTATGCACTACCTGCCGCAGTTGCGTTCAACGTTGTCCACGTGGTATCGACATAATCGACATCATGAAAGCTATGCGTAGGGTAGTTGCCAAGACGGGCATCTCCAAAGTCCCCGACTCGCTATGGCTGGCCGTCAGCAACATTGCCGGTTCGGGCAATCCGCTGGGACAGCCTGCCGGACAGCGTGGCGACTGGGCAACACCGCAGATGAAAAAGGCTAAAACCGATAGCGGCATACTCTATTTCCCCTGTTGTATTCCAGCTTATGAGCCCAGGGCTAAAAAGGTGTCCCAGGCCACCGCACGTATACTTAAAGCAGCGGGCGTAGATTATAAGATATTGCCTTATTCGGAGAATTGCTGTGGGGAAAGTGTGCGCAAATCAGGGCATGAGGACGTTTTCCAGAGCCTGGCACAAAAGAATATGCGGGCATTTTCAGATGCGGGAATCAACAAAATCATCGTCAGTTCACCACATTGCTATGATACCTTTAAAAAAGAATATGTAGCACTTGGGGCTGAATTCCAAGTCATTCACATCGTCCAGTATGTTTCACAACTCATTGACGAAGGCAAACTTAAATTTTCCACAACGGTCAAAAAGAAGGTCACTTATCACGATTCATGTTACCTGGCGCGACATAACGCGATATATGACGAGCCCCGTCATGTGCTGGAGAGCATACCCGGTATTGAAATCGTCGAGATGCCTGATATCAAAGAAAACACACTCTGCTGCGGCGGCGGCGGCGGAAGGATATGGATGGATACCAAGAAAAACGAAAGGTTTTCCGACCTCAGGCTGCAGCAGGCTAAAGATGTGAATGCTGAAGTGCTGGCCCTTTCCTGTCCCTACTGCATGCTGAATTTTGAGGACAGTCTGCTGGATTTCCAAGGTGCAGATTCGCTGGAAGTTCAAGATATTGTAGAACTGGTTTGCGAGGGATTAGCCTAATTTATAAAGGAGTAATATGGACGACGATATCAAGATTGGCGTATATGTTTGCCATTGCGGTCACAACATTGCCGACACCATCGATGTTGAAGATGTAGCACAGCAAGCCAGGAAGTTCGGCAATGTCAGTGTATCCCGTGATTACGTATACATGTGCTCCAGCAAAGGCCAGAACCTGATCAAACAGGATATCATGCAACTGGGCATCAACCGCGTTGTGGTTGCCGCCTGTTCACCGCGGTTATACGAGCAGACATTTCAGAATGTATTAAGGGAATCCGGCCTGAATCCATACTTATTACAGATTGCCAATGTAAGGGAGCAGTGCGCATGGGTGCATGAACCCGGCCTTCAAGCAACAGAAAAGGCCAACCGCCTGGTCCATGGAGCAATAAGGCGCGTGTCTCATCATTCACCTGTGGAGGAACAGTCAGTGCCAGTATTCCCGGCTACGCTTATTATCGGCGGTGGCATAGCCGGAATACAGGCCGCACTTGAAATTGCCAATTCGCAGCATGTGGTCTATCTGGTCGAGAGGGAGCCCAGCATCGGCGGCCATATGGCGCAGTTCGATAAAACCTTCCCGACTCTCGATTGTTCCGCCTGCATCCTGACACCAAAAATGAATGAGGTTTCCCGCAATCCCTATATCAGGTTAATGACTTACAGCGAAGTCATGGAAGTCTCCGGATATGTGGGCAATTTCGCTGTCAAAGTTAAGCGTAAGGCACGCTATATTGATGAAGACAAATGTATCGGCTGCGGCATCTGCCAGGAAAAATGTCCATGGTCAACGGCCAGCGAATTCGATGCAGGGTTGGGTATGCGAAAAGCCGTCTACACGCCCTTCCCGCAGGCCATTCCCAATATACCTGTCATTGACAGGGAACGCTGTGTATATTTCCTCAAGGGCAAATGCCGGGCCTGTGAAAAAGTCTGCGAAGCCCAGGCGGTTAATTTTGAACAGGAGGACATGTATATTGACCTGCAAGTAGGCTCGATAATTGTGGCCACAGGTTTCGATGTTTTCGACCCGACTCCTATTGTTCAATATGGTTACGGCCGTCTACCCAACGTATTTACTAGCCTCGAATTTGAGCGGCTGTGCAGCCCTTCGGGCCCGACCGGTGGACAGTTGAAACTGGTGAGCGGAAGAACTCCGGCAAGCGTTGCCATTATTCACTGTGTCGGCAGCCGTGACCAGAATTATAACGCTTATTGTTCCCGTGTATGCTGTATGCACTCCCTAAAATACTCCCATCTTTTCAAGGAGAAAACCGGGGGAGAGGTTTATCAACTATACATTGACATGCGCTGCGCGGGAAAGGCTTATGAAGAGTTTTACGAGCGCGTTCAGGGTGAGCATGTGCATTTCATCAGAGGAAAACTGGCTTCTATCGCAGCCAATGCCACTGACGCCGAAGAGGATAATCTCATTTTAACCTGTGAAGATACTTTACTTGGTAACCTGATTAATATTTCAGTAGATATGGTGGTATTGTGCGTAGCGCTTGAACCACGACGTGACGCAGAACAGTTGTCACATATATTGCGGTTGGGCCGGAGCCATGACGGTTTCTTCCTAGAACGACATCCCAAGCTGGACCCGGTAGCAACTATGTCCGAGGGCATATTTGTAGTTGGCTGCTGCCAGGGGCCCAAGGATATACCTGACACAGTATCACAGGCGTCAGCGGCAGCGGCCCGCGCCCTCGCCATGATCTCGAAAGGCAAAATGGAGACGGGTGCAGTTACAGCTTCCGTGGATGAAAGCGTTTGCTCCGGTTGTAAGGTTTGCAACGCCTTGTGTCCTTACGGGGCTATCTTTTTGATGAAACCAGTAACGTGTCCCGTGTCAACCGGGTCCTTTGCAAAGGCTGCAATGTATGCGGTGCCGCCTGTCCGAGCGGCGCGATATCGACCCGTAATTTCAGCACAATACAAATTCTGGCAGAGATTGAGGGGGTATTAGCATGAGCTTCGAACCAAAAATTGTTGCTTTTCTGTGTAACTGGTGTTCATATGCAGGCGCAGACCTGGCCGGCGTCTCGCGCACTAAGTGTTCGCCCAATGTTATGTCGATACGCCTTATGTGTAGCGGCGGCCTCGAGCCGGCTTTTGTCCTCAAGGCCTTCAAAGAAGGCGCTGACGGCGTGCTCGTTTGCGGTTGCAACCTCGGCGATTGTCATTATGTAGACGGTAACTATAAGACATTGATGCGAATAACACTCCTTAAGAAACTGATCAAACAGTTGGGAATCGAAGAGGAACGGGTCCGCCTGCAATGGGTATGCGCCTCCTGCGCTGAGGACTTTGTTCAGGCAGTGAACACGATCACAAATGACGTCAAAGCACTCGGACCGTACAACCAGATAAAGATAAAAGCCGAAGCGGAGGCCAGCCGTATTTAATATGGCCGCAAGGGATATGGTATCATAGTAAATTAGGAGGATTAAGGATATGTCAAAATGGCAGTGTGTGGAATGTGGTTACTTTACCGATGAAGCGAAACCTCCTGATCTATGTCCGGGATGCCATGCCCATTGTACTTATACTGACGTGACATGTTATCGACCTGAGTGTGGTGGACCACCTAACACGGATCCGATGGTCATGAGCTTAATTACACAACGAATCGGCTTGGTAGCACCGCTCCATCGGATGCAACCGGGTAAAGCGGGGGAGGCAGTCTCTGTCGAGAAGGTAACAAAGGCAGCTTTATTCCAAGGATTAAGTGAGGAAGATATCAAGAAGGTACTTAGTATCGGCCATGTTATGACCTACAATGCGGGTGACACCGTATTTAAGGAAGGTGATGACGCGGTACATATTTACATTGTTGATGAGGGTAAGCTGGCTGTTCAGACCGCAGAAAAGCAGACGGTGTACACGGCCACACCAGGAGACGTACTCGGTTGGTCAACGTTGGTGCTGCCATATAAACGAACTGCCTCAGCAATCGCCGTGGAGAAAGCCATAGTGATAATTTTAGACCAGGCAAAATTGCATGAGTTTTGTGAACAAAATCCACCCATAGGCTATAAGATTACACGAAATGTCGGGCGTACCATGGCTGTTCGGATGAGGACTGCCAAGGCGATGTCATCAGATATGGTTTACGGTTAGGTCGTATTAAATGTCTTATTAGCCAGATTCAATTTAACTAATATAGATCAGTGCTTAGATATTTCATAAAAACAACAATGCACGCATAGAATAATTTTTCAGAAAGTTATTGATTTCATTCTATACAGGCTTTCTTTATAGTGACCTGCCCTCTATAAATAGTACTGCCTTATATTAGAATCAACCACGAATCTAAATTGACTGGTATAAGTATAAAACTTAGAATTTGTACAAGGAGAGTGGCAATATGAAGAAGAACGAAGGTACGGCAGACAGGGTTATCAGGGTTATACTCGGGAGTTATCCTGATCGGATTGGGCGTTTATTTTCAGGGTTCCTGGGGCCTGGTGGCTATGATAGTGCTGATTGTTTTAGGCCTGGCAGCACTTATCACGGGGATCATCGGATTCTGTAGCCTGTATAAATTATTTAAGATCTCCACGATCAAAAAATAATAGTAGCCTGGGGAAATTAATCTCCATTCGCTGCCCGGGCTGTACCGTTCCCGTCGCCGTCAAGGGGTTATTGATTCGCTGATGATCGTGGCGATATCCTTGACCTGAAACTTGTCTTCAAGGTTTTCAGCTTTTATTGCGTCCTGAAACATCACCATGCATCCCGGGCAGGCCAGCGCCAGGATATCAGCGCCGGTCTGCGCGGCCTCTCTTATTCGCGTCCTGGCCGGGCTGTCCTCTCCTCCGGCAAGGTAATCGGTGACAAAATTACCACTGCCCCCACCGCAGCAAAATGCGTCAGACCTATTCCTGGGCATCTCGAAAAGTTCCATTTCTTTAAGGCTGTGCAGTACCTTGCGCGGCGCTTCATATACTTTATTATGCCTGCCCAGGTAACACGGGTCATGGTATGTGACTTTTAATTTACCGGCCTTCGGCTTGAGCATTTTGTCCTTTATCAGGCTATCCAGTACCTGCGTATAATGGTGTACTTCGAAGGTATAACCCATGCCCTGGTACTGGTTCTTCATGATATTGTAACCATGCGGGCAAAGCGTGATAACCTTTTTTACATCTAATTCCCTGAATTTATCGATATTCTTTTTTGCCAGGGCGTTAAATAACTCGGTTTCTCCCAGGGAATACACTTCATTGCCGCAGCACTCCTCATCGTTGCCAAGTATGCCGAAGGATAGGCCTGCTGTTTTCCAATAAGCGGACCAGGTTCCTGGCCATTTTCTGGCCGTTTTCATCATAAGAGCCAAGGCAGCCGATATACAGGAGGAAATCGTCACCTTTCTCATATATCCTGGTTCCATCTGCCCATGCGGCACGTTCATTCCGCAGGTTTTTGAACGGATTGCCATAGTTATAAACGGATTCAAGGAAGCGCTTGACCCTGGCGGGGATTTTGCCCTGCTCGACCATATCGCTCCTGGCGCCGATGATCCATTCCACGATGTCGGGGGCAAACTTCATCGGGCACTGCTCGGTGCAGTTCTTGCAGTTGGTACACGCATAAAGTATCTCGGCAAGATGCTCCGACCACGGCAGTTCACCTTTCAGCCATCCGTATGTCAGCCACAGCCTGCCGCCCGTAGAGTAAGTATCGAACCTGAACCTGTTATAGGAGGGACAATTTATGGCCGAGTAGTCGGTGGGGAATTTGCAGTAACCGCACCTGAAGCACCTGTGTATCTGGGCCTGGTATTTCTTCATCTGCGCACCTCCCAGTTCCCGGGGTTCATAATGCCGTTGGGGTCCAGCAGTTTCTTAATCCTCATCATTAAATTGAGGGTATTGGGGTCCATTTTTGCCATGGTCATCTGTTGCTCATCGATATTGGGTTTCCACATCACCCCGCCGTTTTCGAGGGCAAATTCAGCGGCTTCATCAAGTGCCTGCTTGGCCCTTTTCATCGTATCCGGCTCGGCCCGGTTAAACGTATAGGAGAAGGAAAACATCATGCTGTGCCCGCCGTCGATCATGCGGGCAGCGGAGGAGTAGAAAAGGTCATATTTCTCCGCCAGCTCAGCCAGCTTTTTAACGTAAACGGGGTACTTCTCAAGGGGAGCTATGGGGCCGCTGTACTCAAATCCGCCTCCTTTGCTGACATCCGCAAACCTCGTTGTATCTTTGGAAGGCATGGAAAGCATGGGCGCCTTCATCTCGGGGAGGAGGCTGACAAATCCGCCTTCCCTTCTCTCGAAGTACTCCCACAGAGCACGCCAGGCCATCTTCTTTTTAAATTCCAATTCCTCTTCCGTGTCGCCTGTTACATAGAAAAGAATATAATAATTGCCCCTGAACCTGAGCGGTATGGGCTGTGCAGTTACCACCAGGTCTTCTATCATTTCCGTGCGGCCAAGCTTGCGCATGATTCCAGGCACCAGCTCGGCCTCGTCGGTCAGGAAAAGCATGACATCCCGGAGCTTCTTGCAGGGGTAGAGTTTCAGTGCCAGCTTGGTGATTATCCCCGTGGTGCCGAACCAGCCGAAGAACAGGCTGCTCAGGTCCGGCAAAGGCGGTCCCTTGGAGAACCAGTAAGGCGAGACAGAGCAAGAGCCGATCTGGCATTTCTCCCCCGTGGGCAGCACCACTTCCAGGCCGCAGACCATATCGGAATTGAACCCGTGTTGCTGCGTCAGGCGACCCTGGCCGTGAATAACGGCGTTGGCCGCTATGGTCGTGATCGGTGGAGAATCAGGTATACTGTGCCGCAGATGAGGGTAATTCTTTATCAGGTAGCTTTTCAATGTGCCGTGCGTGGTCCCGCCTTCGACCAGTGCATACCCTGCGGCCTCATTTACTTCCAGTACTTTCCCCATCCGTTTCATATCCAGGAGTATGCCGCCTTTTTGCGGGATGACCAGGCCAGTAAGTGAAAGCCCGCCGCCTTTGGGGATAATCGGTATTTTTTCCCTGTTGGCCAGCTTTACTATGGCCTGTATCTCATCAACTGTAGAAGGCATGACAACATAATCAGGCTCATGTGGTGGCATTAAGCCCGGGTCTCGCCCGTACAGGTAAAGCTCCTCTTTATTGTTGGATATGTAATCTTTATCAGTGATCTTGCTGAGTTCCTGTAATATATCTATCATCGCATCTACACCTCGGCTTCCATTTTAGATATCTGGAGGCTTTGAGCCTCGCCTATCGCCAGCTTGCAAAGGTCGATCATGTGGATTGGCTTCAGGCCGCGTGCGGCCACTTTATCGGCCAGCGAATCCCAGCAGGCCGGGCAATTGAAAACAACGTATTCGGCGCCCGATTCCAGCATGTCATCAAGGTTCCTTTTCTGCACATCATCGGCCAGGTCGGGTCCCATGCCCATCCTGAAAACCTCAGCACAGCACAGCGCTTTCTGTTTATCGTACTTACGGTTAAGCCTTTCAACACCGATAACGCTGAAGATATCATCCACAAAATGGTCAACCTGCGGTATCAGCCGGGTGGAGCAGTTTCTCTGGTAGGCAACCTTCAGGTTCAGCGGCTTTACCTGTGATTTGAGTTTGTTCAGACGTTCCAGCAGGTATTCGAAATAATGCACCGGTTTAAATGGTACTTCGATGCCGTAGGCCGGTGCTATGGAAGCATAGGTTGCGTAGCACTCGTCATGAAGGCAGACCAGCTCCCTGATACCCTGCTTCTTAATGTTCTCGATGATGCCCGGCAGCCTTTCCCTGATGAGCGATGTCCTGGCGTAATGCAGGAAAACCGCGTTGCAGAAAAACTCCTGGCCGAATATTACCGAATATTCGATATCCTCGAACAGCTTGCCGTGAGCAAGGGTGTTGAAATGCGGTAGCAGACAGTAGGACAGCGCTTTCTCCTGCAGCAGGCCCACCATGAATTTGCCGACGGGTTGAGTCTGGTTGCCCCACATGGTGATGATCGGCCTGGGGGCAGGCAAGATCCCCTTTTCTTCCTGCCTGTCCACGATCATGTAGAAAGGATGATTGCCGTGCGGGCAGTATTCTTCACAGGCATAGCAGGTTGTGCAGTCTTTTAGCACAAAAGAATTTTCACTGTTAATGACCTTATGCCATTCTATTCTGGCAGCAGCATTGTCTATGGAAATATATTGGCACTTGGTGAGGCAAGGTACGGATTTGCACTTTGCGCATTTGTCTTTGTCGAATTGAAGCTGAGGCATAACGCGACAAACCTCCTATCCCCAAATTTGCGAATATAGTAACACATTTGAAATTAAGGTGCAGAGCCTTGAATTTCTACTCCCCTTAAGCTCACCTTATTATCAGTCCGTGTTTCTATTTAGCTTCCCAGTTGATGAAAGGCTTTTTAATATCCACCATGGCATTAACGATCAACTCCACCAGGCCGCCGTAGTAGATGCCGCATTTTTCCGATACGTTGTAGTAGCTGAAGAGATCCCTGATCTGGCCTTTGCAATTGGAGCAGGGGGCGCAGACATATTTGTGGATGTCAGGGCTGATAACGTCATGGAAGGCGTTTAAGATCTGCCGAAGCTTCATGCGCCCGGAGACGGCCGATCTCCAATCTGAGAAGTTATTTGAGTCCATAACGGCGAAACCGCTGCCGCCGCCGCAGCAGTAATTGTCCACCCCGTGAGGTTCCATCTCACGGAAATCAGGGCATATCTTCCTGAGAATTCGCCGTTGCGGTTCAACTATGCCGCTCAAGCGTACCAGGTTGCACGGGTCGTGTAAGGTAACAGGGAAATTGTTCCTGGACGCGTCCAGCCTGATCTTGCCGTTTAAGACGATGTCTTCAAGCAGGGGTATAGCGCTCTCGCGGGGGATGTTAAGATCGCCGGTCAGCATACGGTCTGCGATCACCAGCATGGCCTTGTGCGCATGGCCGCATTCACCCACCAGCACACGATTCACTTTAAGGTCCCGGGCGGCCTGCATATGCCTGACGGCGATGCGGGAGAACTGCACGTCATCATACCAGACGCCGTAGTTCACAGCATCGTAACCCATCAGCTTGCTGGATAAAGTCCAGTCGATACCCGCAGCCTCGAAGATAATGGCGAAGGCTGCCACGTTCTCAGGCCAGGAGAGAAACTCGCCCGTATTATGCATGAGCAGGATATCCGCACCCACTTTATCCATGGGCAGCTTGATAGGCTTGCCGGTCTTTTCCTCTATTTCCCCCTCGATGAAGGAGATGAAGCTCTGCAGCGCTTTGGGTGTGGTACCTGTGCTGGAGCCGGTCTTGAGCTGCTTGACTGTGCCCGACTCGTGTATCTCTTTAGGCGCTATGCCCAGTTCCTGGCTGAAAACCTTCCTTATCTCGTGCGTTATCAGGCCGTTGTCTACGCCGATGGGGCAAGACTGGGCGCATCTGCGGCAGAGAGTACAGCGGTAGGCCAGTTCAGCCAGCCTGGCTACGGTCGTGTAATTGAGGTCGATGTCGCTGCCGGTGAATTTTGAGAGCAGGTTGCCCTCTTTCCTGAGGTGCTTGCGAATTATCCGGCGTAGCACCTCCGCCCGGTAGGTAGGTCGATATATCTCCTGTCTGCCGCTCTCAGTGTATACGGGACAGGCGTCGCTGCAGTTCTGGCACTTGGCGCAGTTCTCCAGCGAAAGCATCAATGGCTGGAGGAAGGTCCAGTTATTCTCTTTCGAGAGCAACTTCTTCAATCCCGCGAGGAACTTTGTTACGAACTCCTCTTCCTGCTCCCGGGTTTCAGGCTGCTTTAGCCCGATGGCTGATACGCCGTCCAGGCTGAATGCATATTTCAGCTTCTGCTCAGCAGTAAGCTGCTTCATAGCGGGCTCGGAACCTGGCTGGTCGTAAGGATAGGGCAGTGGAACCAGGTCTTCCGGCCTGATATCAACAAGTTGGCCTTCCTTCCTGCCGATGTCTTTGATAGATATCGTTTTCTTCATTTTGGCACTTCTTTATCTTCCGTAGCACCGGTACCGGCGGATTGCTCCGACCACGATTTACCGGGTTGGATGTGGGGCGCCGACCAGCTTTCGGCCTGCGCCAGCAATTCCTTTACTTTGCCCTCGAGCTTGCTTCCCCGGGTATTGGGTTCATCGTCCCAGCGGACCTTGTGGTAGGTGAAATACTTGGCCACGTAATGCACCATGCGCGTGAAAGGCATATAAGCCAGAAACAGCGATGACAGCACGATATTGATTGTCATAAGCAGGCCAATTGCTGTGGGTTTGAACGTAATAAGACCCTGAATAAAGCCCCGGGCCACGCTGAAAGACGGGTCTTCTATAATCCAGAACAGCAGGCCGGTCAGGAAAATAAGAAGAATGCCCAACAGATTAAAATAGTCAATGGGAGCAGTGTAATTCCTGAGGTCTTCATCAATAGACCGCTTAACCAGCAGCCCGACGGTACCAAAGATGCCCAGGACAAAGGCAGCCATACCGGAGACGAGAGTAAGGAAGTAAATTAACTGAAGCCAGAAATTAGGCGTGGTTGCGGAAACACTTAACCCGTTCAGTGTAAGTATTGAGCCTGACAGGAGCGTTACTGCCCAGAGCACCAGCAGGAACAACCCGAGGTGGAAAGGATAGACAAAGCTCCAGAAGCGGCGGTTGCTACGGAAATACTCGCGGAAGAAAATAATCTCCCGCAGGAATACGGTGGATTCACCCAGCAGGTTTATTTTGCGCGGGTGGTGCCACCAGTCCTGTTCTTCGAGATATGAGCCACCGTAAAGCTTGCCCACCTCGTGAGCAACCGGATAAAGTTCCCAGCGCAGGTGTACTGGGAGGGAAGCATATTTATAAATTCGCCAGATTAACCCGGCGAAGGAAATTAGCAGGCAGGCGTAGGTGAGCAGCAGCAACCACATAATGCACTGGTTTTAGACGCAGCCGGTCGGCTTGGGCAAGCCTGCTACCTTGCAGGCGCCCTTGGCCGGTCCGCCGGGAAAGAGCTTGTAGATCGTCTTGAGGTCTAACCCGGTCTGCTTGGTGACCATCCTGATGGGCGGAGCAATCTCAAACTCCAGGAAATAGTTGCGCAGGTAATTGACGAGCTTCCAGTGGTCATCGCCCATGGGGTAAGCTTCCTCGGTCTTAGCTATATCCTCGGCCACGGCCTTATCCCATTTTTCAGGCTCCTGGATAAAGCCGTCCTCGTCGATTTCAAGTTCTTTTCCGCCAAGTATAACTTTAGGCATACTGTGTACTCCTGTTGTTTATTTATCGGTTGAGTATTTATCCGGGGTTTCGTCGAACTTCTTCTTGCAGGCTTTGCAGCAGAAGTGGTAAGTCTTGCCTTTGTGTTCGCTGGTACCCCGCGCTTTCTTTTCTTCGACTTCCATTTTGCATACCGGGCATACTGCCATCTCTTTATCCTCCGGTTTTATACTCTTGATTTCTGACCCGCTCTTTGCCTCGAGGCAGCCAGCTTGACGAAATTTACGGCCCAGTCCGGCACGGCCCAGGCGTGAAGGTGAGTGTAGGCTGCCAGGACGTTCTTGTAGACTATTCCATCGTTATGGCCATCCACCCCATGCCCGCGATTGACCTTATAGGCAAATTTCAACCCCTCGGTCGATACCAGACGAGAGTGGTGGAACTCGTGGCCGCGCAGCAGGGACCCTTTACCGAAAAACGCGTTATCCCCTGTTACTTCGGCCACCACATAGCCGTGACCCTGGGGCTTCTTTTCGATCAGTATGTTGGATTTGATCACGCCGCACATACGGAAGGCTCGTCCATCCTGAATAATGGCATTGCAGAGGTACATAAGGCCAGCGCACTCGGCGTACACAGGTAAGCCGGATTCTACTCCTGCCTTGATGCTCTGCCTGAGGCCGGCATTGGCCTCGAGTTCCTCCGCGTACAGTTCGGGAAAGCCGCCGCCTATATAAAGCGCATCGATTTCCGGCAGGCGGTTATCTTTGAAGGAATCGATATAAACCAGATGTGCCCCGGCCTGCTCAAGGGCTTCAAGGTTTTCAGGGTAATAGAAAGTGAAGGCCTTATCGGCCAGGACGCCGATGGTTACCCGGGAATCAGATTGCTTTGTCGCTGCGCTCCTCGCAATGACATCAGGGGGTGCGCTCCTCGCAATGACAGGGTCGCCGTTGTCAGTGACGGGATTGACGTTGTCATTGCGAGCGAAGCGAAGCAATCCTACTGATTCACGGGCGATATTAAGTATATGGTCGACATCAGCATGCTCTTTGAAAATACTGCCGATACGGTCGATCATGGCGGCGGCCTCGGCCTGTTCCTGGAGCGGGACGATGCCGAGGTGGCGCTCTCTGATGCTGAGGAGTTCATCACGGGGAAGCGCTCCCAGTACGGGTAGGCCGCAATGGTGCTCAAGGGCTTTGACGATGGTGCTTTCGTGCCTGGCATTGCCCACATTATTTAAAATTACACCGGCAATGTGTGTGCCGTGCTCGAAGTCCTGGTAGCCGTGCACCATAGCGGCGGTGCTGCGCGTCATGCGGGCGCAGTTAACAACCAGGATGATGGGCGTCTGAAGCTGGCGCGCCAGCCAGGCTGAGCTGCCCTGGCCGTCCTCGCAGGAGCTGTCGTAAAGTCCCATTGATGCCTCAATGATGGTTATGTCTGCGCCATTGCTGGCTTTTTGAAAGCCCTTCATCAGGGTTGGACGGTCGAACATGAAAGGGTCGAGGTTGCCGCAGCTTATGCCCGAAGCCGCCGTCAGCCAGGAGGGGTCGATATAGTCAGGGCCTTTCTTGAAAGGCTTGACCTTGAGTCCCTTCTGTCTGAGGGCAGCGCACAGGCCGATGGCGACGGTTGTCTTGCCCGAGCGCCCCTGGGGGGCGGCTATCATCAAGCGCGGTATCTGCATGGGTTTCTCAGTTTACTTCTGCTTGAGCTGTATGTAGGAAGTGCCAAGGTAGATATACTCTATCTTGTCCTCCTTGGCCAACTCGGCTATGCCTTTATCCACTACGGCTTTATCGATTTCAAGTGCGCGGGCTACGTCCCTGTTCTTGGCCTTGGAAACCGTGCCTAGGTATTTCAGTATCTTGTCTTTAAGTTCTTCTGTTACGCCTTCAGTCATCTTAAAGCTCCTTCTACCACCTGAACTGTGTGGTGGTGCGGTAGGTATCCACGCCATGCGTGAAATCGTCGATGTGGTACTCGGTAAACTCGATGCCGGTAAGCTTGAAGAAGTTCTCCCAGCCCACGCGGTCGATCCATTCGCCCATCCTCTCATCAGGCAGGGCATTTTTGGCATAGACCTCGACGATGTTTTTGATTGCGCTCACGGCCTCAGGCCAGCGGGGAGGGTTATTGGGCAGGTAGGGGATGGCCAGGCGGGAGAACATGGGAGCGGAGCGGGCGTTGGAGACCTTGCCGCCCACGTAGATGGCGACACCATCGCCCTCCGCATCGGCCAGCGGCATGGCCGGGCAGACCGTGAAGCAGTTGCCGCAGTACATGCATTTTTCCTCGTTGACAACCAGACCCCTTGACATTGGGATCGGGGTTCTTGCGGATAGCGCCCGTCGGGCAGGAGGCCATGGTGGTGGGTATCTCGCAGACAGCGCCGACTTTGCTATTATCGATCTTGGGCGGCTTGGTGTGTATGCCCACGATGGCGATGTCCGAGCAATGGACGGCGCCGCACATATTGATGCAGCAGGCCAGCGCTACTCTCAGCTTGGCCGGCAGCTTCATACTGGTAAAGTAGGGGTAAAGCTCATCCATGATGGCCTTCACTATGCCCGAGGAGTCGGTGGCCGCGCTGTGGCAGTGCGCCCAACCCTGTGTGTGCACGATATTGGAGATGGACTTGCCCGTGCCGCCCACCGGCAGACCGAGTTTTCTGCACCGCCTGTAATGATGGGCTCGACGTTTTCTTTTTTGGGCGTCATGAACTCGACATTGGACCGGCTGGTGAAGCGCAGATGGCCGTCGCAGTATTTATCGGCGATATCGCAGATATCGCGGATGAAATCGATGCTGACCAGCCTGGGTGAGCCTGCCCTGACGGTCCAGACTTCGTCGCCGGTCTCTGATACGTGCTTCAAGCACGCCCGGCTTCGAGTATCTCATGGTATTTCCATTTCCCGTAGTTATTCTCGATGACAGCGGGAAGCATTTTCTTATAGCTCGGCGGTCCGATATCGCTTTTTCCCATTCCATTTTCTCTCCTTAAACGTTATCTTATATCGAAGAATACGTATGGATTTGCGCTCGGTTTGATAGACCATCTGCGGGACTGGTTTGATATCAACAGCACGCAGGAAGGTCTTGAGTCCCATTCTCTCAATAAGCTCGGCGACTCTTTCGCGTGAGCGGCCGTTCTCGTCCCACCACTCCCAGATCTTGCGCAGCAGGTCCTTGGCTTCGTCATAGGGCGGCTCCATCTTCATGAAGGGAACCAGCACCCAGGAGAGGTAGGCGCCCTTGATGATGGGGCCTTGCCGCCGATCAGGATGGTCGCGCCTCTGTCCACCCCGGGTCTCAGCGCCTTGGGCATCTTGTTGATGCAATGCATGCAGCGCACGCAATCCGCAGGCCTGTAGATTCAGTTTCGGTTCCTTATCGTCCCAGGCCAGAGCTTTCGTCGGGCATTTTTCGGTTACGAGGCCCTTGATATCGAAACCGTTCTTAACATACTTTGCGTACTTCGTCCTGGTCGATGCGCAGAGTATCGTGCCAGGTGCCGATGATGGTGAAATCGGCGCGGGCGATGGCGGCAACGCCATCGTTAGGGCAGCCTGAAATCTTGATCTTGAATTTATACGGCCAGCGCGGGCGGTGTATCTCGTCCTGGAACTCCTGCGTGAGGTTGTGCGCAGATGTCCAGCGTATCGATGCAGGAATACTCGCAGCGGGCCGGGCCGACACAGCAACTGATGGTGCGTCAGCGCCGAGCCGGAACCGCCCAGGTCGAAGCCGGCCTCGGTAAGCTCATCGAAGCAGGGTTGCAGGCTTTTGCGTGTTGGTGCCCAGCAGGATGACGTCGCCGGTCGAGCCATGGAAGTTGGTGAGTCCACTGCCATATTTCTCCCAGATGTCGCAGATTTTGCGCAGTGCATCGGTCGTATAAAACCAGCCGGCCGGCTGGTTGATGCGCATCGTGTGGAACATCTCAACAGCGGGGAATTTATCGGGGGCATCCGCATACCTGCCGATAACGCCCGAGCCATACCCGGTCACGCCCACGATGCCGCCATGCTTCCAGTGAGTGATCTTGTCTTTGAAGGATAGCTCCTGGACGCCCAGCAGGTCTTTGGCCGCAGCATTTTTCTTGGCCGCCCGCTTGATCTCCTTAATGTAGCTGGGCCAGGGGCCTTTTTCCAGTTCATTGATTAAAGGTGTATCATTGTCTGCCATACGCAGCACCTCCTGTTTCAACTGATATATGGTCGCTGTTAAATAATACCACTTAATTCCGGGATGTTGCCTGTCTTTAATGCGTCTGAAAGGCGCAGGTAAATTATACAATATTTGTATAATTTGTAAACTGGCATATTGAATAGGCTGCTGATTTTATATTATGGAGTTCAACAAGTATAATTTGGTTTGACAGACATGGGAGATAGTAATCCTTCGACCACTAAAGTATCATCCGGTAACTTGAAGCTAATCAATGCGTTGGAAGAGTTCCCGCGTTTGAAAAGGCTGCGTGAGGATATACTGAGTTCGCCATACCACGTCTGCACGCAGAAATCATCGCTGCTCACTGAATACTTCCGCAGGCATGTGAGGATTGGTTTCTGGGAGCAATTGCTGACACCGCTGCATTTTGGGTTGTTCCGGCGGAGCCTCGAGCGGTCGGCGCGCGGGTCGCCTCAAAAAGCCTGGCAGGTGGCTTTCAGCAACCGGCTCTTTTCGCTCTATTTAAAGGAGCGAGCCCTTTCCCGGGCGGACTATTACCGGCACTATGCAGGGGCTTTCCGGTATATCCTCGAGAACATGGAACTGAAGGTCTATGAACATGAACTGATTGTGGGCAACCCTTCGGCGTACCGCGTGGGGGCGCCTATCCACCCCGACCTGGGCGGATTGCTGATGCTGCCGGAGGTGCGAGGAATTAATACCCGCACCAACAACCCCATGGGCTTAGAACCTGAGCAGTTGCATGAGCTTGAGGAGAAGGTTTTCCCCTACTGGTTCAATAAATCGGTGCTGGCGCTGACGTCGCTTTACAGCAATGATCCAGGCTTGTTCAATTCCATGCTGGAGGGGCGCTACTTTATCTTAACCCAGTTCTCCGGCATCTCACATGTCACACCCGATTACCCAGCCGTATTGAAGCAGGGATTTAACGGTATAGCCCGGGAGGTACGGGGTAAATTGGAGGAAGCAAAGGCGGAATTGGAATCAATGATCACGGACGGGTCTAAAGACTTATCCCTGCAAATAAACGACAAAATCGCTTTCTACGAGGCTGCTCTGACCTGCGCTGAAGCTGCCGCAAATTATGGCAAACGATGGAGTAAATTCCTGGAGCATGAGGCCGAAAAGACAATAGTTAATACGCGGAAGCAGGAACTTATTCATTTATCGGAGGTCTTCAACCGCGTGCCCGTAGAGCCGGCGGAGTCGTTTTACGAGGCGCTGCAGAGCGTTTTTATCACTCACGTCATGCTGCATTACGAGAACTTCCAGCACGGCATATCATTCGGGCGCATGGACCAGTACCTGTATCCTTATTACAAACGCGATATAGAAAGCGGCCGGCTGACGCGTGAGCAGGCCGCCGAACTGACGGGTTGTTTTATCGCCAAGGCGGGCGAACTGCTACCGCTTTTCTTTGAACGTGCTACCGAGTATTTCAGCGGTCTATCCTCGGCCTCAGGCATAACACTGGGCGGACGTACGGCTGATGGCAAAGACGGCGTGAATGAGCTCTCCTATCTTTTCCTGCAGACTTATGACCAGGTCAGGCTTCGGCAGCCCAATTTCCATGTCAGGGTGAACCGGGATACGCCGGTTGAATTTATCGACCTCGGCTGTGAGGTGCTCAAGAAGGGTGGGGGGCTGCCGGCTTTCTTCAACGACGACGAGATACCTGCGGCATTGGAAAAGTCAGGCATTGCAAGGCCGGATGCAGAAGATTACTCTATTGTAGGCTGCGTGGAATGGGGAGTGCCGGGCAAGAGCTTCCCGGCGGCCGGGGCGGTTTTCCTCAATATTCCCATGGCGCTTCACCTGGCTTTGCATAACGGAAAATTTGACGGTCTGCGGTTCGGGCCGCAGACGGGTGAAACAGGGTCATTGCACAACATGGGTGCCGTAATCGAGGCTTTTAGGGAACAACTTGACCATATGCTCAGGCGCGCAACTGCGGGCAACAATGCTATCGAAATGACCCATGCCGCGCATCACCCGACACCATTCCTGTCTATCGTCGTAGATGGCTGCATCGAAAGCGGGATGGAGGTCAACGCAGGCGGTGCGAAGTATAACTCCACCGGCTGCCAGGGAGTGGGACTGGCTGATGCCGTCGATGCGCTGACAGCCATTGAGCAAATCGTATTTAAAGACAAGAAGCTTAAGCTGGAGGAACTGGTCAGGGCAGTGGACGGCAATTTCACCGGCCATGCAGAACTGCAGGCCTACATTTTGAACCGAATACCCAAGTATGGTGAGAATGAGGAAAGGTCAAACTACTTTGCTGAGCTCGTGTCGGGGTTCTACACTGGACTGGTATCGCATTACAGCAACACCCGCGGCGGGAAGTATTATCCGGGTTTCTGGTCGATGACCACTCACCAGGGCTTTGGCGCGCGTACCGGTGCTTTACCGGGCGGACGCCTGGCTGGCCTTCCGCTGGCCAATGGCGCGTCGCCATGCAACGGCCGCGACAGGAACGGCCCCACGGCCTCCCTGTCATCAGCGGCCTGCCTGGACAGGGGCCTTATCGCTAACGGTTATGCGATCAACGAGAAACTGGACCTGGCCTTGATTAAGGACCCGTCGCGCAACCGCCTGGTGGAAGGGTTGATACGCGGCTTCTTTGCCAGTGGCGGCATGCAGGTGCAGTTCAATGTTGTCGACCCTGCCATTCTCATCGACGCCAAAGAACACCCTGACCAGTACCGCGGCCTGGTTGTGCGCGTCTCCGGGTACTCGGCCTATTTCAATGACCTGACAGAATCGATGAAGGATGAGCTTATCCAACGCACATTGCATGATTTCAATTCTTGTTCGTGTTAAGAGGTCGTGCCCGGGGTGTCAGAGATAACTCAACCTGGGAAGTTACACCTTAAATAGCTGGCAATAGACATGTATCAACTCGAGATAATAGCTTTTGTAGTTTCATTGGTAGCTCTCCAGTTGACCCTGGTGCTGTATATATGGGGCTTTATCTCCATGTCGCTGAATAAACAGGCGTTGGATAAATCCGCGGCGCGTTTTGCGCTGCCGGTGCTGGTACTGGCCTGGATAACGTTGACGATTTCCCTTGTGGTGCGGGCGGTTTTAAGCGGCCATGTGCCTTTTACTGATATGTATGAGTTCTCGGCTTCATTTGGCTGGGGTATACTGCTTGCCGTCCTGATAGCCTGGTGGAGGTTCAGGAGTGGTATCGTCAGCGCATCGGGCGCTTTAGTGGCCTTTGCCCTGCTGGCTTTCGCTTTCAGCCAGCCCTCGCAACACACTCCCCTCTCTCCGATACTCAATCAAGCCTGGCTGCTGCCGGCGCATGTTTCCTGCGCCATCATCGCTTATGGCATGTTCGCTCTGGGCTTTGCCTCGGCGGTCCTTTTCCTGATCAGGGAGAGATATCAGGCGGCATTTTTGCCCAAACCGGAAATGCTGGATAGGATGGGTTACGAATCCTCTCTGACGGGTTTCATTTTTATGACGGCAGTGCTTATCCTCGGCTCCATCTGGGCGAATATAGCGTGGGGCAAATATTGGTCGTGGGACCCCAAGGAAACCGCTGCGCTGGTTACCTGGCTGATCTATGCCGGGTATTTATTTACACGATTTGTGCTGAAATGGCGGGAAAGCCGTAGCGCGTGGTTCCTGGTCATCGGGTTCCTGGCGGTGCTGGTCACTTTCTTCGGCAACTTTTTCTTCGGCGGGCTGCACGCTTACTCTTGAAGTGCTTCTCAGTGCAGCGGTACCAGCTTCCCCCTGGTCAGCTTGACGAAGTAGATAATAAGCGAAGCCAGCGCGTAAAAAAGCCCCAGCAGGATAAGGCTGAATTTGCAGGTGGAGCAGAAGGCGGAGACCGCTGGATAGGGGTCTGATACCCCGTTGAACATCATGGTGATTAGGGCGTAATTCTCGACGGCGTCGAAGATGGCGGCCAGCCATAGTCCCCAGGCCAGCAGCATGCCGAGGTTACGCCAGCCTTTGCCCGCTATGACGCCCGCGCCCATCACGCAGGCCAGTGCGATGGTGGTGGAGTAGGCTGGCATGTACAGGTAGTCAATACCAAGGTTGAAACAGGCCCTCAGCTTACCCAGCCCATCCCAGGCATTTATGACGCCCGCAGCTTTAGTCGCAGTATTGGCAAACTCAAAGTCAACGATATTGGGGGAAAAAGGGCCTATCATACGCATGATCACTGAGAGGGCTACCGTGGCGCCCAGCAGCCAGAGGAATGTTGCCAGCTTCCGGCCCTGCGGTATTGAATTTAGCGGGTGGTTCATAATTGTGAGCTAATTATCATTACAGGCATCGGTTTTGTCAAAAGTTGGTTTATGAAATTGACTTATTATTCCGGTTGACACTTAAGACATAGGTGTTATAATCCGCTTTAATGCCAATAAACAATTATGCTTTCATTGACGGCAACAATCTTTATCTAACATTTGTCGGGCTGGGGATTCAGCTTAAGTACGATAAATTGCTATCGTATCTGAAGAAAAGGCATAACGTAACTATCGCATACTACTTTATAGGCCGTATGTCTCAGAACCAACATATCTACGATACTCTTTCGTCGTATGGTTATACTTTGCAATTCCGAGATGTTTCGAAAAAAGGTGGTAAGCCGGTTACCTGCCCGGCTTGTGGAAAGCCATTTGAGATCGACAAAGGCAAAACAAAATGCGATTGTGATGCTGACCTTGTTCTCCAGGTTATGGACGTGATAAAGGATTATGATAAGGCAATTATCATCACCAGTGATGGCGATTTCGACAATCTCATTAAGAAGCTAATAATACTGGATAAACTGGATATGGTACTGGCCCCGAGTAAGGCTGGCTGCTCTCACCTATTAAATAGCGCAACGCTAGGCAGGATTGCCTTTCTTGATGAACTGATAGATGAGATAGAAAAATATTGAGGGAGAACCTTATGGGACTGAAACCCATGAGATGCTCCCTCGTCGTGATGTAACTATTATATAGCCTTTGTCAATGCTTTCCAAGTCGACTGCCTGTATTACCATCTTGTCGCTTTATCATCGGACATGTAGAATAGGGCGCGTATTAAACTTTTTATAAAGTTTATTAAAGATGCCGATAACTGAGCATACAATAAACGACGCTCTCGCAGAGGTCCTTTCGGAGACTCGCAGTTTATGGCGTACAAAGGTATCGTCAGGTCTGAAAATCTTGGATGCATCAAGGGCACTGCAGAGCAGCCCGACATCCTGGTAGTCGAGCCAAGTGTATCACCGGTTGTCGTCGAGACGGAGATCGTGCCCGGCCGTAGCCTGGAGAAAGACGCACTTCAGCGGCTTGGTGAGCAGCTACTGCCTTCAGGCCGTCGCATATTATCCTCTTTAGCAGTGCGCCTGCCTGCCAGGCTGCGCAGCCACTCAAGCGCTGCTCTCAAACGGGAGCTGTCCTCAGCCTTGGACTTTGATATGGCCCTCTATACAGGCGAGAATTCGCGAGTGTATCAGCGTTGGCCCAGGCTGGCTGGTTGCGCGGGAACATAGTCGATATGTCCATTCTTATTCAGTCTGCTTCCATTCCCCCTGCGGTTATCGAGCAGGCGGCCGATAGTTTAGTCAGCGGTGTGAGCGAGGCCGCGGCATTATTGAGCGATATGGCTTATACCCATCCCGCAGCCATTAGGAAAATATGTGAGGAGCTACGCCAACAGGACGGCGAGCAAACCTGGAGGATGGCCACGACTATACTGGCGAATGCACTTGTATTTCATGAGAGCCTTGCCCGTGGTCCAGGGGAACTGGGCGATGTTCGAACATTAGATGAGATCACGGCCGTGGGTTCAGCAGCCGTCAAGTCCGCCATCATTGAAGAATGGTACAAGATTCTCAAGGTCAATTACTGGCCGATTTTCGACATAGCCAGGCGCATCCTCGAGGTGATTCCTGCTGACAATGCCAAACCCTTGCTTCGCCGCTTGATGATGACGGCAAGTGAGTTGATAGAAAACCGTCTGATGCGCTCACATGATTTAACCGGTGCTGTGTTCCAGCGCCTGATCGCAGACCGGAAGTTTCTTGCTGCTTACTATACTACCCCCGCGGCGGCAGCGCTGTTAGTTGGTCTGGCAATTCATTCTGATCGTACGCCCGGAAAGGGCTTGTGGTCGAATCCAGACGACGTTAAGAATCTGCGTATTGCCGATTTTGCCTGCGGCACCGGGACTCTTTTATCTACCGCGTACCAGCGCATTAGCCAGTTGCATGAAGCCGCCGGCGGCGATGCCGAGGCATTGCATCCATCGATGATGGCGGCGGCTCTTGTCGGCTGCGACGTGCTGCCTGCAGCAGCCCATTTGACAGCCTCCATGCTGGCCGGTGCTCATCCCAATGTCAAGTATATCCAGAGCTCGATTTTGACCGTTGCCTACGGCCCTACGTCTGATGGTGGTGTCGCATTGGGTTCTCTTGAGTTGCTTGATCCTCAACGCCCGTTCGAGATTATCGCCGTCACGGCAAAAGCCGCGGAAGGCATGGGAGAAACTGAGAAAGAGCTCTGGTCTTCGTTGCCTCATGAATCCTTTGATCTGGTCATAATGAATCCCCCCTTTACAAGGGACACTGATCATGAAGCAAGCCGGGCCGAAACTCGCAATCCAATGTTCGGTGCCTTTGGTTCCACTGCTGAACAACAAAGAGCAATGGCGCAGGCTGCCGAGCGTCTTCTTCGTGGTACCAGCGCTCATGGCAACGCCGGAGAAGCGAGCGCATTCCTGGTACTCGCCGATCGCAAGCTGAAAAATGGAGGAACATTGGCTTTGGTAATGCCCCTTAGTTTAATATCTGGAGAAGCGTGGGAATCGTCTCGGCAATTGCTCCGAAAATCATATAGTGATCTGGTATTTGTATCAATTGCCGGAGCTCGTGACAATAGCTCTCTCCTTCTCGGCGGATACGGGTATGGGCGAAGTTCTAGTTATTGGCCGCAAGATGGCTAACGAAAACAAGAGGGCGACGTTCGTAGTGTTGAAGGATCGCCCGGTATCTCCGATGGTCGGCGCCTGCACTGCCGTTCAGATAAATCTTGCCCGAGCTGGGAACTTGCGTAAATTGGAGGACAATCCGATAGGTGGGAGCCTTCATTCATTTTGGTGATGATCTGATCGGTTATGCCATCGACGCTCCGCTTCCAACGGAGCGGGCCATGGAGTCTGGTTCGCATTTTGGATGCCTTTCTTGCTCAGGTAGCTTACCAGATTGCAAGAGAAATCTGTTATCTGGTTGCCTGGTATGAGTGAAGGCGCTGCTTTGGCGGTTCCTATTTCTGAGGTAGCCAACATCGGTATCGTAGGGCCGATTGACCGCGATATAAACGGCAATACGTCTAACGGCGGAATACGCGGTCCGTTCCAGATTGAGAGCCTGAAAGCAAAGACAGCTCCAACATATCCGGTTCTGTGGTCGCATGATGCAAAACGTGAGCGTTGCATGGAGTTCGAGGCGGATAGCGAAGGCATAGTGCGTCAGGGTGGTACCGCCAGTGAGAGCGCCGCGGTTAAGAAAAAGGCCGACCGTATCTGGGCGATGGCGTCCCATTGTCATTTCAATAGAGATTTCCGATTTAATAGTCAGTCCACGGCTATGCAGTTCACGATCAGGCCTACCATCGGTGGTGTAGCTTGGCCATCCATTAGGCTCAATAGCCCCGATCAGGCAAAGGTATTGACACTATGGGCGAATTCCTCTCTTGGACTTCTTCTTCACTGGTGGCATGCCAATAAACAGCAAGCTGGCCGCGGCCGTATAGGCGTGTCGGCGCTGGGTTCGCTGCCAGTGTTAGATGTGACCAAGCTCTCCAAGAAGGCGTTGTCAAAGGCGGTTGCCATCTTCGATGAGATGAAGAGCCGCGAGCTGCGACCGGTCAATGAGATAGACCGCGACCCTGTCCGCCATGAAATTGATACCAGGCTCTGCACCGAGGTGCTCGGCTTGCCTCCCGAAATTACCGCCCCCGATGGCTCCCTGGCTTTGCTCCGGCAGAAACTTGCTCTCGAACCATCCATACACGGCGGTAAGAAATGACTGGCAAAAAAGGCGGTGAATGCTCATGGCTGCTCTGGACGGCTTATTATATAGATAGAAAACACAACAGAGAAAAGCTGTTGAAAGAATACGAAGACTACCAAAAAAACCGACGCCGCCCTTTTAGGACGGCATCTTTACTCTTTCTACGCGTGGCAGATGAGCTAAATAGTATGCTATATCCGTATTTGACTATTGTCAAATGCCAGTCATCATCTATGTTTCTTGCCTGACTCCCAATACCACCTTGTAAAGCAGCGTCAGGATAAGGCCGCCTATGGCCCACACGCCTAATACAATAAGCGCTTCGTTTAAAGTAGGCACGTATTCGTAAACCTCGCCTAAAGGATTAGGGATGAAGCCCGGCACTATCAGGCCGAGGCCTTTATCTATCCAGACGGATATGAAGACAGCGGCGCAGGCTGAGGCGAGGATTGCAGTGTTTTTACGCGTTGAAGGCAGCAAAAGCAAGACGATGGCTGCTATTGCCAGGGTAACCGATGTCCACATCCAGGGGACAAGTCCGGAATGGCCATCCAGCCCGAAAAAAAGGTATTGGAAGTGTGCCATGCCTTCCGGTTCCTGGCTGTAGAAAACGGTGAAGATCTCCAGAACCAGGAAGAAGACCGTAGCGATGATGCTGTAAGCAACTATCTTTGCTACCTTATCGAGTGATTCCTTTCCGGGGTCGAAGCCGGCAAAACGCCTGAGCAGCAAAGCCAGTAATATCAACAGCGCGGGACCAGAGGCGAAGGCCGAGGCCAGAAAGCGCGGCGCCAGCAGTGCGGTCATCCAGAAAGGACGCGCCGCCAGGCCGGCATATATGAAAGCCGTTACCGTGTGGATGCTGATGGCCCAGGGAATGGAAAGGATGATAACAGGCTTGATCCAGGACGGCGGCGGCAACTCCTTGCTGTCGGCATCGAGCGTGACCCAGCCGATGATGATGTTGAGCAGCAGGTAGCCGCTCAGCACCACCGTGTCCCAAAATAGGATGGAAGTGGGCGAGGGATAGAGGAAAAGGTTGAAGACGCGCGACGGCTGGCCCAGGTCAACCACGATGAAGGTGATGCAGACGACCACCGCAGCGACCGCCAGGAATTCGCCCAGTATGATGATCTTTCTGAAGGCTTTCTCGTTGTGCAGGTAGTAGGGGATGACCAGCATGACCGCCGAGGCGGCCACGCCCACGAAGAAGGTGAAGTTGGCGATGTAAAGACCCCAGGATACATCGCGGGAAAGGCCGGTGACGCTTAATCCCAGGTCAAGCTGGCGCAGGTAGGCCAGGAAACCCACGCCAATGATAATGAACAGAACGCCCACCAGGGTCCAGTACTTCTTGCCGCCTTTAAAGACCGCTTCTATCATAAATACCTACACAATGTAATAGACCTGGGGGCGTGTGCCCAGTTCGGACTTGCGCGTCAGGGAATAGCCCTGTGATAGTACGCGCTGAATAGCGGCGCCGGGCTTAAGTTCGCCAAAGGTAAGCGCACCCTGCTTGCAGGCCTCCACGCAGGCCGGTGGTTGTCCCAGTGCCAGGCGTTCCTCGCAGAAGTTGCATTTCTCAACTACACCTTTTGTGCGGGTGGGATAATTAAGATTAATGTCCTTGATATACGGCCGCGGGTCGCGCCAGTTGAAGCTGCGCGAGCCGTAGGGGCAGGCCGCCATGCAATAACGGCAACCGATACAGCGGTGGTAGTCCATCATCACTATGCCGTCATCTCTCCGCCAGGTGGCCTGCGTGGGACAGACCCTCACACAGGGCGGGTTGTCGCAATGGTTGCAGAGCAGCAGCACGGATGCATCCTTGAGCGGCGCGTACTGCATTTCTTGCCCGCCAAAAGCCTGTTGATAGGTAGCCTCCCGGATCCATTTGACCTCTTCCTTGCGGTTTCCGATCTCAGGGACGTTGTGCACCGAGTGACAGGCCAGTATGCAGTCGCGGCAGCCTGCTTCGGCAGTGCAGGCTTTCAGGTCGACGGCCATGGCCAGGCGGCCGCGCTCCTGGCTACCGGGTCCAAGTGCACGGGCGATTTCCGGGCGGGTAAGCAGGTCGATGACGGGTTTGGAGGCAATGGCAAGGAGTCCGAGTGAGGCGAGTTTCAGGAAGGTACGGCGGTCGATGTTCATACCGGGCGCCTTCCCGGAACAGATTGCTTCGTCGCTGCCTGCCACGCCTTCGGCTCGCAGCTTCGGCTCATCCTCGCAATGACGCCAAAAACGTCATTGCGAACGAAGTGAAGCAATCTTATTGATAGTGGCGTACTGCCCTGGGATTGTTTTGTCGCTGCCTGCCACGCCTTCGGCTCGCAGCTTCGGCTAACCCTCGCAATGACATGGTTGGGGATAGATGCCCGGTCACTTAGTCCCTCCCGATACTTCTGCCGGTTGAGGCGGGATGTTGTGGCAGTTATAGCAGTTCGGTGAGACATCGTTATAGTTATGACAACGGTCGCAGAACTCGGCCTTGTTGGGATGGCATTTCAGGCAGGTACCGGTCAGGCTGATATCATAGGTTTTATTGTCCGAAGCTATATATATGCGGTCGCCCTGGCGCACGGCCTGGTCCCGCCATTTCTCAAGCAGCTGCATATGGTATTTGCTCATATACTCGGTAGATTCTACGCACTGTTCACTGCCCGGGTATATTACAGGATCGGGCGGGTAGGCTGCCTTGCCCTGTGCGGCAATATACCAGAGGGGGAATGTCCCCAGGCAGAGAAAGATGGCCAATCCGCCCAGCACCTTGCCTTTGTCAAACATCGGCCTTGACCTCTTCAGTCCCAGGATTTAAGGGGTCACCGCGCAGGTCGGTTTCCCTGGTTTTCTCACCTTGCATGATAAGCGCGTTGCCCAGCAGTTCGTGCACGCCGGCCGTCTCTACGCCCGGGCACCAGTATTCCAGCAGCGGGGGGAAGGAGGCTTTATCAATGGCGCAGATGCAGGCCAGCATGTTCACGCCGTGCTTGTCACGCACGTATTTGACGGCGTTGGCACGGGGCAGCCCTCCCCGCAGCCGCATCTCCAGGTTTTCGTCCGGTCCCAGCCCGGCGCCGCTGCCACAACAGAAGGTACGCTCGCGGATGGTATTCTCCGGCATTTCGTAAAAATGATTGCAGGCTTTATTAATAATGTAGCGCGGCTCCTCGAAAAGACCCATCGAGCGCGCCGGGTTGCAGGAGTCGTGAAAGGTTACCTTCCATCTATCGTTGCGTGACGGGTCGAGTTTCAGCTTATGGTGATAAATCAGGTCGGCGGTGAATTCGCAGATGTGTACCATTTTAGTGGAGCTAGCATTTTCAAACTTGGTTCCGGTGATGGGGGAAACCGGTTGCTGCAGGAAGTCAGCCGGGCCGTTGAAGGTGTCCATGTATTGGTGCAGCACCCGCCACATGTGGCCGCACTCGCCGCCCAGTACCCATTTCACCCCCAGCCGCCTGGCCTCGGCGTATATCTTGGCATTAAGGCTCTTGGCGTAGTCAGCGCCCAGGAAGAGGCCGAAGTTGCCGCCCTCCGAGGCGTAAGTGCTGAAGGTATAGTCTAACCCTATCTCATGGAAGAGCATGATATAACCCAGCAGCGTGAACCAGGCGGGCTGGGCGAAGAAGTCACCTGAAGGCGTGACAAAAAGTATCTCGGCGCCCTTTTTATTGATGGGCACCTCTATCTTTATTCCGGTGATACCCTCTATCTCATCGGCGGCAAATTCCAGGCTCTGCTTGAGAGCGTGCGGGGGTATAGCCAGGTGGTTGCCGGTGCGTAAACAGTTTGATGCCGGGCCGACCACCCACTCCGTCGAGCAGCCCACCAGGTTAAGCAGTTCGCGACCGAACATGGTTATCTCGCAGGTATCGATGCCGTAGGGACAGTAAACCGAGCAGCGCCGGCACTCGGAGCACTGGTAAAAGTAGTAGTACCACTCCTTGATGACCTTCCCGTCCAGTTCACGCGCCCCGCCCAGCTTGCCCAGGGCTTTGCCTCCGGCGGTGAAATATTTCCGGTATACTGAGCGCAGCAGTTCGGCGCGCAGCACGGGCATATTCTTGGGGTCGCCCGATCCGATGAAGAAATGGCACTTGTCGGCGCAGGCGCCGCAGCGGACGCAGATATCTAAGAAGAGCTTCCACGAGCGGAATTTATCCAGCCGCTCCTGCATGCCGCTGATTACAAGTTGCTTGAAATCCAGCGGCAGATTCCAGTCCTCGTCCTGGGGGTTCCACTGCCGCGGGTTGGGAAGCTGCAGCGCTTCCTGGTTCTTGAGTGGCGCAGCGTAACAGTACGTGCCTCTCTTGAACTCGACGGCCGGGTCCATCCAATCCCCGGCGGGTGGAAGATAATTGACCTGCGCCATCTCCTGCGGCGCGAGTTTCTTCTCAGCCATTATTCCTTTTTCTCCACCGGTATCCCGGCTGCTATCATCGGCTTGCGGAATTCATCCTCATATTCAGCATAGGTGTGGACACGCACGGGGTGGTTCCAGGGGTTGATATGCCTCACGGCACGGCTGTTGTTTTTCATGTTGCGGGTGGGACTGAAGAGTATACCCGGCGCATGCATCATTTTACTAAAGGGGAAGTAGGCTATTAGCGTGCTGACGAGCATGAGGTGGATGTAGAAGGCCAGCCCGATATTCGAGTCGACAGCCGGATTAAATGTGATCATGGATATGGCCAGCCGTTTCACCGCATCCACGTCGACCTTGAATATGGAGCGCATTAATACTCCTGATATGACCACGCCTAATATCAGTAGCAGCGCAAAATAGTCGGAGGCCAGCGAGATGTATTTAATCTGCGGCGATACCACGCGCCGGAAAAAGAGGTAGGTGAGTGAGATAAGGATAATGAAATCGGTGAGAAACAGCGTGGCGAGGGAAAACTGGAAGAGGCTATCTAAGTTCATCAGCCAGGTAACAGGCAGGAAGATGGGTTCGGTGAAAAACCGCAGGTGGCGGAAGATGATGATGAGGAGCGACCAGTGAAAGGCCAGGCCGCCCAGCCAGAGCCAGCGGCTGCCGCCGTAGACCAGCCTCTGCCCGGCCACCATGTCGGCGCGGCTGTTGCGGAAAAGCGAGCGGAAGAAAAATATCTCCAGGAACATGCGCCAGGCCACAGCCAGGTTGCTGACCGGGCTTTCGATTTTATCATCCTTGATCCAGGGCAAGGACTTCTCCTGCCCTGCCACTGTGGGTATGCTGAAAGGTACGGGCGATTGGGCCCAGCGTACAATACGGTATATAAAACCGGAAAAGAAGGCTGCAAGCGCCAGGCAGGGTATGATGACTGCGAAGACAAATTCAGCGCCGGGACCGAGCAGCGTCAGCAACGGCAGCAGGACGAGGATCGTAACTGCGATCAGCGGACAGCCTATTTTCATCGCTCTCATATCAGGTTTTGCTGTTATCAAATAAACGCGCAAATGCAGTTGACCTGGCTTTAAGCTCATTCAGCTTGATACTGTTTATCTGCTCCCTGCTCCGCGAGTATAGGTCGAAGGCCAGCAGTGAAAGCGCATCAATTTTCGACTCGAATTCAATCCAGCCTCCGGCGGGTACCTGTTCGATTTTGATTTCATCGATTATAACCTTTTTCAGCGACAGGGGGAACGAGACCGCCTGTGACGGGATGAAATCTTGCACTGCCCTAATCTTGATGATGTCCTCTATATAAGCTGAGAGGGTATGTATATCCGACCCCGCCAGCAACCCGTCCAGGATTTTCTCAAGGCTGATTGTAGTGGCATAACCCACCGGGTTGGCGAACCTGTCCTTCTCGCTTCGCAGAAATGCAGCGGTATCGCCGGGGTAAGTATCAAATACTGCGGCTGCCCATTTCCGCAGGATGGACGCCTTTTTCGCCGTTAGCGACGGTATCAGGTTCATATGATTTTGACTTCCTCGGCAATGCTGGCTGTGATTTTCTCGCGCAATGAGATGAAGCCATGGTCGGCCCTGTAACGCGGGTAGCTGAGGCCGACATGATAAATGTTTTTAATCGTGCCCGGGCCGGCTGTCATGACCACAACCCTTTCTGCCAGGTAAACCGCCTCCTCCACGCTATGGGTGACGAAGATAATGGCCTTCCTGTCCTCACCCCAGATACGCAGCAGTTCGTTTTGCATCAGGTTGCGGGTCTGCGCATCAAGCGAGCCGAAAGGCTCGTCCATTAAAAGCACCTCGGGCCCGTTGGCCAGCGCCCGGGCAATAGCAACGCGTTGCTTCATGCCTCCGGACAGCTCGGCAGGGTATTTGTGCTCGCTGCCGCCCAGACCGACCAGCCCGATATAATGTTCAGCCGTTTTCAGCCGTTCCGGCAGTGGCTCCTTGAGTACCTCGGGACCGAAGACAATGTTGCCGGTAACATCCCGCCAGGGGAATAGGGCGAAGTCCTGGAAGACCAGTCCGCGCTCCGGGCCGGGGCCGCTTACCTGTTTATTATCGAGAAAAACGGAACCCCTGGTAGCTGATTCCAACCCGGCAACGATCTTGAGCAGTGTGGTTTTACCGCAGCCGGACGGCCCAACCAGTGCGACGAACTCGTCTGCAGCGACTTCGAGGTTGAATGCACGCAGGGCTTGCGTCACTTTCCCGGCCTTTCTTTCCAGGAATGATTTAGAAACGTTTTCGATGACAAGCCTGGCCTGGCTCATGCCTGCATCCTCCAGAAAAGCAGCTTATCTTCCAGTTTTTTCAGGGCGGTGAACATGAGGAAGCCGACTATACCGATCATAAGCATGCCGGCTACGGTCTTGGCCGCTTCCATGGTGGAGTAATAGTACATGATCATATAACCGAGACCGGAACTGGAGCCGGTTAATTCCGCCGCCACCAGGCACATCCAGCCAATACCGATGCCGATGCGCAGGCCGGCCATGATTGACGGCGCCGCGGAAGGTATCCCCACTTTGAAAAGTATCTGCCCGGAGCTGGCGCCCAGGGTTTTTGCCACCTCCACCAGCTTTTTAGGCGTGCTCTCCATCCCCAGCACCGTATTGAGCAGTATCGGGAAAAAGGCGCCCAGCCAGATGAGGAAAACAGCCGGCTTGAAGCCAAGGCCAAACCAGAGCATGGCAAGAGGTATCCAGGCCAGGGGTGGTATGGGGCGCAGTATCTCGATAACTGGTTCCAGCAGATCCCTGACATTGCGCCACCACCCGATGACCACACCGAGCAGAATCCCTGACACGGCAGCTATGGCAAAACCGACCAATACCCTCCAAAGGCTGATGATGGTATTCCCCCACAGTTCACCAGCCCAGCTCAGTCCGGCAGGGCCGGGCGCTATCAGCAAAGAATAGAGGGCCTTGAGTACATCCACCGGTGTGGGGAATAGCTGGGGCAGGTTGGCCCATAAAGCGGCAGCTTCCCAGACCAGCAGAAAGAGCAGGATTGAGACTATGCGTAAAGGACGCGTATCTTCACCTCTGAATATATTGGAGGTCTACCACCTTATCTGCGAAAGCATCGAGGTCAGGGACATCACCTGATGTTATGATAGGCTTTATCGTACCGCTTTCCCCGAGGCTTATTATCTCCCTTACAAATCTCTTTACATCGTCCTTGCTCAGGGCGTAAGTGTACTTTACCCGCGTAAACGCGTTATCGATTACGGCAGCATCCAAATTGGTCCATTTTCGAGCTATGGCTTTAGCCTCTGCAGGGTTGTCGGCGATGAATTGCACCGCCTTACGGTGGGCGCTTATCACCGAGGCAACAACACTGTTGTTATTGAGAGCGAAATCGTTCCTGGTAACCACGACGCAACAGGGGTGCCCCGGCCAGATATCCTTCGAATCAACCAGCGCCTTGCCGTAACCGCCAACCAGGGATTTGGCCACAAACGGTTCCCACACGAAGTAGCCACTGATGCGGCCGGTTTGCAGGGATTGCGGCATGTCGGGCGGCTTGATGGTTCCCGGGAATAGTTCCAGGTCGCTGAAGCTCATGGAATTTTTCGACAGCAGCATGCCAAGCATGACGTACTGTATCGAACCCGGCGCCGGCGTGGCCACCTTCTTCAACTTTAAATCGGCGACACTGTTGATGTCATTCTCGGTTACCAGCGCGGAGCCCTCAAGGTTTACTCCGGCGATGATGGAGAGATCTATCTTGCGCGCCGCGGCCAGCACGGCCGGAGCTATGCCGACATAGCCCATATCAAGCTGGTTGGCCGCCAGGGCATCCATTTCGGCGGGCCCGGCATCAAAAGGACCGACTATCTGCACATTGACCCCTTCGTCCTTGAAGAAGCCCCGGTCCTGGGCAACAAAAAACGGTAAATGGTGTAAGTCTCCCAGCAGGTAACCAATACGCACCGTTGCCGCTGCGGCAGGTGCACAGTTTAATCCGCTGAACAGCGGGATTACTAAGATTAATGTTAATACAAGGAAGGCCAGCTTTTTGAAGGATGCCAACATTTTCTTCTCCTTATAAAGCGAATTATATCAATTACAGGTAGTTGATTAAATTATACAAGAATTGTATAATTTGTATAGTTGACGACTGATTAGAATTCGTGGCCTGGAATTGTCCGCTATGTTAATATGGTGCCGTATTTTCATCTTGTTTGCGCTCATATATCCTGTATTTAAACTAATAGGAGGACGACGGTGAAACAAAAAACAATACAGGCTGATTACTGGGATAAGAAAATTGACATAGAGGTGCCCGGGGATACTGTAATGGGTGAAATCCCCAACCCTGCTATCCTGCAGGATCCCGAAAAGGCTATCAGGGAGGCTATCAATAATCCAATCGGATCACCGCCATTGTCGGAATTGGCGAAGAAGGCGCGCAAAGGCAGGGTAACCATAGGGTTCGATGATCCCTCCCGCCCGGGCAAACCCCGCCAACTGATTATCCCCATTATCCTCGACGAATTGTTGAAGGCCGGAGTTAAGGAAGAGAATATCTACCTGATGTGTGCCAGCGGCAATCATTGTAAATTCACACCTATTCAGTTGCGGGCCTATCTGAGCCCTGCAATCTATGACCGCTTCGCTCCGGCCGGCAGCGCCTCACGTATAATCAATCACGATTGCCACGACCCTGAAAACCTGGTCTATATGGGCACGTCCGAACTGGGCGATTACGTTGAATACAACAAGGCGCTGGTGGATTCCGATTTGTTCATCTATACCGGTACCGTGGTGGTCTCCAACTGGGGAGGCATGACGGGCACAGGAGTAATCATCGGATTCCCCAGCACGCGCAGCATGACATCAACTCATGGTTTCCCGGTGGTCGGGCATCCTGACTCCTGCCATGGTAACCAGCATACCATGATGTACCGCGCTCACAAGGAGGCGGTCATGGCCCAGATTGAAAAATTTACCGGCAAGCGGGTGTTCTATGTCGACGTTGTCCCGAGCGCGGGCGGAGCGCCTGCCGGGATATTCGCGGGCTATTCCCCCGAGATAAATGAGCCCACCTGGAAATTTGCGGAAAGCATCTATCACATGGAAGTGCCCCAGGCAGACGTGCTGATTTACGGTGTGCCGCGCTATTCACTTTACGGTGAGACGAGCAACCCGCTTATCGCGCTGGCCGCCGCCTGTGCCCCGGTGCGCATGTGGGTCAACAAGCCGCTGGTGCGGGAGGGTGGCGTGGTGATTGCCCTGGCGCATTGCGACGGCACTATTGATGACAGGTCCCATCCGTCTTATGCTGAGATACTCGACCTTTACCGCAACTGTTTCAGCATGCAGGAGCTCTCAACTTATGAAGAGGAGTTCATGTACCGCGAGGATCTTGATCTTTAAATACAGGCATGCCTATGCCTATGCTCCGGTGCACGGTTTCTGGCTGATGTATGAGAGCGAGTATGCTCTCAACCATACTAATAAAATCATTATGGCCGGGGTGCCGGGCATGGATAACCCGCTGGCCAAGGTACAGGTTAGCGGGACCGGCGGGCCGGGCGCCGTGCGCGATGTGGGTTGTACACCGGTCAGGGATTTTGCTGACGCCATGAAGATGGCCGAGAAAATAGTGGGAAAGAATCCTAAAGTTATGGCTTGCCCGTCTTTCTGGACGAGGATCAGGCCGAGGTTCTTTGTAAAGTAGGGACGAGCGATATTGCATATTAAACGGGAGGCATAAAATGCGTTTACAATCATATCAAACAGAGATCAAGGACCACCTGCAATACCTGGGTATCTGGGATAACCTGGTGGCGGGGAAGCTCAAATGCTTTGTCTGCAAGGTCAAGCTGAACAAAGATAATTTTGGCCTGGCCTTCCGCGACGGTGAAAAAATGGAGACGACCTGCAACAAGCTGGACTGCATCCGCACCGTTACACATGTCTTGAAGGACTGACCGGCAATCGATTTAGCTACAGGAGTAAGAAAATGACTACTTTTTATGACGATAGAAGGCCTTACGACAATTACGATGCGGCTACCAGGGAATGGGATGCCATTTTTATCGGCGGCGGCGCTTCGGGCAGGTTCGGGTCCTCGTATTTCCGTGCCATGGGCGGCAACCAGCTTACCATCGAGATGGACAACCACCTGGGCGGCAAATGCTGCAAGAACGCCTGCGTCCTGCACCATTACCTCTACGAGATTGCGGTTGAACTGGACAAGGCGCGCATCTGGGACAAGAAGGAATACTGGCCTAAATTCCCCCGCAAGAACGGCAAGGTGGAGATATTGCCCATCTTGCGTGACTATTTGGTTGGACGTGAGTATGTCTTCGATTTCATGTTCTACCAGAGCAAAGAACAGCTCAAGCTGCAGTTCCTGATTAACCAGCGCGCTTCCATCATAGATCCCCATACGGTCAAAGTCGAGGGCAAAGGCGAGTTCAGGACGAAAAATATCATCGTGGCCGCCGGCGCCGGTCCGTCCGTGCCCAACGTGCCGGGAAAGGACCTCAAGGGCGTTTACACCTACGCCAACTTCCTCGAATTGGATTATGAGCCGAAGGATGTGGTGGTGGTGGGCGCATCCAAGAGCGGCTTGCCCTGGGCCTGCTTTTTCAATGCCGTCGGCTGTAATACCACCGTGGTTGAGATGGCGCCCGCGCTCAGCCAGTTCCCCATCGACGATGACGTGCGGGATTACACGCTGCGCATGATGCAAATCAGGGGTTTGCCGGTAATGGATGAGACCACACTGATCTCAATCAACGGCAATGGCGCTGTGAAATCGGTCACGGTTAAAGGCAAGGATGGAAAGGAAAAGGTCATAAAGGCTGACCTGGTTTACCTGGGAACCGGCTGCACACCGAGGTCGGAGCTTGTAACGCCGCTGGGCGTCAAGACCGGTCCCAAGAAAGAGATAATAATTGACAGGCATATGGCGACCAGCGTGCCTGGCATCTATGCCAGCGGCGATATAACCGGTGGTGTAATGGAGATGTGGAAGGCCAGGCAGGGCGGCATGCTGGCTTCCAAGAATATCCTCGGGGACCCGGCTGAATTTGAAACGGAACTTTTCGCTGATACGGTGCATACTTTTTACGAGACTACCTGGGTAGGCATGACCGAGAAGGAAGCTAAGGAGAAGGTCGGGCAGGTATTCGTGGTGCGGATGCCGATACAGGGATATAAAAACTGGCTGCCGCTGCCGCTATGCGAAGGGACGATGGAATTCGCTCACCAGTGGACGGACCTCTCCGGGTACCAGAAGATTATCTATGACGCGAAAACCAGGAAATTTCTCGGCGCACAGCATGTGGGCTACGGTGGCAAGGACTCATTCCAATACCTGCTTTATCTGCTGAAGAAAGGCGCGACTATTGACGACATCGCCAACCTGACCGAGCTTTTCATCAACCCCACGCACTTCATACAGCTATCCCGCCTGCGCTCCGGTATGAAGAACCTGGTAGACCTTGGCTGAGGATTCCTTGCGAGGCTGAGATAATAATATCGGCAATCCTGCTTGATGCGGGATTGCCGATTTACTTCAAGGGCAGGTGATAAAGATGAAGATTAAAGATTTCGAGGGCAGAACGGCCTATATCACGGGCGGTTCCAGCGGTATCGGGTTGGCCTGTGCGCAGATGCTGGCTGCAAAGGGCGCCAATGTACTGATAATGGCCAGGCGTTCGGGCCTACTTGAAACTGCTGTAAAGCAGATCGAAAAAAAACGGATATCCGAAAAGCAGCGTTTTTCCGCTGTTCAACTGGATGTATCCGATAAAGACCTGGTCGCGGGCTCCCTGGCAAACGCAGTGAAGGAATTCGGTCCGCCTGATATTTTAATCAACAGCGCGGGCACCTCCTTCCCCCAGAAATTCGAGGATATCCCATTTGAAAAATACGATGAGATAATGAGGGTGAACCTTTACGGGACCTGGAATACCGTCTCAGACCTGTTACCGTGTTTGAAACAAAGCCACGGTTATATCATCAACGTTTCTTCAGTGGCTGGCTATATAGGTGTCTTTGGTATGACAGCTTACAGCGCCTCCAAGTTTGCCGTGATCGGGTTCTCTGAAGCTTTGAGGAGCGAGTTGAAGCGGTTTGGTGTCAGCGTATCAGTGCTTTGCCCGCCTGACGTGGATACTCCCATGCTCGAAAGGGCGGACAAAATAAAGCCGGAGGAAACGAAGGCTATATCGGCAACGGCGAAGATAATGACAGCCGAGCAGGTGGCAAAAGCTGTACTGGATGGAATGGGGAAGGGCGTTTTCCTCATTCTGCCCGGTTCCGGCACAAGGTTTACCTATGATATGAAACGTTTATTTCCCGGCCTTGTCGAATTTATTACGGATCGTCAAATTGCCGGGTCACGTGATATGAATAAATGACACTTGTATGGCTATGCCCTACTGCCCGTTACCCCGGCTTTGCTTGTAGGGATGGCTTAGGCCTTTAAGTTCTTCCAGCATGCTTGATCTTTCGAAAGCCTGCTCCTCGGTAATAGTTCCACTGGCAATCAGGTCGGCCAGTGCCTGGTTAAGTGTCTGCATGCCCTCGTTGCTCGAAAGTTGCATTATGCTGTAGAGCTGGTGAACCCGTCCTTCCCGAATGGTGTTGCGTACCGCATTGTTGGCCAAAAGTATCTCGCAGGCAGGCACCCGTCCCTTACCGCCAGAACGCGGGATCAGTGTCTGGCAGACAACTCCCACTAAAATCTGGGCAAGTTCGGAGCGCACCTGTTCATGTTGACTGGCGGGAAACATGTCTATAATGCGGTTCACCGTCTGTATGGCGTCGGCAGTATGCAAGGTGCCCATGACTAAATGCCCGGTCTCAGCGGCCCTCAAAGCCGTAGTCATGGTCATCACCTCGCGCATTTCCCCCACCACTATTACGTCGGGATCGTGGCGCAAAGCATGTATCAGGGCAGTATCGAAAGATTCTGTATCTGTACCGAGGTTTCTCTGTGCGATAAGGCAGTTTTTATTGGTGTAAATATATTCAACAGGGTCTTCGATGGTTATGATCGTACGTTCCTGGTTTTCGTTGAGATAATTGACCATCGCCGCTATTGTGCTTGACTTACCGCTTCCGGTGGGGCCGGTAATAAGGACCAACCCCATCGGTTTTATAGCCAGTTTGCTGAGTATGGGGGGTAAGCACAATTCCTCCAGGCTGGGGATATTGAAAGGTATTACCCTGATAGAAATGCTGAGCGTTGATCTCTGCTGCATGACGCTGATCCTGCAGCGGGTCAGGCCCGGTATACTGTAATCGATATCTAACTCGTGGTGCAGGGCGAATTCACGCCTTTTTTCAATTGGCGCAATCTCCTCAAAAATCTCCTCTACATCCCGGTGAGTGAGTGGATTTATACCCTCAATTGGCACCAAATTTCCATGGATGCGCAGTGTGGGTAACGATGAAGCCATTAGATGCAGGTCAGAAGCCTGGTTTGCGACGGCAAGTTCGAGAAATCCCTTATATTCAATTGAAATCAAATCCCGCGGAAATATTTAATAGCTCCATATTTATAAGATGCTATTCGCCCAGGCGGATAATATTATCCGCCTTTATGCCCACCGTACAGCCGCGGGTATCAAAAACCAGCTTTGAATCTTTAACAATACTTTTTAAGTCGTAGTTACTGTGGTCAGTGACTATCACTGTGCAGTCATAGTTGCTCAAGATAGTTTTATCAAGCTTAATCGAGCGTAGTTTCAGGTTTCCCTCCTTAACTTCGAGTATGTATGGATCGTGGTAATCCACCTTGGCTTTTTTCTCAAGCAGCAACTCAATGACATGCAAAGCCGGCGATTCCCTGAGGTCTTCGATGTCTTTTTTATAGGCAACGCCCAGTACAAGGATCCTGGAACCTTTCACACTCTTGCTGCGAGTATTAAGGGTATCAACGATACGCTCGACTATATATTCGGGCATAGTCTCATTAATTTCCGCGGCAAGTTCGATGAACCTCGTGTGAAATAAATATTCCCTGGCTTTGCTGGCAAGGTAGTAAGGGTCTAAGGGAATGCAATGGCCGCCCACCCCCGGTCCGGGATAAAAAGGCATATAACCGAACGGTTTGCTTGAAGCGCACTTGATGACTTCCCACACGTTTATATTCATCTTTTCACACAGTTTGGCTAATTCGTTTACCAGGGCTATGTTGACGCTGCGGAAAACGTTTTCGAAGACCTTGTCCATTTCAGCTACCTCGGGTGTAGAAACCTCCAGCACTTTATCTGAAACATGTGCGTAGAGCAGTGCCGCAAGTTTGGTGGATTTAGGCTCCATGCCACCGACTACCTTGGGTGTATTCCTTATTGTGAATTTTCTGCTGCCGGGGTCGATGCGCTCCGGCGAAAAGGTCAGGAAGTAATCGATCCCGACCCTGAGACCGGTTGATTCCAGCAACGGAAGAACGATTTCACGCGTGGTTCCCGGATAGGTAGTGCTTTCCAGTATTACCAGGTGGCCCAGGCGCAGGTAACGTGCGATATCATTGGTGGCGCTCACGATATATGTTAAATCCGGTTCCTTGGTTTTGGTGAGCGGTGTCGGAACACAGATAATGATCGTATCTACCCTGCGTAGCGCTGATTGGTTGGTTGACGCTTTCAGTCGCCCGCTGGCAACGGCCTTTTTTAAACGTGCAGATTCGATATCAAGTAGATACGAGACACCGCGCGTAATTTTATCCACACGTCCCTTATCGGAATCAATGCCGGTTACGTTGAATCCAGCCTCGGCAAAGGCCAATGCCAGGGGCAACCCGACGTAACCAAGGCCAACTATCCCTATTTCGGCTGATTTGTCTGTTATCCTGCTTTCCAGGTTACGCAGATCGTTCACCGTCAATTCGGCACGCGGCATTTCGGCACTCTCCCTAAGTCTCTTTATTCACCGTTCTGTTCATCAAGCATAGTTTAGCCGTGGAGTAATGCTGTGTCAAAAGACGGCCTAGCCTGATTTAAGCGCATGTCAATAAGAGCGTTGACGAGCCGGATAACTGCCAAATAGTGAGTTACCATAATTGACATATTTAAAACATTGGGTATAATTGAAGCTGAATGAGTATGCAACAGGCCGGGCATCAAAAAAACAAATATCTATATTTGCTTTCGGATATCTCGGATGTGGTTTCCAGTGCGCTTGCTGATAAGGAGATTCTTGATAGTGTCCTGTGGGAAATGGGCAACGCTATTGATCTGGATGCCTGCTGGATACAGAAATTTAATGCGTCCACAAATTCCCTGGTACTGGTTGTACAGCATGGATTGACTGAGTCCTTGCTAAAGGAGTTGGAATCTGTTCAGATTGGCATGGACACTATCGGCAGAGTTGCATTGGATAGGAAAACGATATACTGCAATGATGTGAGCAACGACCCAAATTACAATTGGGATGCGGCAGCTAAAGCCGGTTTTCTCTCACTCATTGCGGCCCCCGTGATTTCGAGCAGTAAATTAGTGGGATTGATCGGGGGACTTTCGCTAAAGTCCAACCTTTTTTCATTAAATGAAATCAAGCTGATGTCTGCGGTGTCTTCATGTGTTTCCGATGTGTGCATTCGGGCCTGTCTTGATCATGAGGAAGCTGAGGTCGCCAAGCAGCAGGACGAAATTACGCATACTCATCTGTTTTTAAGCGCGCTGAGCCATGAGTTGAAAACACCTCTGACAGCGATCATTGCATCTACGGGACTGCTGGTAGAAGAACTGGAGAAAAAACAGGAAGCGACGTTATTGAAGATAGCGCAAAATATATCGCGAAGTGCTACCAGCTTGCAAAACCGTTTGAGCGAGCTCATTAACCTTTCTAAAAATAAGGAAGAAACTTTCGGGATAAGTAAAAAAGAGTTCGACTTCTCCCGGTTGGCGGCAGAGGTGGCCGACCAGGTTTTATCCCTGGTTAAACAAAAAAAACAGACCTTGAATCTGGATGTAACTCCATATATTAAGATACATGCGGATGATCAGAGGATAGAGCAGGTATTGCTGAATCTGTTATCCAACGCAATAAAGTTCACGCCTGAAGGCGGGCAAATATTTTTAAAAGCCCATAAAGATGAGAAGAGGCTGGTTGTCAATGTGCAGGATAGCGGACCGGGTATCCCCAATGAAGAAAAAAAGAAACTATTTGTCCCTTATTATCATCCGTCCACTGACAGATCAGGTATTCCCGGCCTGGGTCTTGGTTTGGCGATCAGCAAGCAGATCGTTGAATTACACGGCGGTGCTATTTGGGTACAAAGCGATGTCGGCAGCGGCAGCACCTTCTCATTTTCGCTGCCTCTGAGTGAAAAATAATTGGAAAACACAATTTTATGCCGGAACCTGTGAAGATACTGCTTATTGAAGATAATGCAGACATCCGTGAAATCACGTGCCTGATATTTGAAATACACTGGCCTGAAGCTAACATAGTCCAGGCTGTCAAGGGGTCTGAAGGCCTTGCCTTGATGAAATCGGAAAAGCCCGATTTGGTGTTGCTCGACTTAGGCCTTCCAGATATGGACGGCATGCGGGTTCTCAAGGAGATACGCGATTACACTGATGTCCCTGTGGTCATATTGACTGTGCGTGGTGAGGAGATGGACAAGGTCAGGGGTTTGGAGATGGGCGCAGATGATTACATAGTCAAACCATTCAGCCATAAGGAACTATTGGCGCGTATCAAGGCAGTGTTGCATCACCGGCAAAAAACACCTCCGGCGGTGAAAAAGCAGGATTACGCCGGTCAGCCTGGTTTGCTTGCTGCCAGGAAGAAAACCACAGCCAATCGCCTGGTTATCGATTTCAGCAAAGACGTGGTCTATAAAGACGGCAATGCGGTGAAATTAACGGGGACCGAATTGACCCTTTTGAAGTATTTGGCTTCAGCCTCAGGGCAGGTTATCTCGGCTAATAATATACTTACACGAGTATGGGGTCCGGAATATGTTGATAGCACTGCACATCTGCAGGAATATATACGCCGTCTCCGGGAAAAATTGGAGGATGACCCTGCTAACCCTAAAATATTGTTGAAGGAAGATGATGGATATAAATATGCTGAGTATTAACCCTGGTATATCTAAGTTATTGAATAGAATAATGCCGGTTTTTATTGTGAGGGACTGAAAATGAGTGAAATTCTCTTTCTTTCAAGTGACCCTGTTCTAAAAGAAAAAAACCTCGAGATTATGCAGCAAAGTGGACTTGATGCGGCTGGTACGTCGGGTTGTCTTGAAGGGCTTGTTATGCTCGATAAGAACAAATATCAAGTAGTTGTAATTGACGACGAACTGTCCGATGTAAGTGGCTATGAGGCTTGCCTCAAGGTAAGACAGCAACAGGGAGTTTTAATCGTACTGCTGGGCAATATCCCGGATTCGGACGCCTGGGCCAGGGTAGAGGAACTGGGCTTTGACCTGTATTTGCGCAAGCCTGTCAGTCCCCGTGAACTGCTCGCACGTATCAAGGCGATGCTGCGGAGGCCGGGATCGGATAAAGCAGAGGCTAAGCCAACGGTTCAACCGGCAGTACAGCCACAGGAGCGCGTTGCCCAGGGACAACCAGCGGTACAAACGTTTGTACTACCTAGGCCGGGGTCGGGGACGGCATCGCCGCCGGTTGAGGCGGTAAAACCCGTTGAACAAGCTCCCGTTGTACAGCAAGCTGCTGCTTTTCCTCCACCGGCGGCTCCTGCTCAGCCAGCAGGCCGGATGTCCCAGGCCGAACCGGTTCAGCAATTCTATAACCGCAGGACAACCGATCAGGTTAAGCCTGGTGTCCCAAATACATCCGAGGTACCCGCTGTAAAGGAGGTATACTCGCAACCGCCCGTGACCCCGGTGCAACAGACATACGACCAGGCGCCCGCGGTGTTTGTCCGGCCCAGGGGGCCTCATATTTCGATGGATACGGCACAGCAGGCTCCGCCTCAGCCGGAAGTCATAATACCGAAGCAAGCAACTTCGCTAAAGCAAGAAGCTGCCCCAACTATTGTGCCGCCTTTGGAAAGAGATCTTCAGAATAAAGTAAGAGGGCCGGTGGCTCCTCCCCCTTTCCGCAGCAGGCAGCCGTGCCGGCCCGCATACAATCGTCACCGAACGATGACGAGGATGGAGCTGCAATTTTGAGCGATCCGCGCGTGGTCAAACTTGTGGATGCGCTGGTCAGCGGCAAATTACCTGATATCAATCCGGTTGTAGATTTCAGTTATAAGACAGGCTATGCGTATCCCGCAGTCAGCAGTCTTATAGACGCGTCCGACCAGGACTCCATTAATATTCTTGAAACGCTGGCTAACAATGGCATACTCATAAAACAGCCTTTTGAAAAATTTTATATCGATCCCGATGGTTTATTTCAACTGGTGCCCACCGAGCGTTGCCCTCGCTGCGACTCGGCCAATATCATAAAAGGGCAGTTGGTGGAACATTTTTCCTGCGGTTATGTGGGAATGGACAAGGACTTCAAGCAGGAAAGCCGCTATGTATGCCCCAAGTGCCGCAAGGATTTACGATTAATCGGTACTGATTACCGCAACGTAGGTATACACTACAGGTGCCAGGATTGCAACGAGGTATTCACAACACCAGTGGTGAAGTGGCGCAACATGAAAACACGAAAAGTATGGAATGCTGAAGAATTAAGGAGGTCGAAACATTTTCCTACCAGTTCAGCCCGGATAAAAAAGGGTGGCTTGAGTTCCAGATGAAACCTAAAACACAGTTAGTGGATTTTTTAAAGAACCAGGGCTACCAGGTGCATGAATTGGCCCAGTTAACCGGACGGTCAGGTGCGGTGCATACGGTGGATGTACTGGCTATCAGGGACGACATAATTACCAAGGTTTATCTTGGCATTGGAATCCTGGTTGCCGCTACAGGTGAACCGGAGGTTGGTCTGGAATCATTATTCAGGTTTGATACGCGTGCCTATGATATCGGCATCAATTACAAGGTAGTAATTGCCATTCCCAAACTCGGACCTGAAGCAATGAATTTTGCGGGGAGGCAGATGATCCGGGCTTATGAAGCCAAAACTTTAGCCGCAGTAGTTGCGGATTTAACCCATATGGACCGCTCCAGGATTGGCATGCAAAGCAGGGTTGAGGCTATTGATAATCAGCCGTCATCTCCATCTTCGAGCGCCAGGGTAACGGTCGTGAAATTCCTTCGTAACCGTGGATATGAAGTTTACGAAAGGGCACTCATACTGGGCAAATCGGGTGTAGAGCACGTATTTGATATATTTGCCAGAAAGGACGACAAAATTGTGGTGCCGGCCATAGCCATCGGTATTGCCAGCAGCACTACAGGCCAGCCGGTTGGCCTGGATGAGATATCGAAGTTCGATGCTGCCGCTTTCGATGCAGGCATACGCAATAAAGTATTCTTAGGATTGCCTCAAATCAGCGACCAGGCCAAGCAATTTGCCATGCAGCAAAAAATAGATATATTTGAACAACAGGATTTAGGGAAATTAATGTGAGTTCAGCTGTTTACACCCTTTTTAACGCAAATTGCAGCAGAGATATCCCGGCAGGTCTAAAGTGAAGAACATCGCAATTTTTGTTATTGCTTCGCTGTTTTCTGATTTTGCTACTGGGTATATTTTATTTCATGCCTGTAGAATCGATATGGATAGGTTTGGCCGCGCTGGCTGCAATCATCGTCTTTCATTTCCTGTCGAGGTTGATAAAAGGCAAACAGGTTAGGGAATCTAAACCGAGTCCCTGGCAGAATATGACTTCCCTTCTCTTCATCTTTTTTGTAGTGTTCATAATTTTTATAGTTACTTTATGGAATTTAGAGGTTTCACTTTTAATTCATGTTCTGCTTGTTTCATTGATTTTTACCATGCTCATAAATTTCCTGACCGTTCCGCTGGCTATTTTTCATAAGCTCAAGGAGCGGAAGGAGATATTTACACCGAGCGACTATAAACCCAGGATCAGCATTATTGTGCCGGCTTTTAACGAAGAAAAGGTAGTAGCCACGGACAATCGAAACCCTGATCGAAGCTGAATATCCTGATAAAGAAATCATCGTGGTAGATGATGGCTCAAAAGATAATACGTATGGAGTAGCTTCTGAGTATGCGAGCCGTGGTGTCAAAGTAGTCAGGCGGCCGAATGGCGGCAAATTTGCAGCGTTAAACACAGGCATCGCGGTTTCTACAGGTGAGATAATTATAACGGTAGATGCCGATAGCATGCTGGCAAGGGCGGCTTTAACTGAGATTGTCAGGGGTTTTGAAGATCCGGGAGTTGCGGGTGTGGCCGGCAACCTCAAGGTATTCAACCGGACCAAGCTATTAACCAAGCTGCAGGCCCTGGAATACATCGTTCAGATACAAATCGTGCGGAGGGCTTTTGAGAATTTCGGTTCATTAACGGTAGCATCGGGCGCTTTCAGCGCATTCCGCAAGACTGCTTTACGGGAAGCGGGAAATTATGACCCGGATTATCTGCTTGAAGATTTCGATATAACAATTAAATTGCTTAAGTCACACCAGATACTGCATGGCAGCAACGAAGCTGTTTGCTATACCGAGGCCCCGGAAACCTTATACGATATCTACAGACAGAGGCTGAGCTGGTTTCGCGGTGATTTCCAGAATTTCTGGAAACACAGGGATGCCTTTTTCAATCCCAGGTTTGGAATAATGAGCAAGTTGACCTTTCCCTATATGCTGATATCCATGACGCTCGTGCCATTTGCCAGTCTCGTTGTCATTGTGACATCGATTATTATGCTTATTGATGGTGAGTGGATGACGCTCGTCCTTGCTTTCGGCCTGTTTTGTGCGCTGCAATTACTGGTATCTATACTTGCCATACTGGTTGCTGAAGATGATTTAAAGCTGGCTATTTATTCACCCCTTTTTATAATAGGTTATAAGCAGTTCCTGGATTTTACCATGATCAAAGCTTTCATCGATATATTGCTTGCGGGTGGCACATACCTGAAAAGAGAAAGGGTTGCCAGGATTGGGGACACCACTTATTTGCAAAAGCAGGGTTCCGCCGGTTCAATGCTGGAAATGCCGGCAGAAAACGGCCGGGCAACCGGGAAACTGATGATTTCACCTTTGATTGCCTTATGCCCTAAGTATTACCATTCTGGATTAATAATATGAATATCCTGGAAAGATTAGAGAGATACAGGGGTCTGAAAGTACTGGTCACCGGTGGCGCCGGTTTTATCGGTTCACATCTGGTGGAAAAACTGCTTGATCTTGGCGCCCGGGTTTTAGTCATCGATACGATGCTTTGCGGTAATAAGATTAAACATTTAGCCGGAAATAATAACCTGGAAGTTTATGAACTGGATGTAATGGACGTTCCGGCTATAACCCCGCTATTTAAGGGGCAGGATATGGTTTTTCACCTCGCGGCTCTCGTCGGTGTGGAGGAAACGCAGGATGAACCGGTTAACCTCCTGAACGTGGAGGTGGTTGGGACCTCTAACGTTATCGCACTTGCTGCTAATAACAAGGTTAAACGGTTTATCTTTACATCGTCCTCCGAGGTTTACGGGGATTCATTGAAACCCATGATTGAGGAAGGACCTTTTAATCCCAGGTCAACCTATGCTCTTACCAAGTTGATCGGAGAGCACTTCTGCAAGGCGTATTATCAGAAATTTGGACTTGAGTATACCGCCCTGCGCTTTTTTAATTCGTATGGGCCGCGGCAGGATGACCGGTTTGTTCTTTCCCGCTTTGTAAACAGGGCGCTGGCAGGCCAGGAACTCTATATTTACGGTGACGGGAACCAGACCCGCGATTTCACTTACGTGGACGACAGCGTTTATATGTCGCTGCTTGCCGGTATTTTGGATGGAGGCGTCAACCAGGTTTTGAACTTCGGAACAGGAAAAGCCGTATCTATTAATACACTGGCTGATATGGTGTTGACCGCCCTGGACCTCAAAGGCCGGATCAAAACATCCTATGTAAATTATGATCGACGCAGGTCGCTGGAGATCGAGGTTTTTAACCGCATAGCGGATACGACGAAGGCTGAAGAGTTACTTGGATACAAGCCGGAAACCGAATTAATAACAGGTTTACGAAAATACATAAACTGGTATAAAAGCCGGAGCTGATAGCACCCTTAGAACGGCGTAGGCTACTTGTCGCCGATCCTGTAACGGTACCATTGTTCAAAAGTCATTATCGTTGCGAAGGATTTAAACCATTTTACTATGGTATCCAGTTTTTCAAGTTTGGCCGTGTCAGGCTTTCCCTCTGCATTGGTGAAGCAATCGGGATGAAGCCCTAACGCTACGACTCCCAAACCAGTCATAAGGTTGCAGATAGTTATTGCATAGTCGTTATATTCCTGTGATTCACCATAGGCGCCTACATAAATGCAATAGTCTTTTTGCTTCATCGGTTTGTCGATGTTAATTACATCGCCCCATTTGCAGTTGTACCAGTTGCACATATCGGATCCTGTTGGGATCCTGTACATACCATTAGCCAGGTCGATATGGCAGTTGTAATCAACCGGTACAGTCGATGGGCATGGTTCAACCGATGTATTAACCGAAAAGACTTTATACCCGGCATCCTGTACCGCTTTATATCCAAGTTCATCGTAAAAATCAGTGGGGACGGTAAAAGATACGGGATAGACTCCGAAGTATTTCAAGTATTTGCAGCGCGCCTGTGCCAGTTTTAATTTAAGTTCCTCATACGATACCTTGGCTTTCTCCTGCTCAGCCTTAGCAGCATTCACGTCTATACACGGGTTATCCGCAAGACGATCAAGGTATTTTTTAGTAATATCCAGTTGATAAAAAGTCCAGTCATAACCGTGAACACTGATGCCCACCGCATTCTCGTCAACGTATTGTTTTAGCCAGGGTATCTCATATGAATCGGTGCCGTTAACATTTGAAACCACACCGCAGTCCAGAGGCACACCGTTTCTCTGGAAAAGCTTGATTATCTCCTGCACCACTTCTTCGTGGTTCCCTTTCGATATGTCATCCAGCCTGAAAATGATGACAGGGCCTCCATTGTACGGGGGTAATGGTCGCTTGACTCCCGTGGCATCGGGAGGACAGCCGGTAATATAGTAGTACCAATTCTCGAGCGTGGTTATATCGCCCAACTGGCTGCAAGATTTAATCAGGTTCTTCAATTGCGCCAGTTTTGTACTATCAACCTTATTACCGTCTAATATTGAAGTGAGTTGTATTTCTATGGCGGCTATTCCGAGTTCATTAATGCTTTTCTTGACATCAGACATTAATCCGCTGAATGGTTCAGGGACCGGACTAAAAACGATAGTCCCGGCTATTGGCAACCGGTAGAGGCCATCGGCGCTTACCTCACCCGACCATGAAACAGGTTTAATTGACGGATGGAGAGTGTAGGAATCCGTAGTGCAAACGACCTTAAATCCGCTCTCCTGCAACGCATGGTAGTTAGGTTCGTTAAAAGCCCCGGACGGCAGTATACAGGCAAATGCCGGAGAGCCGAATACGTATTTAACCTGGTCGCGCGTTTTGATGAGGCTGTTTGTCAGCATCGGGTATTCAGGGCTTGCAGTGGAGGCCTGTAATTTGAGCCAGTCAATCGAGTAGCCATCAATACTCGGGTCAACGATTCCCGCATCTGAGAAATATGTCAACTCTTTGGCACTTGTATCCGGTGTATTTCCATCAATTGGTGGCCTCAATGCCACATTGAGGGTAGCATCGTTTTCTGCGAACAGCGTGATGACCTTGCTCAACGCGTCCTGTGGGATGTTATCATTGATTTGATCGAGAATGAAAATTACCCCGCCGCCCCCTGCATATGCGGGAGTAGCCAGTTTCCTGACATGTGGTGATTGGATGGGTTGGGTGGCAGCAGGGATTATATCCGTTTTATCAGGTGCAGCGGTACAGTTGATAGAAAATAACAGGCTGAAGCATAAAATGAGGTTGATTAATAGTGCTTTAGGGCTATTCATATTCCTATCATAAGACCTTGATATCCCGCCAGTCAAAATTACGAGTAATTTTCTTACCGGCACAGGTGAAGATTCGTCCCGCAATTCAAAGGGCAGCTAAAGAGTGCCGGCGAGTGCCCTTGCGGCCTCGATAAGCTTGGGGTCAGTTGTATATTGAAGGCAAAGCTCTATGTCAGATTTCGCCTTATCGTTATCACCCATATTCTTCTCGATTAGCGCTCGGGTAAAATAAGCCCAGGCAAAATCATACTGCAACCGTATTGCTTCGTTGATATCGGATAATGCCTTATCATATATTCCCTTGCCGTTATAAGCCCAGGCACGGTTGGCCCAGGCCGATGAAAGCTTCGGATTCAAAGATATGGCTGTATCACAGTCAGCAACGGCCAGGTCGAATTGCTGAAGATTGTTAAAGGCCCAGGCGCGCGTGACGTAGGCGTCAGCCAACTCGGGACTCAGGTCAATAGCCTTTGTGGAATCGGCGATGGCCAGGCGGTATTCTTCTTTCAGGATGTATCCACGTGATCGCGTGTTATAAGCTAAAGCTGATTTGGGGTTTAATTCGATGGCTTTGTTGCAGTCATCCATCCCCATGTTCCACCAATCCTTTGATAGGTCATAAGGGTATTTCTCAAAATAAGCCCAGGCCCGCTGAGTATAACCGAAAGGCAAGTTGGGATTAAGCTTAATTGCGGTATCGCAATCTGCGATGGCAAGGTCGTAATTACCCCTGGCTGTCTGTGCCCAGGCACGGTTCACGTAAGCTGTAGCAATCCTGGGATCCAGGCTTATGGCCTTTGTGCAATCCTCTATAGCCAATTCATATCCGCCGGTCTGGTTATATACCCAGGCACGGTTAACATATGCCAGCGGCAGTGTTGGATCAAGTTCAATAGCTTTATTGCAATCAGCCATTGCTTCTTCATACTCGCCCGTCTCGTTATAGTCCATAGCCCTGAATATATAGGCCATGGCACTATCCGGTTCCACCTTAATACCGTCGGTGCATGCGATTACCGATTCCCTGTACTCGCCGAGGCCGTAGAGTGCCCAGCCCTTATTAATGTAGCCCAGGGCAAGCTTTGGATTTAATTCAATGGCCTTTTCCGAGTCAGCCAGTGCCAGGAGGTAAAGGCCTTTTTCATTATATGCGGAGGCGCGTGTGGTGTATGCTAACGCGATATTTGGTTTTTTATCTATAGCTTTGCCGCAGTCCGCAATAGCACGATCATATTCACCTATCTCGTTATAGGACAACGCCCGGTTGATATAGAAGAAAGGCTGGCTTGAGTCCAAACTGATTGCCCTTGTATATTCATCGACAGCCTTATCCCATTGCTTCTGGCTGTAATATTCGTTGCCTTTATTATAGTGGTCGATCGGGCGGTCGAAGATGAAGCAAGATAGGGAAACCGCACCAATACATATTAAAATAATTGCACAGGAGGCTTTAATCCATGCGCTGTTCATTTGTGCCATCCGTTACTATTCATCCATATGAAAACGTATTATTTAAGGGCAACCTACTTATATGCTTTCCATTTCCATTTAAGTTCAGGTGGTTGCAGGCAATCCATAGTGGTTGTGTAGCCTCTTTTCTCACCAGGTAATATGAAGTCCAGGACCACTCTGTTGCTAGGGGCTAAGTTATTCATCGTCGATCCGATTGTAAAGTTGGGGATAACCTGTGGTGGAACTTCGGTCGCGCCGACTGTTACATCAGTCATCATCCATTCGGGGTGGTTGTTGGTAATGTATCCAAGGTGCCAGCAGTTACTGGTGTCGGCGGATGGGTATTGATAGTGGTCGGTGATCTTCCATTCCACGTATTTATTTGGATAATATGTCCAGCCTTCGTATAGCTGTTCAGTAGTCGCATTATCTGAGCCGCTATTGGGCCAGATTATTGATCCATCTTGCGTTTTTACTATTACCAGGAATTTGGTAGAAATCTCAAACTGGCCGTCGGACACTTTTAATGTATATAAAGTAGTTTCCTTAGGTGCAATGGAGATACTGCCGGTATTCCCGGAAATATGACCGATAACCGGTTCGATTGATAATGAGGAAGCGCCGGTCGTGTCCCATGCAAGTATTGTAGTTTCACCGGCTTTTATGGTCTTGGTTTGGGCCTGGAAGGATTTGATATTGAGAGGTACCAGGGAAGCTGGATTGACCGGGGTTGTAATATTTTCTTTCGCAGTACTGGCCGGTAGGGGAGTTTCAGCTACGGTGCAGGAAATAAGAAAAGCAAGTGACAGCAATAGCAGCAGTGATATTATCAGTTAAATAGTATCGCCAACCCAATTTCAGTAGCATATTATATTAATTCGAGGCGCTTCTCAATATATCTGATTCCCATTATAGCCCCCCGCTACCATTTTGGGAATACGCTTACATCGTTTAATTAATTTCTTTTGAATAAATAACCGAATCATGCCAAAATATGCGTGTCCGCATGACCGGCGGAAAGCGGTTGTGCGAGAATAATATCATGTCGAAAAATACACGAGCAAAACCCCTCAACCATGCTAAGGATAAAGAGCATTCCATAATGCTGGGGCTTCAACTGGGTATATTCGGGCTTATCACCGGTGTAATCGCTGCTGTTATCGCTAACTCCCTGACACTGGAATCTGAGATACTCAAGAATATCGGATTGGTGACGGCTGTTTTCTTATCCTACCTGAGCATAAGGAAAGTCAACCGCGGCCGGACTGAGGGTTATAACTATGGTTACGGTAAGCTGGAGAGCTTTTCAGGTTTGATCGTGGCCGTGGTGCTGGTCATATCATTGATTATTGTCATAGGTCATACGGTTGAAAGGTTTCAGCATCCCGTTGAACTGCATACGGGCGGCCTCGACCTTGCCATAGTTTTTTCGGCAGTCGCATTGTTGACCAGCGCCTGGCTGTGGAGGCATGACCATCACCTCGCCAGTGAGGAATACTCACCCGTGCTGGAATCACTGTGGCGGATGTACCGCTTCAAAACCATAGCTTCAATCCTGGTCATAGCTTCGCTGGGACTGAGCGCTATATTCAGTGATCAGCCCTGGGTCTCATACGTTGACCCGGCGGGCTCGGTATTAATCGGCCTCTTCATTGTACAGTCCATCTACAATATCAGTGCAATGTCCGTGTACGACTTATTGGACCGTGCGCTGGAAGAATCGCTGCAATTAATCATACTGCGTGAATTAGCCGGCTATTTTGAAGAATATGAGGCCATCCATGGCATCAGGTCACGAAGGTCAGGCGCCAATGTGTATGTGGAGATATTCCTGGAATTCGACGGGGAGAAGAAGATGGCCGAAGTCCAGCAAGTGATTAATTCCATGAAAGCCAACCTGGAGAAGAAAATCCACGGCAGCGAGATCGTGGTTTCACCTGCGATAGCAGATGTAGCCTGATCTCAGCGGGACAGTTGAGAGTTTGCATACTAAAAGGGAAAAACATGGCTAACCAGATATTGACGTTAGAAACTGCCATTCTTGACGATATCCCCCGCATCATAGAATTTGTCATCAGTTGGCTGGAACGCCGCGGGCTTGGAAAATACTCCTTTCCCCTGGAGACGGCGGTGGATGAAGCAAGCACCAATGTTATAAAGCATGCCTATGGAGGAAGAGGGGGATTTTTCGAGATATCATGTGATATCCAGGGCAAAGATATAGTTATCAGTATCAAGGACCGTGGAAAACCCTTCGATCCGGGATCAGTTCCGCAGCCGGACGTTGATGCCGACCTGGAGAACAGGAAAATAGGTGGACTGGGAATATACATAATGAAGAAGATGATGGACGAGGTAAAGTATAGTTTCGATGCAAAGCAGGGGAACAGGCTGGAAATGCGAAAAACGATGGGATCCGCCCATGAATCCTTGCCTAACCGATGATAACGTCGTTGAGTGCCCGCTCTGGAAGGTGGTGAATACCCTGCCCGCCAATATTTAGCGTCTACGCGTGCTTGAGAGCGACGCTTTCGAGGACGTTGGCCACGTCCTCACACATATCTGTCGCACTCTCCATGTGCTCATAAATCTCGCGCCATTTAATGATATCGGCAATGTCCGAATCGTCCTCAAAAAGTTCCGTCAGGGCGGTGCGGTAGATGGTATCCGCCAGGTTCTCCAGCCGGTTTATCTCCACGCAACTATTCAAGATCTTCTCCAGGTTCGAATTGTGCCGGCGCAGGCTGGGCATCACATTCTCAACTTCTGTGGTGATCTGGACAAGAATGTCTGCCAGTTCCCGGGCGCGTTTCCCCGGAGTTTTGACTTTGTACAGCACCATGGTATCGGCCGACGATTGAATGAGATCCGTGACATCGTCCAGCGAATGTGCCAGCAGACCGATATCTTCGCGATCAAAAGGAGTGATAAAAGAGCGGTTCAACTGGAACATTATCTCGTGTGTAATTGTATCGCCCTGATGTTCTATCTTGGTCATTTCCTCCAATTTCTCATCAAAACATTCCCAGCTGTAGATCATATCTTTGAGGCTTTCGGCTGCCCTTACCATGTTCTTGGCGCTGACCTCGAAAAGGTCAAAGAACTTGTCATCCCGGGGCATCAAGTTGAACTTAAACATAACTGACGGAAAAATTATAACACAGTCGCAGTGTATCCTGCTGTAAATGGCGCTGTAAACCGTAATTTATCATCTTAAGGGCAGCCTGGTTGACATGTTGGTTGAGGCGATTTATCCTATCGATAATTGTAAATCCTGTTATCGTGAACGTTATTTAATCGCAAGCTGAACTGCGCAGGATTGAAGCTGGAATAAATTGAATGGAATACACTCTGGGTATTGACCTGGGGACAACAGGCGTTAAAGTCCTACTTGTCTCGGAAAAGGGTGAAGTTGTTGCATCAGGCAACGGGGAGTACCCGCTGCTTATACCCAGGCCTAACTGGGCCGAGCAGGATGCTGAAGCCTGGTGGGATGCGACGGTTTCAGCCGTGAAAAGTTGCCTGGCAGAAGGCTGCGTATCGGTGGGGAAAGAGGTGAAAGTGGCTGCTATAGGGCTTTCCGGCCAGATGCACGGCTCGGTTTTCCTCGATGATAAGGGGGAGGTTCTGCGGCCCGCCATCTTGTGGAATGATCAGAGGACCGTTGATCAGTGCCGTCAGATCACTGCTATGGTCGGCGCGGAAAGGCTGGTTGAGCTTACCTCGAACCGGGCGTTGGCCGGCTTTACCGCGCCCAAGATACTATGGCTACGCCAAAACGAGCCGGGGACATACTCGAAAGTGGGTAAAATCCTGTTGCCCAAGGACTATATCCGCTACAGGCTGGCCGGTGTCTTTGCTACCGAGGTTTCTGACGCCTCGGGGACATTGCTTTTCAATGTCAGGGAACGCAAATGGTCCGTTGAAATGCTTGACGCGCTCGAAATCCCCGGTAACTGGCTGCCGGATTGTTTTGAATCCACTGTAGTCAGCAGCCGTGTTAGTGCGGACGCTGCAAGGCTGACCGGTCTCGATGTTGGTACGCCTATCGTGGGGGGTGGGGGAGACCAGGCGGCCGGGGCAGTGGGGAACGGCATAGTAAATACAGGCGTTGCGTCCTGTGTATTGGGAACCAGCGGCGTTGTTTTCTGGCATTGCGACACACCTGCTTACGATCCTCTGGCCAGGCTGCACTCATTCTGCCATGCTGTTCCCGGCAAGTGGCATATGATGGGAGTTACACTGGCTGCCGGGGGTTCACTGCGCTGGTTCCGCGATAACCTTTGCCAGGATATCAAAGCGGATGCCGGGAAAAAGGGTATCGATCCCTATGAAATAATTGGCGGCATGGCGCAGGAGATATCAGTGGGTGCGGAAGGATTGTTGTTCCTTCCCTACCTGGCTGGGGAGAGGACGCCCTATGCTGATGCCGATGCCAGGGGTGCTTTCCTGGGACTGTCGCTGCGCCATACCAGGGCACACATGGCACGGTCGGTGATGGAAGGGATAACTATGAGCCTCAAAGATTGCCTGGAATTAGGGGAGCAGAGTGGAGTGCAGGCGTCCCGCATATTCCTTTCGGGTGGAGGCGCCAGGAGCGCGTTCTGGCAACAGATGGCCGCCGATATATTTGAGATTGAAGTGGCGAGGGCGGGCAGCGACGAAGGCCCTGCGTACGGTGCAGCCTTACTGGCGGCAGTCGGTGCGGGAATACATGAGTCGGTTCAAGCGGCGTGCGCAACATGCGTCAGGGTAAAAGACACTGCGAAGCCCAATTCAGCGGAAGTTGACAGGTACAGGCGCCTCTACGGGATTTATCGTACGCTTTACCCTGCTCTGACGGGATTCTACAAGATGGACGCATCGTTTATTAATGGATAGACCTGATGGCTGGCTTACGGCCGGGGGGAGATAGTCATATGGAGATTTACCGGGACGGTTCTAAACAGGTGCCCGAAAGGGTAGCTGATCTGCTCGCCAAAATGACGCTGCCGGAGAAGATTGCCCAGATCGGCTCGATCTGGGCAATGGAGGTGCTGGAAGACAGGAGGTTTTCAAGGGAGAAAGCTTTAAAGCTGATTAAAAATGGGTTGGGAGGGATCAGCCGTGCCGGGGTCGGTACTGGCCTGGAACCCGGCCGGATAGCCGTTTTTGTCAATGACCTGCAGAGGTTCCTGGTGGAAAATACCAGGCTGGGCATTCCCGCCATAGTTCACGAGGAATGCCTGACAGGCTTCATGGCCAGGGCGGCCACCATGTTTCCTCAGATAATCGGTATGGCCAGCACCTGGGAACCCGGTCTGGTGCAGAAGATGATGGAGGTGGCCAGGAGTCAAATGCTGGCCGTCGGTGTGCGCCAGGGACTCTCCCCGGTGTTGGATGTAGCCCGGGACCCAAGATGGGGCAGGATGGAGGAAACCTTCGGCGAAGATCCTTATCTCATAGCGAGAATGGGTGTGGCCTACGTCCGGGGATTGCAGGGCGATGATATCGGTAACGGGGTTATCTCCACCGTAAAGCATTTCGCCGGGTACGGCAAGCCGGAGGCAGGCCTTAACCACGCGCCCTCCGATATCCCGCCGCGCATGCTGCGGGAAGTGTATCTTTATCCTTTTGAAAAGGCGGTCAGGGAGGGTGGTGCGTTCTCTGTCATGAATGCCTACCAGGAAATAGACGGGATGCCCTGCGCGGCATCCCGGGAAATGTTGACAACCATACTGCGTAACGAGTGGGGGTTCGATGGAATGGTGGTGTCTGACTACTACGCGGTGCTCATGTTGCATACTTTCCACCGCATAGCATCAGACCGGGTAGAGGCTGCCCGTCTGGCGCTGTCTGCGGGGATAGACATGGAACTTCCCAAGAACGACTGCTATACGGCAAGGCTTGTAGAGAAAGTTGCCGCCGGAAAATTCACGGTTGACATAATAGACCGTGCTGTCGCCAGGGTGCTCAAGATGAAATTCAGGCTCGGGCTTTTCGAGAAACCGTATGTTGAGAGTCCCGACGTAACGAAGATATTCGATACCGTTGATAACCGTGCCCTGGCGTTGGAAGCGGCTCGCAAATCTATAGTGCTTTTAAAGAACGAGAATAACCTGTTGCCGCTGAATAAGGGAGCAGGGACGATTGCCGTTATCGGTCCCAACGCCGATAGTGCCAGGAACCAGCTCGGGGACTATACGTACCCGGGGCATATAGGCATAACCGCTATGACAGCGGATTCCCTTGGTTGCAGGCTGCCGGCGGAAGATGTACAACCGGATAGCATTCCTGTGAGGGTGGTGACGCTGCTGGAAGGAATAAAAAATAGTCTGCATGGAGGGGCAAGAGTTCTATACGCCGCAGGCTGCGGCGTTTGCGATGGGTCCGATGATGGTATCGCTGGGGCTGTGGGCATTGCCAGGCGGGCTGACTTCGTTATTTTAGCGGTTGGCGGTAAATCGGGATTGATGCCTGATTGCACCTGTGGAGAGATGCGCGATTCTGCTGACCTGCGCTTGCCCGGGGCACAGGAGCAACTTATCAAGGCTGTGTATGAAACAGGCAGGCCAATCGTCCTAGTGATCATGGATGGCAGGCCGCTGGTATTGGGTTGGATGGCTGACAAAATACCCGCCATTCTGATGGCCTGGAAGCCGGGCGAGGAAGGCGGGAACGCCGTGGCTGACGTGCTCTTTGGAGATTATAACCCGGGTGCCAAATTACCGGTGACCTTCCCCAGGAGCGTTGGCCAGGTGCCTGTTTACTACGGCATCCGGCCATCGGGGGGCAAATCGCAGTTCTGGGGCGATTATACCGACTGCCAGGCGGCTCCCCGGTATGAATTCGGATACGGCCTGAGTTACACCACTTTTGCCTTGAGCAACCTTCATATTTCGCCTTCCCGCGTTAACAAAAATGACACTGTGGTCATAAAGGCAGATGTCAAAAATACCGGCGGCCGGCAGGGCGACGAAGTTATACAATTGTATATCAACGATGTCGTTTCCAGCCTGACGCGCCCGGTGCTGCAGTTGAAAGGGTTCCGGCGCTTATCGCTGCAACCCGGCGAGAACGCTGCGGTAGAATTTGCTCTACCGGTTAAAGAGCTTGCCTATTACGACCTTAATATGCAACTGGCAGTTGAGCCCGGAGTATTTAGAGTAATGGTGGGCACGTCATCTAAAAATTTAACGCTCATCGGGCAATTTGAGGTGAAAGAATAATATGATCAAGCAGATTTTATTGATTGCCCTGCTCATAGGCTTAGCAGTCTTAACTTACCTGTTGTTTTACCCGGGGGCCGTTTTTGTGCTGGCCGTTTTAATAGAGGTAGTCCTTTATGCCGGCTCCGCCCTTACACTATTTCTCTGGCGGAGAAGCAAATGGCGCATTGCGGTCTTATCTATATTCAGCATCATGTTTCTGTCGCTCGCCATATTGGGATGTCTAAAGCTGTCAGAAAGCTTCCGCTGGATCAATCAAAACCCGGACGTTTACCCTGATGGCAAAATCGTGGAAGGTTCGACGGGCGGGATTACATCCCTCGATACCGTCATAGCGGAACGCAATACATACGTAACACCCAGACTAACGTTCCGCGCCGGAGAGAAAGGGATAAGCCAGGGCGGCGGCATTATCTTACGTCTCGGCAAAATAATCCCAGTAGGTGGGGCACCCAGGTTTTATGACTGTACATACCAGGATATGTTCAACAGTACCCTTCAGATAAATGATCCTGCCGGGCAGGGATTTGTCAGCGTTACGGCGCCTGCCGGGATCAAGATTTCCCTGAGCAAGCCGGATGCTCCCAATACCAGGGATTTCCTGCTCAATGCGTTCGTGACTGCCTGCGGTCCATACCGCAGTGATCCAAGCTCTCCCATCTATTACCAGCTGAACGCTGCACGCCGGCACGAGGTACATCTCAAGCTGGCCGAAGGCAACCTGAGACCGGGTGAGGCCGTTGAATTGATCCTCGGAGACAGGTCAGGTGGCGGGCCGGGCTGGATGATGCCTGCCGGCGAGGCGGATGCCGACCTGGTCGTCTATGCCGACGATTCGGGGAGAGGGGAATACCGCGTTGTCCCCTCATATGCCACGCTGGAGGTCGGGGGAGGCCCGGCAGCTTCGCTGAAAGTGATCTCTCCCAGTACGCCCGGCCTGAATAAGGAATTCACTTTTGTGGTCAGGGCGGAAGACAATGACGGTTTTCTATCGATGAAATATACCGGTACGGTTAGCATACCCCCGCAAGATGGAATAGAATTCGGCTCAAGCACATATACCTTCCATGCGGCGGATAAGGGCGCGGCCAAGCTTACGGCACGTGTTACCAAACCCGGGACATATAATTTGAGCCTGCGTGATGAGGTAACGGGCAAAACCTACAGCAGCAACCCTATTATGGTCGGGGAAACAGCGGGCGCACATATTTACTGGGGTGACCTGCATCAGCATGATACCATGGGAAAAGACGCCAACCGGGTGCCGGAATGGGTTTTCCAGAGGAACAAAAATGTTGATGGCTTCGATTTCGCCGCAATCAGTATCCATGACCTGTTTGAATACTGGGGTCTACCGCCTGATCCAGATGAGCTAAGCTATCTGAGTGATCTGACAGAAAAATACAATGATACCGGGAAATTTGTCACTTTTCACGGATACGAGTGGACCAATCTGCCTCAGGGACACCGCAATATATATTTTGCAGAGGGCGAGACGCCCGTCCTTTTCTCTTACGATAAGGTTAAAAGCCCGGATGCGCTCCGTACCTCCCTGGCGGGCAAGCGCTACCTGGTGATTCCGCATCATACTGCCTGGCGCTTTATGTATTCCAACAGTCCCTACAACTGGGGCCCGCCGGATTGGGAGGAAGCACGCCTGGTCGAGATCTACTCCAAGCATGGCAGCAGCGATTTCTTCGAGGGCCCTTCTCCCATTCACCATGACGTCACGCCGTTCTTCATTTACCTTATGGGAGCGACCAGCAACAGGGCGCACAAAGGGGACGGCTCATATGTACGGGAAGCTCTGGCAAAGGGCTATAAGCTGGGGATCATAGCAGGAGGAGACAACCACTGGGCCAGGGGCAGCAAATCATTCGGAACGGGCATGACACAGGACTATCCCAACGGACTGCAGGCCGTCATCGCAACGGATTTGACACGCGCCGGTCTCTATGATGCCATGTGGCAGCGTCATACCTACGGCACTACCGGCGCACGCATCATCATCGACTTTAAGGTTAACGGTTCGCTCATGGGTTCGGAAATAAAGGCTGACAACGGCAACCCGCCCATCATTTATTACATGGTAAAGGGGACTGCCCCGGTTCAGAAAATTGAGATCTGGAAATACTCGAAATCAAAGGGATACGAGGTGTTTAATTTCGAGGGCAAAGGTATGCCGGCTATGGAAAATCAATTCAGCGACGATGAGTTTGGCCAGGACTCGTTTTATTTCATGAAAGTGGTTCAGGAGGATGGCAACCTGGCATGGTCAAGCCCTGTATGGGTGCAAAAGTGAGCGGCGCTAAACCTCACGGCTGCTGCTTCATGGATTGAAGACCGTAAACTTGCCGTTCCTGATAATCTGAACTATCGATGGATGGACCGGTTCACGCGAACCGTCGAAGCTAAAAGAGCCGAGGGGTGTGGTGAAGTTAGCGATTTCCGCCAATGCGTTGCGGATAGCGCCGGGTTCGCCGCTTCGGCCTGTCCGCACGGCATTTGCGATAAGCCAGGTACCTGTATAAGCCTGGGCGGCAAATTGATCCGGTTGAACCCCATAGGCCTTCTGGAAAGCCGAGATGAAGGCCAGGTTCCTGGGGTTGGTATTGCCGATATTCCAGGCAGTGCCGGCCATTACACCTTCAGCATCGCTACCCGCCTGCGTGATAAGATCGGGCGAGTTAAAGCCGTTGCCCCCGATGATCAGTCCGGTGTAGCCGAGCGCACGAGACTGCTTGATGATCGGTGAGGCTTCTCTGGCCAGCGCTGACACCAATATCGCGTCCGGTTCACGCGCGATGATTTTCTCAAGCTGTGTTTTGAAATCCGTGTCACCGCGCGCAAAGGTTTCATCAGCAAGTACCTGCAGGCCGTTCTTTTCTACGGCGTCGCGGAAAGCCTGGTATCCGGCCCGGGTGTAGTCGTCATCACTCCCCCAAAGATAAGCAACCTTAACGATGCGGAGCTGGCTGGCTGCCGCCTTGATGGTGCCGCCTATGACCGTTGATTCAGGCAGGCTGCAGCGGAAGATATAGTCCCCCATCGCGGTGATTCCCGGCACAGTATTGCTCACCGCCATGACAGGTATGCTGTTTTTCTGTGCCTCGGGGTCAGCCTTAAAAGCCTGCGACGATAGTGTCGGCCCGATGATTGCTGCCACCTTGTTATCGCTGATCAATGTGGAAATTGCTGCGGCTGCGGAGTCGCCTGAGGACCCTCCGTCTATTACCACTAACCGTAACTCCCTGTTGCCAGCCAGGTAATTGCTGTCATTTACCTCCCTGACCGCTAACTCGATGCCCTTTTTCTGTGAAACCCCGTACGCCGCAGCATCCCCGCTTAACCCCAGCAGGGCGCCAATGGTAACGTATGACCTCTGATCAACCTTTGCAGCGGTATCCTGCGCAGCAGTATTGCATGCAGAAGTGATCAAAGCGCATAGCGTAATAGCCAGGATCAGACGTATTTTATCCAATTTAAAATTTCAAAATAAATAATTCAGTCGAGATCTATAGCCTCTTTGCACTGGCGGCATTTCTTGGCGCCCCGGAACTGGGGGAAGCCGCAATGAGGGCAGACATAGCGCTTCTCCTCTTCAGACATCCATTTTTCGGTGCTAACCTCTTTCCAGCGTGGGATTGAGCGTAGGATGACCTTCTTGCCCACCGGTACGGGGAAATTATCGATGAATTTGCAGGGGAAATCGCTGCACTGGTGGCAGCCCTCAATTTTCTTGTCCCGGCAGCAGGACTTGATGGGGCATACCTGGCAGTATCCGAAAACACGTTCAGACAGGCACCCATCGCACACCAGGTCCTCTGGTTTGGAGCCGTAAACGGGCGCAAGCTTCTCCTTGAATTTCTCGTTATTGTCGCGTGTAGCTATGAATATGCCGCAAACACCGCAATAAAGGCCGCAGGGAGCCGCCAGGGCTTTATTACCGGACATATGTTGCCACCCCCTCTCGCTTGATGCAGGTAATTATAGGCTCTACCAGCTATGTTTACAAGCAATGTAACAGATTTGTCGCCGCTATGCCGCTGGTGTAGAATTGCATGCTAACGCCGGGATATATTTGCAAGGAGGATAACTAAATGAAATCTACCTGGGGATGCGTGCTGGCGGCGGTAGGCGCCGTTGTCGTCGTGGCTATTATTATCGTGGTCTCCCTGATGGGCATATATAACGGGCTGGTAACCAAATCTCAGGCCATAGATGCCCAGTGGGCACAGGTGGAAACTCAGTACCAGAGGCGCTTCGACCTGATCCCCAACCTGGTTAATGCGGTCAAGGGCATGATGAAGCAGGAGCAGACGGTATTCCAGGCCATCGCGGATGCCAGGACCAAGTACGGCGCTGCACAGACTGTGGATGCCAAGGCTGCGGCAGCAGGTGAAGTGGAAACTTCCCTGGGACGCCTGATAGCCGTCATGGAGAATTACCCTGACCTCAAATCCAGCCAGACGGTAATAAACCTTATGGATGAGCTGGCCGGAACGGAAAACCGCATCAGTGTCGAGCGCCGGCGCTTTAATGATCTGGTACAGGAATATAATACACAGATAAAAACCTTCCCCACCAATATGCTGGCCGGTATGTTCGGTTTCACACAGAAGCAATACTTCCAATCTGTAACCGGCGCTGATGTTGCCGCCCAAAGTGGAGTTTTAGTGAAGCGCTTATGGCCTCTTCTGGTACTGGCGGCCTGCCTGGCTGTCATTGTGATGCCAGCTGGCAGCCGCACTGGCAGCAGGGGCCGAATTTCCCGGAATACCAGGGTTTTGTAAACGATTACGCCGGGCTGCTGTCACCGGCGGTTAAAACACAGCTTGACGCCACGCTTACGCAGCTGGAAAAGGATACGACTGCCGAAGTGGCCGTAGTTACGGTGAAAAGCCTGGAAGGCGACGACATTGACGATTACGCCGTCAGGCTTTTCGAGAAATGGAAGATAGGTAAAAAGGGCAAGGACAATGGTGTGCTCTTCCTGGTCGCCCTGGATGAACGCAAAATGAGGATCGAGGTAGGGTATGGGCTTGGAACCGGTTATAACCGACGGGCGTGCCGGCAGGATCCGTGACAATGATGTGATACCCAAGTTTAAAAATAACGATTATGAGGGAGGGATAACGGCAGGGGTGGCCTCGATAGAGAAATATATCAGGGATGGCACTCCGCCCGCCCCGCTGGAGGAAAACCCTGTGAAATCCGCCCTGGGTGATTGGACAGGCGTATTATTTTTCCTGACGATTATAACTGTTTACCTGTCCGGCTTCATGGCCCGCAGCAAAAGCATCTGGATGGGTGGCATATGGGGTGCTGTAGCTGGAATAATCCTGGGATTGGTCATCGGCGGCATTGCAGCACTTATTGCGGCGCCGCTGATATTGGCTGGATTGGGACTGCTGATGGATTTCATCTTGTCCAGGAATTATCAGAAGCTGCAGGAATCGGGCAAAGCTACCGACTGGCACAAGACGGGAGGTGGGTTCTGGGGCCCTGGTGGTTTTGGGGGTGGCGGAGGTGGCGGAGGTGGTGGAGGTGGTTTTGGCGGATTCGGTGGTGGCGGTTCGGGCGGCGGCGGCGCCGGCGGCGGCTGGTGATTCTATATAAGTATTAAAGAGTAAGGGCTCCTTCATCTGAAGGAGCCCTCTCTATTTTGATTTCTGAACCGTATGGTTGTTAGTATGGCCTGGGCAGGCCGAGCTTGAACTGGCCGATAACGTTCTTCTGTATCTCTATGGTGCCGGCTGCGCTGAACCAGCCTGCATTGAGCAGGTAGAGGTTCTGCAGCCGACCCTTCAGCTTCGCCCACTTTGAATCAGGGCTGACCTGCGAGTAGGCCCCGATTATCTCGAGTCCTGTCTTGGCCAGGTTCTCGGTGACTAAGTTACTGTAAAGCTTGTTTCTGGCAGCCTCGTAACCGGGCATCTTGCCGGTGCTCATCTTCCACATAATCTCGAGTCCGAAGGTGCGCAGCGTCTCCAGTTCTATGGCCCTTTCGGCAAGCTTGTTGCGTACGATCTGGTTTGCGCTCAATGGCTGGCCTTTGTCATATGTTTCCCTGGCATAGCGCACGAGCATATCGATCAGGCGCCTGCCGTTTCCCAGAATATGCGGGGCCATGGACAGCCGTTCGATGGCCAGGGCCGGGATGAGCATATAAAAGCCCTTGTTCTCCTCGCCCACCAGGTTGGAAGCGGGAACCCTGACATTGTCGAAGAAAAGTTCGTTGAAGCTGTGTACGCCCGCCAGGTTGACCAGGGGCCTCGTCGTTATGCCGGGGCTCTTCATATCAACGATGATGATGCTCATGCTCTTGTGTATTTTGCTGATGGACGGATCGGTTTTGCAGGCCAGCCAGCACCAGCGTGCGCGGTGGGCGCAGCTTGTCCACACTTTCTGGCCGTTTATTACGTATTCGTCTCCCGAGCGGATAGCGGTGGTCTTGATCTTGTTATAGTCCGAGCCTGAATCAGGTTCACTATACGCCGTACACCAGATGCCGTCAGGGTCGCCGGAGGCGATGAGCGGCAGATATTTCTTTTTCTGCTCCTCGTTGCCGAAAAGCATCAGGCTGGGCCCGTTGATACCGGTGCCCGAGATGCCCATGCCGGTGCCGGGTATCTCGTGATAGCCCGCTTCCTCCAGGTAGGCGAATTGTTCCCAGTATGACGCATTGCTGCCGCCGTACTGCTCCGGCCAGCCCATGCACAGCCAGCCTTTGTCCGCCAGCTTTTTGGATATACTCAGCGAGAACTCCCAGTCCTCATCGGCACTCTCCTCTTCCAGCATGGCAGTACGGTAGGGCTTGCCGGCTACCTCCGCAAGGGCGAATTTTCTGACTTCCGCCCTTAATTTTTCAGCCTTGGCTCCAAGTTCAAAATCCATTTTCAGCCTCCGGGGTTATCAGCATTGTGATAAATTTCGCGAGCAGGTAAAAACCGTTACCTATTGTATTATAAATTGCCTGCGATTGGTAGGGCGGATTCTATTTGCCAGCGGCGCGGTATAAATTTACAATATCCTTGTATTTCTGATTGAAGGTGAGAGAGTTGCAGCTATGTCACAGGAATTAGGCAAGATAGAAAAACCGGAAGTCAACAGCTTCAAGCAAAACCGGAAAGTGCTACAGGTTCCCCTGGTATATGCCGGAAAGGACGCGCCGTCGGATTACCTTGAGCTTTTTGAGAAATACTGGCAGCAGGTGGCGGAGAATATCGCCAAACTGGAGAGCCGGTTGGGCAGAGTAACGGTTATCTTTCATGAAACTGTGAGTGCCGGGGGCGATGAAGGCCTCAAGATACTGGAGACGCTCAACTTGAAAAGCTACGAACTTGCCTGCGGCCGGTGTAAAGGTGAAGCCAGGCTGCACTGCGTCGAGGACCAGGATATGCTCACCGAGGTCATGGACTGGGAGCGCTGCCTGGTGATGGGCCTGCTCAACGATAAGGTAGCCAGCCGGATTTACGAATTTTACACTGAGGCTACCCGAAAAAGGTACCAGTATATCAGCAAGGCCATTGACGAGGCATTAAAGGATGGAGATGTGGCGCTGCTGTTTATACGGGAAGGCCACCTGGTGCAGTTTCCCTCGGATATCGATGTCTTCAGCGTGGCCCCTCCCGCGCTGGATGAGATACACCGCTGGGCGCGCGACCGCGCCGCCAAAAGGGAGAAGGGTCAGGAAAAGCCGGATTAACTCAGCACTTCAGGAGCGGTATTTTACCGGCTTCCCGGGGCTCAAGGTATAGCGCATCGGTTGGGCAAACCCACATGCAGAGGCCGCAGCCGATACAGCGCTGCTCGTCACGCACCAGTTTGCCGTTCTCCATTTTAAGTGCCTTCACCCAGCAGCGGTCGAGGCAGGCTTCACAGGCCGTACAATCATCCTGGTTGATGTGAATTAAATACCTGGCGTTGACCATCTGGCTGGGGGCGGGCGAATTCTTGGCTCCCCTCAGGATAAAGCAATGGCACCCGCAGCAGTTGCACAACAGGTTGGTGAATTGCCCCGGGTTGTTGACATAATTGTGAACAAGTCCGGCCTCTTCAGCCTCCTCAAGTACCTTCAATGCCTCATCTTTGGAAAGCTTTTTAGTAAAGCCGCGTTCGATGGAGAATAGCGCCGACTCACCGAAGACCATACAATTTCCCATCGGTTCATTGCTTGTTTTTCCCAGCAGATTACCCTGGTGCCTGCAGACGCAGGTTCCCGCCGCGATATGCTCGGTATCTAAAATCAGTTGCTTCATTTCCCTGTACGGGATTGGGGAGGTAAGTTGTCTTATCTCCTTATCAATCGGCACTTTTCTGCCGGGAAGTGATTTCTCGATTTTCGGCGGCTTACCGGACATGAATTCCCGCTTAACCGCTTTTGAGTAATCGTTTAAAAGGACGGCCCATTTCTTGCTGCGCTCGTCAACGATCCCCTTCATGAGCTGGAACTCGAACAGCCCGGGTACGAGTGGCAGCCCCTCATAAAGTTTTTTTCCACCCGCGTCTTTGATATGAATCAGCCCTTTATCACCCATCGTCTCAAGCTGCGCCGCCACTTTCTTTATGTCCTTTGTGCCGAGGTTTGCGGCTATCTCCTCCGCTGTCGCGTATTCAATTGGCATGGCGCAGGCTATGGCGGCCTCCGCGGGGGTAAAGAGGAACTCGGCCAGGTCATAGAATTCCTTGCATACAATTGAGGGTACGCCCGTTCCACGTGCGTTCAGAGCAGCGGCCAGTTTGTCGTAAATAGCTTCAACCATTTCTCACCTCTTTATTTCTCAGTTGAATGATCAGCTGCGCAGCGGGATTTTGCCGGCAGGCCTTGGCTCCAGCACGAGGGCGTCGGTCGGGCAGACCCACATGCAGATGCCGCAACCGATGCAGCGCATCTCCTCCCTCACCAGCTTGCCATCCACCATTTTCAGTGCATCCATCTGGCATCTCGGTATGCAGGCCTCGCAGGCCGTGCACTCATCTTCTTTGATTTTGACTACCCACCTTGCGTTGACGGCCATACTGGGAACGGGCGATTTGCTGATGCCGCGTACAATCATGCATCGGTCCTTGTAGCAGTTGCAAAGCAGGTTGGTAAAGAGGTCAGGGCTGTTGGCAAATGTGTGGATCAGTCCTGCATCCTCCGCTTCCTCGATCCTTTTGATAGCCTCTTCTTTGGTCATGCGTGTTGTAAAGCCCCTCTCGGCGGCGAACTGCGCGGACTCACCGAGAATCATGCAATTGTTTACCGGCTTGTCCGATGGTTTGCCCAGCAGGGCCGCCTGGTGCCTGCAAATACATGTCCCTACCGATATATAGTCGGTCTTCATGATCAGGCCTTTCAGTTCTTCAAAAGGCACTATGGTCGACTTGTGCTCGATCTCCTTGCCGACGGCCACTTTCTTTCCTGGCGCCGACGATTCAAGTTTGGGCGGATCGGCCGACATAAAAGACTTAATCATAGCTTTCGCGTAATCGCGCAGCAGCACGGCTATTTTCTTGTGGCGCTCGTCTACAATGCCCCGCATGAGCTGGAACTCGGTGATTCCCGGCACGAAGGGCAGCGCTTCATACAGTTTTTTCCCGTCCCGTTCCCGTATATGTATAAGCCCCTTGTCGGCCATCGTTTCAAGCTGGCCTGCCAGCTTCTTGAGGTCTTTATTCGGGAGATTATTGGCTATCTCCCCTATAGTCGCATTGCCCAGCGGCATGGCGACGGCGATGGCCGCCTCCTCGGGAGTGAAAAGGAAGCTTACCAGGTCATAGAATTCGTCGCATTTTACCGCGGGGAAGGCCGTGGAACGCGCATTGAGCGCTCCTGCTAATTTCTCATAGGCTGCATCAACCATTTATCACCTCAACATTTAAATTTACGGGAATATTTTGCATGCAATATTTTTGCATGCAGTCTAACAAGAAAAATGCAGGCTGTCAAGAAGTGTCAGGGCGGATTACAGGAGGCCTTTAATCAACCCGCCGTCAACCTGGATGGTGGTACCCGTAATGTAGCTGGCTTTCTCGGAGGCGAGGAATACGGCCAGGTTGGCGACATCTTCAGGTGTACCGCAGTGCTTGATGGGAATGCTGGACGCTACGTCGGCAAGAGTGCTTTCATATGATCTGTTCTGGCTTTCGGCCCTTTTCTTCACGATGGAAACAAGCCGGTCGGTAAGGATCCAGCCCGGGCAGATGCTGTTTATGGTGATATTATCTGCGGCAACTTCTATGGAGAGTGTTTTGGCCAGGCCGATAACGGCGGCCCTGATGGAATTGGACAAAATCATACCCTCGAGTGGCTGCTTGGCAGCCATAGATACCAGGTTGACTATCCTGCCCCAACCCCGCCCTTTCATAATGGGAATGACCTCGCGGCAGAGCCTTACGGCACTGAGGAGGGTTAATGCCATGGCATCTTCCCAATCCTGGTCGCTGAAACTGAGGGATGGACCGGTGGGCGGACCGCCGGCGTTGGTTACCAGGATGTCGACCCATCCGAATCTGCCGACAGTTTCTTGCACAAGGGATTTAACGTCACCTGCTTTGGTCAAATCGGCTACGATGGGGAGAACTTTCACTGAACAGGACGATTCTATCTCATGGGCGGTTTTTAATAACTCGCCTTCGTTGCGGGCGCAGATCGCCATGTTGACACCCTCTTTGGCCAGCCCGATTGCCACGGCTTTGCCGATGCCCCTGCTGGCCGCCGCTACAATGGCCGTCTTCCCCGCTATACCTAAATCCATCTTAAAGGTTGGTGGCCCGGTGCAGGCATTGCTTCCAGCGGGCGTTCACCCATTCCTGCAGTTCGTCGATCTGCTCCTCGGTGATAGTTTTGAACCTGCCCTGCGAGGTGAAATATTCACGCACCGGCTGCAGGTTGCCTCCCTTGCGGGCTATAGATTCGCTGGCGGAGGTCAGCCTGAAGATGCCGTCCTCGATCTCGTAAAGGACGACCAGGCCCGTCTCCACTGCCATCTCGCCGAACTTGATGGTGTCGCTGAAAGGGAAGATCCAGCCCGGTGGGCAGGGTGTATGGATGTGGATAAACCTGGTGCCCTCGATAGTCTTGGCCTTCTTTACCTTCTCATAGAGGTCGAGCGGGTAGGATGCCGAGCATGTAGCTACAAATGGCAACCCGTGTGCTTCCATAATGGCGGTCATGTCTTTCTGGTACTGCTGCTTGCCCAGGACCGGCGTGGTACCGGATACCGCCCCCAGAGGGGTCGAGCCTGAGCGCTGGTTGCCGGTATTCATGTAGCCCTCGTTGTCGTAGCAGATGTACATGAAGTCGATCTGCCTTTCGGCCGCTCCGCTGAGTGACTGGATGCCGATATCATGCGTGCCGCCATCGCCGGCGAAGGCCAGCACGGTTATGCCCTTCCTGCCCAGTGCCTTGAGTCCGGCTACCAAACCGGTGGCAGAGGCGCCGGTAGAGGCGAACGGTGTATTCACGCACGGGACGTTAACGGCGGTAATGGGATACATGCCATGCAGCACAGTGGCGCAACTGGCCGGGACGGTCACGATGCACTGTCCTTCCAGCGCTTTCAGCGTGTGCCGGTAAGCGAGCGACAGGGCACAGCCCGGGCAGGTGCGGTTACCCGGCAGTATCCATTCTTTTTCAATTAAATTAACAGCATTAGCTTTCAAGGTGATTTCTCCGCTATATCTGGCATATCCATTCCGGGTAATCCGGGTTAATGACCGTTTCCTTGAGTGAAGCGATGGCCTTCTTGGTGGCCTCGACCAGTTCACGTGCTTTTATATCGCGTCCTCCCAGGCCGACGATGAAATTGCGTATTGAAGCGTTGATGTAGGTGCCGTACAGCGCCGATTTTATCTCGGAACAGGTGGCGCCCTCGGAACCGTAGCTGATGTTCTTATCGAAGACCACGATGAGCTTGGATTTGCGCAGGGCCTGTACTACGTCGGATTTGGGGAAAGGCCGGAAAACACGCAGCCCCAGCACGCCCACCTTGATACCTTCCTCGCGCAGCATATCGGCCGCTACGATAGCTTCCATGGCCAGGCTGCCCATGGCAACGATGGTTATCTCGGCGTCGTCGTTGCGGTCCTCCCAGAACATATGCTCGTAATCACGGCCAAAAATGCTGTTGAACTCCTTGCCTGCCTGGAGGATAGTTTCGCGTGAATTTTGCAGGGCTTCCTGCAATAAATATCTCAGTTCCATGTAACCGTGGCAGAGCTTGCCATCGACCCCGATGCGGGGGTTTGCTAGAGTCACCAGGTTGTAGTTCTTGGGATCGGCAGGGTCGAGCGAAGTGTGCGGTTTATAGGGCGGAAGGTACCTGTCCACGTCCGCCTGCTCCGGGACATCAACAGGCATCTCGGTGTGGGAAAGGATATAGCCGTCGTAGCAAACCATGACGGGCACATGGACCTGCTCGGCTATCCGGTAAGCCTGGATGATCGTGTCCATTATCTCCTGGTTATTGCGGCAATATATCTGTATCCAGCCGGTGTCGCGCTGGGAGATGGAGTCCTGCTGGTCATTAAGCACATTCCAGGGGCGCCGATAGCGCGGTTTACACAGGCCAGTACGATGGGTAGACGAGCCCCTGCAGCCCAGTGCAACATCTCGTGCATGTAGGCCAGGCCGTGCGAACTGGTGGCGGTAAAGGCGCGCGCTCCGACAATAGACGCCGAGGTGCAGACAGCCATGGCGCTGTGCTCGCTCTCTACCGCAACATATTCTGCCTTAAGTTCCCCCTGCTCAACAAACTGGGACAGCTGTTCGGTAAGCGGAGTCTGCGGGGTGATGGGGTAAGCAGCCACTACCTGTATACGGCTCATCTTGGCCGCGATGGCGGCGGCCTGATTGCCATCGATAATCAGCATGTTGGATTTTCTCTGTATTGCCATATGATTATCAGCCTATATTTTTTTCTTCCGCGATCATGGTGATGGCCTGTACCGGACAGACCTGGGCGCATATGCCGCAGCCCTTGCAATATTCAAGGTCTATGATCGGCGGTATGGCCTTGGTCATGACGGCCTCCGGGCAATACAGCCAGCAGAGGAAACAGGTCGGCTTATTCAATTTCGAAGCCGTGCACTTTTTGTCGTCGATGATAGGCAGGTGGGTGCGCCATTCACCGGTCTTCCCCGCTTCGCCTATCCCGGGCGATGACTCGTCACAAATGTGATTACAATCCCTGGTTCCCATTCTAAATTACCTTATTTGCCTGTTTTCGTTATCTCGTAAGTCTTATTTATGGCTGCGAGGTTGATATCAACCGTGTTCCTGGAGAACCTTTCACTTATAATTTTTTCCAGCGTAGGGAGGTCAACTATCTTGGTAGCCCGCACCAGGGCGCCGAGTATTGCTGTGTTGACTATTACCAGTCCTGCTACGATTAACTCCAGGTCCTGGCATACCTTTGTGGCATCGGCCGTGGCGATATTGAATTCGCCCTTTAATCCGAGCTCCCTGGGGGAAAGCGGGGAATTCACTATCAGCCAGCCGTTCTTGCCCAGTCCGTGGGTGACATCGGGATATTTAAGCAACGTGTGGTCGAGGACAACCACGATCTCCGGGTTCTCGACCTGGGAAACCACCAGCACCGGTTCTGTGGATATCCTGGTGGAGGCGCTTACCGGTGCGCCGCGCCTTTCAGCGCCGAACGACGGGGCGGCTGTTACACCCTTGTAGCCTTTCAGGTAGGCAGCCTGGGCGATAATCTTGGCTGCCGTGATGGCTCCCTGTCCCCCGCGCCCATGCCACCTGATTTCAAGGGGCCGGTTGCTGAGGGAAGATTTCTGTGCCATCAATAATTACACTCTTGGCTTTTCAGGTGCGCAATAAAGATATATGGTAACTCTCATTGCAAGACTATGTCAAACGGAATCAAAATGATGTGGACATAATCCCATGCAGCTCATTATATTCCGAATGCCGCCGATGATTTAAGCTCATCCTCGTGCTTAACCAGCCATTTGCGGTATTCTTTCCAGCGCGGACAGAAGCGCTCAACAAATTGCCAGAATTTCCTGGAGTGGTTCATGTACTTGAGGTGGGCAAGCTCATGGATGATCACGTAGTCTACGATCGCCTGCGGCGCCATCAGCAGTTTCCAGTTCAGCGTGATATTTCCCGTCGGTGAGCAACTACCCCAGCGTGTCCTCTGGCCCCTGATAAAGTATCGGCGTTATAGCTCAAGCCCATGACACTTTGAAGGTGTCGGCCTTTTCCTGAAAGACCAGCTTGGCCTGCTCCCTGAACCATTTTTCCAGAACAGGGGTGGTATTTGTGCCGTTGCGTTAAAGGGATTAGTCAACCTGCCATCCGTCGAACCTGGCGTGCAGCGTGCTTGCCTGCCTCTGCAGTTATGACTATTTCGATTGTTTTACCGAGGTAAGGAGATGCTGTCGCCATGACCCGCCGCCTGGCGGAAAAGAGGCATCTGCAAGGGTTTTCCCCCTGCAGGTGTCGCAGTATCCAGCGTGATTTTTGATCAGGATATCCTGCACCTGCTGCTGAGCGAATTTTCGCGGAACTACCACCGTCAGGCCGGTCTCAGCGCGTATTTCCAGCCGTGATACCCCTGATGCGGGAACTTTGCTTGAGGTGTGTAATTTACAGTGGTAGCCCTGGAGTCGTTATCTGCCGCTTCCCGATGAATGTACAGGCGGGGGTTATATTTGGCAGTTCATATGAATTTTTTTACCGGTCGGATTTCATACTTGGAATTATGCTAATTATAATTGATAATGCAGGTATGATGGTGGGGTAAACTTTAAACCGGTAATCCAGCGTGATTAGAGTAGGGAGTTTACAACTAGATGAAATGCTTGATACTTGCCAGCGGCTTCGGTACCAGGCTTTATCCCCTGACCATGGAGCAGGCCAAGGCTCTGTTGCCGTACAGGGGCAAGCCGATGATAAACCATATCGTGGATAAAATACCGGCCGATATCGATATACTGGTAAACGTGAATAAAAAGTTCGCGGCCGATTTTTATGAGTGGCAGGATAAGCAGCGGCGCAAGATAGATATATGTGTTGAGGATGTGTCGTCGGAAGAAGAGAGGTTGGGTGCGGTGGGCGCCCTGATCACTGGATACGCGAGAAGGGCATCCGTGAGGATCTGCTGGTATTCGGCAGCGATAACTATTTCGAGTTCGACCTCGCTAAATTTATGTCCGAATTCGATGGCAGGCACGTGCTGGTTGCTATTTACGACGTATTGGAGAAAGCCAGTGCCAGGCAGTACGGGGTGGTCAGGATTGACGGGAAACCGCATCGTCGAGCTTGAGGAGAAGCCGGACTTCCCCAAATCCAGCCTTGTTTCCACGGCCTGCTGGATACTGCCGGCCAGGGTATTCCCGCTCATTGCCGAGTTTTGCCGGGGTGAACGCAAGGACAACCTGGGCAATTTAATCACCTATCTGATCGAAAAGGAGAACGTGTTTGCCTATCCATTTAAGGAAAAATGGATTGATATTGGCAACTTAGAGATATATCACGCTACTAAATAGCCCCGCGTGTCTGCTTAACGTCGCCCTGCCGTTACTGTACAATTGATGGTATATAGGATTCCTGTTTTATATTTTACAGGGGGAAACACTATGGAAGATATCGAGAATATGGTGAAAACCACAATAAGCCAGATCGAAAAAGTGCTCAGCAGCAAGACTGTCGTGGGTGAACCCATCACGGTGGGCGATACCACGCTGATCCCGCTGCTCAGCATGGGTTTTGGCTTTGGCGCGGCCGGCGGCGCCGGCAAAGCGGATGCCAAGCAGGCGCAATGACGGGTTTGAAAGGAGGCGCGGGTGGCGCCGGTGGCATGAGGCCGATTGCCATTATCATAATCGATAAGGATGGCGTGCGCATCGAGCCGATCAAGAGCAGCGTGGCGGCGGCCATTGAGAAACTGGGTGAAAAGGTCCCCGGCGTGGTGGAGAAGATAGCCGACAAGTGGGGCGAACGTAAGAAGGACCAGTAACCTTTGACGTCTCTCTTTATTTCAATCGGTATCCTGGCGCTTATCGTCCTGGCGTTGGCTATCCCTGTCGAGATAGAGGTCTCCGCCGCAATCCACGGCCGCGCAGTATCGAAAACGCGGTTTAAGCTGTTATTCGGGCTGATCTCATTTGACGTGGATAGCGGCGCGGGAAAGAAAGATTTGGGAAGATCGGGTGGTGACGGTGTCCCGTTCCTGAAAAAGGTTTTTAATGCTGCTCAGGTCGAGGGTATCTGGTCAAAGTCGTGGGAACTGGCCAAACGCCTCGCGTCGTGTGTTAAGGTGAAAAGCCTGACCTCGGATTTAACGGTAAGCCTCGGCGATGATTACTATACGGGCATGCTGGCGGGGCTGGCGATTCCACTGGTATTGTACTTGAACCAGCGGTTCGACGGGGAGATCTCACTGCGGCCGGCCTTCGAGGAGGATCTGCTGTTAGAAGGTGACCTGTTTGCCGATTTCAGCCTGCGTCCGCTGAAAATGATCCTGCCGTGCCTGGTTTTCGCCTGCTCTCCTCAATTCCGCCGTGTGAAACGCATATTCAGTGGGGGGTGATGAGGAAAGAATATTTAGCCCGTGATGAGACTGGCCGTGATTGGCGGGGTCAGGATTACCCCCATCGTCAGGATATTGGTCAGATACACGGAAATCAAAGGCGTGTGGTCGTTTTATGCGGGCAAGCAGCCGGTTTACCTCATCATCTCATCAACGGACGGTGAGCGAGCTTACAGTGTCACGGGCCAGGAGGTCTCTATTCAGCAGGTGATGTCGGAATGTCCAGCGCCGGCGGCTGGTCTTGAGGTGGTGATCTGTTCCCCGTTTCCCGCCGAATTGATTACCGGAACTGCATTGATTTTCCTGTAGCGGGGCGCCTTTCCTGCGGTGCGCATATTGACGTACACCTGTAGTCCATAGCCCGGTGAAAAACTTGGTGTCCAGCGGATGCAGGTAATCGGCTGAATTAAGCAGGTCCCGTGAGGCGGCGTTGTCAAAATAGGCGACCTCTATGTGCTTGCCCATGTTTTTAACCACACCCAGCGTATAGCCGAAATCCGAGTCGCCGCTGACTAATATGGCGATATCGTAAGAGTTGTTGGCGGCAAAGTAGAGCAAATCGGTGGCCAGCATGACGTCGATGCCCCTCTCAACGGGGATGCCCTGCGACAGCTTGGTATTGCCCAGCCTCAGCTCAAGGTAGGGCGTCTTGCGCAGTGTCTCCAGGAATTCCTGTTGCTCACGTGAGCCCTCAGACCTCTGCGCCGCATCCTGCAGCACATTGTAATAGTAGGTCCTGATCAGGTGGCGGGCGCCGCATAATTTCTTGGTGAACTCCGCGAAATTCAGGTCGACGCGTTTGAAGTTGTTTTTCAGGGAATGGTAAAGATTGCTACCGTCGATGAATATAGCAACCCGGTTATTCATTAAGTCCTCCTCTTGCTGATACCCCGCCCTTAAATGTCGGCGAAATATATGTGTTTGAATTCACTTCTACTGCTATTATACTTGAATTCTTCGGTAAGTGTATATCACTGGTGCCGTATCGGCGGCTTTCTCGGCCCTGTACCAGAGCCCCTGGCCGTCCGTTATGAACTCCACGTTTCCACGGTTGGCGGTAACGAATATATTGCTGTGTTTCCAGGACGGCGTGAAGCCGGTCCAAAGTCTCTTTGTGGGGATGGCCAAATCTGTTGACGGCGCCGGCCGATATAACGGCCGCCGATGGATTAACGATTTTGAGGAATTCGTCGGACGTTGATCCCCGGCTGCCGTGGTGGGCTACTTTCAATACACTGCTGTGCAGGTCTGCGCGGTTACCGGCCAGCAGCATTTCAGCGTCCGCGCCTATATCGGCTGTAAGCAGGAAACTGACGTTTCTATATGTAAGCTTCATCACGATGGAGTTATTATTGATATCATCGGATGTTCCGGTCAATAGTGCGGATGGTGGATTGAGTACTTCCAGCCTGATATCTCTACCCAGGTTAAAATGCCGGCCGTCATGCAGTGTGTACAACCGGACATGACGTGATGTTCAGAGCATTAATTATTTCGGTTGGCAGCAGCGCCTTGCTGGATGAAGGAGGAAGTCCAGCGGAGTTTATGTCATATTTTTGCAGCAGGTCAAGCGTACCTGAAATGTGGTCGGATTGAAGCTGGGTAAGTATGAGCAACTCGATTTTTCTATCCCAGAAGGGGAGGGTTTTACCCATTTGTGTGCTCGCGGATGTGGGGTCGGGTCCGTTGTCGACCAGGATATTTTGTCCGTCAGGTGTCCTTATTAATATGGCCTCACCCTGGCCGACGTCGAAAACGGTCACGTGGAGGTTGCCGTCCGGCAAGCATGAGCAGGGCTGTCCAGATTAGTATATTGGCGGTCAGCAATATGGCCAGCAGCCAGGGTACAAATGGTCTGAATGTATTGAGCCGCAGCGATGCAAAATAAACGCGGGCTTTCAGGTAGAGGTTTTTAATAAAACCTGTTACGTCCTGCCGGTAACTCAGGCATAGTAGCAGCCCGCCAAGCACCGCGTAGTAGATAAAAGCCTGCCATGGCTGCAGTTGAACATTTTGTATGTACGCTACAGGAATTGAACTGAAAATCTGCACCACCAGCAGAAAGTAGCTCAGCAATAGCCAGGCCACCCAACCTATTACTATACCGAGCGGCTGCCAGATGACTCCCGCAATTGAGGTTATCATGGAGGTTATCATAATGCCGGGGAAGGAAGGCATGGCGAATAAGGTTGCCGGCGCGCTGACCAGCGAAAAAGCCTGGAAATTCATGGCTGTTATCGGCCAGGTAGCGACGACCGCGGCTATCGTTGCCCCGAAGCTTATACCCATGAAGTTTTTCAGGTAGTAGACATATTTGCTGCGCTTGCCCGCCCGGGGCGGACCTGCGGAGGCGGTGAAATATGGTGTTATATATACCAGCCCCAGCATCGACAGGAAGCTTAATTGAAAGCTCACATCGCGTAGCACCGCCGGGTCAACGGCCGCCATCACTGCCCCGGCCAACGCCAGGGCAACAGGGCCGCTGCGCTGGCGCCCCAGCAGTTCAGCCAGCAGAAATACGCTGCCCATTATCGTTGCCCGCACCATGGTAGCCGGCATGCCGGTTAGGATGGTATAAAGCCATATCAAGGCCAGGGATATCCATATATACAGCCCGTTTTTCCTGCCCAAGAGCCAAATTGCCGCTGCAAATATCATGCCCAGCACAATGGTCAGGTTCATGCCCGAGATGGCAATCAGGTGAGTTGTGCCGGTTGCGTAGAATGATTGCAGCAGGGAATCCGGCAGGCTGCCCCTCAGGCCAAGCAGTATCGCACAGGCCAGCGAACCCTGCGGTTCCGGCAAGCAGGCCGAAAGGCTTTCGGCCAGGCGCTCACGCAGCCCGTAAATCCAGGCCACGGGTGCAATGCCCTTGCCGGTATCCATCAATGTTGCGCCGGGGTAGTTGATTACGGAATAGATGCCCTGGTTTGCCAGGAAACCCTTATAATCGAAGCCTTCGTATTGCTCGAGGAGCCTCCGGCTTTCCGCGCAGCTCGAGCAGGTCGCCGTAATGATATTGCCGGTAAAACGGCACACGTACCAGCGCATTGCCGGTTATATCTGTAACATTGCCGGATATGCTTATTTCGGAGGCTGAGAATTTGAATTCCAGCGAAGAGCCCTTGACTTGCGGATAGTCGGCCACTATCCCTGTAATCTTTACGTCACTCCGGCCATTGTAAAACTGCAGCATCGTGCCGTCCACCGTATGCAGGCAGGATTGATACCGCAGTGCCCCGCCGGCAAGGGCAAGCAGGCAGACGGCTGCCATGATAACCGTTTTCCTGTGGCGGTGGATGAAGATGGCAGAAAGGAAAAACGGAACAGGTACAGCCAGCAGCCATACAGGCCAGGCTGATAGCGGGCCCATCAAAATACCTATTAAGAATGTGGCGCTGATGTAAAGCAGGGGCATGAGGGGTTAGTCCTCGACCGTAGCGTAATCTCGCACTTTATCCACCACCGATTTACCGAAGCCTCCGATTTTGAGCAGGTCGTCCACGCTGCGGAAAGGGCCGTTCTTCGTACGATAATCAACTATCAGCCTGGCCCTGCCCTCGCCAATGCCTGGCAGCGCCTGCAGCAGCCATGCATCGGCACGGTTCAGGTCGACCTTCTGGGGCCGGGCAGACTCGCCTTTTTCCGGCACATAGACAGACAGGCGGGTTGTATCCGCGTTATCTGAAATGCCTGCGGCGGATACTCAGGGCGCTGAGAGTATCGCCGGCGCGTGAAGCGTATATGCCGGGACGGGATACCGCCCCGCCGATAGTGATATTTACTGCTGCGGCGATGGGGTTGACCTCTTTGAGCTTAATTTCTACGGTCTGCAGGCGCGCCAGGCGGATGGAGAAAAAGATCATACCGGTGATCAGGCAGACTATTAGAAATACTGCTATAATAAGTGACATTTTCTCACGGATACCCGTCATTTCTTCCTCCTGTCCTGTGTGATTAGGGTGTGCGTAGTGGTAGGATTTTAACACAAATGGAAAATATCAAGACGATAACAGTAAATAAGAAGGCCTACCATGATTACCATATCGTGGAAAGCTACGAGGCTGGCATTGTGCTCAAAGGCTCGGAGATTAAATCTATCCGGATGGGACGGGTGAATATCCGGGATGCCTATGCCCGGGCGGATAGAGGCGAGTTGTGGCTGTATAATTCGCATATCTCCGCTTATCAGGCCGGTGGGTTCAATACGCATGAGCCCGACAGGAAGCGCAAGCTCTTGATGCATCGCAAGCCAGATAGCCGAATTAGACAGCCTGGCCAACCAGAAAGGTTTGACTCTGGTGCCGCTGAAGATATATATTAAAGATGGTATAGCGAAGCTGGAAATCGGTGTAGGCAGGGGCAAAAGGCAGTACGATAAACGTGATGTCATTGCCCAGCGTGATACCGCGCGTGAGATAGACCGGGCTATGAAAACAAGGTCCCGGAAAGAACGTTAACAACTTAATATTTGTGGGGGCGCGTGGCTTCGACAGGGAAGAGCCCACAGTACGGCAGGCCGAGGCGCCATCTACCTCGTAAATCAGGTGGCAAAACACAACTGCCAACGAAGCAGTTCCAGTAGCAGCCTAAAAGGCCGCTCGTCCAACCTTTCCTCGTCCCGGTGGGATTGGATTGGGCGACGAAATGCCGGGGTGCAATAGTCCCTATGCTGATAAGGACTGTTTAAGACTGATCAGCTGGCCCGCTTAAACTCCGCCTGCAGAGGCTGAGCGGGCGAGATAAAAGAGCAGACTATGCCTGTAGAAGTGCTGGCAACTTTTTTCTGGACGGGGAGTTCGACCCTCCCTCGCCTCCACCAGCAAATTTAAAGCTAAAATCTTTCGGATTTTAGCTTTTTTGTATCTAAGGGGTGGGTTGTCAGACCCACCGTCTCCCCGTCCATTTTCTATAATGTTTGAAAATACATGCCGTTGTTTGTTCGATGGTAAGTAGCCAGCACTTCGTGACCCAGCTTATTAAACACTTGACAAGTTCAAATCGATACTATATATTGTGCACAAATATATTGTGCGCAAAGCATGGCTAATATTACCAGTATTACAGGGATTATCCTGGCCGGCGGAAAGAGCACCCGAATAGGTGCCAATAAGCCACAGCTGAAAATTGGCAATAGCTATTTGATCGATCGAGTCTTGGGTACGCTTTCCCAATTCACATCGTCCATCCTTATAGTGACAACCGAAGACCAGATAGGCCTGGCAAAATCCGCCACTTCGAGCGCAAGGAGTGGTGAAGGACATTTATCCGGGAAAAGGTCCACTGGGCGGCATCTATACCGGCCTCATGCATGCGGAAACCAGTTATAGCCTGGTTGTCGGGTGTGATATGCCCTTCCTGAATGGCGGCTTGATCAAATATTTGATCGATGGAGCGTCCGGCTTTGCCGCCGTCGTACCAAAAATTGGATGGATGATCCAACCACTGCACGCAATATATTCAAAGAGCTGCGTGCCATCAATTGAGGCACTTGATCCGGGAAGACCAGTTGCAGATCATCAAACTTTTTAACCTGGTAAACACAAGATACGTTACGGAAAAGGAAATAGATCGGTTTGATCCAGACCACCTCAGCTTCCTGAATATCAATACGGAAGGCGACTTGCTGAAGGCCGAGGTATTGATAGGGGGCAAGACCAGCCCAGAGAATGTAAAAAAGCGAGCCTGATTGAACAAATGCATGCAAATAAAGCTGTCCATCCCGGCGTGACCGTTTGCGGCCACACTTATGACCAATACCTTGATATGGTCAGGGCCTTCCATAAACATATTGCCCCGGGAGTGGTCATTGGCGGACTAATGGTGGACCTGGCATACCGTAACCTGCCACAAGGAGAATTTTTTGACTCGATATCGGAAACCCGTTCCTGCCTGCCGGATGCCATCCAGATACTGACTCCCTGCACCATAGGTAACGGATGGCTGAAGGTCATCGACCTGGGACGGTTTGCCCTGACGTTATTTGATAAGTACAGCGGCAACGGCGTCAGGGTATATGTGAACAGCCGGAAGCTCGATGACTGGCCCGAGCTTAAAGCTTTCTTCTTCAAGCTGGTACCCAAGAAGGAACAGGACCCCCAGGCTTTGATGGCCGAGATTTACCTGGCCAATACATCTATCTTCGATACCAAGAAGGTCCAAGTCGATCTGACTTGCCTGAAGTCACGCAGCCGCCGTGACGTTGCTATTTGCCCTCTATGCGGAGAGGGTTATCCTTCATGCGATGGAGAAATATGCCTGAGTTGCCGGGGCAAAGCTCCGTACTCATATTTTAGAGAGCCGGGGTCGAAGGAGGGCTAAGAAACAGTCATGGACCATTCACGAAATAACTGAAGAGGATGTGAACAGATCATGTCATGGAAGAAGACTACCTGCGTAATGTGCGCCGTCCAGTGCGGCCTCGAGGTCGAGGTTGAAGATAACCGAATCGTCAAAGTCCGCCCGGACAAGGACAGCCCGATCAGCGAAGGGTACGTCTGCCGCAAGGGCATGAAAGTTGCTTATCACCAGCACAATGCCGACCGTGTGCTCTACCCGATGAAGAAGGTTGGAAGCGAATTCGAACGCATATCCTGGGACCAGGCAATCAGCGAGATTGCCGCGAAGCTCAAGGAGTATACTCCAACAACATGGCCCCCGTTCTTTGGCCTCCGTGGGAGGTGGGGGTGAATTCAACTTCTATCCGATCCGGTTTCTGGCCGGTTTCGTTCACGCGCTGGGCTCGCGATACCAGTACTCATCCGCCAACCAGGAGTTTGCCGGCCGGTACTGGGCGCACGGGCTGACAATGGGAAGCCAGATGCTGGATTTGACCCCCGACTATGAGAATACTGAGATGCTGATGGCCGTAGGCTGGAACGGGATGATGAGCCACCATATACCCCAGGCCCGCAGAGTGTTGACAAGAATCTCAAAAGACCCTGATAAGCTGCTGGTAGTCATCGACCCGCGGCTTTCAGAAACTGCGAAAATAGCGAATATCCACCTGGCCCTGCGGCCGGGTACCGATGCGCTTCTCTTGAAATCGATGATCGCCATTATCCTGAAGGAAGGTCTGCATAATCAGGAATATATCAACAAGCATGTGGACGGGTTCAACGAGATATTGCCCTGGTTTGCAGGTTTTGACGTTGCATGCCGCACTCAAGATCTGTGAACTGGAATACGGCCAGGTCCTGAAGGTCTGCCGGGAATTCGCCAAACGCCGGTCTTGCCTCCGCGATGATCTTGGTATCCTCATGAACCGGCACAGTGCGCTCAACTCGTACCTGCTGGTTGTGTTACTGGCCATCTGCGGCCGCATTGGAGTGCCGGGAGGAGATTACCTGGGCGGTGGGAAATTGTACTCGGACCCAAACGACCCCAAAACTTGGAGAACAGCGGTGACCAACATCCCTGCCATCGCCGGGATGTTCCCTCCCAACGTCATGCCGGAAGAGATTGCCAACGACCGTCCCGACCGGCTTAGAGCCGCCTTCGTCCTGGCATCCAATCCCCTGCGGTCATATGCCGATACAACTGCGTATGAAGAGGCATTCCGCCAGCTCGATCTGCTGGTGGTAGCCGACATAGCAATGACTGAGACCGCAGCGCTTGCCCACTACGTCCTGCCTTGCAGGTCGACTTATGAATCCTGGGCCCCGGCGGCAATGGACGCAATTCTCCCTGCCAGGATTGAGCCCGGAGCTGGCGCTAAAAGTGAAGGTTTCCTGAGGGTCTACGGCCGGCTGCGCCAACCTGTCTTGGAGGCAGAGGGAGAGCAAAAAGAGGCAGGTGAGATTTTCACGCTACTGGCCGACGCCATGGGGCTGGTTCCCGAACTTCCCGATTCGCTCTACCAGGTTGCCGGGAGCGGTAACCTGAGGAAATACCGGGATGCCTTAGTAGGTTACTTAATGGAACATCCTGAAAACGCCATGCGCGCGCCCTTCATTGTCGCCAAGACTCTCGGCAAAGCCATCGGTTCGGCGCACCTGGCCACATATTTCACAACGTTTTTGCAGAGGTCCGCGGCTAAGCAGGAAGATGCGGCCAGGGCCGGGTTCGAAGCGGGACCGGATCAGGGCCTGGCCATATACCAGGCCATCCTCGACCATCCGGAAGGGGTGCTGGTCGGAATACAGGAGTCGGGGAAGAACATCGGCAAAGTGGCCACGAAGGAACACAAAATACAGCTTCATGTCCGGGAGGTGGAAGATTGGATAAAGGAAATCAACCCGGCTGCGGAAGAGACGCGGCTCAAAGCCGATAACAAGTTCCCGCTGATATTGATGGCTGGACGGCATATGGACATGAATGCCAATACCGGAATGCGGGACCCCGCGTGGAACGAAGGCAGGCGCGCCTGCACGCTGGCCATGAACCCTGCAGATGCTGAGAAATATGGATTTTCCGATGGGCAAATGGTGAAGGTTATTACCGAGGCAGGCGAGGAAGCGTTAGATGTGGAGGTGACCGAAGATGCCAGGAAAGGGCAGGTCATTATTCCCCATGGATTCGGCCTGGTCTATAACGGTGTGAAATTCGGTGCCAACGTGAACCGGTTAGCCAAGAATACCAACAGGGACCAGTTCGGAACGCCGATGCACCGCTATATACCCTGCCGCGTTGAGGCCATTTAGATAGGATACAGCAAACTGACCGCTGAAACGCATATAATAATAACGTAGCAAGGAAGGACATCCGGCTGGGCTTACCCGAAGCATAGTGTTGAGGAATGGTGGGCCATTGTGGACAGTTCACGGACTCCTATTTTAGAGTAAAGGGCTTATCCCAACACTCCAGCAATTACTTATTGCATATCACACTTAGCAAGTACCCACTAAGCGTAACGCGAACGATATTGCCGTCAGTTGCATTAGCTGTGCAACCAGATGCCCGGCGCATGGCAACATTTATATCAGGGCCAATGTGGCTTAGGTGCCGACCCTGCGCGTGTTTTGCTGATGGTATTTGCATAACTGGCGGTGTGTCTATATCAAACGGATTTGAACTCGAACGTACCACTCCTAAAGAGCTCCAGGCAGGCATCTACCATATCAGGATCATAGAGCTTGTCATTATTCGTTGATATTTCCCTGAGAGCCTTATCTGTACCCAGAGCAGGCCGGTAGGGCCGATATGAAGCATAGCTTCCAGCACATCTGCAACCGCTAGGATTTTAGCTTCCAGGAGCATATCTTCACCTTTTAATTGATTGGGATAACCTGACTCATGTTTCTCTATCTTGAAATTTTTCTAAATCTTTGAATTGGGCTATTCTGGTGCTTTGCCATTAATTACATTGAATCATCCAAAGGTATTAGTACCTTTTTACTGTCGCTATTCATACCTGTGGGGCCGCCAAAACCATACTTAGCTCTGTTCTTTGTTTGACGCAGATTATGTACCATATTCTTGCATTAGAGCCAAGAGTCGAATGCAGGTCGTGAGGATGGAGTTTTAAGCGAACCCAATTTAAGAAACTGGTTGGTATGACAAACTTAGTGAATACTATTTAAAAGGAGGTGTTAATTCGCAGGATAATTTGAGAATGAATGTGCCCAAACCGTTCGGACAACCCGGTCGGCATCATTAATAGCACGGAACAGTCGATTGCACTGATTAAGGAGGTGTCTTTAGTGGATTTGTCTTCTTGGCGGGATATCATCCTCATTATCTGGGGACTAGTAGCTACCGTAGCAATGGTTTTCATATCTGTCATTCTTTTCCTGTTTTACCGTAAGACAATTTCTGTGCTTGACTCAACTGATCTGATGGTAGCAAAGGTCAACGACATTGTGGATTACGTTAATACGGAAGTAGTAAGGCCGGTCAGCCGGTTTGGCACTATGTTCCAAGGAATAATGCAAGGCATTAACATTTTCAGAAGCATATTTAATAAAAAGGAGGACCAAGATGAATAGGGAATCAAGTGCGGGATTTTTTTCAGGTTTCATAATTGGAGCTGTGATCGGCGCAGCTGTTGGTATACTCTATGCGCCTCAGTCCGGTCCGGAAACCCGGCGGCTTGTGAAAGAAAAAGCCCTGGAAGTTAAAGAAAAGACCGCCAAGGCAGCCGGTAAAATCAAGGAATCCGTCAGTTCTGTTATCAAAGGGGAAGAATAGAAGGTTAAACCGCGATAGATAGAATAATTCCCAGCCGGCTTTCCGGCCAAATCATAAGGCCTGGCCCTGCACTTGTGTTCGCAGGGCCACAGGGCCAGGTTCATGACCTTTCCCTGGTAAATGATGCTGCCTTCAATTAGATTCCTCCAAGTTGATTTTTAACTGGGCGCACGCATCTGACAGGCAAGATTGCCTGGATCTGATTAATTCTGTGCTTTATATTTCTGTTCCAGATCATTGTAATAATTGGCCCCCAGGAAATTATTCAGGTCGAGAAAAGCTTGCAGCACGTCAGCTATGTCACGCTGTTTGCCGGTTTCCTTAACTCTTTTCAGCTCCTCGGTGCAGGCCATAATCGTTGCCGCCAGGCACACACCGGGGTAAATAGCAATAGCAAAGCCCATATCTCTGATCTCGTCCAGCGAGAAATTGGGAGTGCGCGGACTGAGGTTCAAAAGAACGGGGTTTGGAGACAGCAGCTTAGGTATCTGCCCGACTTGCTCTTTATTAACCGGCGCCTCTATAAAGAGGATGTCCGCACCAGCCTCCGCGTACATTCGCCCGCGCTCGATGGCATGCTCGAACCCGTGGGTGGCGATAGCGTCGGTTCGGGCGATAATGAGGAAATCGGGGTCCCGCCTGGTATCCACGGCGGCTTTGATCTTGCCTACCATATCAATCGCGTCAATTACACTCTTTCCCGCCATGTGCCCGCAGCGTTTGGGCCATGTCTGGTCTTCGATGTGGATGGCAGCGGCGCCGGCCTTTTCATACTCGCGCACTGTGCGCACGACGTTTATAGGGTTACCGTACCCTGTATCTGCATCGGCAATCAGGGGTATGTTAACGGCTTCGGCTATGCGCCCCGCGTTGCTCACCATCTCGGTTAAGGTGACCAGCCCGATATCCGGCAATCCGAACACCCCGGCGGCAGTCCCGTAACCGGTCATATAAATGGCATCGAATCCCTGCTCCTCAGCAAGCTTTGCCGTAAGTGCATCATAAACACCCGGCGCCTGCACAAGTTCCCCGGCCTCAATCATCATCTTTAAATTCTTGCTTTTCATAAGCTTCTCCTGCCATTATGTTTTCAGTGATTTGAGCTTTTCCAGTATTCCTCCGCTCTCAACAATGGACAGTATTTCGTCGGGGAACATTTCACCCTGAACTGCTTTCCCGGTTGAAACGTTTTGAATGCGCGCCGCCCTGATATCTATGCTGGCAATTTCTCGGTCATTGAAGCTAGCTGCAATACCGTTGCAGATTACTACCGGCAGGCCGATCGCTATAGCGTTCCGGAAAAATATACGCGCAAATGATTCAGCAACGATGCATTCGATGCCGGCTTTTTTCAGGGCCTCCGGGGCGTTTTCACGGCTGGAGCCGCAGCCGAAATTTCTTCCAGCTACGATTATATCCCCTTGCCGCACCTCTTTAACGAATTCCGGCCGGGTATTCTCAAATATATGTTTGACGACCTCATCGATCGGGGCGTCCAGGTACTGGCCGGGCGCGATAAGGTCCGTATTGATATCATCCCCCAATTTCCACACCCGTCCTTCTATCTCTTTCATGTATAGCACCTCGTCACATAAGTTCCCGCGGGTCAGTTATGCGTCCGGTTACTGCCGAAGCTGCAACCGTGGCAGGGGAAGCCAGATATACTTCCGCCTGGCCACTTCCCATACGCCCCTTGAAGTTCCTGTTTGTGCTGGAGATACATTTTTCTCCGTCGGTCAACAATCCACCATATGCGCCGAAGCATGGACCGCAACCGGGATTGAGTATTATAGCCCCCGCCCGGATGAGCGTGGAAAGGGTCCCATTTTCTATCGCCCTCTGATAGATATTCCAGGAAGCCGGGATGACCAGCATGCGGACACGGCCGTTTATTTTTTTCCCTTTCAGGATAGAGGCCGCCATCTCAAGGTCTTCAAGCCGGCCGTTGGTGCACGAACCCAGGACGGCCTGGTCGATAGATATTTCTCTCACCTGTGAAACGGGCCTTACGTTGTCAACGGTGTGCGGCAATGCGACCTGCGGCTCGATATTACCCACGTCCACCTCATAAACCTTCTCGTATGGAGCATCCTTATCAGCCATAATTGCTGATGTACAACCGGCTTTTCCCCCGAGGTAGGCCATTGCCTTCTCATCAAATTCAAACATCCCGAACTTAGCGCCGATTTCTATAGACATGTTGCTCATAGTCATCCGGCTGTCGATGCTCATGGCACTGGCCGCCGGCCCAGTGAATTCAACCGATTTATACTGTGCAATTTCCGACGAATAATCCCCCGCGATTTTCAGGATAACGTCTTTGGATGTCAGCGGAGGCCTCAATTTCCCCTGGAGTATAAAGCGGATGGTGACGGGCACCCGGAACCAGATCTCCCCCGTAGCTATGGCATAGGTCATTTCGGTTATACCAATACCGGTTGCTGCGGCGCCGAGGGCCCCGTAAGTGCATGTATGCGAATCCGTGCCAATAATTAGATCCCCGGGGGAGACATGTCCCAGTTCCATCATCGCCTGGTGAGCTATGCCGGCACGTTCGCCATAGTAATGCTGGATGCCGAGCTTCTCAACCCCTTCGCGGACAAGTCGGTGGATGAAGGCAGCCCGCTGCGTCGGCGCGGGAACGTAATGATCCAGGAAGACCATTACCCTGTCCGGATGAGGGATGCGGGTGATTCCGGCCGAGGATAGGTTAACATATACTGCAGCAAAGGCCTCATGGCACATAAACTTATCTATTTCGGCCGTGACGTATTCACCGGCATTAACCTTTTTCTTGCCGGAAGCCCTGGCGAGAATTTTTTCAGCCATTGTCATGGGCATAGCTTTTTCTCCTGTTGGTAGCTGACATGAGATATGCTAAATGATGATTTGTATCAGGTTTTATACTTTTCATCCAAACTTAATTTGTCCTCCAGGCCAACGACAGATGTAAAGTCATCGAAGGTCATCATTTTGTCCGTAAGTGCCAGGCTGTCCCCTTTCTCAATGAGATGATCGAAGGCGGACGCCATTGCCTGTGCTGCGCTAAATATCGCTGTAAGCGGATAACCCACGCCCACGTATCCGATCCCCTTGAGCTCGTCCAGAGTCATAATTGGCGTTTTGCCACCCTCGATCATGTTGGCAGTCACCGGAGCCTTGATGCCGGATACTATCCGCCGCATTTCCTCTTTATTGTTTGGGGATTCAACGAAAATTACATCGGCGCCAGCCTGCTTGTATAAATTCCCGCGCCTGATGGCCTCATCTACACCGTGAGTAGCTACGGCATCGGTCCTGGCAACGATGAGCAAATTGGCTTTGCCTCTTGCTTCAACGGCTGCCTTTATTTTTTGCGCGTGTTCTTCTGCCGGAATCACGCTTTTGCCGCGCATATGCCCGCAGCGCTTGGGCCAGGTCTGGTCTTCAAGAAGCATGCCGGAAGCCCCCATTGCTATCAATTCACGGATCACCTGCATGACATTAAGCGCCCCGCCATACCCGGTATCGCAGTCCACAATGACAGGGATTGTGACGGCGCCGATGATCCGTCTTGCCACATCCAGCACCTCTGTCTTTGTCAGAAGGCCCAGGTCGGGTTCTCCCAACAGGGACGCTGCTACCGCATAGCCGGAGACAACGACAGTTTTAAACCCGGCTCTCTCAGCCAGAATCGCACTGAGAACATCGTATATTCCCACAGATAAGGATATTTCCCCTTTTTTAACCAGTGGATGGATTTTACTGCCAGCCATCGTCGTTGCCTCCTGCTTTGCGATACTTGACTTGTTTTAGGTGCGGGTTGCTGTGCTACCCTGTTGAAACTTCCAGCTCCTTTTGTCCGGGCATTTTGAACGTAATATGGAAAATCTGACTCCCTGCCTGCTAATGTTTCTATCGGCCAAGATTGTTCGTTACTTGTCTGTCTGGCAATCATAAACTACAAAGATTTACCGCGGGCGCTGACAGGCCAGACCACTTCGACCTTCTCATTGCGAACGCCAACGTACCAGTCGTGGATATTGCAGGTCGGGTCGCAATGACCGGGGACCAGGCGCAGTTTATCCCCGACCTTCAATGTGCAGTTTGGATCTATGATCACGCCATGCTCGTCCGCCGCTCCCAGGTACGTCAAGTCCGTACGGCCGAAGACAACCGGCAAACCCGAGTCCATCGACTGCACCTTCAGCCCCGCGTCGCAGATCGCCACATCCGGCTTTTTATGACTGATTACCATTGTCAATATGAATAATGCATTCTCCCACTCCCCCTGGTCGATCTGTTTGCCGTCCTTGTCGAGGTCGAGCCCATAGTCGTGATCCATGAAGGCATAGGAGCCGCACTGCAGTTCGTTATAGACCCCGGAATTGCCCTCGAAATAGTAGCTGCCAGTGCCGGCGCCGCCGACGATGTCGCACGTTAGTCCCTCTTTCCTCAGCGTCTCCTTAGCATCCCGTGCTTTAGCAACTGCGACATCAGTCCACGTCTTGCGGTCTTCGTATTTGCGGCGGTGCTGCGCCATACCCTGATAGGCCTGGATGCCCGAGAATTTCAGCCCGGGCGCCGCATCGATGGCTTTGGCAATCTCCAACACCTCGGGGATGGTCGACACGCCTGCCAGACTGGTACCGCAATCAATTTCCACGAGGCATTCGAGCTTTGTGCCATGTTTCTGCACTGCCGCAGAGAGGTCGGCCACGTTGGCCACATCGTCCACGATGACGATGGTGCGCGTACCGAATTTCGGAATGCGGGCCAGTCGATCAATTTTGGCGAGGTCACGAATTTCATTCGTCACCAGGATGTCCTTAATTCCACCGCGGGCGAAGACCTCGGCCTCCGCGACTTTCTGACAACAGATACCACAAGCATTGCCGAGCTTATCCTGCAGTTTCGCCACGTCTACCGATCGATGCATCTTGCCGTGCACCCGGTGGCGCACACCCATTTCCTTCATTAACTTGCCCATTTTTACTATGTTGCGTTCGAGCGCGTCGAGGTCCAGGATCAGGCAGGGTGTTTGGATTTCGGCCGCAGGCATACCTGGAAGAGCGGGCACGTCGAAACCGACTTCGAGCCCTTTGAGTTTCTCCGATTTATTCATTTGTCTTCCCTCCTTTCCCCAAAACCTGGATATAAACGACGGATAATTTTACTATCTTAAAAGGAAAATTTCATTTCAACCGGATTTTAGTCCGATCTATCGTAGAATTATACCAGTGAAAATTAAAAGCTAAAATCCATAGGATTTTAGCTTTTGTATTTAATCGGTTAGTGGAGTTTGGTTTTTTAGGACCCACCACTTCTTATTGCAATCGTTATTTCTTTGGCGGAATCCAGGTACTGTTACCCCATGCGCTTGCACATCCTGTAGCAGTATTACTGTTACCCCAGGTACCTTTACCGGCGCCTGTTCCCCCCAAATTGCTGTTGCCCCAGGACGACAAATAGGGTAAGCCTTCATTTTGAGGTCCGGCTGCCTTGACTGGGGTCGCATTATACACAAGAATATTTGCCAGACAGAAAACCCCTGCAATAAAATTAGAATGCTCAGATATTTATGTGATTTCATGACTTTTCGCTCTCTTCTTGTAAAAGTTACCAAATATTAAAATCGACTTTTAACATAATTTATCTTGTCGCTGATCAATTACCAATGATTTTTCCACTATAATTGTGCTCGATCCAAAGTTGTAAAGCCTCGATAAATACTTGAGCCATACTCTTGCCCTGCATTAATGCCAGTCCCCTGGCCTGTGTTCTGAGCTTTGCCAGTTGGGGAAATTCTTTTGACCTGTATTCAATTCTTGACATATGTCCTAATTCTCCTGTAGCGGTATTAAAGAACCATGCTTTTCTTTGAAGTTTTTTCACATCGTTTTTCTTAACTCGAGTTCTTTATACACAGTTTAACACTACTGTATGAACCGGTGATGAAGGGAACATGAACGTAAGATGAATGAAAGTTTAGAATTGCCGGCCGTATATCCTTTACACTGCCGTAGTTTGGCCGGCGTTGCACGGCCGGTATTCATGATTGACCGGTAAAAGGTCTATTTAATGGCTGTGTAGACAGCAGCGGCGCCGAAGAAAAGTCTTTTTGCCGTAGCCTGTTTAAATCCCGCTTTCAAGAGGAATTCCTGCATTTCCACGGCGGAATAGAAGTGCAGGGCTGATTCTGCCAGATAGCGGTAGGCACCTTTATTCCCGGAGATGAGATACCCGCTGGGAAAGACCCACATCCTCAGGTAAAGATGGTCGAGGAAGCGGATGAAAGATGAGGTGGGCTGGCTGCTTTCAACAATAACGAACCTGCCGCCGGGTTTCAGCACCCTGAGGATTTCGTTCAAATAAGTTGGAGTCAGGGGGTTCTTATAGGTGAGGTTGCGGAAGGCAAAGGAAATCCCAATGCAGTCGAAGTAGTGGTCGGAAAAAGGAAGCTGTGCTACATCAGCGTTGATAAAGCGGATATTTTTTCCCCTTACTGAGACGATGCTTTGGCTGCCGCTATCTCCAGCATGGTGCTGGCTGTAATCGGCGCCGTTAATTTCAGGGGTATATTGAGCAAGTTCGGACGATGGTGATGGCGAGGTCTCCGGTGCCGCAGCAGATGTCCAGTATACGGGCGGGCCGGTCCTGCAGGCATGCCAGGGCGGCTTGCCTGCGCCAGCCGTTATCCATGCCCAGCGTGATGACGTGGTTTATCAGGTCGTAGCGGTCGGGTATCCGGGTGAAGATATGATACAAGGGACGGCCGGTCTGAGGCTTGCCTGGATCAGCAGATATCACTTATTTACCTATACCTTGAAAAGGCCGGATAGGATGTAGCCCGCGCCGATCAGCACCTGTGTCAGCAGGACGACCATAACATTGCTGGCCAGGGCGGGGATGAGCTGGTCTCTCTCTTTGTACCGGAACGAGCCGCGTATTGCTCTGACAGCCAGCGGCAAAGTCAGCAGGGCCAGTAATGTGAATACGGGCATAGCTTTGAATATGACTGCCACGATGATCCAGACATAGACCATGGCTGTAAATACAGTGTAAAAAATGGCTGCCCCGCGGCCGCCCATGGTTATCGGCAGCGTTTTTCTATTCGCCACTTTGTCCGCTTCTATGTCAGGGAATTCATTGAGCAGCAGCAGGTTATGTACCAGGAAACCGGATGGGATCGAGGCTATCACGGCATGCGCGGTGTACATGCCCGTCTGCGAGAAATACATGCCGAGTACGGGCAGGACCCCCAGTCCCAGGAAAGGTGACCATTCAGGCCAGTAAAATTTCTGTATCAGCGGGCTGTATAAAACGATGCAGGCCGCTGCTACGATTATAAGCGGCAGCAGCAACCAGCCTTTGGTAAGTATGAAATATATGCCTATAGGAATTGTCAGCAGCAATGTGATAATGCCTATCCAGAGCACCTCGCGCGGCGACAAGAGCCCTTCTTTGAGCATCCCGCTGCCGCCGCTGAAGGGCGTCCGGTCGGTGACCTTGTCGATGCCGCTCCTGTAGTCGAAGTAATCATTGAGGGTATTTACGCTCGTGTGCGCCAGGATCAGGCCGAATGTGGCAAGCAGCGCATTGCCGATATTAAAGAAACCATCGTACCAGGCAATGCATGTCCCTGTCAGGCCGAGAACAACTGAAAGAATCAGGAACTGCGGCCTTGTCTCTAAAAAATATAGCTTTGCTTTCATATTGACCTCGCGAAATGTTGAGGATTATAGCAGAAAAAACCGCGCACTGAAAAAGCCCCGCTACGGTCACTATTGCGGTATAGGTTTTACCAGGGGTCGATAAATGCGCGGCCCTTGTCGCTTGAGTTAGAATTTGATATCGACTTTAGCCCGCGCATTATCCAGCGGCGTGTTTCGGCAGGGTCGATAACGGAGTCTATCTCCAGGTAGGACGCCATATTCATGGCCTTGCCCATGGCGTAGGCCTGTTCCACGAAGAATTTATAGGTAGCCTCGCGTTCAACAGGGTCTTTGATGGCTTCAAGCTCTTTCCTGAAGCCATGCCTGACAGCCCCTTCCAGCCCCATGCCTCCGAATTCTCCCGTCGGCCACGAGGCGGTGAAGAACGAGTCGTGGAAACCGCCTGCCGACATAGCCATGGCGCCGAGGCCGTAGCCCTTGCGCAGGACTACGGTGAAGAATGGGACCGTGGTATGCGCCCCGACCACGAACATACGGCAAACATGCCTGACCTGGGCGCGGACCTCTACCTCGGGACCGACCATAAAGCCGGGCGTATCACATAACGATAGGATAGGCAGGCGGTGCACATTGCAAAGCTGCATAAAGCGTGCGGCCTTATCCGCATCTTCCGCTTCAATCGCTCCGCCCATGTGCCTGGGATCATTGGCCATTACACCCAGGGGCCTGCCTTCTATGCGCACCAGTGATGTAACCATGCCCGGACCGAACTTCGGGCGAAGCTCGAGCACACTGCCGGCGTCCGCCAGCGCCTCGATCACGGCCCGCACGTCATACACGCGCAGCCTGTTCTCGGGTATCAGCCAGCGCAGGCGGCGCTGGTCAGCGGCATCCCAATGCGTTACCTCTCCCTGGAAATATGAGAGGTACTTTTTAGCTATGGACACCGCCTCCTTTTCATTTTCAACGGCAATGTCGACGACGCCGTTATGCGTCTGCACGTCGATGGGGCCGATATCTTCCGGCCTGACAACGCCCAGCCCGCCGCCTTCGATCATGGCCGGGCCGCCCATGCCGATATTGGAGCTCCTGGTGGCGATGATCACATCACAGCAGCCGAGCAGCGCGGCATTGCCGGCGAAGCAGGGCCCTTCCACAATGCCTATTACGGGAGCCTTTCCGCTCAATGAGGCAAAACGGCTGAAGGTGGTTAGATCCAGACCGGCTACCACATTGGCATCCGTATCTCCGGGCCTGCCGCCGCCGCCCTCGGCAAAGAAAACCGTGGGCAGGCGCCACTCGTTGGCGATATGCAGCATCCTGTCCATCTTCTTGTGGTTCATCAAGCCCTGTGTGCCGGCCAGCACGGTGAAATCGTAGGCCAGCACCATGCAGCGGGCCTTATCCTCAGCAAAGTTATCACGGTTGACCGTGCCGATGCCGGCGATCAGACCGTCCGCCGGTGTATTCTTGATCAGGTCATCTATGGAGCGCCTGCTGCGCTGCGCTGCGACGGCCAGCGGGCCGTACTCGATGAAGCTGCCCGCGTCGCAGAGGTCATTGACGTTCTCACGGGCGGTGCGCCGGTTCTTGCTGCGCCTTTTAGCAACGGCCTGAGGACGGTTTTCATCGAGGGTAAAGGCATGGCGTTCTATTACCCCGGCCAGGTCGGGGCGGATAACATTGAGGTCGATATCCGCTTCCTTTGCCTTTAAGCCGGCCGATACCTCCGCTTCTTCGAGAAACATGAGGGGCGTGCCACTGTTTACAGTATCATTAAGCGCCACGCAAATCGCGCGCACATGGCCGCTACGGTCCGCCATGATGACATGCTCCATCTTCATCGATTCCAGTACGACCAGCTTTTGCCCTGCCACTACCGTGTCGCCTTCGATGACTTCTATGTCCACTACGCAGCCCTGCATGGGCGTGGTAACCGCCACGGTGCCGGCCGGCCAAGTAGCCAATTTCGCCGTCGTGGTATTTTTATCGGAGGTACCTGTTCCCAAAAAGCTGGCACGGTCAGCTTCCGGGACTACAGCCTGCCGGGCGGCATGTTCCTCAATGAAACCGGTGTAAATATCGTTGACTGCTACCTCCGGCCTGCCTAAAACGTTGAGCAGGAAGGGGATGTTGGTCTGAACTCCCTCAACGCGGAATTCCCGCAGCGCCCGTTCGGCTCTGCGGATAGCGACAGCATATTCCGGTGATTTTGAGGTGACGACCAGCTTGGCCAGCAGCGAGTCGAAGGCGGGATTGATGTTATACCCACTGTAGCCGTAGCCATCTACCCTGATGCCCGGGCCGGATGGCGCTTCATAAACAGTCAGTGTGCCACTTTGGGCAATAGCCTTTCCAGCAGTGTCCATGGTCTCCAGGTTGATACGTATCTGCACGGCATAGCAGCGTGGATGTGGGGCATTGCCTGTCAGTCCAAGCTCCGCCAGTGTTTTACCTGCGGCTATTTCAATTTGAGTGCCGACCAGGTCAATCCCGGTTACCTCCTCGGTCACCGTCTGCTCAACCTGCAGCCGGGGGTTGACTTCCATAAAAGCAAACACAGGATCTTTACCCCGTGAATCCTCAACCAGGAACTCGAAAGTGCCGAGGCTTAAATAGCGGGTTTCTTTAGCCAGACGAATGGCGGCAGCGGTGATGCTGTCGCGCAGCTTGGCAGAGAGGGTCGGGCAGGGAGCTGCCTCTATCAGCTTCTGGTTGCGCCGCTGCAGTGTGCAATCCCTTTCGCCAAGGTGGATAACGTTGTGGCCGTCACCTACTACCTGCACCTCGATGTGCCGCGGTTTTTTCAGCATCTTTTCGACGTAGACATCTGCAGCGCCGAAAGCGGCGGCCGCTTCAGATTGGCAGCGCGCAAAGGCTTCTTCCAGTTCATCAAGGTCAGTTACAGCCCTTATACCCCGTCCGCCGCCGCCCATCACTGCCTTGATCATGACCGCTGCGCCCGGCCCCAGCGATTTAAAGAAATCACGGGCCTCTTCAAGGCTGGTTGCACCCGGTGTGCCTGGCAGCAGCGGAACCTTGCAGCGGGCCGCCAGTGAACGTGCTTCGGCCTTGTTTCCAAACAAGTCGAGTATATCAAGCCGCGGGCCTATGAAAATAATCTTCTCCTCCGCGCAGCGCCGTGCGAAAAGGGCGTTCTCGCTGAGGAACCCGTAGCCCGGATGTACGGCGTCGCAGCCCGACGCTTTGGCGACGCGAATGATCTGTTCCATATCCAGGTAGGCGGAGGCGCCCCTGCCCTGCAGTGCGCAGGACTCGCCGGCAGCCAGCACATGCAACGACTTCGCATCATCGGCCGAATATATTGCAACTGGCGCAATACCGAGGTCTGCCGCTGCGCGTGCTATGCGTATGGATATCTCACCCCGGTTTGCTATGAGGATTTTACTTATTTTCATAGGTACTCCTGCATCACCATTACCATTTCGTTCAGTTGTACTGCGAGCTTTTGCGGATATATTATATACCAGCTTTACACCTTGTTTTCCGCATAATAACAAATTATCGTGAATCAAAGGAGGTTAACGTGGATTTTAAATGGGTAAAATATGAGGTTGCGGATGGCATCCTGACGCTTACCATGAACCGGCCGGAGAAGATGAATGCCCAGAATGTCGATACCCTGCTCGAACTGGCACGGGCTTTTGATGCTGCAGATAATGACGACAGGGTTCGGGTTGTCATACTGACGGGTGAGGGGAAAGCTTTCTGCGCAGGGGCAGACCTGACTGACCCCGGCACTTCTGAGAATTATCTCCTGGAAAGAGTACAGGGGAGGGAGGACAACAAGCCGCACAGGGAAGAGGGTGGCCTGGTCACGCTGCGCATTTACGATATGAAGAAGCCTGTAATAGCTGCTATCAATGGGGCAGCGGTTGGCATCGGCATAACTATGACCCTGCCTGCGGATATACGTATAGCCTCCAAAACTGCCAGGATGGGCTTCGTTTTTACCAGGCGTGGCATAGTCTTCGACGGCTGCGCCAGCTGGTTCCTGCCGCGGGCAGTGGGTATCAGCACAGCGGCTGAGTGGGTCTACAGTGGTAAGATATTCCCGGCCCAGGAAGCCTGTGACAGGAAACTGGTAAGCGAGCTATTGGAGCCGGAAGAGTCTCATGCCGAGGGCGCGCCAGATAGCCGCCGAGATAGTGCAAAACACCTCGTCGATATCGGTCGCCCTGTGCCGGCAATTGATGTGGAAGATGCTGGGCGCGGACCATCCCATGGAGGCGCACATCATAGAATCGAAGTCACTGAACTGGATCTTTGGCATGCAGGACGCGCGGGAAGGCATCGAATCGTTCCTCGGTAAAAGGCCGCCTGCTTTCCCGATGAAAATAAGCAGTGATATGCCTGCTTTTTATCCGTGGTGGAAGCCACGCGAATTCAAATATTACTAAGGGAAGGGATGCCTCCGCTGAGGATGCAGACAACTCTGCTACCTGCTGCTTATTGTTTGAGGGCAATTACCTCGATCTCCACGGGTATGTTTGCCGGCAATTGTTTGGCTGCGATACAGGTCCTGGCGGGCGGGTCCTTGGGGAAATAAGTGGTATAAACCTCGTTCATAGCGTTGAAGTCGGCCATGTCACGCAGGTACACGTTGGCCTTTACCACCCTGTCCAGGCTGCTGCCTGCCGCTTTTAAAATCTTGCTGATGTTCTCAAGGACGATCTTTGTAGCCTTCTTTACATCGTCAAACTCAAAGACGTTATTTTCAATATCGATGGGACCGGTTCCGGATACAAAAATAAACCCGCCGGCCTCGGCTGCGTGAGAGTAGGGTCCGGCCGTCGCCTGGCCTGCCACATTATAGACCTTCTTTTCCATGCTGAATTCCTCCTCAAAGCAGATTATTGGTTTTTCTATCGGGGTTTAATGTTTAAATGGGATGGCGTGTATGCCCCAGTATCCCAGGTATGAGAACAGGATATGCTTGGGGAGCCTCCCTGCCGCACCCAGCAGGATAAATTTCCAGGCCGGATATTTCAATATGCCGGAAGCCATTCCTGCGATATCAAATAACGGGTTTGGAATCAGCGCCAGGAGGAAGATGGTCCAGTTGCCCCATTTAGCCATCCACCCCACCACCCTTTCATATGTTTTGTTGTAGGGCATAGCCATCCGCCCGCTGTAGCCCAGCAAATAGCCGGTCATTTCACCTATGGTAGCCCCCAGGCCGGAGACTAACCCGACCCAGAGCGGGTCCCAGGGGTCCGGCGATAGGGCTCCCATTGCCGATGTCATGGCCAGGCCGGGTATCGGGATTATCAAGTGTGGCGGAAGCTGCCATAGACAGGATGAAAATACCCAAATATTTCAGACCTGCATAGCGGGCCAGCCAGATGGAGAATCCCGCTATGTTTTTCCGCTGCCAGATGATGACTAAGAGGAGCGCTACCACAAAAACCAGTGTGAAAACCTGCAGGATCCTGTCCTTATTCCAGAAACCCTGTGTCGTTACCGGTTCCTCATCCGGAATTTGGCTCTGCCGGGTTCTTTTCGTCGTTATTCATATTTTCGGCAGTAGCCTGGCGTATTTTTCAGTCCTGCTGAGGCCGGCCTCCGATTGTATCAGCCAGGTCATCCAGCAAATCTCGATGGCCCTGTACCCGGTTTGCGGAGCTAAAGCTTCTACTGCAAGCACAAATTCTATATCATTTGCCGGCCGTTTGATACCTGCTGTATCAAGGATTTCATAAATAACCCTTTTGACGATTTTGTCCGGCATTACCGTATCCACCCCACCCATCATGCGCATGTACTGGTAGGTGTTGATCCCCACCCCTTTAATGCTGCCGATAGGGTCCTTCTCCCATCCGCTAAGCGGAGCATTTTTAGCCCAGTAAATCAGCGCATCCCGGTCACTGATTTTTTTCTGCTGCTTGACCCGTACCAGGTGAGCGGCTATCTCCCTGGCCACTTTCCAGGAACGGGCGTTTTTCCATATTTGCCGCAGTTCCGCATCGTCCGCATTGATCAGGTCTTCGAAGCTGCGCACCTGGCCTGTCTCAACAAACCGCTGATTGAAAAGCTCCACTTTGGGCACGACGGATTGAAAATAATTCAGGCCTATCGAGTCGAATGCGGCATCGACGGTCATGAGCACCGGGTTGCCGTTCCAGCGGGCGCAGTTAAGGCAGCGCTCACAATGCTCACGCACCATCGGCGCCCGCGACATGTAGCTGGCGATTACCCGGTTAAGCGCAGAAAGTTTTTTATTTTTCCGCATGGATGTGCCCGCCATAACGCCAAATTATAACATCAAATCCGAGAGTGGTCATGGGAAGTGACAGACAGGCTATTGCACAATGATTGTGTTATGTTCTATTCTTAATACACAGGATAAAAATAAATTTCGGTGAGGGGATAGCATGTCCGGACATTCTAAGTGGGCCACAATCAAACGACAGAAGGGTGTAGCCGATTCCCGGCGTGGGGCCATGTTCACCAAGTTCACGCGCGAGATTATCATCGCTACCAGGCAGGGTGGGGCCAATCCCGAGGGGAATTTCCGGCTGAGGCTGGCCATCCAAAAAGCACGTGACAACAATATGCCCAAGGACAATATCGAGAACGCTATTAAGAAAGGCAGCGGGGCGGCCGAAGGCACTATTTTCACCGAAATGATAATGGAGGGCTACGGGCCGGCTGGCATAGCAATCCTGCTTGAGGCCATGACCGATAACCGCAACCGCACGGTGTCTGAGATAAGAAGCACTTTTATGAAATACAACGGCAACCTCGGTGAAAACGGCAGCGTTGCCTGGATGTTTGAAAATACGGGCGTTATAACCGTGGATACCGCCGGGATGAATGCTGATGATTTTATCCTGTTTGCTATCGATGCGGGCGCTACGGACGTCAAAGAAGACAAGGGTATGCTTGAGATTTACACGGAACCCAAGGATTTCGAGCAGGTTAAACTGGCGATTGAAAAACGCAAGAAGCCTTTGTCGGCAGAGGTTACCATGCTGCCCAAGAATACGATTTCCCTGCCGGAAAAGGAATCACTCCAGACGGTCAAGCTGCTGGAAAAGCTTGAGGACCTGGACGATGTCCAGCGGGTCTTCTCCAACCTGGAGTACAGCGATGCCCTGATCGAAAAACTGAAGGCCGAAGCTTAGCCGTACCCAAGTTGGCCTTTGAAACATCGAGACAGAATTGTATTCCGCGGATTTGCTTTATAAAATTGTGCAGCGGCTATTCCATGAACCTTAGAGATAGATTCAGGACGTGAGTATTGCGAGTATTGGGCATAGATCCGGGGACACTCAACATGGGCTACGGCGTAGTTGAAGAAAGGGGCGGCAATATCAGCATGGCCGGGTGCGGCGTGATATCGGTCCCGCAGAAAATGCCGGTTGAGCAAAGGTTATTTGCTCTGCATGCGGAACTGTCCAAAATAATCGCCAAATTTCAGCCGGAGGAGGCCGCTATCGAGGAGCCTTTTGTAGCGGGCAATGCCCGCTCTGCGCTGGCCATCGGCCGTGCACAGGCGGTAGCTATACTGGCGGCGGCACAGGGTGGATTGCCGGTCTTCCGCTACATGCCCACCCATGTCAAGCAAATGGTAACCAGCTATGGCAGGAGCAGCAAAGACCAGGTAAAACAGGTTGTCAAGCTGCAACTGGGGGTCATAGATATCCCCGAGGCCAGCGATGCGGCGGACGCCCTGGCCGTGGCTATTTGCCACCTGAACCAGAGGCATCTTAACGAGGTATTAAAGAGGGGTTATTAGGTTATGCTTGCCGGAGTAGAAGGAGTAATTGTCAGTAAGACCGCTAATTCGGTCAAAGTCAGGGCCGGGCCGGTCACTTTCCTGGTCAGCGTGCCCGGTTCCACTTCAAGCAAGCTGGGGCACCCGGGAAGCACTGTTTCGCTGCACACGCATTTATACGTCAGGGAAGATGTGTTGGCGCTCTATGGCTTCTCCTCGCAGCAGGAACTGGCGCTATTTGAACAGCTTATCACGGTCAGCGGCATCGGCCCAAAAGTCGCCCTGGCCCTGTTGACCACTCTGAGCGCGGAACAGATTACCACGGCTATCATCAGCGGTAACGCAGATCTGCTCAGCCAGGTCCCGGGCATAGGCAAGAAAACGGCCGGCCGCATCATACTTGATCTCAGGAGCAAGCTGGAGAAAGGCTGGGAAGGTGAATTCCTTCCTTCGATAACCGAATCAGACAGCGACGCGGTGTCGGCGCTGACCGGGTTGGGCTACTCGATCAGGGAAGCTACACAGGCATTGGGCAATATTAAGCAGGATGAGGGGATGACGGTCGAGGACAAGGTGAGGCTGGCCCTGCAGCAGTTAGCCAAGCGGTAGCTATTTATTCATCAATTTGGTTTTTCAGCGCCTGATTCTATAATTATTAAGCCATGCCGCCTTTCAAGATAGTATCTGATTTCGGGATGACGGGCGACCAGCCGCAGGCCGTTGATGACCTGGTGCGCGGCGCTGAGGATGGGTTAAAGCATCAGACACTGCTGGGCGTCACGGGCAGCGGGAAGACATTCACCATGGCCAACGTGGTCGAGAGGCTGCAGCGTCCTACCCTGGTGATGTGCCATAACAAGACCCTGGCCGCCCAGCTTGCCTCCGAATTCAAAGAGTTCTTTCCGGAAAACTCGGTGGAGTATTTCGTCAGCTATTACGATTATTACCAGCCTGAAGCCTATATCCCCAGGACGGATACTTATATCGAGAAAGATACCGATGTAAACGAGGAGATCGATAAACTGCGGCACGCGGCTACGCGCGCGCTACTGACCAGGCGGGACGTGCTGATCGTGGCCTCGGTATCCTGCATTTACTCCCTGGGTGAACCTGAGGAATACCAGAGCTTCGTGGTTAGCGTTAGCAAAGGGCAGAAAATCGAGCGCAACAGGCTGGTGCGCCGCTTCATCGATATGCAGTACGAACGGAACGACTTCGACTTCCAGCGCGGCAGGTTCCGCATACGCGGGGATACCATTGAGATACTGCCTGCCTACGAGGAGATAGCCATACGCATCGAATTCTGGGGTGACACTAGTCGAGCGGATCGTGGAGATAGACAGCCTGACCGGTGAACTGCTGGCCGAGAAGCAGTCGGTGGATATTTTCCCGGCCAAGCATTTTGTGACCTCACCGGAGAAGCTGGAACCCGCTATCAAGGATATCCAGGCCGAGATGGCGAAGCGGGTGGCGGAGTTCAACCGCCAGGGTAAGCTGCTGGAGGCCGCGCGCATCGAGCAGCGGACTAACTACGATATCGAGATGCTGCGTGAACTGGGGTACTGCAGCGGGGTGGAGAATTACTCCCGGCACCTGCAGCGCAGGAAGGCCGGCAGCCCGCCCTGGACGCTGATACATTACTTCCCCAAGGATTTCCTAATCTTTATCGACGAGTCGCATATGACCCTGCCGCAGATACGCGGAATGTACGGTGGCGATATGAGCCGCAAGGGCACCCTGATTGACTACGGGTTCCGCCTTCCTTCAGCACTGGATAACCGCCCGCTCAATTTTCCCGAGTTTGAGGGCCTGGTCAACCAGGCTGTATATGTTTCGGCTACCCCCGGTCCCTATGAGTATAAGCACAGCCAGCAGGTGGTGGAGCAACTGGTCAGGCCGACCGGCCTGCTTGAGCCGACCATCGAGATAAAGCCGACCAAAGGGCAGATCGATGACCTGATTCACGAAATAAAGCTGAGGGTCGGACAGGGAAGAAAGGTGCCTGGTGACAACGCTGACCAAGAAGATGGCGGAGGAGCTGGCGGATTACCTGCGTGAAATGGATGTTAAAACGCATTATCTGCATTCCGAGGTGGATACACTGGAGCGCGTCGAGATACTGCGCGACCTGCGGTTGGGGGTTTACGATGTTGTGGTGGGCATCAACCTGCTGCGTGAGGGCCTCGACCTTCCGGAGGTCAGCCTAGTCGCTATACTCGATGCTGACAAAGAAGGGTTTTTAAGGTCCAGGGATTCACTTATTCAGACCATGGGCAGGGCGTCCCGGCACGTGGAGGGGCACGTCATCCTTTACGCGGACAAGCTGACCGACTCGATGAAGAACGCCATTGAAGAGATTTACCGCCGGCGCAGGATCCAGGAAGATTTCAACAACGAGCACGGGATTACTCCGCAGGGCATTAAAAAGGCTATCCGGGATATCACCGAACGCGTGAAAGTGGTGGCCGAGGAAAGGGCTAAATATGCTGCCGCACCTGTGCCGGTTGACGAGATTGCCAGGCTGATAAAGGAACTCGAGTCACAGATGAAAAAAGCTGCTAAGAATTTGGAGTTCGAGAAGGCAGCCTTGCTGCGCGACCGCATCGTTGACCTCAGGAAGGACGAGGAACTTTTTTCACCTTTCCGGAAAAAGAAGTAATCTGTATAGATTACAGCTATAATGGTGATGTAACTATTAGTATCACAGGAGGTTCAGGTATGCAGAGCACATGGCGGTCAACAACAGCAGGCATTTTAGATATTATCGCCGGCGTGTGGGCATTGTGCGTGGTGGTGATCCTGTTCATAGCCGGCGGGGTTTCAAGTGTGATCCCTAATACCCCTGCCTGGGTAGCCACTTTATTTTTTGGCCTGGCAATACCGGTGTGTATCCTGGCTGTGCTGGCTGTGGCGGGCGGGATTTCCAGTATTATCAGGAAAGCCTGGGGGTTTGCCCTGGCGGGTTCGATAGCTGCTTTCTTCTGCAGCTTCACATTTTTCTTGTGGGGTTTTGTAGTGGGGATAGTGGCGATTATACTGACCGCTATCGGCCGCAGCGAATTCAAATAGCCCGCTTTATGTCGTTGCTAGGAGCTTCCCAAAAACGTCATTGCGAGAAGCGGAGCGACGAAGCAATCCTTTTGCAACATCGAAGCCTGTCAGATTGCTTCGCTTCGCTCGCAATGACGAGCGGAAAAGGGCTCGCAACCACAGTATTAACCCTCAATAGCAGGTATTAAACCGCTATAGCAGGTACTAAACCACGTTGACGCTCAGAGGGAACTTGGACATAGCTTCGCAGTTCTTCTCTCTGATCAAGATGGGGTTCTCATAGCGGAAGCCGATATTCTCCTCGGGGCAGGCGTACTGTACGGCGCATATCAGCATCTCGTTCTTCTGGTAAACATGTTCGGGGTTGGTCCAGTACTGGAAGGGACCGTCGTTGAGGCCGATGCGCCATTCGTCCCCCATCAAGCCGATGCCATGTTCGAAGCCGGGCACCATGTAGTCCTGGAAACCCTTCTCCTCGGCGAAGGATAGCATCTCGTCGGCTAATTTGGTGGGCGTGATGCCCGCCCGGTAGGTGATCAGCACCTGTTTCATCAGGTCGACGAAGTTCTTGGCGTGCCACTGTTGCCTCTTGGTTGCCTTGCCCAGGAAGTAGTTGTGCGAGTGGTCTCCCAGACCCAGCCTGAACATGGCGTGCAGGTCCACCATCAGGGGATCGCCCGTCTTGAGTTTACGCCTGCTGGCCGGTGTGCATGCGCCCGCCGCCAGCCCTGACCGGTAGCCCGAGGCGATCTCATTGCCGCCGGTGAATGACCACTCCCACTCGCTGCCGGCCTTGCGCATGGCATATGCCGCCAGGCCTCCTACCTCTGTCTCGGTCATCTTCGCGTAGCCGCCATTCTTGATGGCATCGTAAACCGCCTTATGGCCCGACATCAACGATGCGTGAAGCCTCGCGGAAGCGGTTGATGGTGCCCTCATCCTTGATCAGCGAGAGATGGTCGATGATTTCATGGGCATTCTTAAATGTGGCTTTAGGCAGGGCCGCCTTTAGCATTACAAATTCAAATAGGGTGAGGTGACCCTCCGGCAGGTAGTTGCCCATGCCGGTTTCCATGCCGATGACGCCTTTGCCTCCCTTCAGGTACGGTTTCATCAGCATGGTCAGCAGGGCTATCTGGTCCTGCCCACCCATCGGCCCGTACCCGATTACATGGTCCTGGTCCAGCCAGGATTCATCCTCCACGCGGGCGGCATCTATGACGAAGGTGACTGCAGTGGGCAACCCGGTGGGGGGTATGACAACGAAGCTGCGCCAGGGACAGAATGCGTCTAATATCCAGGACATGGTGCGCAGGCGCGACCCCAGGTATACATCGATGCCCAGTTTGGCCATTTCCCTCTGGACGGCCTTGACCCTTTTGGGGTTATCTATGAAATAGGGATCGTCTTTAGCAAGCTTCTTCACAGGCATTTTTAATTATCCTCCCGCAGCTTAATAATCGGCCGGGATGGTGGCGATTACCTCGTTGAGGCGGTCCACTGTCGGTGACAGCGTAAGGGCCTTGACCAGGTTGCCTTTAAGTGTCATTTTACCGGACATCAATGCAGACCTTGCCTTGACTTCCGAACGGGATATCTTGGCGAACATATCGTAATCTGCGGTGATGGTGAACTCGGCTTTGGGCAGTGTACCCTCCACGATGGCGACCGACTCGACTGCCCCGTCCACCAGCTTGTAGAAAACAGCCCTGGTCTTTCCATCCGGGCACTTGGTGTTGATGGTCAGCATCGAGGAAGTGATGTGTTTCATCTTCTCAGGTGTGAGAGTTTTCTTGCACCTCTTCATCACTTCGTCCGCCCATTCCTTGCTCAGGTACTTGATTTTCTTCTCCGGCATTTTTCACACTCCTTAAAATTATTGTTGCTTCAGAAAGTCCAAGATCAGGCTGTTGACCTGTATCGGGCACCTCCACCTGCGGGTCATGGCCAATGTTGTCAAGCTGCTTGAACTGGACGTTGGGCAGGGCCTTCCGCATGTCCTGGACCATCTCCGGTGTAATATCGTCGTCCTCCGTGCCCCAGATCAGCAGTATACTGCTGTCTTGCTTGCCGACCGTCTGGTAGTCGGCCGTGTAGTCGGCCATGGCATCGCTGCGGGCATGCAGCAAGCGTGGCCTTCTCGAAGCCCTTAAACCGGGTCTGGTCATCGAACAGCTTGGCGTACTCTGCTGCCTTGGGTGATTTCTGCATGAGCTGGGCTGCGCGGTCTGACATTATTTTGATGGCTATCAGTCGCATGAGGAACTCCCCCACTACCGGCGGCCTGAGCAGTTTGATATTGGTATCGTTCTTGATGGAGTTTATCATCGGCGCGATCAGCACCAGGTCCTTGACGCGGTCGGGGTAGTTGGCGGTGAAATCGACTGCCAGTGCCGCCACCCATAGAAAGCCCGACAGGTCGACAGGCTGCTTGATCTTGAGAGCGTCAAGCAGGTCTGAGTAAGTTGCTTGCGGTAAAAGGCCTGGCTGTAGTCCGCTGCCGGCCTGTCCGAGTAGCCTTTGCCGTAAATGTCGTAGCGCAGAACGCGGAAACCCGCCTTGGTGAGGGCGTTCGACCTGCGCGTCCCAGACATACATGGGTATTGTGGCGCCGTGCATAAGCACGACCACCTGCCCCGTTTCAGGGCCCGCTTAGCTCGTAGTGGGTCACGCCATCGGGGAGCCTGACATAGGATCCGCCCTGCTGAGCACGTGCGGCATCGTCGAGGTCTTTCTTCTCAATATCGGCCGATGCATATATCGAGAGAGGGGTGATGATAACTATCAGAATGACAACCGCAATGATTAGCACATTCCGCCAGCCATGTTGCTTGTTCCCGCCAGACATATGTGCACCTCCCAAATTGCGTTTGCGCTAAGTTTATAGTTACTTCAACCAGTCGTCAAGAAGCAGCGCTTTTAATTAGCCGGTGACCTCAGACGAAATTCAGTGTATTGATAAAGCCGGGCCAGAGCGCGTATAGCCCGCTCGGGCGCCGGGAAAGCTAATACGCGGCCTTCATTTTGCAACTCCTTGACAAGCTCAAAACTATAGGGGCCGGTCAGGGCGGCCACTAAAGGCCGGTCAGGATATTTGACTTGCAGGCTATCAAGCAGGACTTTGATCTCCCTGCTCATCGCCGGGGCGGGGATTATCTGTATAAACAACAAACCGCCGAATTCGGGGTCTGATAGTAGAATTTCCAGGATATCGCTTAATGCACGGGTCATGGAGTTTGACCCCATGATAATCGGCCAGAAATCCACCGGGTTACCTACGGAAAGCCATTCCGGCGACAGCTTTTCTATTTTTGACCTGGTGGTTGGAGAAAGCCGCCCCGCGCGGAGTCCTGTATCCCGCATGGCATCCAGTGCCATGATCGCCATGCCGCCACTGAAGGTGGCCACGCAGATATCAGGTTTCGTCAGTGGTGGCAGCAGGCAGAAAGCCCTGGTGATATCCGTGAGTTCCTCGAAGCTGTCTACACTGATTATCCCCGACTGTTTCATGGCTGCCTCCCATATCTCATGCTGGCCCGCCAGCGAACCAGTGTGCGAACTTGCCGCCTTAACGGCCTGCTCATTTTTACCGGTCTTGAGGGCGACTATCGGCTTCTTACGTGCGACGCGTTTTGCCACATTAAGAAAACGCCGCGCATCCAACATACCTTCAATGTGCAATACGATTACTTTTACTTCCGGGTCATGCTCGAAATACTCCAGGCAGTCTGCAAAATCGACGTTGCAGATGTTACCGATATCAATGCCTTTGCCCGTGAATCTGAATTCCGAAGAGCTGTTAAATAGTCCGCCGGTCTGGCAGATAAGCCCCACGGGATTTCTTTGCATGCTAATCCTGGCGAAAGCGGAACAGAAATTATGAAATACATTGGCGCTCCCGAAGCTGTTGGGCCCCAGTATCCTGCATCCGCTGGATTTCGCTATGTCCGCAATCTCCTTGAATAACTTCCTGCCTTCCTCATCCCCCGCGTCGATGAATCCCTGGGTAACGATGCTGATGCACTTGATCCCTTTTTCGGCGCATTCCTTGACATGGGCGGGTACCCTGGAACGATGGGTTGATATCACGGCCAGGTCAACCGGTCCCTCAACATTTTTAATCGAGGGATATGACCTGACGCCCAGGATCTCCCCTGCATTAGGATTAATTGGGTAGATTTTGCCCCGGTAGCCGTAGCTCAGGAGGTTCTCCAGGGCATTATTGCTATATTCGCCGGTTTTCCTGGAAAGACCGATAATGGCGACGGCCTGCGGTTCCAGGAATGGCTTGAGGTCCTTCCAGTTGTCCATTACTTAGCGAACTGGCCCAGCCTTTCCAGGCTGTCGGTTATCTCGAATTCACTGCCGAACTCCAGTTCCAGGCTCTTATCCAGCGTCATATTCTCGTTGCTGTTATACAGGCGCTTGTAGGCTGCGATGGATTGCGGGCTGTTGGCCATAATCTTTCTGGCCATGGTCTGCAGTGCCTCTTCCAGCTTTTCCGTCGGGACAGCCACATTTATCAGCCCGATGCGTTCCGCCTCTTTGGCAGGTATAGCGTCGGCGGTGAAGGACAGCTCCCTGGCCTTGAGGTAGCCCACCCGTCGCGGCAGCCTGGCGCTCATGCCCCAGGTCGGCCTTAATCCCCACTTGGCATGCGTATCGCCGATCTTGGCGGATTCAGCGGCAATCACTATATCGCAGGCCAGCATTATCTCCACTGCTCCCGTGAAGCAGAAGCCGTTGACCAGCGCGATGACCGCCTTGGGCACATCACGGATAGCATCTATCAGTTCACGGGCGGGTAAATCCAGTATATCGCCGACCTTGCCGTTGACTAACTTCTGGTCGCCCAGCGCCTTGAGGTCGACGCCCGCGCAGAAGGCCTTGCCGGCGCCCGTCAGCACGATTACCTTCGCCTCTTTATCTTTGCCCGCTTCAAGCACGGCGGATTTCAACTCTTTGAGCATGGCCGGCGTAATCGCGTTCATGGCCTGCGGCCGGTTGAAGGTGATCCTGCCGATGCCGCCCTCTGCCTTGTAGATAATCGTCTCGTATGCCATTAACTCGCTCCTCAATCTTAATTTGATGATTTAACGGTTGTAATATATCACAACCGCCGCCCGTTGACACAGGGTGAACGGCATAAGATAATAACCTTCAATCTCACCCGTGTACAATCGGGAAGAAATCGATTTACAGGTTTAGCGGAGGCATGTAATGACCCACCATCTCCCGCCGGATCTCAGGTACCTGTTCGAGCCCCGTTCGGTTGCCATAGTCGGCGCTTCAAAGGACGAGTGGAAATCGGGAGGCATGTTTATCAACAGCATGCTCAAAGATAAGTACGCGGGCGACGATTTATCCCATCAACCGCAAAGAGACCGAGATAATGGGACTGAAATGTTACCCGGCCGTGGCCGATATCCCGGGCGAGGTGGACCTGGCGGTGCTGGCGATACCGGCGCAGGCTATTCCCGCTGCCATGGAGGACTGCGCGCGCAAGCGCGTTAAATTCGCCGTTGTGCATGCTGTCGGCTTCAGCGAGATGGGGGCTGAAGGCAAGGAACTGGAGAAGAAGATGGTGGGCATCGCCCGCAGCGGAGGAGTGAGGGTGATCGGCCCCAATTGCATGGGCATTTTCACTTCGCGCGGACGTGTCAATACCGTTGTGCCTTATGCCCGTATGCCGCTGGACCCGGGTGGAGTGGGGTTCGTTGGGCAGAGCGGCTGGGTCAGCGAGATGATGCTCAGGCTGGGCAGCGCCCGCGGCCTGCGCTTCAGCGGCATCATCAGCATCGGCAACCAGAGCGACCTCACGCTGGAAGACCTGATCGAATACTGGGGCAGCGACCCCGATACTAAGGTCATAGTAGCCTATATTGAAGGGCTTAAAGACCCCGAACGGTTCGTCAGGCTGGCAAAAGAGATATGCCCGCATAAGCCTGTCATCATCTGGAAGGCGGGCAGTTCCGAGATGGGGGCCAGGTCGGCCGCTTCGCATACGGGCTCCCTGGCGGGCGACTACCAGGTTTTTCAGGCCATGTGCCGGCAGACGGGCATTATCCCGGCCTACGGCATGGAGGATATCATCGACCTGGCGGTGGCCTTCAGTTGCCCGGTGCTGCCACCCGGTAATGACCTCGGGTTGTTGATCGAGGCGGGCGGTGGTGCTGTGGCCTCGTCGGATGCCGCCACAAGGGAGGGATTAAGAATAAAGCCTTTTTCTTCAGGGCTTCAAAGCAGGCTGGCCGAATACCTGAAGGACAAGGTACCGCCCTCCAATAACCGCAAAAACCCGGTGGACCTGGTCTGGGCGCCCATCGGCGGAGCTTCAAAAGTATATGCCGACTGCCTGGAGATGATCATGCCCGAGGTGGACGTCTGCCTGGTCATCACCTATGCCTTCCTGCAGGAGGAATGGTTCAGGCAGAAGCTGGTGGAGCTGCGCGACCGCTTGGGCAAGCCGATCTTACTCATACCTGCCAACCCGCCCGACCAGATGGACGGCATGATATCGGCCGTCAAGGACGGCCTCCCCACCTACGTGATGCCGGATAACGCCATACGCTGCATCGGCGCCATGGTAAAGAGGGCGGATTATTTAAAGAAAGTGAAGCTATGACAGCTATACCGATTGACCTCTCGGTCAGCAGCATGGCATAATTCCCCGGAAAATTCTCTCGAAAAAACATAGGAGGAAGTTGCTATGGAAACCTATCCCTGGTGGAGCGAAGCACATATTAAGTTAGCCGAGGATGCCAGGAGATTTACCGACGAGGTGCTTATACCCATAGGTGAGCGTGACGCGCTTCTGAAAAAATTCTCGCGCGAAGGGTTGAAGCAGATGGCCACTAAAGGCTGGTTCGGCGCACTGGTTCCCAGGAAATACGGCGGCCACGCCGAGGAATGGGGTGTGACCGGCGCCGCTATTATTACCGAGGAGGCTTCCAGGGCCGGCGAAGCGGCTGGCGGACTGGGTACGACCATGTTCGGCAGTGCTACCCAGATAGTGCATAACGGTACCGAGGAGCAGAAGCAGAAATGGCTGCCTAAAATATGCAAGGGCGAACTGATAGGTTGCTATCACCATGACCGAGCCCTATGCCGGGTCGGATATCGCAGGTATCGAAAGCACGGCCGTCCTCGAGGGCGACCATTATATCATCAACGGCAAGAAGCGCTATCAGACCATCGCCGCGGCTGCCGACCTTTACATGTGCTACTTCCTCACCAGAAGCAAGCCTGAGGATAAGCATGATGTACACCCACCTGACTGCCATAATCGTTGAAAAGGGCACGCCCGGTTTTCATATCGAGAAGATAAATGACACTATGGGCTATGACGGCTCCTATAACTGCTATCTGAGCTTCGATAATGCCAGGGTGCCCGCCTTCAATCGCCTGGGGCAGGAGGGTGAAGGCTGGAAGATCATGATGAGCGGTCTCAACGTGGAGAGGATACTCAATGGCGCTCCCACGCTCGGACCCATGCGTGAATGCATCCGCTACACGCAGCAGCACCTGCAGCGGCGCGTCCAGTTCGGACCAGCCCACCGGGTCTATCGCCACCAACCAGTTTAAGCTGGCCGATATGATCTGGAAGCTCTACCTGAGCAGGCTGGTCGATTTATTACAGCGCATCACTGCGCCGACCTGGGCAAGGATGTGCCGGTTGAAGCTGCCATCTGCAAGATGTTTTCCACTGATTCTTGCATGGAGACGTCGATGGAGGCCGATACAATGCATGGGCGGCAACGGCATTATGAAGATATATCCCATCGAGAGGATATTTCGCGATTCCAAGCATGCTCAGATCGCGGCCGGGACCTCCGAGGTACTCAAGCTGCTCATCTACCGCCAGGGCACCAGGAATATGAAAAATGATCTGCATGTACCCCAGAGGGTTATCGACCCAGAACTGAAGATGCCGCTGCCTGTCGGGAAACCGCTTGCCCAAAACCGCGGCGGGGGGCGAAGCCGACGTGCTGAAAGTGCTGGCTGAGAACTACAGGGTCAACCCCGGCCTGCATATGACGCTGGAGGATATCAAGGAGTGGCTGGATGTCTCGGATGCCGACCTGGTCAAGCACCTGGAGAGCCTGGAGAAGCAGGGGCTGGCAGGGCTTTACCGCACCCGCAAGGGCATCGGTATGGCAAGGGTTTCCTATACAGGGCCTGCAGAAGGCCAACCCGCCCGAGTACTACCGGTATTTCCCCGCCTGGGCCGACAAGCAGGACTGCTGGTAAACCGGATTGCAAGGAATATAATAAAGGGTTGCGTAAGCCGGCGTCCGGCAGGAAAAGGAGGTAATATGGCCGGAGTTAAGTTCCCGCAAAAGGGCCTGCCGTCGGCAGAGTTGAAAAGTCTGCTGCACGATCTGAAATCCAACGACATGGACTGGCGCAATTACCGCGCCTTCAGCATGGTCTTCAGGGCCGGGGAGGATGTCGCCGATATTGTGCGGTCCGCCCTCGGCGAGTACGTCTTTGAAAATGGTTTGAGCCCGTTCGCCTTTCCCAGCCTGCTGCGCATGGAGACCGAGGTTGTAGCGATGACGGCCGACCTGCTGCACGGGGGTGAGACTGCCGCGGGTAATATGACCTCGGGTGGAACCGAGAGCATCATGATGGCGGTCAAGGCTGCCAGGGATTACGCGCGGGAGAAGAAGCCGGAGATAAAGGAACCGGAACTGGTGATGCTGCGCTCGGCGCACCCCGCCTTCAATAAGGCCGCCCATTTCCTCGGGCTTAAGACAGTGGTCGTGCCTGTCAGCGATGCCTCGGAAGTGGACCTTGCCGAATACCGCAAAGCCTTCAGTCCAAATACCGTTTTCGCGGTGGGTTCGGCCTTCTCCTACCCGCACGGCATAATCGACCCTATCGGCGAAATGGCCGCCATTGCCGCAGAAAAAGGTGTATGGTTTCACGTGGATTCCTGTGTCGGCGGCTTCATACTGCCCTTCCTGGAGAAGCTTGGACACCCCATCCCGCCCTTCGATTTCCGCGTTCCCGGCGTGACGTCCATGTCTGCCGACGTTCATAAGTACGGCTATGTCTCCAAGGGGGCATCGGTCGTGCTTTACAGGGATGCCGACTTGAGGAAATACCAGCTTTTCGTGTATGCCGACTGGTCAGGCGGGGTGTATGCCACGCCCTGCATATCCGGCGCACGTCCCGGCGGTCCGGTTGCGGCCAGTTGGGCGGTCATGAAGTTCCTGGGTTACGAGGGCTACATGCGCCTGGCCGCGGAAGCGATGAAGGCTACGCAGATTTTGATAGAGGGTATAAATAAAATTCCCGGCTTATATGTCATCGGCAAACCGCCGGCCACTACCTTTGGCGTGGGAAGCAAGTCCCTGAATGTCTATGCCATTGGCGATAAAATGAAGCAGAGGGGCTGGAATATCGATAGCCAGCACCTCCCGCCCAGCCTGCACTTCACCGTGTCGCCCATGCACCTTAAGGTGGTTGAACCCTGCCTCAAGGATTTGCGGGAAGCCGTACAGGAAGTATCGGCCATGAAGCCGGAGGATGTTACCGGCGATGCCGCTATATATGGGATGATAGGCTCGATGCCGGACCGCTCTCAGGCCAAAGAAATCACCACGCAGTATTTCAACGACCTTTATAAAACCGGGTAGGATTGCCTATTGCCTCCTGAGATTACCAATATCCTGCTGCTGGCGCTGATACTGGTGCTGGCGCATATGGTTGAGACCACGCTTGGATTCGGCGACACCATTATCGCGCTGGCCTTCGGCCTTTTCCTTTTCCCGCTGGAGATGCTGCTACCGGCACTGGTTGCCCTGGCCATCCTGCAGAGCACCTGGCTGGTTATCCGGTGGCACAGGCAGGTCAACTGGCGCCTGTTGCTCATTACCATTCTGCCGCTGGCCGCCCTGGGTATGATCGCGGGCATATTGATACGCAATTATGCCAATGAAACGGCGCTCATAATGGTGCTGGGGGTTTTTATCATGCTGGTTTCGGCTGTTGAGCTGATCGGGTTGTACATACAGGAAGTCCGCCGCCGGGCCGCTGCCCCGCTACCTGGCCGTGCCGGTTATCGTGGGAGGGGGCATCTTTCACGGGCTTTTCGCCACGGGAGGACCGCTGATCGTCTATTATGCCGGGCGGGAGATACGTGAGCCGCAGGCTTTCCTCGGCACGCTGGCTGTGCTCTGGCTGATACTGAACGTGGTGCTGTATGCAACAATGTGGATTGCGGGAAGTGCCAATCTGCAATCGCTGCAACTGGCGGCGGTGGTGCTGCCCGGTTTCATCGCCGGCGTGGTTATCGGCAGCTTCATCAAGGTCAAAGAACTGACCTTCAAAACGTTGACCTGGTCGGTGCTTTTTATCGTAGGGATGATACAATTGATCCGTGCATTGAGCGGGTTCATACATTGAATTAAAGGGGGTATTTATAATGCGTGAGATAACCAAGAGCGGGCCGTTACTCGATGGACAGGGCAACCTGGCCGATTACGGCTGGGCGCGCCAGCCTTTGCTGGATGCCAACCTTGAGAATGTTAATATCTACGGGCTGAAATGCCTGCAGCCGCTGCGCATCAAGCGCTGGCAGTATTTCGGCATCACCACGCCCACGCATTTCTTCTCCTTCACGCTCAGCAATGTGGGCTACCTGGGGCCGGTCTTCGCCTACGTGCTTGATTTCACCACCGGGCAGTATCATGAGCAGACGCTGAACATGCCCTTCGGCAGCGGCATCGAACTGCCGCGCAACAGCACCTCCGGCGACTGCCATTATAAGAAAGGGCGACCTGCACCTGCATTTCTTTACCAGAACGATAATGAGCGCAGGCTGGAAATCAGCTGGCCGGGTTTTGGCGGTTCCGGCCTTTCCGCTGATGTCAGACTGTACCTGAGTAAAGGTCACGAGTCAGTGGTCAACGTCTTCCCCTATAAGAACAGGCGCTTCTTCTACACGCGCAAGGTAAACTGCATGCCGGCCGACGGCACAATCGAATTCGGTTGGGATGAAGATAAGGTCAGCGGGCAGAAAACTCGCAAGGTATACGATATACGGCCGGACTGCAGCCTGGGAACGCTGGACTGGGGCGTCGGCGTCTGGCCCTACCGCTCGTTCTGGATCTGGGCCAGCTTCTCGCAGTTCCTGCCCGGCGGGCGCACACTCGGCCTTAACGCCGGGGACGGCATCGGCAACAGTCCCGAAATGAACGATAACGCCATTATCCTGGACGGGAAGGTGCACAAGCTGGGCAAGATAGACTTCAAGTATGATAAGCAGGAATTCAAGAAGCCCTGGCTGATGACCTCGCCCGACGGCCGGCTTGACGCTGGAGTTCAAGCCTTTCTTCGAACGTGTGGCTAAGACCGACGTGGGCATCCTGGCCAGCGAGGTCCACCAGATGTTCGGCCGCTACAGCGGGACGCTGATCGCCGACGATGGCGAGAAGATCGAGGTTAAAGACATGATCGGCTGGGCGGAAGAGCACCACGCCCGGTGGTAGATTCCCGGCGAACCATTATTAAACATCGAGCAATTTGATCAACTGGGCGGGTGTCAATATGCGAAGGCCCGATTTCTCCGGCAATGCCAAAGCGGAGTGAAAATGCTTGTCACCGGTGATGAAATATTCCGGTTCCGCGCTTATGGCCGCGGCAAATATCGCGGCATCTGCGAAATGCAGGTACCCGGTCCATTTTTTCACCTGGTTAATAGACGGATTTATCACGATTTCAGGTGGAGAATTGATCAAGAATGCGTTTAATGCAGAAAGGGCATCGGGTTTCTTTTCCCTCAGGGTTAACACTGTCTCCGTCAGTATCAATTGTGAGACTACGATCGCTATCTGCCCGGACGCGTGCATAAATAAGATTTTGGCGGGGGCGCCTTTAGGGGAATAAATTCCTGATATCAGAACGTTACTATCAATGAATGTGCGGTGGCTATGCTTTTCGGCCATACTCTTTTGCGACCAATTCACGCCTTACCCGCTGCGCAGTTTTGAGCAATTCTTTTTCGGTAACGTCAGATGTCTGAAAAATCCGGTGCAGTTCCTGCAAGGCTTCCAGCGCAACGGACTTCTTTGGTTTTGCCACGAGCTGGTCACCTTCAATATGCAGGCTGAGCCTATCGCCGGGCGCAATGCCTAATTGCTCGCACAGTTTGCGCGGCAGTGTAATCTGCCGCTTATCACGTATTATGATGTCGTTAGATACATTTTTACTCATAAGCTTTCGATAGCGGATGTAAGATGTCATACATCCGACATCAGATATTTTAGCACATTCCCGGGAAATTAAATATATTCATGCGGGCGATATTGGGTAATAGTGTATTACTATTCCCTCAGAACACCCCGTGGAAGATACAAAGATTTTATCGGCTACCTCTTAAACTTGCCTGAGACCGCGATGATATTCAGCACCAGTCCGAAGAGGTTGATGCCCACTGCGGCCGCCCAGGACACGATCGAGCTGTACAACTGCGGCTGGGTAAATATGTTGATGATGTGGGTGACCACGCCGCCGTAGCCCATCACCAGGATGGCGACACCCATCAGTATCCTGTACAGGGTGATCTTGCGCAGGTAGCCCGGGATAAGGAACAGGGCGTAAACTATCATCGAGATGGCGCCGAGCACCGGTTGCGTGGGCGCCAGTGCCGGTTTTCCCGTGGACGTGAGGTACAGGCTCAAACCGTTATAGAGCATGCCCAGTACGAAATAAATGACCTGCAGGCGCAGCAGCGTTGTCAGTTTCATATCTCTTTCTCCTCGGTTAGCGTGCCATCAATGTTTCCTGCCTGACCTTCTCCATATCCGCCGGGTATGTCCGGGAGGCTATGAACAGGCAGCCCGCACCCAGGAATCCGGCGATGGTCGTGATCAGCAGCGCCGTCATGAGGCCTTCAGCGCCGCCGCCCAGCGCGTCAGAGATGGCGCCGATCGCGAGGGGCCCCCAGGCGCCGCCCAGCATATAGGAGCTGAATACGGCTAATCCCATGGAGAGGCCCTTGTGTGCTGACGGTACCACGTCCTGCGAGATTGAGTTAAGGGCCGGTGAGCCTATTACGGCGAAGACGCCCCACGCGAAGCCCAGGGCGATACCGACCGGGCCGAGTTTAATCAACACCATGATGATGAGGATGATTGCTGCTATAAGGGTTGCGGTGGCCGGCAGTAAAAGCCGGCCCCTGCCCATTTTTTTCTGCCAGAGGTCTGCCAGCCATCCGCCCAGCGGTGCCGCGATGATAGCCGTCAGTCCCCATCCGCCCACAATAAGCCCGGCCTGGGCTTCGGAGATCCCCATCAGCCGCATGGTCAAAGCAGGCATCCAGACAAGCGCCCCGACCGACATGAAATTGAGCACACCATAGCCCAGGTAATACCAGCGCAGGCTGCGGATGCGCAGGAGCTGGACGATTGATTTGCCGAAATTGACCCTGGTGCTGGCCAGTCCTGTTGGGCCGGTGGTTTTATAGTCGCGCATGAAGAAGGCCAGGATGCCCAGAATGATGCCGGGAATGGCGAGGATATAGAAAGCCCAGCGCCAGCCCATAGCAGCGGAGATAGCCCCGCCTGCAATCACGCCGATGGCGGCGCCCAGCGGTATGCCGATATTGAAGATGCCCAGCATGCGGGCGCGTTTTTCCGGCGGGTAGGCTGCGCTGACCATGGCTACACCGCCGGCGGTGAAGCCGGACTCACCCACGCCCACCAGGCTGCGTGGTATGATCAGAGTTGTGAAGCTTTTGGCGAAGCCTGTCAGGAAGGTGAAGATGCTCCATAGCATGGCCATAATGCCGATAGTCTTGTTGCGGCTCCAGCGGTCGATCAGGTAGGCCACCGGGAAAGACAAGAGCGCCATTCCCAGGATGAAGAGGGTTTGAGCCAGGCCGCACTGGGTATCGGTTAGCCCCAATTCGACCTTCATGGGCTGCAGCACCACGGAGAACACCTGCCGGTCTATATAGTTGATGACGTATAGCAGGGTGCAGATGATCAGGATATATATGGCGCTGCCGCCGCCCGTTTTGTACTGGCCGGCTTGTTGGCTTTTATCTTCTATCACAGGTGTTATTCCTCCATCGTAGGGACGGACCTTCAGGCCTGTCCGCTCTTACGGGCGCAGCTAAAGCTACGCCACTACTTCTTAAAAGTTAATTCCTCAATAGTCTCCGGCGCCGAGGTCAGTTTGAGGTTGCCATTCTCGGTGATCAACACCGTATCTGAATGACGATAGCCGCCCTGCCCGCTAAAGTATATTCCTGGCTCGATGCTGATGACCATTCCCGGGGCCAGCTTGCGCCTGTCGCCCAGCGCCAGGAAGGGGTCCTCGTGTCCCGTGATGCCGAATCCGTGGCCCGTGCGGTGGATGATGTTCTTCTCGTAGCCGGCATCGATGAAAACCTGGCGAACCTGTTTATCGATCTCCTCTAACACGGTGCCCGGCTGCGCCAGCTTGTAGGCCAGCGCGCGGCCTTTCATCATAACCTCGAAGAGCTTTTTTGCGTGATCCGGCACTTTGTTCAGGAACAGTGTGCGCTCGATCTCCACGCCATAGCCGTCCACGATGATGGTGACGATGGAGCAGGAGGGCCCTCCCTCCTCCATGGCCATGAAGGGAGTGGGTATGATATGCGGGTCATGCGAAATGGAGGGTGGCCAGACTGCGCCCTGGAACTTGCTGGCGAGCAGATTGAGGTCGGCCACCTCGAGGAGCGCCTTGGCCATCATGGCCTGAACCAGCCCACTGTAGATGGTGATGAGCGGGACACCCACCCGGGTCGTCTCCAGCAGTTTTTTCATGCCCTCGTTGACCACCTGGCAGGCATGCACTATGCGGCCTATCTCGTAATCGCTCTTGATGAGACGGACATCCTCGATGATATTGGTGATGGTGGTGGTGCCGCGTGTCTCCTTGAGTATACCGGCCGGCATGGCCGATTCAATGCCGATGCGGTCGCCGTCCTTGAAGAGCGGCCTGTACACGTCGTACCAGTTCTGCCCTGCCGGGCGCCGGGAACTCGTAGTAGACGACGTAATCCAGGTCACAGCGTGCCCGGCTCTTGACGTGAGTGGATTCCAGCAGCGGGCAGACCATTTTCATCAGTCCCTTCTTGGGTATCACCAGTATGAACGGCCGCTCGTGCACCTGGTTGGCGAAATTGGTCATGTAATAAACATTGGTGGGGGAGAAGGAGACGTAATAATCCAGCTTCTGCTTCTCCATCAGTTCACGCACCTTTGCCAGGCGCGCGCCCAGTTCCTCCTTACTCGGTTTGGCGGTGATCGGCTCAATCTTCACGGTCTGCCTCCTTTAATCAGGGATTTCCGGCTATTATATCGTAATGTTGAGGGATGTTAAATGAGTTGATGTGAAGGTCGGTAGAAGGGAAAAAAGGCCATTTGAAGCGCATATAACTGGCACGAAAATAACAATATTGTTATAATAAGGCAAATATGTGGAGCGTGGAATATTATGAGGTTAGGGAAGGGAGTTACCCTGTAAAGGAATTCATCGATTCACTTGATATTAAAGCGAAGGCTAAAATGGCGAGGACTATCGACTTGCTGGAGGAATTTGGCGTTGATTTAGGTATGCCGTATGCAGAGCATGTTGAAGGAAAGCTATGGGAATTGAGGACGCGTCTATCGAATAACAGATATAGGGTCATTTATTTTTTAGATGCGGGTAAAACTTTTATTCTGTTACATGGATTTGTTAAGAAGACCGAAAAAATTTCCAAATCTGTTTTGGAAATAGCGCGTAACAGGATGGTCAGTTATTTATCAAAAGGAGGCAAAGCCCATGAACTGGAATGCGCATAAACAGTCTTTGTTGAAAGACGAAGCATTCAAACAGGAATACGACAAGCTCGAAACAAAATACAAAGTCGCGGCTGAGTTGATAAGGCTCCGTGTTTCACGTGGATTGACCCAGGAGGAATTGGCACGGGTGCTTAATACAAAGCAGGCCAGCATAGCGCGCATAGAGAGTGGGACTTATCTGCCTTCTCTGTCCATGATTAAGAAAATCGCTGATGTGCTAAATGCCGAAGTTGAGTTAAGATTAAAGCCGAAAATCAAGGCCAGGCACCCTTTCCTGGTTTCGGACAAGTAATTTGTTTTTCGGCCATTTTACGCTCTTGGCATCCCGCCTGTCTTAATGGGGAGCAGTATATTATAGTGTGTATTGTATTTGGATTAAGTAATAATGGATAAAAATACGGCCGGTCCTCCTCGGGATAGAGAGGATGGCCCATTTCTCGCCACCAACGGCGATGCTCTCCACGGCAAAACTGGCCGTGTCATGGGAACAGCCCACGGTCACCCACCCCTCATTGTGTCGCTCGTCGTAGACCCCACGAGGTACCGCCTTGGGAGTTTCCGGGTCGGGAAAATCATCCACGTCCACCTCGATAGGTTGCCCTTCCGGCTGCCATTCTTGCCCGGATTTCCGGTAGTTTCCGACCAGTTCCTTCTTCTTGGTGTCAACCGAGATGACCGGCCAGCCTCGGCGAAAGAACGACTCGCTTTGGCGTTGGATGTAGCGAAACTGAGCATCCCGATCAGGATGTTGCTTTCCTTCTTTGGTCTTGGCATTACCTTGCAAACTGTAGTGTAAGTCATGTAACAACTGGGCGACCGTCATATGGCTGACGGGATGCCCCTGGGCCTTAAGAAGGCGTGCCAATTCTCGTGTACTCTTACAGGTCCACCGTAACGGAGACATGGGATCACCCCGAGTATCGGGGTCAACCAAAGCTTCCAAGGCTTGGACTAATTGGGGGTCATGATGGACCAACGCCTTCCGTCCGGCTCCCGAATGCCGGACTCGCTCAACGGGGAGGGGGCGTTGAGAAAGGCTCTCGATGGCCCGATAGATGGTCGGGCGAGAAAAACCGGTAACACGGGAGACGATGGCGATACCTCCTCGTCCCAATTGTTGGCCATCGAAGGCAGCCACCAAGTGTTGCTGTCGCTCGTTGAGGTGCGGAAACAGCAAGGTGTACTTCCGCTCAAGTTCTTCGGCTTTGCTCATCCTGGAATCATACCTCATCCTCTCTCGTTTGTAACGCTTAATATTTTACGGGCCCTTACTGTAAAAGTTCCTTGCCGAAAGGTCGCTGGGTTTCCAAGGACCGCGGAGGGTCCTTGTCTGGATTGCTATATCGAGCATTCGCCTCTTCGGTGCGGGGCAGAAGACGGTGCTTCCAGTTCTTCTTGTTGCGAGCGTAAATTACAATGTAATCATGATTTTCTGACAAGTATTTGGCTGAACTTTTTGGGGAGTAGACCTTCTCCCAAATAACGGTCGCAACAAAATTGTTATCGCCAAAAATGTCATCCATGATCGCTCTTAGATTTTGAACTTCGTGGTCATCGATGCTGATGAAAATTGCACTCATCATCCCTGAACGAGTCCTTCAAACTCTAAAGGCGAGGGCAGATCACACGAGCACCATTTGCTCAGCGGTGGCTTATGTGCCGCTGTTTTCTCTTGCTGATAGTTTTTCCAAAGAAATCTTTGAATTCCGGTTGATTTCAGATTATTGTTGCATACCCATTCTCTTCCCGGTATTATACGGATGATCTAATCTCACTCACTGAATTTTGTTTGAAGGGGGCGGCAAGTAAATTTTTCCAACGCCGGAAGGTTGTCTCCCTCGATGATCAAATTGCCCTCAAGTCCAGGTTTCTCGTCTTCCCCGAGAACGGAGAGATTCGAGTCAAATTCGGGAGGGTGTGATGCAAGACTGTGTGGTGATGGCATTCGACAGCCGTTCGGCCTTTGAATTGAAGAAAAGGCATAATCGCTTCCTTCGGTCTAAGAGGCCATAGCTTCTGAAAACTGAAAACTCGGGGAGCGATCGAAGGCAAATGAGGGAAATCAGTTTGTGTAAATCATTTTGCCAATTCGTAAGAATGCGTATTCTATCCTCGAACAGATTGGATACTAATGCTCTGGGTGATCGTCCCTTAGACATTAAACCTTTAGCAAATTTGGGACTCAATTTCTGCTGATTGCATGACTCTTTGCTTGATAAAGCGAAACTCTGTCAGAGGTCGAGCGTTGCCTTGACATTGTTTGATTTATGACCATGTTGATTATAATCGCCATTTCAGATACCTATCACTGACTTAACCTCTTATAGGCTCCGGGCTTTACGCTGTAAGCAATCATGTCCGTACACTATATCGGACGACGCATGTTGTTACAATACCTTCCTCGGTGTGTCCGAGAAAAAGTAAATGGTGTCAGGGCTTCCGCACCGTGCGCGGTCATCTGCCTGCCAAGACGGCCCGCTCGTTGGCGGTCCGGCCCTTTCACCGACTCGGCCAGTCTAAGAGGCGACCGAGTGTCAGGAGGAGACCC
>CAVWAG010000011.1:0-16061 GCA_963752975.1 uncultured Chloroflexia bacterium
CTGATTCCAACTTCTCCAGCGCGCCTTTAAGGCCGTTTTCGCCTGTGAACTCTATTATCGCCCCCTGGAGCTCGGTTGAGATAAGCGGGGGGTGCCCTTTTGCGCCCCCGGAATGATGGCGCCAGTATCCTGTTTTTCCCTTCCATAAAACTTCTGACCAGGCTGCGGATGGTTGCCGCTCGCACCAGCGCGATATCGGCAGGCAGGACGATAAAGGCCTGTGGCCTTGTTCCATCGCCGATATACCGGCGATAACCGAAGAAAACATGCCTTCTTCATAGCGGTCGTTGATGGCCGCCCGCGCGCCTGCTCCTTCAATGACCGGGATTATCAGCTCCCTACGGTAACCTGCTACAACTATGACCTCATCGATACCTGCCTGCCTGCACGTTTCAATTATGCGTGTTATGACAGGCCGTCCTCCCAGGTCAAGCAGCGGTTTGAATACACCCATTCTGCTGGAGTGTCCGGCCGCCAGTATTATTGCGGTGATGCCTGGTTTTTCCATCGCCTCATCTGTGCCCTTATGTCGATTAGCTCCCCGACTATGCTCACCGCTATTTCCTCGGGTGTTTCGGTATCTATCTTGACCCCGATGGGGCAGTGCACCTGATCGAGCTGCTGCGCGCTGACCCCACCCTCGATTAACGAGCGGTAAATGGTATCACGCTTGCGCGCGCTCCCTATCATGCCGATATAGCCGGCGCCGCTCTTCAGCGCCTGTTCCAGCACCACCTTGTCGCAGAGGTGGCCGCGGGTCACTATTACCAGGTAGCTCCCGGCATCGACAGGCAGGCCGTCGAAACATTTATCGAACGATTTCAACACAACTACTTCGATGGGTTTGGCAAACCTTTGCGCATTAGCATACTCATCGCGGTCATCGAGCACCACAACGTTAAACCCGACGCGCAGCGCCATGTCGGCCACCTCCCTGGAGATGTGCCCTGCCCCGAAGATATAAACCGTCCCGCCGTTCACGATAACGTCGGCCCAGTACCTCTTCCCCTGACACTCGACCAGCGATGAAGTGGTCAGCGCGCGGACGCTGTCCTTGAGCATAGCTGATGTCTCGCTATCTTCCCCCTCGTTTCCCACCGGCGAATCGTGGCCGCTCAACAACCAGCGCCGCCCCCCCACACCCCCTTGGCCCGGAAGGGGCGTGACAAGGAAGCACTTGCGGTTATCCCGCCTGTGCTCTGCAATAGTTTCAAAGATGCTTAACGTCCCGGTATCGGCCGGAATAAACTCGAGCAGAAGCTCAACCTTGCCGCCGCACACCATTTTGCCTTCCAGCAAATCCCCGGTCATATCGAATGAAAACGTGATCGAATTTTTCGTAGTGAACAACTCCCGCGCATTCTGCATTGCAGCAGCCTCAACCAGGCCGCCGCCCACAGTGCCGTATATTTCACCGCTCTGCCTGATGACCATACTGGCCCCTGTACCGCGCGGCGCCGAGCCTTTATCGCTTATTACCCTGGCAAATACGACATCTTCACCCTGCTGCAACAGCCCGTGAATTGTGTCATAGATATCCGGCATTCATGGCCTCCCGCGACTGCCCGTATCGATTATTTTTTCGCTTCGAAAGGCAATGATACAGGACGGTAACAGACCACTGTCAATATTAATCATAGACAAACATGGTTTTAACAGCCTTGAATTTGCCCTTGTGGATATTGACATCCATCATTTTCTTGTATTCATCCAGCTTGAACTTATGGGTGACCATGTCCTGCAGCTTCAAACCCTTTTGGGAGATAAGGTCGATAGCTATATCGAAGGTGTGTTTTGTCTTGCCCTCCCAGTCGTGGAAGCCGTAATACAGGCTTCCCTTGATGGTTACCAGCTTTACCCAGATCAGAGTCGGGTCGAATTTAACCTCGCTGGATAAACCGATAAGCGATACCGCACCTCCTGTCCTGACCGCCCTCAGAGCCATTGTCACACTGTCCGATTTGGACAGGCAATCAAAAACACGATCGAAGCCGCGCATCATGCTGGTCGGGCCCAGCAGCGGCACATAGCATTTGCCGCCGGTGATCTCCGCTGCCTCTTCCAACTGATATTTGCCTGAGACGGTGTGATCGGCGCCGGATTTCGTTGCCAGTGCCGCGGTGAAATTAGAACTCACGGCAGCAGTTATTTTACAGGGGATATCCAGCGCGCGTATGGCATTGATAACCATATTACCGATGACGCCGCCGCCGATGACTAATACCTGCTCATCTTTCTCTGGCTTGTTGGAGAGCACGGCCTCAAGGGCGATGGCGAAGGGCTCAATCAGGGCCGCGGCCTCTGGATTGATGCCCTGTGGTATTTTATAGACCTGGCTTTTATGAGCAACGATGTATTCGCCGTAGCCGCCTGACGTTCCGGCACACACATCCAGCGCCGTGCCCGGCGGCAGCTTTCCCTCCGCGAAATTCTCGCAGCATGACAGCCCCCGCCCGCAGGCCTGGCATTCCGGCTCGATACCTCGCGCCTTGCAGTTAAGTAGCGGGCAGATGGCCACCAGGTCACCTGCATGGAAACCCGGCACACCGGCGCCAACCTCGGTGATAGTGCCTGCAATCTCATGTCCCAGCACCGATGGGAATGAGGTGTAGGCCGACCAGGCCGGCGAATTCTTCAACATAATGGTATTGACGTCGCTGGCGCAGACACCGCAACGCCTGACTTTTATCTTTACCCAGTCTCCCGAGGGCAATGTCGGTTCGGGAATATCCACCTTACGCACCGCTGCTAACGGTCCCGCGTAATGGGCGCTCTTGTTGGCCGCACCGAAGATCTTCAGCGCCAGGAATTGTGGTACTGAAACGTTGAATTGCAATGCTTTCATGTCATCCTCCCTGCTTTTTCAGATAGACGTTTTTCACCCAGTCCGCGATGGAAGACATGGCATCTGGATAGCTTACCCGTGTTTTCCAGCCAAGCTCTGTCTGTGCCCTGGATGTATCTACGTCATTGGCACGGCCGACCAGGCCGACGGTATTCCGGCATATCTCGAATTTGGCATCCAGCGGACGAAGCAATTTGTCATTGATAGTGCCCAGACCCCAGGCCGCACTGAAGGGAATGTCGGAGATATTCATCTTCTTCCCGGCGATGGCTGCCAGGTCCTCGGTATATTGCCGCCAGGTAGCTGTATAGTCATCACGGAAATGGTAGGTCCGTCCCCGGGCGGCCTCCTTCTGCAGCGTCAGCATCACGCCGTCCACCAGGTTTTCCACATACACCAGGCTGGCATTATATACACCATTGTCGATCATAGGGTATTTTGCGCTCTTCTGCATGACATCGATAGTATTGGTTACCCAGATGCTGCCCGGGCCGATGACATTGGACGGGCGGATGACCGTGGCCGAAATCTTCCCTTTATCATGGTACTGATATACCAATTTCTCCGTATCATATTTGTAGTCACCGTAATAGGAATTGCCCGTTCTGAACTCGTAATCGTTCTCCCGGTGGTAACGCAGGTGGTCGGTCCTGCCGCCGGCCCCGGCCGCACAGAAGGAGCTGAAATAGACAAAGTGCGGCTTATTATCTTCTATCGCATCCAGCAAGTATTGTGTGGATACGTAAATGCCATCGTAAAACCTCTTCTGTTTTCCCCAGGGACCCAGCCAGGCCGCGAGGTGGATAATGATATCCATATCCTTGCAGATACCTTGGATCGACTCCGGCTTGGTGAGGTCAGCAATGACCACCTTAATGCCCTGGTCACGCAGGCGCTGCGCTTTAGTTTCAGATATATCAAGCGCTGTAACCGCACACCCCTCCTTGACCAGCCGCGGGCACAGGAACGACCCGATAAAGCCGCCGGCGCCGGTTACCAGCACCTTCTTGACTGTCGCACTATTCATGGATAACCCTCCCACCTGTTTCATATAATTTCAATAATGTGCTTAATACCCCGGACATATTCTTTGACTCGCATGGAGTAAAGATCGGTAACTAAGCTTTTCTGAGTATCAGTGCTTCGTCCCCGCTTAACAGGAGCGCGTTCTTTTCAGCTGCGATGCTCCGGCGCTTATGAGTGGAAACCAGAATTTCCCATTTTGCATTCGCCAGATCTGCTTCCAATTGCAGTTTTTGCCTTTTGCGACTGAAGTTGAGCACTACCATGATCGTCTCGGCTCCGTTCCTGCGCAGGTATGCCAGGACGTTCTTCGGCTCCCCGGTCAGAGGGATGAAATCACCGTCGAGCAATGCTGTATGCTGCTTGCGGCAGCCTATGAGCTGGCGGTAAAAGTTAAAAAGCGAATCCGGGTCTTTTTCCTGCACAGCGACGTTGCGGGCGAAGCTATCCTTGTGAACCTTCAGCCACGGCTTAGCCTGGCTGAAACCTGCGTGATCTGAACTGTTCCATTGCATGGGCGAACGGCAGCCATCCCTGCCTGCGTTGTAAGGCCAGTAATGCTTACCCATGGGATCAAGTAGCTCGCTGTACTTGAGACGCACATCGCGCATACCTATCTCGTCGCCGTAGTAGACAAAAATCGTACCGCGTTGGGTTAACAGCATGGTAGCCGCGACCTTCAGTCGCCCGTCATCTTCACCACGTGAGTAGCGCTCAGCAATGCGCTTGCGGTCGTGGTTGCTGAGCACATGGTTGGGCCAGTTGTCGCCCAGGGCTTTCTGCCAATCGAGAATGGCCTGCAGAAAACGCCTTGCGTTCCAAGGACATTCAAGCAATTTGAAATTAAAAGCCGCGTGTAGCCTATCAGGTCCGCAGTAGCCGGCGGCTTTTTCGGCGGTGGGCAGCAGCGTTTCACCCACTGCGTAACAGCCGGAGCGTTCATCGAGGATGGCCCGTATCTCTTTGACCACCGGCATCATCTCCGGTTGATCGCATTCATAGGTATGGTCGAATTGTTCGAATGGGCGAAGCCCCTGTAAACCAGGTACACGGTTACCTTTGGAAACCGGCGGATCGTTGCGGAATTGCGCGTCCTTGAAGTACAGGTTAAATACATCCAACCGGAAGCCATCTACTCCACGCTTAAGCCAGAATTTGAAAACGTCCAGCTGGGCCTTGCGCACCTCGGGGTGGCGCCAGTTCGGATCAGGCTGCGGCTTGTAGAAGAAATGGAAGTAGTACTGGCCAAGCTCGGGCACATATTCCCAGGCTTTGCCTCCGAAAATTGAAAGCCAGTTATTGGGCACTTTGCCGCCGGGCGCCGGGTCCCGCCACAGGTAGTAATCATGATATGGGTTATCACGGGATTTGCGCGATTCGACGAACCAGGGATGCCGGTCGGAGGTGTATGCTAAAACAATATCCATTATGAGCTTGATACCACGGTTGTGTGCTTCCTTTACCAGGCGATCGAAATCCTCCATTGTGCCGTAGCGCAGGTCGATGGCGCAGTGGTTGGTGGTATCATACCCGTAATCGGCGTCAGGTGACGGGTAAATGGGAGTCAGCCAGATGGCGTCTACTCCAAGGTCAACGAGGTAGTCCAGCTTGCTGATGATGCCGGCCAGGTCACCGAAGCCGTCGTTATTGGTATCAAAGAAAGAACGGGAGTAGATCTGATAAATAACCGCGTTTTTCCACCATTCATTTATAGCTGGCTTCATGGTTTTCCATTCCCCTTATGTAGTACCGCATTCAATAGCCGTGCTCTTCATTCCACTTGCGCGTTTCGTCCAGCATGGCATAGTAGTTCTCGATTTTAACGTAATTTGCTACTGAATTACCGGTCCCCATGCAGTAGCCTCCTCCCGGCGCGCAATGCTCTAATATCTGGCGTGTGCGCTGTTTCACTTCGTCTACCGTCCCGCGCGCCATTAAGTCCATGTCCACACCACCCAGGATGGCAACACGGTCATGGAATTTGTCATACCATTGCTCCACCGGCAAGATGGCGTCCTCGAAGCTATGCCTGGCATCTATGCCCGCCTCGATGAGGTCATCCATAATAGCCATGACCTGCCCACAAGCATGCATAAGGAACAGTTTGCCATGCCTGTGGCAGGCATCGGCAACGCGCTTCAGCCTAGGGATATAGTACTTTCTCAGGAAACGTGGAGACAGGGTCGTCCCTCCCTTAAAACCCAGGTCATCAGAATAAAAAATGGCTCCGGTACCTGCATGCGCCGCAGATTGCTCGATAGCACATTCAGCAATACGGGTGAGTTGCTCAAGTATATCATCCACCAGCTCCGGTTCCTCTATGCTTTTAATAGCCATGTGCTGGGTACCCATGAGTTCACTCAGGTCTTCATAAATTCCGTTGTACATGACCATGATTTTCATGCCGTCGGGCATAACTCCCGCTGCGTAATCAAGGGCAAGCATACTTATCTGGTCAAGAGAAGGCCATTTGTAATCTTCATATTCCTTGCGGGTTGTGATAATGCCCTGCCCCTCCTCCTTCCAGGCACGCTTTTGTCTGCGCTGGTCAACGTCAGTAGCCAATTCTCTCCGCGTTTTGGTCATTGGAATCACCGGTATCATCGTGACATAATCGTATCCAACTGCTTTGCTGAAAGCTACATTAAGCTCAATCAGCCTGATGCCCATTTCCAGCGCTTCCTGATCATCGATCAGTTGACCCGCATTGGTGAAAAGTTCTACTGCCCTGGCGGCCGGATAGTCGATGCCCGTGACCTCGGACATAATCTCGGCATCGGGAAATAATTCGATGATAGGTACCGGCCCTTGCTTAACTTCACGCCTCAATACTTTTTCCAGGTATTCCCAGTTGTACGTAGTCTTGAATGGCCTCTCAATTGGCATACTGACTGACCCCCTTTCCACTTTGGCAATCTATAATTGCCTGGCCGTATCACGCATGGCCACCGTATCAACTTAACCCTCGATACCTGCTAACTGTTAAACTGCTGGTTAAGTCTAATAGCTGCCAAAACAAAATACAATAGCATTTCAATTATTAAGAGTCTGCTGTAATTCCAGGGTTGGTTGAACAGCAGTCAGATAATCTTCAGCCAGGCTGGTACAGGTCTTACCGTTTTCACCAGCCGTTCATCCGCAGTCCACAGTTCACAGTGTTCCAATTCAGCTAAAGCCATATATTGAGCGTCATAGGCATTGGTGAGGGTATGGTCAATAGCTAAATCCAGGCTTCTCAGATGCAATCCGGGAGGCTCACTCATACGTACTCCCATCTGCAAAATCGTATTCATGGCTAACCTGGTTTCCTCTGCATTTAAACGCTGCCGCTTAAATGCCAAATACAGAGCATTAGCGATCTCTGCCAGAAAAAGCGGAGGAGCAACCATGTCAGTAAGCGATATAGCCCATTGATAGATCAAAGCATCAACTTTAGCTTCTTTTTCGTCTTTAAGTACCCAGCGCAGCGCTAAACTGGCATCTACAACCACCTTATTCATTATAAGATGTTTTGCCTTCTCGCACTTCGCTGATCAGGCTATTGATCTCATTGAAGTCGCCATGCGCCGTGCCCAGTTTCTGTCTGGTATCTCTAGCGGCTTCAACTGCAGCTAAACGCTTTTCGATTTCTTTCTCTTTGTTAATAATTTTCTGCTTGCTAACAGCCATACTTTTCACCACACGCAAATTATAGCATATCTGATATTCATCATCCGGAAAATAAATTATCGATAACCAGGCAATGCAACCAACTGTCGTACAGACTGACTGACGCGTATCTACCGTACCGCCAGCAGCAGGGCGATAAATCTGCCGAAAAAGACGAAATAGCTCAGTATGGACTGCAGCAGGGGCATTACTTGGCCGTTATATCCCGTATCACCTTGTAGAGCGGCTTCAGCCTGTCGTACATCTTGAGGTAAACCTCATTGTACAGCCTGTTGTACACCTGCTGCGTATCCTGGTTGGGCTCGAAGACATCGCCCAGGTGGGTCATCTCGGCTACGGCGGTCTTGAAATCGGGATGCACCTTTACACCTACGGCAGCATCGATGGCGGCGCCCAACCCGGAGGCCTCGTAAACGTGCGGCCGGGCGGCCGGCAAGCCGAAGATATCAGCAGTCAACTGCATGGCGGCATTGCTCTGGCTCCCGCCTCCCGCAACGCGAAGGTCGGTCACCTTAACGCCGCTGCGCTTCTCGGTCTTTTCGCGGCCCTCGCGCAGTGCATAGGCCAAGCCCTCCAGTATGGCGCGGTAGATGTGCGCCCGGGTATGGTTGTCGCCGAATCCCACGATAGCGCCGCGCGCCTCGGGACCGGGGAAGCGCAGGCCAGGCGACCAGTAAGGCTGCAGTACCAGCCCGTGCGAGCCGGGCGGCACGGATTTCACCAGGTCGTCGAAGAGAGTTTCCGGCTCAACGCCTTTTTCGGCTGCGATCCGCTCTTCACGCAGGCCAAACTCCTGCTTGAACCAGCTTACCATCCAGTAACCGCGGAATATCTGTATCTCGAAATTGTAAAGCATGGGCACAGCCGCCGGGTAGGGCGGGATAAGGGGGATGACCTCGATGTACTTGCCGTGCGTGGTGTTGATAGTGGCGGTGGTGCCGTAGCTGAGGCAGGCCACGTTCGGCTCCAGCGCGCCCGACCCCAGCACCTCGCAGGCTTTGTCCGCCGCAGCGGCAATCACCGGCAGCCTGGCCGGTATGCCCGTTGCCTCGGAAGCTTTGGCTGATATCTCACCCATCACCTGGCCCTGGGTTATCAGGTCGGGCAGCATCTTCGGGTCAACCGGTATAGCCTGCCACTTCCAGCTGCGCTTGCCCTCCCAGTCCTGGCTTTTGTAGTCGAAGGGTACGTAACCCACCTGGCTCCCCTTTGAGTCAACGAACCTTCCGGTCAAAAGGTAGGAAAGATACCCGGAAAGAAATAAATATTTGTGGGTGTTCTTCCATATCTCGGGCTGGTGAGTGCGTATCCAGTTGGCCTCTGCCTCGGCCTGCAGGTAACCCACGGTCTCGCTGGCGCCGGCCACAGCGAACAGCGTGCCCCAAACCCCACCCAGAGGAGGCAGTCCCTCAGTGCGGCGCTGGTCAAGCCAGATGATGGCCGGCCTGAGCGGTTCGCACTTATCGTCCACGTTAACCATGCTGGCGCGCTGCGTGGTAAGCGCTACCGCTGCGATGCTTTCTTTCTTGACCTCCGGCTTCTCCCACAATGCCCGGCAGGCCTGCGCGATGGATTCCCAGTATAGCTGCGGCCTCTGCTCGGCCAGACCCGGGGCATCCGAATAGTAGGGTTCGTAGGCCACCCTGGATTTAGCGATCAGTTTACCTTTCGGATCGAACAGCAGCACCCGGACACTCTGCGTCCCAACGTCAATAGATAGCAAGTTTTCTGCCACGGTCAGCCTCCTTAATTTCTTATTTTCTGAATCCCCAGCGTTTTTCCATCTGCTCGGCCGTCATATCCAGTCCCAGCGTGCCGCCGGGGTTCATCACATGATTCGGGTCGAAATGGTCGCGCAGGGCGCGAATTAATTCGAATTGCTGCTTGCCTATCTGTCCCTCCAGCCAGGGCCCCGTTTGCTTGCCGATGCCATGGTGGTGGCTCATGGACGCCCCGGCCTTCTGGATAGCGTCGAGCACGCCGTATTGCAGCTCGAGGTACTCGTTGATCTCCTTCATTTTGGCCAGGAAAATAAAATACAGGTTGCCGCCCTGCGGATAGGCATGCGACAGGTGCGTCATGCAGATAGTGCGCGGGCGCGACTTGATATAGGCTCTGACCTCGCTGTGCACACTGGCCAGGTTATCCCACCTTACTGCACATTCCAGAGTATCTATCAATACTCCGTAATCCATCAGGTCCTCGCGCATGAAGGGATCGGTGTAACGGCTCTTCTCCCATGATTGCGTGACCTTAGCTGCCGTCAGGCTGAATGCATGGTATCTTTTAAAGATGCTCTTGACCTTCTTTTCGATCAGCTTGGCTAAATCTCTATCACCATCCGCCAATCCGATGAACATACAGCGTTGCATGGGCTTGTATCCCAGCCACTGCAAGATCGAATCGACCGGGGTGCCGTGTACGTGGTACATGCGCATGGCCACGTCTGTCTCTTCAGGGTCGGAGAGGCGGAATACCGACGGGAAGCCGAACTCGCCCTGCATCACCTCGCGGCAGGCCTCAAGCCCATCCTCCCAGGTCTTGAAAAGGTAGGAAAACCGGCGTCTATTCTCCGGTTGGTAACGGCACAGCCTCAGCGTGCAGCTTACCAGTATGCCAAAGGTGCCCTCGCTGCCTATCATGATCTGGTCGAAATCCGGCCCGGTGGCGGAGCGCGGGAAATCCGCAGTTTTAAAATCCCCGATCGGCGTCACATAGTCCTGCGAGATGACCATGTCCTCTATCTTGCCATAATAGGTGGAGTTCTGGCCCGCTCCGCGGGTCACTACCCAACCACCAACGCTGGAATGCTCGAAGGACTGCGGGAAATGCCCCACGGTGTAGCGGCGTTTCGCACCCAGCGTTTTAGGCGCGTCGTTCAAGATGCGCTCCAATTCAGGACCCATGATGCCGGGTTGCACCGTGACAGTCTGGTCAGTCTCGTTGATGCTGACTACCTTGTTCATGTGTGCATTCATGTCCAAGCAGATGCCACCCCTCACCGCCTCTTTGCCCCGTGTCACGCTGGAATTGCCGCCGGCAGCATACAGCGGCAGCCGGTTTTCGTTACAGTACTTGACTATGGCTTCAACATCACGCTTATCGCGGGGACAGACAACGGCATCAGGAAGGTTCTCCACGATATGATAGCGGAGGCGCAGGACATCTATGATGGCGGCGCCGTAGGAGGCGCGTGTCCGGTTGTAGGTATCAGTGAGAACATTATCTGCGCCGGCCATCTCTTTTAAAGCTGCTATCTGGCCGGACGATAATTTGCAGGGGACATCTATATCCAGCTCCTCCACGCACAGGCCGGGCTTTTGAAATTCCTCGTCCTTCATGCCGAAAGCGTCTTTGAGCAGGTGGAACATGCCGGGGTTGGGATGTTTGAAGCCCTTCGGGTCGCCGTATTTAATCAGGCTGCGGTAGGAGCGCGCCGGCGCTTCCTCCTCGCACCACTTAGGGTAAAATTCGTGCTTGCTTGCCATATCACCCTCCTCTGACCAAGATTTCTCAGTTTAATATCTATTCACTGTAATACAGCAGGCTTCAACCGGGGTTGGGGCTGTAATATGTCTGCCAGGTATTCAAATAAGCCGTTACTTCCATCTGCCAGCGCTCGTCACTCCAGCCCAGTTCCCCCTGCGTAATAGTGCGAATGCGTTCGAGGTGCTCTTTAGCCCCGTTGGGCAGCAGCATACCTATCCTGACCCGCCGCATGAGCAGATCAGCCAGATGCACCACACCCTCCCCACGAGCCGCCCAGCGCAGTTCTGCCCAGATGTTCGGCAGGCTGCCGATACGCTCCAGTTCCCCTGCGCCGGCGGTCTTGATAAGTTCCGCTGTTTCGCCGCCATGGCGCCCTTTGATATAGGCCAGGGTAGCCGGGTTGATGTTGGGCGCCTTGATATCCGGCTGGCGGGGAAAGACTCGCTTCAATTTGATGACAGGCAGCTTGCCTAGCTTGGCCAGCACGACCATCACCGTCTGCTTGGCCATAATGCGAAACGTGGTATATTTGCCGCCGGTGATAGTTATCAGGCCATCCTCTTGCCAGAGAGCGTGCCCCCGCGATTCCTTACCCGGGGTGTCGGCGCCTCCCTTGATGATCGGGCGCACGCCGGAGAAAGAAGATATCATGTCGCTTTCCTTGAGCCCGAGGGTGGGGAATAGGAATGAAGCCGCCTCCATCATATAGCTTATCTCATCGCTGCTGGCAAAAGGCTCGGAATACCTGCTGTCCAGGACCGCGTCATCGTCGATATCGGTTGTACCGAGTATAGTGGCGCCCTCCCAGGGGATGACGAACATTGCGCGGTTATCCTTGGGGTGCAACAGGGTCAGGGCGTCTTTCATCGGCAGCCGCTCGCGGGGGAAAATGAGGTGGCTGCCGCGCAACCTGCGCAGCCTGGCAGGTTGCGAGATCTGGCCGCGGACGATATCCGCCCAGGGGCCCGAGGCGTTTACCACTACCCTGGCTTTTATCTCAACCGTTTTGCCGTCCTGGGAAGAGGTATCTTTCAGGGCAACACCGCATACCTGTCCCTTGCTATCCTTAAGCAGATTCTCCACCTTAGCGTAGTTGAGAGCCGTACCGCCTGCCCTGACCGCTTCCCGGAGGACCCGCAGTACGATGCGGCTGTCATCCATGGCGGCATCGTAATACAGGTACCCATCCAGCATCCCATCCGCCTTCAATACCGGGTACTCTTTAAGTATCTTCTCTTTGCTGTAGGGATGATGGTCCCACTTGGGGGCAAGTAGGTCGTAAATGGCAATGATGGCGCCGAGTTGCTTGGTCTTCACATGGTAACGCTCGAAATTGGGAAAAATGAAGCCCAGCTTAGTGACCAGGTTGGGGGCCTCTCTAAGTATCCATTCCCGCTCGCGCACCGACTCCTGAGTAACCTTGTATTGCTTGTTGAGAATATAACGAAGGCCGCCATGGATCAGTTTGGATGAGCGGCTGGACGTGCCCGAAGCAAAGTCGTTGGCCTCAACCAGCACGGCCTTCAGCCCGGCCGCCACCGCGTGGCGCAGCACCCCTGCACCCGTTATGCCTCCGCCGATAATTATCAGGTCCCACGGCTGATCGAGGTTTGACCAGGTCTGTTCGCGCCATCCTTTACGCCACATAGTTGCTCCTTTGAAACGAATTTAGCTGTCAGCCGGCGCCACGCTGAAGGCGCCGCAATTGCATTGCTTAGATTATTGCTAAACGGGTCTGTTGTCAACACTTCGGCAGGATTTAACGCACATCCACCAGTGACCTGATGTTCCCTGCTACCAGGTCCACCGCGTCTGCACTGTATTCAACAACGATGGCGTCGAGCGGGCAGGCCAGTGCGCAACGTCCGCAACCCCGGCAGGCATTGCCAAGCACGGCTGAGCCGTTTACCATGGAGATGGCATTGATAAAGCATACCTCTTGGGCGCAGATGCCGCAGCCGCTGCAGGCATCCGTTACCCTGACACTGACACCGGGCATCTTTTTAACCGTTGCGCCGATATCCTTCGAGACGACCGGGAGCATCTTCCACAGGCAGCAGCAGGGGCAGCAGTTGCATATAGTGAGAAGCTTATTACCGGGTCCCACGCCCAGCCAGACCGAGTCCAGCTTGTTGCGGCCTATAAGGTGAACCAGTCCGGCCTCCCTGCATTTCCTGGCATGCTCCAGCGCCTCTTCACGTGTGACCCTTCTGCCCAGCGCGGGGTTAATGCCCAGCGCTGCCTCTCCCAGGAAAATGCAGCCCAACCCTATCGGGTAATCTTCGCAATGCGAGGCCTGGCGGCAGATGCAGTTATCCATCACCCAGTGATAATTGGCCTCGTTGATGAAACGTTCCACCAGGATAGAGGGGAGCACCACCTGTTCCGCCACATTAACATCCCGGCCAACCTGCACCACACGGTCCGATGGCAGGAAAACCAGGTCATCCCCGTCAAAAAGCCACTTCTCCAGCGCTTTCCCCACAACCGGCCAGCGCGTCACCCCGGCCAGCAAGAACCTTCCGGGGAAACCGGCCCTGATCAGGGCTACAAGCCATGTTGGTCTTGCCATATATACAGGCAAACTCCTCGATTAGAACAATTTTACTTGTACGGGAAAAGGGCCGGCCAGATGAAGGCGTCGATCATGCCGGTCTGGACGAAAAACATGGCGGCCCCACCAACGGCCAACCAGTAATTCAGGGCCGGCTCTTTCTGATTAATGACCAGCAGTGAATATAATAAGGCCAGCGAAGCCAGGCCGACTGCGAAAAGCACCAGGCGTATGTAGAACCGCCAGCCCGACCACTGAGTCTCAATAAGTTTATAGGTAAGCGGCATCCAGAACGAGGAGAAGACCAGGATAACCATGAATATCATATCGAGCACCAAAAAACCATCGAAACCCCCGATGTGCACCGTCTTCGCATCGAGATGAAAGAAGATAAAATGAAGGCAAAGCAGGTAACCCACAGCGGCCATCGGCATGCTCACCAGATAAACCGACTTGAGAGCCGGGGTGATGCGCCCCCACAGGAGCTCCTCGGTGTTGGGATGGCTGATCAGTCCCGATGTGTAGCTGGCAATAACCGCGAAGCCCCCCAGCGCGTTTATGACGAGGAACCGATATTCTGCTCGTCCATGCTGATACCTCCCGGTCTTATTATTTACAGACGTAGTTTATTGCCCGGCCGATTCAGGGCAGGCTCTATTTCCAGCTACCGTCTCTAAGATTGATGGTGATATTATTGTCCGCCGGCGGCAGGTCATTCCACAGGCCGACGATCAGGTCCTTGCGGTACTGTATCACCGCCCAGGCCAGCGGGCTGAGGCCGGTCTCTATAACCGGCTGCTGCCCGGGTGCCAGCTTCTCATCTCCGGCATAATGCGCGGCAAAGCCCAGTGCTATCTGCTTTCCTATGTTCTCGGATTCGGCCTGGCCTATGCCGTAGCCCATTAGCGTCTTGGTTGCAATGCCGGCTATCCCGGTCAGCAGATATTGGCTTGCATACTGCTGGAAATCGGTGGGATGCGACTTGATAGAGGTCACCATCCCCTCCTTTATGACAGCCTGCTGATCATTGGTTATATTAATGATGCGGTAAGGACAGGGGTAGGTGACCAGCGAACCGGTCTCGATATCGAACACGAACTTGCCATTGTCCGGATAATTTTTCACGGTGATGTCCTGTGCGTGAAAGTGGCCGGTGAAGACCATTCGCACGTTGTAATTGGCGAACAGCTTGGCGACAGCCTCGTAATTATCCACAATGTATTCGCCGTAGTTCTTTTCCTGGCCTATGAAATGCTCCATTATGCCATGGTGCATCATCACGATGACGGCCTTATTGTCTTTAGCCGCTTGTCCCAGCATCTTCTCGATCCAGGCCAGCGTCTGGGGGCTGAATCTGCCGCCGGTTGTCGATTCCTTATTTTCCACATTATCCTTATAACGGCAGGAGTCCAGGGCCGGCAGCCACAACCCGGGCTGAGGCTCAGCAACATAACTGATAGAGTCGGTATCGCGCTGCAGGGCATCGTTGTAGCCATAATCGGCGTAAATCTGCGTGAACTGCTCGGCAGTGATATTGGGCACGCGCTGCATTCCGTCGCCCACGTAGCTGTACGAAAGACCATTTTTTATATCATGGTTGCCCGGTATCACGTACACTTTTTTGCCGGCGGCCTTCAACTGGGCCAGGTAGCCGGCTACCACATCATGCGATGATTTCTCCCCGTCCTTGGTCAGGTCACCTGTCACCAGTACGATATTGGCCTTGAGATCCTTGATAGCAGCAAGGGCTGATTCAATTATCTCCGGGCCTTCCCGTACCAGCTTGCGGTCGGCCGCTATGTAGGCCTCAAAGGCCTTCCCTGTTGTTCCCAGCGACGTATCATAGATATGCGGATCGCTGAAAACCACGAAATTCATTTCCGGGTAATCCGGGGCCTTGGCCAGCAGCGAAACCAGTGATTTGTCGGTTTGGTACATGAAGGATGGTTGGCACGCACAGGCTGACAGACTTGCAATCAATATGAGAGCAAAAACTATTTGGACGATTGCGGGAAATTGTTTTACCGTCTTCATAAGCTTGTCACCTCCACTGTTAATACCGCGTAATGCTTATTGGGCTTACTATACAGCATAGCGGCTATTTGAGGCAAGCATATGCATAGTTAACCGTTATTCTGTTTCAATACAACACGGTAACCCGGCCTACAACAGCGGATTCATCACCCTTCCCACGAAGATGACCGACCCCGTCTTGATATCCCTGATTAGAAAGATGAAAGGATGGTCCACTGTTACCTCCAGCGGCATTACCGGCATGGCGGTAGCCTGCATAATGACGGCTGTGGCAGCCGCGGCCTCGGTGCCGGATTCATCGACCGACACGAAAGCCTTGTGTACCACCTCGGATATGGAGAGTTCCCGGTTCCCCGTCATGCCGGAGAAATCAGCCTGGCTGGAAAATGCGATGGGCATGCCCATATTGGCCAGGATTTTGCCCAGGCTGAACTCGGACTCATATTT
>CAVWAG010000012.1:0-46128 GCA_963752975.1 uncultured Chloroflexia bacterium
TCAGACAGAATATCGTATTTAATCAAGCGTTGATAAGGCGTTTGTGCAGTATCATATGTTTTATACACTCGAGCTCCATGCCTCGTTTTAGATACTATCTTCATTACAGGTTGGAAAAAGTTCATATATAGCCGGAGATCGTCATACACATCGTTTAGTGCGATCAAGCCGCATGTGAGCTATAGCGGCCATAGCCCACTATACGCCTGACTGCGTTCCAATTTTTCTGTTCAACATGGCAACTATCGTTCTTTCTGTATGACCGGGAACGAGTGAAAGTTATGTGTTCCTGCCGGCAGTAGCTGAGAAGGTGCTGATTAATGAACTCGCCACCGTTGTCTGAATCTAACCCCAGCATGGAGAATAGCAAACGCTGCCGAATCGGTGGATACCTTGCCGAATACGAGATTGTCCTTTGCCCCAGGTCCCATGCATTCAATCCAGCCTGTAGCTACATCAACTGCCGATAGCGTGTATAGATAAAACCCTTCCACTCTGTCCCCGCAATGCGCCACCGTATCCACTTCGAAAAAGCCTGGAGTGTTTTCCGTCCAATCCGTGAAGGTCCTGATCGGGATAGAGTTCTTGAGCAGCGTTCCCGGCCTGGTAGTGGAAAACCGGCTCCTCCCTCTTTCTGGTGACAGGTCCTCAACAGCCTATCCATGGTTGCCGGGCTAAGTGCTCTCAGATCGGTCTCTGCCTCGGGACTCATTACGTGACTGCCATTCCTTTTTACAACATCTAAAAGCTCAGGCAAGAAGGGATGCAAACGCTTGCTGCACAAATGGTCGGTGATTTCCCACAGATACTTCAATTCGCCGGCAACCGAAGATTTGTATCTTCGCGGACGGCCCCGTTTTTCGGTCCGCTTTATGTGGCTTTGTCTATTTAATGCCCTGATAGCTGACTTCCGATGATAACCTGTTACCCTGGCAAACTCATCCAGGATTTTTTTCTTCTCCTCTTTGGTAGCACTAAGGTATCTTCCTCTCACAGCCTGCAAGTATTCCTGTATGCTGCCTCGTGTCATGCGCATCTCCTCTCGGTAACACTATTTTTGAGGCAACAATACTATTTTCGGTAACAGTTATTATGATTCAATTCGAACTATTGACAATACGAACCGATAATCCTATGATTTTTACTAAAATAATATTTTAAAGGAGGTATAGGATGACTAAAAAGGCAAGAAAACCAAGAAGTGATATGAAAGTTGAGACTTTCGAGAAAAAAACTGGGGTCACTTTAAGAAATGAGACTGGGCGAAATACAAGAGGTGACAAAAAAATAGGGACACACAGGAAAGAAGAGGGGAAATAAGCGAAAAATTCTTGACGCAGGGAACCAACAAACATATTGTATTAGTATTAAGAGGGGGGAGTACTGGTTCGAACTGATTGCTCTAACTCTCCCAATAGTAAACATGTTTGGATAGTAAAAGTAAACGTCTAATTGGGTGCCTGCTTTTATCATTCCGTATTACTGACTAATCCACCAACCATGATAACCCCCTACTGCCTTTTATGTCCTCTATTATTCGCCACGAATGTTACAAGACAACAGCGATTGTCGACACCGTTAATATAAATTCGTAAATTCTACTCAACCACAATTAAAATCACATCTACTAAATGACGCATTTATCGGTATGTATGTCCATCCATAATAAATTAAAACGGCCATGGCCCCTACATTCTCTGTTTTTTCTACCATATTAATAAATAGTTAATAACAAAAATTAATGTTTTGCGTTCAAAATCCACATTATATTTATTGGCGTATACGTGCTAAAACATAGCTAAAACAGATATTTAACAGAAGTTAGCACAGACTTCGGAACCGGGGCCCAGTCGTAGTGTACCTGAATGGGCTTACCGACGTGCCGCTCAGGCCTGGTAACTCTTGGGCATCCCGAGTACCTTTTCCCCGATATATGCCAGGGTCATCTGCTGGGTGATGGGCGCAAGCCTTGTGAGGTTGATTTCACGCCACCACCTCTCGACATCGTATTCAACCGCGTAGCCGTAGCCGCCGAAGACCTGCATGGCCCAGTAAACCGCCCTGGTTGCATGCTCAACGACGATAGCCTTTGCCATATTGGCGGCCGCTCCCACCTCCGTCGAAGGCTTACCCGCGTCATATGCTACCGACGCGCGGAAATTGAGCAGGCGTGCCGCTTCGAGGCAGGAATACGATTCGGCCAAGGGGAACTGCAACGACTGGTAGCTTCCGATGGGTATACCGTTGAATACCTTGCGTTCACGTGAGTATTCTACGGCCCTGTTTATGGCCAGGCGGGCTATGCCTATGCCGACCGCAGAGAAGCTCATTCGCTCGGGATTCAGCGTATCCAGAACATTGTGCCATCCGCCGTCCAGCGGGGGCATGAGCGCACTGGCCGGCAGCTTCAGGTCGGTGAACGTTACATTGCAAGAATGTGAGTAATTTACGCCGTGTTTTGCTATGGGTGATATCTCCACGGCCTTATCCGGCAGGTCTGCCAAAAACAGGCTCAGCCCCGAGGTCTTGCTTCTTGCGCTTCCGCCGGGAGAAGTTCGGGCAATGATCAGCATACCGTTGGCCCGGTCCGCGCCGCTGATAAAGGTCTTATTGCCGTTTATTATCCAGTGGTTGCCCTCCTTTCTGGCAGTGGTACTGATATTGAGGGTATTGGTGCCTGCGTTTGGTTCGGTGAGAGCCATGCTAAACTCGATGTCGCCTTTAGCCAGGCCCGGTAGGTATTTTCTTTTCTGCTCCTCCGTGCCGTGTTTCAAAATGCTCAGTCCCCCGAAAACCTCTGATAAAATCATGTACCAGGCGCCTGCCATTCCGCATCCGTTGGCGGCAAGTTCCTCCATGGCTATAAAAAGTTCGGTTGCTCCGCTGCCGGAACCGCCGTATTCTTCCGGTATCACTATTCCGAGAAATCCAGCGTCGCATATAGCTTTCCAGAATTCATTGCCGAATTCGCTCTTCTGATCTTTTTTTCGCCAGTATTCCGGGCCGAATTCGGCTCCGATTTCCTTAGCCGAGTTAGCGATCATTCGCTGGTGTTCAGTAAGTTCGAAGTCCATTATTGCTTAGTCTCCCGCCAATTATTTGCCTATCAACATGCCCGTGGGATCGATATCCTTGCGCAGAATTTCAAGATCGCGGTCAGTGGGTTCAAGGCTTACTATGCATTTGTCAGGGATAAGGATATCAAAGCTTGAATTGTCACGGACCTCTTCGATGGTGACGCCCGGGTGCAAAGATATCAGCTTCATTCCGCTGGTCTTTTCATCGAAACCGTAGACAGCCAGTTGCGTTATAACCCTGTACGGGCCTGTCTTGCTGGGCAAACCTGCCTTTTCCCTTGCACCGGGTCCGCTCAGGTAGCCCGGTGTTGTGAGAAAATCGACCTTGTTGACAAATGTGCGCTTGGATTGCCCGCCGACGATGATTATGGTCTTGTGGGCAAAGGATGCGATATCGTTGGCGCCGCCGCTACCCGGCAGCCGGGCTTTTGGCAGGTCATGGTCACCGATACAGGTGGTATTTATATTCCCGTACTTGTCTACCTGTGCCCCGCCCAGGAAGCCGTAATCGATAAAGCCCGCCTGGCAGGACGACATCACGTCGTGCATACTGGTGGCGGCTATGCCGCGGTAGCAGGTTAAAGCCTGCCCCACCGATATCGGCAGTTCCGGCAATATAGGCCCGACACCCCCGGCTTCAAATATGATAAGAAGGTTAGGAGCGTGAGTCTTTTGCGCCAGCATGCCGGCTATCATGGGAAGGCCCGTGCCGACAAAGACAGACTTGCCGTCTTCCAGCAGGTTTGAGCCGGTGTATGCCAGGAATTCACGCATGTTATATCTGGCGGTTTGATTGTTGGCCATTTATCATTCATTCTCCCTTATAATCTGGACCGGCGTCGACTACTATTACTTGCGCCAGGGCGTTACCAGGGGCACCCTCATGGCTTCACGTTTCTGAAGGAATGCAATTTTTTTCAGCCCGCCACAAATCTCCAGGTATTCGTCGAAATCTTTTACCCCGAAAATATATTTGTCCGAGTATTGGCGGACACCCTCATCGGTCTTGGATAGCGACAGCCATTCAGCTATATGTTCCTCATCGAAAAAGTACTTGCCGTGCATTTCGCAAGGGTGTGATCCATAAGGCTGCTCGATAACAGCGTCCACCACGTAAAACGGTATATTCGTGCGCCAGGGCTCCCTGCGTATTATCTCGTTGTCAACGATTTCCTCGGTGGTTATGATAAGCTTGCGGGCACAGCGAGCCAGTTCAAAGTCCTCAACCATGATCCCGTCGATCTGGCAGTTGCCGTAGATATCACAGCGGTGCACATGTATAAAGGCTACGTCCGGGTAGGCTGCCGGGATCAAGTTTATAGGTTTGCCGCTGAAAGGGTCGGTTACCACCTTGCATGAGCTGTATTTGCCGGTATCGGTGCCCAGCAGGTTGCGGCTGGGGATAAAGGGGAGGCCCATCATCCCCGCCAGGAACCTCCATTGATAGCCGGCGTTGCTGATTTCTCCGATCACCTTGCATTTGCCGGATTCCACCATCCGCCGGCTTGCGGGAGAAAGTCCTCTTACCTCGTGCCCGAAGCTGTAAGCGACCTCGACCTTGTTGACGCATCCGTTGCCAACCAATAAATCCAGGTCATGCACCGCCGTCTTTCCTGCCATGGTAAGGTTGTGCTTATGCTGGCGTATGATTTCATAGATGATATTCATGGAAACGCGGATGTGGCCAAAGCCGCCGCTGGCGATAAAGTCGCCGTTTTTAACAAAGCTTGCCACGGCCTCGCTGGCCGTCATGGTTTTATCCTTCAGTGCGCGGGACTTATTGTGCAGGACGAACTCGCGGTTCTCATCCGGGTCGTGCCAGCCGACCAGTTCGCCCAGGCCTTCATGTAAAACTTCCATCTGATTCTCCTTCGTTACATTGAGATATACGCCAACCAAAGCAGGTTTAAGCAGGACTTCTGCCACCTGCCAGGATACAGGTTACCTGTATTAATAAAGTGATGTTAAGGTTATTTCTTAGTTATGCCGAGGATCTTCCGTGCTTCAGCAGGAGTTGCCGGTTCCCTTCCCAGGGAGGAGGCAATCTTAACTGCCACTTCAACCTGCTCGTAGCTGCCCTTGGCCAATTCACCGTTGGGCAACCTGGTGTTGTCTTCAAGCCCGACCCTCATGTGGCCTCCCATCAGGCAGGACTGCATGATGGCAGGGAACTGCTCCGTGCCGACAGCGCAGGTGGTGAAGTTCGAACCGGCCGGAAGGGCATTAACCATCGCGACAAATACCTCCGGTCTGAATTTCTGGCCTCCGGCCACGCCCCAGACAAAGTTGAAGTTGTAGGGCTTGCGGAATATGTCCTGCTTGGCTATCAGCAGCCAGTTATCCAGGCCGCCTATGTCATACAGCTCAGCCTCCGGCCTGCAGCCCATCTCCTCCATGATTTTACCGAAATCCTGAAGCATGCCGAACGAGTTGACGAAAACGTTATCGATCAGTATCTGCCCGGTTTTGCGGTCCAGCACGCTGAAATTCATAGTATTGGTATTAAGCGAAGCGCTCTCCGGCTTAATGGCTTTGATAGACCTTATCCTGGCTTCCATGTTGAGCTTGATCAGGTCATTTATCAGATTTACACAATCAGACTCGGGAAACGGCCCGACCTGGCAGGGGAAACCCACCGAGGACGTGACCTGAATGATCAGGTCAGGGCACGCGCTGCTTGATCGCATCGTAGGTTGCTTTTACCTTGTCTACCTCAGATGTATGGTACCCGCCCATTGTTCTCGTCGCGGCCGTGGATATGTACCATGCTGGCGCCGGCCTTGAAGGCTTTTTCGGCCTCATCGGCATACTCCTTGGGCGTATATGGGGTTGCAGGGTTATTATTCTTGAATGTCGCCGACCCTGCCAATGCTGCCGTGATGATAACTTTGTCTTCCATACAAACCTCCTCTAAAATAGTTTTTGCCTCTATGCACGGTACATCAAACCATTTACGGTTGGAAGTATTCAATATCCAGGATATTAGCATCACGTTTTGCCTTGAAAACCGGCTCCAGTTTCATACCCGGCTTAATATCCTTAAAATCCACACCTCCTATGAAATGGGTTATCGATGTATCAGCGCCGTCCAGCTTAATTACACCGATTGCATAAGGCGGTTTCAGCGCCTGTACCGACGATTCGTAGTGTACAATGGTAAAGGTTTCAAGCTTACCCTTTCCGCTCAACTCAACAAGCTCTTCTATCTTGCTGAAGCATTTCGGACACACCGACCTGGGCGGGACGTTAACCATGCCGCATTTGGGGCACTTTGCGCCGCAGATAACCTTGCTGTCCCTGATCTTAATGAAAAACTTGCTGGCCATGGAACCCACGGAGTATTTATAAGGCATGATTACGAAGCCTTCGAAAATGACCGGTTCTTTCTTTACTGCTTCCATAGCTATTTCCTTCCTATCTCTTCTTTAATTACTCGTTAATGGTCTTGAAGTGGACTATGTCGAAGATATTGCCCTTGCGCTCCGCCTTGGGCTTGATTACTGCTTCGACCCGCATGAAAATTTTAATCTTTTCCTCATCCGTCTCCTCGAGCTGGTGCTGCAGTATGACGGTTGCGCCGTCCAGCAGTATGATGCCCACTGCAAACGGTATCTTCAACATCTCGCCCGTTGTCGGCAGCAGGAATGATTGTTCGGCCATGAAATAGGTCACCAATGTGCCTTTAGGCCCGACCGGGATCCACTTCGACCTGTCGGTGCACACGGTGTGGTCCCTGGTGCAGACAACTTCCGGCAGGCAAAAAGCCCGGCCGCACGTAGGGCACTGGTTAGCGTAGATAATGCCGTTTTCTTTTAGCTCCCTGAAAAACTCGCCCCAGACTTCGCCTGTCCTCCACTTGTAAGGGATCTTCATCGTCTTATTGATGTAAATTAACTCTTCCTGCGCTTTTTGTTTCATATCTATATTCCCTCCAGTTAATCCATGGTCTTGCTGAGCAGCAGCAGGTCGGACCAGTATGATCCGCCGAAGCCGCTGGCCAGGGCCTGTTTCACGTCCCTGGTCACCTGGTGCTCGCCCGCATCTCCCCTGAGCTGCAGGGCCGCCTCGGCTACCCTCAATATGGCGGAGTCGCCAATGGAGTTGGTGCAAAGCACACCACCGGACGGGCTGACCGGATATTCCCCTTCCAGTTTGAGCGCCCCTTTCTCAATAAGCTTCCATCCTTCATTTGGTTCGCAGACCAGGAAGTCCTCCAGCCACATCGGGATGGCGAATGCGAAGGGATCGTACATCTCGAAGACCTGGGTCTCCTGCATAGGTTTGGTAATATGATTGCGTTTGAACAGCTTGGCGCCGGCCTCCATGTGGGAGGTCCAGCGCTTTTCACCGATGCCGAACTGCGCGCCGCCGTATTCCACATGCACCGTTACGTGGTCCTTCATCCAGACCGGCTTCTTGCATATCTTCTTGGCCTTGCTCTCGCTGGCGAGTACCATTGCGGTGGCGCCCAGGCTGGTCGGGCAGCACATCAGCAGGTTCAACGGGTACATCACCATCCTGGCTTTCATAACATCTTCAACGGTATATATCTCACGCATATGCGCCATGGGATTCCTGTGCGCGGCCTGGGATGCATTAGCACGCACCATGGCGGCATGCTCCAGTTTGCATCCGCTCCTCTGCATGTAGGCCACTGAAACCGTTGCCAGGCCGCCTATGGCGCCCACCAGGAAATGCCGGTCTACCGCCGGGTCGGTGATGGTGGAGATGGCCGGCGTCGCCGGCCCCTCATCATGCTTCTCCCAGCCTATCACCAGGCAGACATCGTATAAACCTGAGGCGACATGATACCAGCCCTGTATTGCCGTCATGGTGCCGACTGTGCCGCCGGTGTTCATTTTGAATCCCGGCTTGCCGGCTGCTCCGCTGTAAAGGTTCAACATGGCATCGTTCAGGTGATGTCCCTCGAACATGTCCATGTTCCCCGCCATTACGGCTTCCATATCATTGATAGTAAGGCCGGCATCCTCCAGTGCCTTGGTGACGGCGTCGTAAATCAGCTCACCGTCATTAACATAGGGTCTTCGGCCGCTGTGAGTGGTCTGGCCGATTCCAACAATTGCAACCCTGTTTGCCATTTTATTTACCTCCCTTTTCGAGAACGAGTACACAGTGCATCTGGCCTGCCAGGCCGCCGCAGCCGTGGGCGACAGCGCGCTTGGCGCCCTGCACCTGGTGCTCACCGGCCTTTCCCTGTAGCTGCCAGACGGCTTCAGCCACCCTGGCCATGCCCGCCACCGTTACCGGCGCGCCTGAAAGCAGGCCGCCCGAAGGGTTGACCGGAATTTCACCCTTCAACTGTGTCTTGCCGCTGTCGATCAGCTTACCGCCCTCGCCCCGGCCGCAAAGGCCCAGGCCCTCTGTCCACAGAAGTTCCTCGTGCGCATAGTACTCAGAAAGTTCAACCAGGTCCAGGTCCTTGACCGGGTTATTGATGCCCGCCATTTTGTAGGCCCTTTTAGCCGACTTAATCAGGGCATCGCATTCGGCCAGGTCCCTGTCACCCAGGTTGTGATGCTCATAATAATTTCCAGACCCCGTAATCCATACAGGAGTTGGCGTCAATTTCTTGGCGACTTCTTCGCTGGCCAGAATCATGGCGCAGGCGCCGTCGGAGACGGGTTTCTTCTGCAGTTCAGTGATGGGGTCGGCCAGCATCTTCGACTTCAGTACCTGGTCGACCGTTAGGTTCATGGCCTCCTGCGCCAATTTGTTCTTGAGCGCATTGCCCTTGTTTTTCACCACTACCTTGGCGAACTGCTCCGGTGTGACCTTATATCTGTCCATATAGCGCCTGGCCTGCATGGCTGCACCCATGGTGTAGTCGAGCCCCAGCCAGCGGTGGAAGATATGGTCGATCGACCAGTTCTCGATCATGGTGCCGTCGGTGATCGATTCCTCGCAGTGGCTTACCACGAGGATCAGCTTGTTGTCACCGGAAAGGATATGCATGGCCCCGTAAAGGACTGCATAGGCGCCGTCGCCCGCCACCTTGGATTCGTCCTTCAGGTGTGAGCATACGGCGTCGGGTATGGGCATGGACGATATCGTCCTCCCATCCCAGAAGTCCTGGGAGCAGCTTACGACCGCTTCTACGTCGTCTTTGAGGTTGATGCCCGCGGCCTCGACGACCTTGTCCGTGACCTCTACCACGAGGTCCATCAGGTGTTGGTAGGGTTTGGCGGCTTCGAACTTTGTCGCGGAGGCCGCCACTATTCCAACTCTGCCAGCCATTCTTGTTTGCCTCCTTATAATATTTGATTCTTTATTAATAAAACCCGGTTTTAGGATTTGTTAACTCTTCGGCCTTTTGGCTACCGCTACCTTGGTTACCAGGACGGCTACGTCCTCATCACGCTGATTCTTGACGTGCCACTGGTTGGCAACAACCCCCAGGTCACCTTTATCCTGCATCTCGATTACCTCTGTCACCAGGTGGATCGTATCTCCCAGCTTGGTCGGCGCGGTGAACCTGACCTTGTCCATGCCGTAGAAGGCGATCAAGGCGACATCATAGGGTGTGACAAACCCGGATGCAATGGATAGCACAAGGAAACCATGCGCGATGCGGCCACCGAAGATACTCTTCTTGGCCAGTTCTTCGTTGACGTGGAGGCCATACCAGTCTCCGCTGAGTGCGGCGAACATGGTTATGTCAGCCTCGGTCACAGTCCGCCCCCTTGTCACTACTTTCTGACCGACCTGGAAGTCTTCAAAATATATCATGGTACTCCTTAGCCTCTCCGCGATTTGCGCCTATTTTATAACAATTATGAAATCATGTAAATAACCTTTTCTATAAAAATTCGAAAATAAGTTTGCGTTCACCCCATACCTGTTTAAATACGTTGATTGATTGCTTAATTAATCTTGATAACCCTTTATTATTTTGGTAAAATTGCGGGAACACGGGCAGGTTATTGAATCTTCACTAAATGGCCTGTAAGGCGCAGGCACGTTGAGATCAGGAGGTTGCTGATATGGATTTTAAATTCACTGCTGAGGAAGAGTCTTTCCGCCGGGAGGTAAAGGGCTGGTTAAAGGAAGCCATACCGCCGCGCTGGAGGGAACTGCCGACAGGATTCTGGCAGGAAACGGAAGAGTCGTGGAAAATATCCCGCCAGTTCCAGAAAAACCTGGGTTTGAAAGGTTGGCTGGCGCCGGCTTACCCCGTTGAACTTGGTGGCGCCGGGTTGGGTCATATAAAACGCCTTATCCTGGCCGAGGAGTTGACTTACCATGACGCCCCGGTGAGCATAGAGACGGAGATAACGGTTAACTGGGTGGGCATGGCGCTGCAGCATTTCGGCAGCGAGCAACAGAAGCAGGATTTCATACCGCGTATAGCTAAGGGCGATATTATATTTTGTCTGGGCTACAGCGAACCCAACGCTGGATCTGACCTGGCCTCCCTCCAGACACGCGCCGTTGAACAGGGCGACAATTACGTTATCAACGGGCAGAAAATATGGTGTAGTTACGCTCACTACGCTGACTATTGCTGGCTGGGCGCGGTCACCGACCCGGATGCCGGCAAGCACCGCAACATGAGTATGTTCGTGGTAGACATGAAGAACCCGGGCATTACCATACGCCCACTGATAAACGTGATCGGCTGCCACTCATTCAACGAAGTATTTTTTGACGACGTCCGTACCCCGAAAGACAGCCTGGTAGGCGTCAAGAATAACGGCTGGTTCCAGCTTGCCATGGCGCTCGACTTCGAGCGCTCAGGAGTACAAACGGCCGCGGCCAATAAATTGCTGCTTGACCACATGATCAACTATGCCAAAACAATAAAAGGGGCGGCAAACTGCTTTCTAAGGATACTATTTTGCGCAACCTGATTGCGGAGATGGCTATAGAAATAGAAGTGGCGCGCATGCTCTGTTACCGCATCGCCTGGATTTACAGCAAGGGCGGGCATTCCAATTACGAGTCCTCGCAGGCCATGATCTTTGGCAGCGAATTATTGCGCAGAATCTCGGATGCCGGCATGAGGGTGCTGGGACAGTACGGCCAACTGGCCTTCGGCTCCCACAGGGCTGTGGAGAGAGCTATGATGTTTAGAAGTTACCTGGCTTCCCTGTCGATCGGTGTGGGAGGAGGCACAAATGAGATACAGCGTAACATCATTGCCATGCGCGGGCTCGGGCTGCCGCGTAAATAACCGGAGGGCCTAATATTTATCATATCGGGCGGATATAACCATGGACTTTCGTTTTAGCGAAGCTGAAAAAAGATTCAGGGCCGAGGTTGAAGAGTTTATTTTTCAGGAGATGCCGCCGGGCTATGCGGATAACGACCTGTACTGGCCTGGCGGTTACGGCGCCATAGGTGAGTTTGAGGTTCGCGACCCGGCAGTGGAGAAGGTCCGGAAAAAAATGGGGGAGCGGGGCTGGTTGACCATGGCCTGGCCCAGGGAATATGGCGGCGGTGGGCGTTCTTTTGTGGAGCAGGCGATATTTTTTGAACGGCTTAGCTATCATGGCGCGCCGGGTATGGACGTGTCCACGCTGATATCAGGTCCCACTATTTTGCGTTTCGGAAGTGAGGAACTGAAAAAAGAGTGGATACCCAGGATCGTCAGGGGTGATCTCAAATTCTGGTTGGCTTATAGTGAACCCAATGCCGGCTCTGACCTGGCTGCCATACAGGCCAGGGCAACAGTAGATGGCGACGACTTGATAGTCAACGGCCAGAAGATCTGGAGCAGCGGGGCGCATGTGTCGGATTGCGGCTGGATGGTGGCCAGGACGGACATGGACGCTCCGCCATACAAGGGCACCACTTTATTCATCGTGGATAATAAGAGCCCGGGCATCACTATCCGGCCGATAGTAAATATCGACGGTTTTCACTCGTTTAACGAGGTTTTCTTTGATAATGTCAGGGTGCCGAAGAAGAATGTGGTCGGCGATATGAATATGGGTTTCTATTACCTCATGGTGGCGCTGGATTTCGAGCGGCTGGTGATATCCATGGGAGGTTTCCGGCACAGGTACGAGGACCTGCTGAATTACGCCCGCAATACCAGGCGTAACGGCAAATTGTTAAGTGAAGACGCCAGGGTAAGGGCGAGGCTATCACAGCTTGCAATAGAGATCGAAATCGCCTATTTACTCTACTATAAGACTGCCTGGATGATGGATAACAACCTTTTCCCCAATATCGAGGCATCTGAAATCAAGCTGATCACCACGCTGCTCAGCAGGAAGCTGGCGGATGCCGGTATGGAGATTATGGGACAGCGGGCACAGCTATGGCCGGACTCGCCCCATGCGCCGCTTAGAGGAAGGTTCGCCGTAGGGTACCTTGATTCTATCTCGGCGGTAATCGGCGCAGGGACGTCAGAAATACAGCGTAATATCCTGGCCCAGCGCGGCCTGGGATTGAAAAGAAAATAGTTCGTTTAGTAATAATAGTTAATATCGGGAGGGAAAATTATGGATCTGGGTTTGAATGAAGAACAGGAGATGTTAAGGAAATCGGCGCGGGAGTTTTTGAGCAAGGAGTGCCCGAAAAAGCTGGTGCGTGAATTGGACGAAAGCGATTCCGGCTTATCGAGGGAGCTGTGGAAGAAGATGGCGGAGTTGGGCTGGATAGGGTTGCCCTTTCCTGAGAAATTCGGGGGGAACGGGGGAACCCTGCTTGATTTGATCGTTCTGCTGGATGAGATGGGCTACAACATCGTCCCCGGGCCCTTTTTCTCGACAGTGGTTTTAGCCGGATTCACACTCCTGCAGGCCGGCTCGGAGGAGCAGAAACAAACCTATCTCACCAAAATATGCAGCGGTGATATGATCATGACCTTTGCGCTTACTGAATTGGATGGTACCTATCTACCGGAATCTGTCGAAACGGTTGCTGAAGCTAAGGGTGAACAGTATATATTAAAGGGTACCAAACTTTTCGTGCCGGATGCTAATGTTGCCGATTTCCTGCTCGTCGCGGCGCGCACAGGTAAGAGCGCTAACCCGGCGGACGGTATAAGTATTTTCCTGGTTGATGCGAAAAGCCCGGGCGTAAAGATCAACCCGCTCAAGACACTGGGCAGGGACAAGCTTTGCGAAGTCATTTTTGACAGTGTAAAGGTATCGTCGAAGAATCTGGTGGGCAAGTTAAACGGCGGCTGGCCGGTAATCAGTTCTATATTGAGAAAAGCAACGGTCGCCAAGTGTGCCGAGATGGTAGGCGGCGCGCAGGCCTCGCTGGATATGGCTGTCAGCTATGCCAAGGAAAGGGTACAGTTCGGTCGTCCTATCGGCAGTTTCCAGGCCATCCAGCACTATTGCGCTAACATGGTGACCGATGTGGACGGGTCTCGTTTTATCACGTATAAGGCTGCATGGACCGAGAGCGAGGGCCTGCCCTCAGATATGGAAGTATCCATGGCCAAGGCCTGGACCAGCGAGGCATATAAGCGGGTTGCCGTGCTGGCGCACCAGATATTCGGCGCCATTGGCTTTACCATGGATCATGATATGCACCTGTATTTCCGGCGGGCCAAGGCCGGTGAATTGGCCTATGGCGATGCCGATTTCCACCGGGAGATCGTAGCTGCGCAGTTGGGCCTGTAGGCCTTTCAGGGGATTTTTTACTTCTCAATACGTTAGGATATAGCGTTCTGAAAGAGTAATTGAATTGTCACAAAATGAGATAACCCTGCCGGAGTTAGAGTATATCTTCCATCCACGATCCACGGCTGTTGTCGGCACTGTCCCCGATTCGCAGAGCCGGTTCAAGTTAGGCAACCAGTTCATCCGGGTACTACAAGATTACGGATATAAAGATCCCTTATATGCTGTCGGGTCGGGAGAGGGTGAGGTCGGTGGGCTAAAGGTCTACCAGAACATCGGGGATATCCCGGGTGTGGTGGACTATGTCATAACGGCTGTCCCCAACCGCGAGGTACCGAAATTAGTTGAGCAATGCGGAGAGAAAGGGGTCAGGGTAATGCACCTCTTCGTTTCAGGTTTTGGTGAGATCGAAGATGGGGTAGGGTTGGAGCTTCAGCAGGAGATATTGCGTACCGCGGGAAAATACGGTATACGCATTATCGGCCCTAATTGCATGGGGATTTATTGTCCCCGGTCCGGCCTTGCTTTCGGCCTGGATTTCTCACACACGGCAGGCAAGGTAGGCTATCTGGCCCAGAGCGGAGGCCAGTGTATCCTGGGTATCAAAGAGGCTACCAGGCGCGACATTTATTTCAGCAAGGTAGTGAGCTACGGTAACGCTGCCGATATAAACGAGTGTGACCTGCTGGAGTATTTCACCGATGACCCGGATACGGAAATCATTACTGCCTACATCGAAGGTACTAACCACGGGCCGCGGCTGCTCCAGGTGCTTAGTGATGCAACAGCAAAGAAACCGGTGATTGTCTTCAAGTGTGCGGCTACCGAGGGTGGATCTCAGGCGGCGGTCTCACATACCAGCGCTATTGCTGGTTCCGGTTTAACCTGGGAAACGCTGCTGCGCCAGACCGGCGCTATCAGGGTTTACAGTGTCCAGCAGATGTTTGACGTGGTTACTGTCCTGCAGCGCTGTCCGGAAATACGGGGATTAAATACTCTGGTCGTCGGGCATGGTGGAGGATCGTGTGTACAGGCTTCAGATGATTGCTGCCGGGCGGGGTTGAAGATGCCGATGTTGCCGGTTGAGCTGAGGCATGCCCTGATGAAGGTTTACAAAACAGATGCGGGGAATATATTCAAAAACCCCCTTGATATTAATCCCTACTGGGGGATAGATAAAGCTAAAGAGGCCTTCATCGCTGTGGCGGACTGGGATGGTTTGGACCTGGTGTTACTTCATGCCACGCCCGAGCAGGATCCCTTTGTGCCGCGCGATTTTCAATATCAGATACATACGGATACCCTCATTGAATGGGCCAAATTGTCAAATAAACCGGTAGTGCTGGCGATGAACACTAATACTGTGCCGGGAGACGATGGATTGCCGGAGAAGTCATTTAAACGTCTGCTGGAGGCCGGCTTCGCTGTCTTCCCTTCAGTGGAGCGTGCCGCAACGGCAGTTTTCCGTGTCTATCAGCACTTCCGGTCGAAAAGCAAACCGGGCAACCGGATAGCATAGTCGGCGGCGTTCCATAGAGGTATCCCCTCCACTATTCACGCAAACCTCCTTCACTCTTCATGATAAATTCATAATGCGGTTATACAATGTGTTTATCCGTAAATAAAGGAGGCGAATTTATTATGAATAACTGGTATAAGGTAGGTATGCCCATCCTGATTGCAGTGCTGCTTGTTGTAGCTTCGGTCGGTATCACGCTCGCAGTCACGGGCAGGAGTGCCGGTGCTCAGGCTGCAACGCAGTCATTGGTATCCAGTCAGGCGGCTGATACTCAGTACGCACGCGGCGCGCTTTGCCCGAATTGCCCGGGATATGGCCAGGGCGGTACTGCTAATGGCCAGGATAACTCGACGGGCAACACATACGTTCCACAAGGTGCTACCTGCCCCAATTGCCCGGGATATACAGCCGGGACAGGCGGGCAAACAACAACCTATCGTGGGGGCTGTTGCGGCGGCAGGTAAACATTTTCCGTAGAATGACCCATTTTATGCTTATCCATTCCTCCTGCGAAAGGGACGAAGACTCGACCTCTTCGTCCCTTTATGTTATGTATGCTAAAATCGGGTAAAGGGTGATATACAGATGGCGCGCAGAAAAATACTGGTAGTTGACGACGAACCCAAGGTATGCGACCTGATAAAGGCTTATCTTGAGAAGGACGGCTATGAGGTGATCCTGGCGGGGGATGGCAGGAGCGCTGTGGAACAGACGCGCAGCCATAAACCGGACTTAATCGTGCTTGACCTCAACTTACCTGTGATGGATGGTATCGAGGTCTTCCGCACGGTACGCGCTGTTTCCGATATACCGGTAATTATGGTTACTGCGCGGGATGATGAGGTGGACAAAATAGTTGGCCTTCAGCTTGGCGCCGACGATTACGTCACCAAGCCTTTCAGCCCCAGGGAGCTGGCGGCCAGGGTGGCTGCTGTGCTGCGAAGATACTCGGAGGGGCCAAAAGCCGCAACGCGGCTGTTGACCGGGGACCTGCTGGTGGACTTTGACCGGCACGAAGTAAAATACCGGGATGAGACCGTCAACCTGACTTCTGCTGAGTTCAAACTGCTGGCGGTAATGGCCAGGAATCCGGGACGTGTTTTTACCCGCCTGCAGCTCATGGATTCCGCATTCGGCGAAACCTACGAGGGATATGACCGCACTATTGATGCCCATATAAAAAATATCCGTCAGAAGCTCAACACAATTGGTGGTGAAGAGGAGAACCCGGTGGTTACCGTACGGGGAGTCGGATATAAGCTGGAGCATACTAATGAATAGTCTGTCGATAAAACTCAGCCTGCTTTTCGCCGGGCTGGCCCTGCTCAGCATAGGCGTACTGGCTATCTGGGTGAACCAGTCAGCTAATGCCAGGTTTACCGACTACTGCCAGCAGCATAATGCAACCTGTATGTGCGAAGACCCCAGTACAGGTATGATGACTATGGGACAGGCCGAGCAAAACTTCCTCGAGGATTCGCAGAGGTCGCTGGGCATTGCTGCCTTTGTAGTGATTGCAATCGCCGTTTCATTGGGATTTATTGTGAGCAGCCTGGTTACCAGGCCGATGCGTCAGCTTGCTTCATCAGCCCAAAAGATTGCCTCGGGAGACCTGGCTGAGCGCGTTGTTCACCGGAGCGATGACGAGGTTGGCGAGGTTTCCAATGCCTTCAATTCAATGGCCGAGCAGCTTGAGAAAAAGGAGAAGAGCCGCAAGCAATTGCTGGCAGATGTCGCCCATGAGTTGCGCAACCCCTTAAGCATAATTCAGGGAAACCTGGAGGCCTGGCTGGACGGTGTTATCACCCCGACCCCCGAACAAATAGCGCCGGTTTATGACGAGACGGTGCTGCTCAACAGGTTGATAACTGACCTGCGTGAACTTTCCCTGGCGGAGGCGGGACAGCTTAAACTGAATTTGGAAACCGCTGACCTCGGTGCGCTTATCGACTCGGAGATAACCGTGTTCCAGGCGCGCTGCCAGGACAAACAGGTGCTCTTGCGCGCTGACGTAGCCGATAATCTGCCGGCGGTCAGTATAGACCGCGACCGCATACGGCAGGCATTGCATAACCTGCTGGAGAACGCCCTCCGCTTTACTTCTGCGCAAGGCGATATAACCGTGCAGGCTAAAGCCATTAAAGATATCGGGGTGCTTGTCTCGGTGAGTGATTCAGGCAGCGGCATCGACGCTGCCGATCTGCCCTATGTTTTCGATCATTTCTACAAAGCCGATAAATCCCGCCAGCGCATACATGGCAACGCCGGCATCGGCCTTGCCCTGGTTAAGAAATACGTGGAACTGCATGGCGGTAAGGTCTGGGTGGAGAGTGAGGCAGGTAAAGGCAGCAGATTTAGCTTCACCATCCCTTCAGCATAAAGGTGCCTGTCTCAGGTGTTCAGTTACCCCGGAGTGGCTATGCGCTCAAAGATGCCCATGCTCACCCCCATAAATATAGCCGGTACCCGTCAGCGTGTCCGTTAATGGATTATACAATACGTCTGCCGTGCAACGCTCCCACCACCCATTTTTGCCATTGTGTGCGCAGTGACCCTGGCTCCATCATGGTGTTGTGATGGCCGGCGCCTATCATGACCTGTTTGGGTTCGCTGGCCGCCGCGTACGAATAGAGGAAACGGTTATAAGGGGATATCATGTCGTTTAAACAAAATACGAAAAGCTTGGAACAATCCTCCAGGCCGGATAACGCCTGCGAAGGCTTCATCTTCGGCCAGAATTCGATGAATTTCTTCCATTCCACGCGCACCTTGAGCTTATTAACCAGCGTGGCAATCAGGAAGACCAGCACAGCAGTGTACCTCAAAAGGGGATGGGCGATGTGCCCGGTATTCCTGGCCACCGCGTTGTTGATCTCGCCCGGACAGGCGAGGGCAACCAGTACCCTGGCCTTATTCAGTTTGCCGGCTGCCAGGATAGCGGAAAAGGCCCCCATGCTGTGGCCTATTAACCCCATACGTTTGCGGTCAACTTCCGGTTGGTTGTGTAAATATTCCCAGGCGTCCATTACGTCTTCGATGATGCTGCCATCCAGTTTACCTCCGCTGGAACCGTGTCCGCGGAAATCGAAAGTGAGTGTTATGATGCCCTCTTCGGCAAGGGAGTGGGCGCTGTTTTCGAAAACTGCCTGGTCACAACCATAGCCGTGGCACATGACGGCCCCGGGCAGACGGTTAGATTTACCGGCATTGCCAGGGATGAATATAGTCCCGTTAAGCTTTATGCCCTTACTGCCAAATGTTACCGGCCGTTCTGATACCGTGTTACCGCCCGGATGAAATCTCGTGGTTTCAGGATGAGTCACCAAAAATATCTCCTTTTTAACGAATGGTCTAAGTTTACGCTGTATAGGCGCGTAAGTAATCGGAGCATGGGTTGGTTTTAACCGGACGTACGTAGTTGGGAAACATGGCCGATATAGTTAGCTGAAAACCATACTTTCGGATGATATGTGGAAAACAAAAGTAGGCCGCCGGTATATACCGGCGGCCTTAGGTTAAACGATATGATTATTCGGTTAGATCCAGTTAAGAATGCCCATAAATATAATCAGGGCCAGCCCGTCCACAGCGGCAATAGTGCCCACGGTGATTAGCTTGCTTTTTACCGTTTTCATATCGAAAACCCAGAAGGAGACGAGGAAGAATGGCATGTAGCCGATGAGCCAGATGAGCCAGGGAGCGCCCAGATTCCACCACGGGTATTCCCAGGTCAGCGCGCCCACCCAGTGGAGCAGGCACTCTATGCCCACGGCCAGTATAGAATTTACTATGGCGAAAAGAAGCCGGTTGGGGATTCCCAGGATTTTCATGTTCTTATCAGGCGGGAGCAGCTTGCACATCACTATGCCCATCAAGGCAAACATGAAGCAGATCTCGATATTGAGGCCGATCAGGATAACCAGCGAACTCCCGTTACCCGGCGTGCCCCAGACCGGGGCGAAGCCCGTGAAATGGAAGACCAACCCGTTCCAGATCTCGTTGAACCAATCCATCAGCCAGAGCGCCAACCCGGCCAGTACCAGGCTCCAGTTCCTGCGTTCCACCTCGTTGGCGTAGACATACATGACCAGCAGCAACAGGGGGATAACGTACCATTGGAAATGGCTTCCGTCGCGTAACAATGCCAGCGCTTTAGCGGCAGATTCTGCCATAGGGCACCTCCTCGAAATATTGTTTCAATAGCCTGCACATACTCATCAGGCGGCTAATCCCAGGCGCTTTTTCAGCTCGTTGAGCAACTGTACGAAATCAGGCGCTACAGCCGGCTGCTGCCTGGCTGCCAGCACCTTGGCCGTGGTCTTCTGTACTGCCAGCGCCCTGGGGTTGATGCCCTGCTGCTTGGCTTCGCTCAGTATCTGTGAAGAAAGCGGCCCCAGGTAATCCCGCAGCACGCGGAATACATCGTCAGAGGTTCCGCCCAGCACATCCACCACCCCTAATATCACGCCGCCAGCATTGGATATGAAATCCGGGACTACCAGGACGCCCTTCTTGAATAGCATGGTCTCCGCTTCCTCGGTCATCGGGATATTGGCGATACTCGAGATAATCCTGGCCTTTACGCTGCCGGCGTTTTTCTTGGTTATAACGTAAGGCCTGGCGCCCGGTATCAGGATATCTACGTTAAGGCCATACATCTCCTGTGGCCTGATATGTTTGGCATTTTTGTATTCCATGACGGCCTTATCCCCGGCCGTTTTACGCGATTCCAGCAGCGCTTTAACATCTAATCCGTCCTTATTATAGATGGCGCCGCTGATCGTGGATATGGCCACTACCTTGGCGCCCGACTCGGTGATGTATCTCGCCACGCCGCCGCCAACCTTGCCGAAACCCTCAATAGCCACACTGGCGTTCTTTATATTGACTCCGGCAAACTGGCAGGCAGACAGCGCTGCCACCACCACGCCGTAGCCGGTGGCATGATCCTCGAGTGGTTCCCCGTCCACCATTTGCGTTGAAAGGCCGGTGAACTTCTTGGGCACTTCCGCTCCCTCAAAGAACGTGGCTACATCGTCGTTATCGGTGCCCATATCGGCAGCCAGTGTAACCCCCGCTCCGAGCAGGGCTTTGACAGCTTTTCCGAATGAGAGCATCAGTTCCTTGCGCTGGGGTCCATGTATTGAGGGCTCTGCCCAGATACCGCCCTTGGCGCCGCCGATGGGGAAATCCAGGATGGCGAATTTATGCGTCATCGCCCTGGCAAGCTGGAAAATCTCCTCGGTAGTGATATCCGGCAGCATACGGGTCCCGCCCGCTGCTCCGCCCAGGGACATGGTATCTACGACCACGACACCCCGCAACTCTGTAACAGGATCATAAACATGCAGTACCTTCTCGGGTCCGAGCTGGTCGATATTAGTAATCCATGCTGGCATATTGATAACCTCCTTTACAACGTATGGCCAATTTTTACCACAAAGCAAGTCAGAATGCAATAGAAACTTCGATAATACGCATAATTGTTTGCCCTATCCTATTGCTTGCAGCGCTTTACGCGCCAGGAGAGGCACATCCAGGGTAAATGTGGGGTCCTCCATCGAAGTGATCACCGGTTTCAGGATATCGCCGTATTGTCCCTCCCGGAGGTCATGAAATACGTGGTGGGCTCCTTCCCTGAGGTATTCCGATTCCGGATTATCGATAATGGCCTGCAGCAGCGGCTTCACCGATTTATCGCCGATAGCGATCAGCGCTTCCGCGGCCAGCCAGCGCACATCAAAGAGCCTGTCCTGCAAAGCTTTTACCAGGGCATCGATGGACCGTGGGTCCATGATCTGCCCCAGCGCCTTGGCGGATTCCCACCTGACCGCCTGGCTTTTGTCATTTAAGGCTTTTACCAGTGGATCCACCGACGGCGCTCCTATCTCGACCAGCGCTATCCTGGCCCTGTTGCGCTTAATGCCGTCTTTGTCCGACAGGTCATTGATGAGTGAGTTGATGTCCTTTTCCTTTTTGGTCATTACAACTCCTTATATATCTTTATTTGTAGCGCTGACAGCGTGCGCAATAATAGGTCCCGCGCTGGCCAACCACTATACGTTTGATGGGACTGCCGCATACCGGGCAGGGGTGGCCTTCACGGTGGGCCACGCAGAATTCCTCGTGTGCCCTGCCTTTGCTGCCGTCCGGTCCGCGGTAGTTCCGCACGCTGGCGCCCTGGTTCTTTATCCCCTTTGTCAACACGTTCTTAATCGCCTGGCGCAGCCTGTTGATTTGAGCGGTTGTGAGCGAATCTGCAGGCCGTTGCGGATGTATTTTAGCAGCGAATAGCGCTTCGTCGGCGTACATATTTCCGATACCGGCGATATGCTCCTGGTTGAGCAGGGACGATTTTACCGGCAGGCTGTGCGGTTTAAGCGTGTCAGCCAGCACCCGGCGGGTGAAGCCGCGGCCAAGCGGCTCGATGCCGAGCTTTCCCACCACCTCTTTCGGGTCTGCAACAAGGTACATGGCGCCGAACCGCCGGACATCCGTGTAAATGAGGCGGCCGCCGCCGTCAAAGAAAAACTCAACGCGCGTAAACGGTTCTTCTTCGGCTGGGTTCCATAGCAGGGCGCCTGTCATGCGCAGGTGGATTATGAGGTTACTGCCGGCTGAGAGGCCTATTATCAGGTATTTGCCGCGGCGGGATATGCCTGTAATTTTGCGCCCCACCAACCCGCTGCAAAATTCGTCCGGGGATAACCTCTGCACGGGACGTGTATCGATAATCCTGATAGCTGAAAAAGTGCGGCCGACTAAGAATGGTTCGAGCGCATTCTTGATAGTCTCGACTTCAGGGAGTTCCGGCATCAGGCCATCTCACCCCAGTTAGGGCCGGTCTTGACGTCTATTTTGAGCGGCACTGAGAGCTTCATGGCGGCGGGCATGATATCCTGCACCAGCAGCTTCATGATGTCCATTTCAGCGGGTGGCACCTCAAAGACAAGTTCGTCGTGTACCTGCAGTGTCATCATGGTTTTCAGGCCCCGCCTGGCCATTTCGCGGTGCAGGTTGACCATGGCCACCTTGATGATATCCGCGGAGGTTCCCTGCACGGGCATGTTGATAGCCATCCTTTCGGCAGCCTCGCGCGCCAGGCGGTTGGCGGAGTTGATCTCGGGTATATAGCGCCTGCGTCCCAGCACGGTTTGAACATAGCCGAGGGCGGCGGCCTGCCGCTTGGTGTTATCGATGTAGTTTTTCACGCCCGGGTAACGCTTGAAGTAGGTACTGATGAAAAGTTCCGCTTCCTCCCTGGTGAGGTCGGTGGCCTGCTGCAGGCCGTAGCCGCTCATACCGTAGATAACGCCGAAATTTATCGTCTTGGCAGCGCGGCGCATTTTTGTGGTGACTTCAGCATCGGGTACGCCGAAGACCTCTGAAGCCGTATGTGTATGGACGTCCTCATCCCTCTGGAAAGTAGCGATCAATTCTGCGTCCTGGGATATGTGTGCCAGCGCCCTCAAATCTATCTGCGAATAGTCAGCGGAAAGCAGCAGCCAACCGGGTTGGGCGATGATAGCCTGCCTGATCTTGGACCCGGTCTCCCCGCGGATTGGCAGGTTTTGCAGGTTGGGCTGGCTGGATGACAGCCTGCCGGTAGTTGTGCCGGTCTGGTTGAAGCTGGTGTGTAACCGTCCCGTCTTACGGTTAATCAGGAGCGGCAGGGCATCGGAATAAGTGGATTTAAGCTTGGCAAGTTGTCGGTACTCGAGGACGAACCTGATGACGGGGTGAACATCTTTAAGCTCCTCCAGTATTGCAGCATCGGTAGAGTACCCGCTCTGCGTCTTTCGCGCAGATGCAGGTTTAAGCTTCAGTTCGTTGAAAAGGACCGCGGATAACTGCTGGGGTGAGTTGATATTGAACTGGTGCCCCACGCAGTTATAGATCTCCTTTTCCAGCCTGAGCATATCTGAGCCCAGGCTGGAGGACATCTCCATTAGCAGTGCCCGGTCCAGCAGTACGCCGTGCATTTCCATCTCGGCAAGGATGGAAACGAGCGGCATCTCGATATCGTTGAACAGGCTCCACAATTCTTCGGAACGCAGTTCCTGCTCCAGTGACTCTTTCAGCCTGAGCACAATGTCGGCATCCCTGCAGGCAAATTGTGAGACCTGCTCTATGGAGGAATGCGCCGGGGAGACCTGTTTGGCTCCGCTTCCGATTAATTCGGATAACTCGGGTATCTCTATGCCCAGCTTGTTGAAGGCCAGTGCCTTTAGCTTTAACGATTTTTCACCCAGCAGGTACGCGGCGATCAATATGTCGCAGCATAGGCCGCCCGGTTTTAAACCCGCCTGTGTTAATAATAGGATATCAAATTTGCCATCGTAAGCGATGCGGGCGTAACGTTCCTGCTCTATAAAGGGTTTCAGGGTGCTGAGTACCCTGGCAGCCGGCAGTTGCTCGACCTGACTGAGCGTCATGTGCCCGGTCGGTATATAGTAAGCTTCGCACCTGGCCGGTGATATGGATAGCCCGACCAGGCTTGTCTGCATCGCATCGTCACCTGCGGGCACCACTGATAAGGCAAATGTCCCGGTATAAGAAAGGCGAAGCGCCAGTTCATCCAGTGCGGCTTCAGTACTGATAATCCGGTAATTGGTTTTCGAGGTTTCTGTGGGCCTGGGAGTCTCAGCCGGTTCAGCGCCGATCTCCCCGGGCAGGCGTGACAACATATTGGAGAATCCCAGTTCGCGGAAGAGTTCCACAACCTTATTGCGATCGTATGCACCGACGGCGCAGGACGGCATGTCAAATGTTATGGGGACATCGGTGACTATCGCAGCCAGCTTGCGGTTTTGTATGGCTAATTCGTGGTTGGATTTAAGCAGCGCGCGTAATCTCTCGGGTTCCACCTCATCTATATGGCTGTAAATGCCGTCGAGGTCGATGTACTGTTGGAGCAGCTTCACCGCAGTCTTGTCGCCTATGCCCTTGACCCCGGGTATGTTGTCCGAGGGATCACCCACCAGCGCCTTGTAGCTGATGAGCTGAAAAGGGTTGAGATCATACTTCTCACGTACACCTGATTCATCGTAGACCACGGTATCGGCAAAACCCCGCCTGGGCGACATGACGCGTATACCGGGTTTAACCACCTGCAGCATGTCGTTGTCACCGGTCACGATCAGAGTGTCGATGCCTTTTGAGTCTGCCTGCCTGCTGAGCGTGCCGATGATATCGTCCGCCTCGTAGCCGTCCATCTCGAAAATGGGCAGGTTGAAAGCCCCGGCAAGCTGGTGTACGCGCTCTATTTGGGTGATAAGTTCCGGAGGAGTCTTCGGGCGCTGCGCCTTGTAATCCTCGAACATCTCGTGCCGGAAGGTGGGGGCATGGCGGTCGAAGGCGATAGCCCAGTAGTCGGGTTTATTCTCACGCAGCAACTTTAGCAGTGTGCTGGCAAAGCCCTGTACAGCGTTTACCAACTCCCCGCTGCGCGTGATAGTCAGCGGCGGCAGGGCATGGAAAGCGCGGTGCACCAGTGCATTGCCGTCGAAGAGTATTAAAAGGGGTTTTTCTTTTGACATCTCCGCCTGCCCGGCCTTATTTCCACTATAGTCGGGCTAATTATATATCATCCCTGCATTATTAGGAACTGTTATTTGAGATGTTGCGCCCGAAGGGCGGTGAAATCAAGACGGTTTCAGCAATTTAGTGAACTTCTTTCTGAATTTGTCCAGCTTGGGTGTAATGATCATCTGGCAGTAGGGTTGCCCGCTGTTACTTTCATAGTAGCTTTGATGATAGCCTTCAGCCTCGTAAAAAGCCGGTAACGCTTTATTTCAGTGACGATCGGCCGTTTGAATTCAGCGTTCGTCATTCAATTCACTGACAAACCGTTCCGCCGAGGTTTTTTGTTCGTCGTTGGTGTAGAGGATTATGGAGCGGTACTGCTCACCGAAGTCGTTTCCCTGCCGGTTGAGCGTGGTGGGATCATGGACATGGAAAAAGACGTCAAGCAGTTCGGTATAGCTGATGACGGAGGGGTCATAGTCGATTTTATTCACTTCCGCATGACCTGTTGTTCCGCCACAGACCTGCTGATAGGTTGGTTTATCAACATTGCCCCCTGCATAGCCCGGCGTTACCTTGAGAACACCTTTCAGCCTGGAAAAAACGGCCTCGGTGCACCAGAAACAGCCGCCTCCCAATACCGCCGTTTCGATAGTTTCAGCCATGTTCACCGGGTATGAAGCGCAGTGACAGGGAGTTTACGCAATGGCGGGTATTTTTGGAGGTGAGGCGCTCGCCTGCGAAGACGTGGCCCAGGTGGGCGCCGCAGGCTGCGCAGGTTATCTCCGTCCTGTTACCGTCAGCATCGGGCGAATGCCTTACTGCGCCCGCTATCTCCTGGTCAAAGCTCGGCCAACCGCATCCGGAATGGAATTTATCCGCGGACCTGTAGAGCGGTGTATTGCACCTGCGGCATACGTAAACGCCGTCTTCAAACAGCCCGTCGTATTCCCCACTGAAGGGCGGTTCGGTCCCCTTGTGCAGGATTATCTTCTCTTCCTCGGGCGATAGTCTGTTATATTGCATGTGGATAAACCAATGCCTGCTGCTATTAGTATAGCTCGATATCAGCGTGCTACAAAAGCAGGGATGGTCAGATTGACAGGTAATATCATACTGAAACAGATGTGGTATACTGATAGCTTGTACAGGAGTGAATAAGAAGTGACTAAACGGGATATACTTTCGGTCGCCGATTTCGCCGCGGGCGAAGTTGAGCAATTGGTTAAGAAAACCATCAAGAGCAAAAATGAGGCCTGGCCCCAGGTATTGGCGGGCAAGAATATCGCCCTGTTGTTTGAAAAGCCGTCCCTGCGTACCAGGATGAGCTTCGAGCTGGCTGTGCACCAGCTGGGCGGATATGCCATTTATATGTCACCGGAGGAGATCGGCCTGGGCAAGCGTGAGTCCGTGCCGGATGTGGCTCATGTGCTGAGCAGGTATGTTCAGGGCGCTGTGGCGCGCACCTTCCTGCACCGCACGCTGGAAACCATGGCGGAATATGCCAGCATACCGGTGATCAATGCCCTCTCCGACTATGAGCACCCTTGCCAGGCCCTGGCGGACCTGGTCACTATATTTGAGCGCAAGGGAAAATTCAAAGGGTTAAACCTGGCCTTTATCGGTGACGGTAATAACGTTGCCAACTCCCTGCTGATAGGCTGCGCGATGGTGGGCATCAATTTTCTCATTGCCACGCCGCAGGAATACAGCATGCAGGATAATGTATTGAGGATAGCCAATGAATATGCCGAGCAGACCGACAGCCACATCATGCTGCTGGAGGAGCCTGCCATGGCGGCAAAAGATGCGGACGTTATCTACACAGATGTTTGGACCAGCATGGGCCAGGAAGAAGAATATGAACAGCGGCGCATAGCTTTTGCCGAATACCAGGTGAATGAGAAATTACTGTCGTATGCAAAGAAGGATGCTATCGTTATGCACCCGCTGCCCGCCCACCATGGTGAGGAAGTTGCGGTCGGCATCGTCGATAAGTACCGCTCGGTAATCTTCGATCAGGCGGAGAACCGCCTCCATTTCCAGCGCACGCTGCTCGCGGAACTATACAAATAAATACGCAGCGGCACCGGTTTTCGTAGTATTACGTATTAAATAGTATCCTGTCAGCGTGATAAAATGGCTGTATTCAGATGAATCCGATTGTTTCAATAGTTGGCCGGCCGAATGTAGGCAAGTCGACCCTGTTCAACCGCATTGCCGGTGCGCCCATAGCTATAGTTGAAGATCTGCCGGGCACCACTCGTGACCGTATCTTTGCTGACGTGCGGGTGCTGGATAACGAGATAACCCTCATCGATACCGGCGGGCTGGAGCCGGCGCCCGGATCTGAAATGAGCAGGAAGATCAAGAAACAGGTGGAAGCGGCCATCGCCGAATCTGATTTCATCATCTTCGTTGTCGATGTCAGGGATGGACTGATAGCCGCTGACCGGGAGATAGCGGATAAGCTGCGCAAGTTGGGCAAGCCGGTGGTGCTGGCTGTCAATAAAGCGGAAACCCAGAAATTGAAGGAATCCTGCGCCGAGTTCTACCAGCTTGGCCTGGGCGATCCACTGCCGATCAGCGCCCACCACGGCAAAGGCATAAATGAGTTGATTGAGGCGCTGGTTAAACAGCTTCCGCCGCCCGGTGAGGTGGTTGAAGATAGCGGGAGACCGAAGCTCGCCATAGTCGGGCGGCCGAATGTGGGCAAATCCTTGTTGCTCAATGCTATTGTAGGGGCGGACAGGAGCATAGTTGATTCCATGGCCGGGACAACGCGTGACGCCACGGATACCATTGTCAGGTATAAGGACAAAGATATCGTGCTGATAGATACGGCCGGCATCCGCAAGCGCGGCAAGACAGGGACGGGACTGGAGTATTACGGGCTGGTGCGCTCACTGCGCGCTATTAACCGCTGCGATGTTGCCCTGCTGGTTATGGACGCCAGCGAGTTTATTGCTGCACAGGATACACATATCGCCGGCTATATCAAGGAAGCCTGCAAGGGTATTGTGCTGATAATTAACAAGTGGGACCTGGCCAAAGCTGACAGCCAGGATGATTACGTGGCACTGGTAGATAAACGCATGAAATTCATTGCTCATGCGCCCATTTTGTTTATATCGGCCATAACCGGCCTGGGTGTGAAAAACGTGCTGCCTATTGCGCTGGAGGCCTGGAGCGAGAGGCAGAAGCAGTTGCCTGATAACGTCATCGACAGGCTGATAAAGGATGCGGTTGCGGCGCATGCGCCGCCGCCTAAAGGAACCAAGAGGCTGCTGGTCTTCCGGGCTTTCCAGGGGAGCGCTAACCCGCCTTCCTTCACATTCCTGGTCAATGACCCTCAATTAGTGCATTTCTCTTATGAAAGGTACCTTGAGAACAGGCTACGCCAGACGTTCGGTTTTTCCGGTACGTCGCTCAAGATGATTTTTAAAAAGGCCTCTAAAAAAGGTGGTAAAACCGGAGGGCAAGTTCCGTGATTATAGTTATTAAATATTTGATTATTGCCGTCAGCGCCTACCTGCTGGGGGCCATCCCTTTCGGGCTGATCATCGGCCGCAGGATGGCAAACGTGGATATCCGTGAACACGGCAGCGGCAATATAGGCGCTACCAACGTGTTTCGCATACTGGGCACCAGGCTGGGCCTGATCACCGCCATATTCGACCTGTCCAAAGCTGCGCTGGCAGTCCTGCTGGCTATGTTCATCATCGGTAATGACCCCTTGATGGTGGCCGGCCGTGATATACACGTGCAATTTGCCCAGATACTGGCTGCCATCTCGGCGATGGTGGGGCATAACTGGTCGGTTTACATCAAGTTTAAGGGTGGCAAGGGCGTAGCCTGCTTCTTCGGTGGCCTGCTGGTGATCAACTGGATGGTCGCGCTCATCGGCATTGCGGCCGGGATAATCATCGCCCTGACTACGCGCTATGTGTCACTGGGCTCCATGCTGGCGGCGGTTTGTGTCCTTATCGCGCTGGTCGCGCTGGCGCTGCTGGCGGTCTCGGCGCCGGTATATATAGTTTACGGGCTTCTGGCAGCCGGGATGATAGTCTTCCAGCACCGCAGCAATATCATGCGGCTGCATTCAGGCACAGAACTCAAGCTGGGAGATAAAAGCGCTAAAATTGAATTATAAGCGAAAGGCCGGTTAGTGGCATCGTTTAACCCAGGTACTGAAGCAGGTTTTCATCGGGCCTGGCGTATTCAGAAGCTTTTGGCAGGCTGGCGCTGAGCTCCTCCAGCAACTGCCTCTGGCGCTGGTCGAGCTTGTCGGGCGTCAGTATTTTAGCGATCACTATCTGGTCTCCTCTGTTCTTCGAATTAAGCCGCTGAAAACCCTTGTCTTTAACGCGGAAGACCTTTCCATGGTGCGTGCTTGCCGGCACCTTGAGGCTGAATGTACCATCCATTGTGGGTATATCTATTGTGCAGCCGAGCGCGGCCTGGGCGAAATTGAGCGGTAGAGCCATAACGATGTCTGAATGGCGCCGCACGAAATATTTGTGGGGTTTTATCTCGAAACGCACGTAGAGGTCGCCGGGTGAACCCCCGTAATAGCCGGCCTCGCCTTCATGGGACATCCTCATCTGGCTCTCCTCATCCACCCCGGGCGGGATGTTAAGCGAGATCCGCTTTTTTACCTTCTCACGGCCCTGGCCTCGGCATTGCTGGCAGGGTGAACTGATGATCGTGCCCTGCCCGCCGCAGGTGGAGCAGGTGGATGTCTGCACAAAGCGGCCGAAGATGCTCTGCTGCGTGCGCCGCACCTGACCTGCGCCGTTGCAGTCAGGGCATTTCTCAGGGTTGGTCCCAGGCCGGCTGCCCACGCCCTTGCAGGTAGAGCACAGCTCAACCCTGGAGATTTCCACCTCCCTGTTTGCGCCGAAATAAGTTTCTTCAAAGGTCAGTGAAACCTTGGCGCCGATATCCGAACCCTTGCGCGGTGACCGCCTCTGCGAAGTGGACGCAGTGCCACCGAAGAAAGCCTCGAAGATATCCCCCAATCCTCCGAATTCGAAGCTATCGAAGCCCATACCTCCGCCGCCGTTGCCGGGCGCCTGGCCGGTGCGGTCATAGAAAGCCCGCTTTTGCGGGTCGGAGAGTATTTCGTAGGCCTCGTTTACCTCTTTAAACCGCTCGTTGGCCTCAGCGCTGGCATTACGGTCAGGGTGGTATTCCATGGCCATGCGGCGGAAGGCCTTTTTGATCTGCTCATCGCTGGCATTGCGCGGCAGCCCCAGCAGCGAATAATAATCCTTTACAGGTGTCATATAAAAAACCTCAATTTATTAGTATAAACAATTGCAGATTGACGAATCAAATTTCAGCTACGGGGTTGCAGAATGGGGGTGTGACGACGGGGCGGTGTAAGATTTGAAACGATTTTGAAATAAGCTGTATGATTAGATGCCTATGATTGAAGAGATCAGGAAGACGCTGGCGGCCCGCAAAAAAATATCTATTGTAGATAGCAGCCTTACTGATTCGGCAGTTTTGCTGCCTATCTATCAGAAACACGGAAAATGCCATATTATTTTCACCAAGCGTACTGACCATCTGACTCACCACAAAGGGCAGATATCCTTTCCCGGGGGCGGCCGCCACGAAGACGATAAAACTATGCTGGAGACGGCCCTCCGTGAGAGTTATGAGGAGATAGGGCTGAAAGAAACGGACGTGCAAATACTGGGTGAACTGGATGACGCCGCCACGGTAACCTCGCTGTACAGGATTGTCCCGTTCGTAGGCCTGATACCGTATCCCTACGAATTTAAAATTGACCGGTTTGAAGTTGACGATGTGTTTGGCCTCCCGCTGGAAGCCTTGTTAAACAACGCCAACAGGCAGGAGGAGGACATGGTTTACGGGGATAAGATCATCAGGGTCTATACTTATGAACTGAACGGGCGGATCATCTGGGGCGCCACCGCCTGGATTTTAAACCAGTTCCTCGAGATACTGCGCAAAGTGAGTGGAGCTCACCGCAGCAATTAATTCTTATTTTCCTTGGCTTCCGTGGATTCGAGTTTCCTGGCCTCGGCATTCGCCTTGACGCCTCCGACAATACTCCGACGTTATTTCATACAATATACTGTGAGATACTATCAATAAAAATATTAAGATATCTAATAAAAATGTTATTTATAATATAATTAAATATCAGGAAAAGTTGCGCTATTTTGACACAGTTCCATTAAATTCTGTATAATTTTCCGCAAGGTGAAAAGATGGCAGGAAAAGATTATTACAGCTTACTGGGGATACCGAAAAATGCGCCTGACAAGGATGTGAAGGCGGCCTACCGCCGGCTGGCGCGCAAGTACCATCCGGATGTGAACCCGGGTGACAAAGGGGCCGAGGCCAGGTTCAAGGAGATAAACGAGGCTTTCGAGGTTCTCTCAGACGAACAAAAGCGCAAGAAATACGACCAGTACGGGTCGGATTTCGAGAATGCCGAGGCTTTTGCGCGTGCCAGGCAGCAGTCCCAGCAGCAATCCGGTAGCTACGGACGTGGCGCCCGCGGTTCACCTTTTACTACTTATGAAGCCCAGGATATGGGCGATCTCAATGAGGTTTTCGAGAACCTTTTCAGGGGTATGGGTGGTGGCGGCGCCCGGACTGGTGGGAGGCGCGCTCCGCGCAGGGGGCAGGATATCGAGCACCAGATCGAGATGAGCCTTGAGGAGGCCTACAATGGCACAAAACGGGTGCTCGAACTGCAATCCCAACAGCCTTGCCAGGCCTGCCAGGGCACGGGCCGGGTGAAAAATGGCGTCTGCCAGCAGTGCGGCGGCGCCGGCGCGGTGTTAAAGCCACGCAGGCTGGAGGTCAAGATACCACCCGGTGTGAAAGAGGGATCAAAAGTGCGCGTCGCCGGGGAGGGGGAACCGGGCGCAGGTGGAACCAGCGGAGACCTTTACCTGATCATCAAGGTAGCCCCGCATCCCCTCTTTAAGCGCGAGGGCGATGATCTGGCTGTGGAAGTGCCGGTTTCTCTGACAGCAGCCGTGCTGGGCGATGAAGTGCAGGTGCCAACCCTGAAGGGCAGCAAGCTGGCGCTGAAGATACCGCCCGAGACGCAGAATGGCAAGGTCTTCAAACTGGCCGGGCAGGGCATGCCGCGGCTAAACGATACAAAGCGCGGTGATATGCTGGCTAAAGTGTCGGTGGTGCTGCCTACCAACCTCAGCGTGAAGGAGCGCAACCTTTTTGAGCAGCTGAGGTCGATGAGGCCGAACTGATTTTGATATTGAATATACGAGGTGATAAGATAAAATGCCCCGCGAAGTAAACGAACCGAAGTATGTAATCAGCATCGCAGCAAGGTTATTGCATTGCGAGATACATACCTTGCGCTATTACGAGAGGCTGGGCGTGGTCAAACCCTACCGCTCGGAGGGCAATATCCGCTATTATTCCGAGGCCGACATCGAGAGGCTGCGACATATCAAGGTGCTGATGGACGACATGGGCATTAATATGGCCGGCGTCGAGGTCATCATGAGGTTGAGCGAGAAGCTGGCTGACCTGCAGCATAAAATCGATGGTCTCGAATCCGAGCTGAAGAAGCATAAAAATGCCGATAGTGATATTAAGAAAATCAAATCAGGAGGTAGATAATGGCTGAGGCCCGGGCAGATATCGCGCCGGCCGGCTGGCAGATTACCGCTACCACTTTATCCTGTGACAGGGTGGCCGACTACGTAACCGTGCTGGTTTACCGCGACTGGTCATGCCGTTGCACCTGGTGCGACAGGTATAAGCTGGCGGCGGAAGCGGACCCCAAACGGAGATTTGCCAGGGATATCAAGGCGAAGATCGCCAGGTGCCGGTGGCCGGGTTGCGATTATGTCCTCAACTACCGCGATAAGCTCATCGCCGAAGAAACAGCCGTTAATAAATAATCATATGAAACAGGAAAGATTTACAGAGCAGGCACAGGAAGTACTGGGCGCTTCACAGCAATTGGTCAGCCGGTTCCGCAACTCGATGTGGGACGTTGAGCATATTTTCATGGCGTTGCTGGAGCAGGAAAAGGGCCTGGCTGCCGAGATACTCAAGAAGATGAACGTCAATCTGACCGCTATGAAAAAGCGTCTATCGGATGTGCTGGAAAAGTACCCTAAGATCGGCGAACAGCCGAAAACCGCTATCGGGGGCATACAGATTTACCCCACGCCCCGCGTGGCCCAGGTACTGCAGGCCGCCGTCGGCGAGGCCGACCGGTTGAACGATGAGTATGTCGGCGTCGAACACCTGCTGATCGCTATCTCCAGCGAGGGCAGCGGTGATGCCGTGGACATTCTCAAGGAATTCGGTATAGACCAGGAGAAGATCTACCAGGCCCTGCTCAGCATCCGGGGAAGCCACCGCGTGGACGATCCCAGGGCGGAGACCAAGTACCGGTCGCTGGAAAAATACGGGCGGGACCTGACCGAACTGGCGCGCCAGAACAAGATAGACCCGGTCATCGAGCGTGACGACGAGATAAAACGCGTCATGCAGGTGCTGATACGCCGCACCAAGAACAACCCGGTGCTGATCGGCGAGGCCGGTGTTGGCAAGACCGCGGTTGCCGAGGGACTGGCGCTGAAGATCGTATCGGGCGACGTGCCCGATTCTCTCAAGGGGCGTAAGGTTATAGCTCTGGATATGGGCGCGCTGGTGGCCGGCAGCAAATTCCGCGGTGAATTTGAGGAAAGGCTCAAGGCCGTGATGGACGAGGTCCGCCAGGCAAAAGGCGATGTTATCCTCTTCATCGACGAGATGCATACGGTAGTGGGCGCAGGGGCGGCCGAGGGCGCCATCGATGCCAGCAATATGCTTAAGCCGGCGCTGGCCAGGGGAGAGCTGCAGTGCGTCGGCGCAACCACGCTCGACGAGTACCGCAAGCATATCGAGCCCGACAAGGCGCTGGAGCGCAGGCTGCAGACCATTTTCGTCGGTGAGCCCAGCGTGGAGGGTACCATCCAGATGCTCAAGGGCCTCAGGCCGAGGTACGAGGCGCACCACAAGGTCAATATAACTGATGCCGCCATCGAGGCCGCGGTCAAGCTTAGCAAGCGCTATATCACAGAGCGCTTCCTGCCGGACAAGGCCATCGACCTTATCGATGAGGCGGCCAGCAAGCTGCGCATCGACATGGAGAGTCTGCCGCCCGAGATAAAGCAAATGGAGCAGAAGATACAGCAGCTTACCGAGGAGGAGGCGGCGGCCTCACAGCGCTCCGAGTATGAGAAGGCGGCCGAGATAAAGAGCGAAAGGCTGCGCAAAGAAGAGGAATGCAAGACAGCCAGGGACAAGTGGTTACAGGAGAAAAAGATCGACAACGAGGTCGACGAGGAGACCATCGCCGAGCTGGTGGCCAAGCAGACCGGCATACCCGTCTCCAGCATGAAGGAGAACGAGTCCGAGAAGCTCATCCACATGGAGGACCGCCTGCATGAGCGCATCGTCGACCAGCAGGAGGCCATAGCCGCCATCTCCGAGGCGGTCAGGCGTGGGCGCGCCGGGCTCAAGGACCCCAGGCGCCCCATCGGCAGCTTCATCTTCCTCGGTCCCACCGGCGTGGGCAAGACCGAGCTGGCCAAGGCGCTGGCGCAGTTCCTCTTTGACGATGAAGACGCCATGATCCGCATCGATATGTCGGAATACATGGAGAAACACACGGTTTCCAGGCTCATCGGCGCTCCCCCTGGCTATATTGGGTATGACGAAGCCGGCCAGCTTACCGAGGCAGTGCGCAGGCGTCCCTTCCGGGTGGTGCTTTTCGACGAGATAGAGAAGGCGCACCCGGACGTATTTAACGTTCTTCTGCAGATACTCGAGGACGGCAGGCTGACCGACAGCCACGGCCGTACGGTCAACTTCAAGGAGACCGTTATCATTATGACCTCAAACCTTGGCATGCAGGAGTTCCGCAAGCAGGCCAGGCGTGTGATGGGCTTCAACGTCCCGCAGGACAAGCAGGATAAAGAGGAGCGGGACGAGTGGGAGAAGCTCAAGGTCGTAATTGAAGCCGACCTCAAGAAGACCTTCCGCCCCGAGTTCCTCAACAGGATAGACGAGATAATTATCTTCCACCCGCTCACTGAGCAGAACCTCAAGAAGATCATCGACCTGCTGGTCAAAGAAGTGGATAAGCTGCTGGCCGACCGCAATATCGCGCTCGAGCTAACTGACGAGGCCAGGGATTGGGTATTCCGCAAGGAATACGACCCCGAGTACGGCGCCCGCCCGCTGCGCAGGGCCATCCAGCGTTACATTGAGAACCCGCTTTCCAGCAAGATAATCTCGGGCGAGGTTAAAGACGGCGACCGCGTGAAGGTTTCCGTTGATAACGACGCCCTGGCTTTTGCCGTCGTAGGCAATGCTGCTGGCGAAACACGGCGATGACGAGGCTTCCGGCGGGTCCAAAAAGAAAAAGAAAGGCAAGACAGCCAAATAAGTGGGAAACGCTTCCTCCTCCTATGGGATGACCGTCAGCCGTCGCAAGACGCCCGCATACGTGCTGGGCGTACTGTCGGCGATCCTGACTATAGCCCTGTGCGTGCTGGTTATCGTTTACTGGCAGGTATTCGTGCAGTTCTCCAAATACGGCTACATCGGCGTCCTCGTCATCAGCCTGCTGGCCGGTGTGACCGTGCTGGTGCCTGTCCCCAGCGTTTTCGTCATATTCACGCTGGGCGCAGTGCTTAACCCGGTGCTGGTTGGCCTGATAGCCGGTTGCGGCGAAGCTACGGGAAGCATGGTAGTTTACCTGACCGGCCTTTCCAGTGCGCGCGCCTTCCACGCGCTCGACCACACAGTAATGGCAAAATTTCGGGCCTGGATAAAGAGCCGCGGCGCCCTGTCGGTATTTGCCATGTCCGCCATTTTCAACCCGCTCTTCTATCCCTTTACCGCCATAGCCGGCATGATGCATTTCGGCTGGTGGCGTTTTTACATATTGTGCCTGGCCGGCAAATCGCTGAAAAATATATTGGTGGCGGGCGCCGGCTACTACGGGTTAAAGTTCGTTATCCAATTATTTGGAGTGCACGTACCACTGTGACGAAGATGCCTGCGCCGCGGAGCTGGTACATAGCCCTGCTGCTGGCCGTGTTCCTGGGTTGGTTCGGGCTGGACAGGTTCTATATCGGGCGCTACAAGGCTGGCTGGCTGAAGCTGATTACGTTGGGGGGGTTGGGCATCTGGTGGCTGCTGGATATCATCCTGATTGCTTCAGAGTACCGCAAGGACCGCTGGTACCGTCCGCTGGTGCACTCCTGGAACCCGTAACCGGCTACAGCAATTTTCTGGCTGCCTCGATGATGCGCCCGGTGCTGGGCAGCGCCGCGTCCTCGAGGTTCCGTGAATAAGGTATGGTTCCTTCCGTGCATACGCGCCCGTATTTGAAAGACAACCCTGCTTCGAGCAAGATAGCGGCGACTTCTCCGGAAAGGCCGAAGTCCCTGTAGTCCTCATCCACTATCAGCAGGCGTTTGCTTTTAGAGACCGCCTCGCAGATTGCCTTGCGGTCGAGCGGCGAGATGCTTCTCAGGTCGATTACGCCGGCTGAAACAGATTCTTTCTCCAGCGCCGACGCGGCCTCCAGGCAGCGGTGTACGCCCACGGCGACGCTGACCATGGTAATGTCGCTGCCATCGCGCCGTGTGACCGCCTTGCCCAGCGGCAGCGCTTCCCAGGTATCGGGTACCGGTCCATTGGCGCCTTCCGGGGGGATGTCGTAGCTTACGGTAGTCCGTCCGCCCGAGCCGAGGTATTCCAGCCAGTAGTTTGAGAGCAGCTTATGCTCGAGGTAGACTACCGGGCCATCGTGTTGAAGTGCCGTCAACATCAGCGAGCCGGCGTCGGCCGGAGTAGAGGGCGCTACCACCGCCAGGCCGGGTATATGCGCCAGCCATCCCCATAGCGACTGCTCGTGCTGCCCGCCGTCCCCGTAGCCTCCGCCGCAGGCGGCGCGCACCACCATGGGCGCCTTCCATTTACCTCCTGAAAAAGCCTCTAATTTGGCTGCTTCGTTGAGCAGTGCGTCCATGGCCACTCCCAGGAAATCCACCATCATAATTTCGACCACCGGCTTCAGGCCAGCCATGGCAGCGCCGACCGCCGCGCCCAGGAAAGCAGATTCACTGATGGGCGCCGGCCTAACCCTTTTTTCGCCGAAACGCACGAACAGGTTCATACGCAGGCCATGCACGTCTTCACCGAAGATAACGATCCTGTTATCGGCGGCCATGGCCTGCCCCAGCGCGTCTTCGATCGCTCCCGCAAAGCTCATCGTCCGCATTTTCTTTCCTTCTGCCATCGCGCTTCAGGCCTCCATCATCGCGGTTTCCAGCGCGAGCCTTATTTCGGCTTCAATTTCTTTCTCAAGAGCGTCGAGGCCGGCCTTCTGTGACTGCAGCTTTCGCCTGGCTTTATCAAGAGGGTCGTGCCGCCGCCAGTTCTTTTCAACGGTGGTCTTGCCGACCAGCGACAACAAAGTGCCGAGGCTATAAGCACGCTCAGCCATGGAAGCGCCCGGCTGTGCAACGAATGCGGCCATAAGCGGCCCCGCAAGTTCCATCATATTGGCCCTGCGCAGCGGGTCGCCCAGATAATGGCCTTCCAGCCTGGGGCAGCGGGCCAGCAGGAATGACGGCCCGTCCCCATCGCGGGCACGCTCGATCAAACGCCCTGCCGCGGAATATACAGCTTCAACGTCCGATCCGTCCACCTCGGCCGCTTCAAGGCCGAATGACCTGGCACGGTCTGCGATAGTCGCCGCCTGTCACTTTCGGAGATTGAGTGGCGATGGCCCAGGTGTTGTCTTTACAAACGAAGATGAGCGGTAACTGCCAGGCGGAGGCCAGGTTAAACGATTCCAGCAGCATGCCCTGGTTGGACGCGCCGTCGCCGAAAAAAGCCACGCTGACGTTGCCGGGATGCAGGTATTGGGCGGCCAGTGCGAAGCCTGCAGCCAGCGGGCCTGAGGAGCCGACAATGCCCGACGATGCAGCCAGGTGTTGGGCCGAGAACAGGTGCATATGTCCGCCCATGCCGTTGCAGAGGCCGTCGGTCCTGCCCAGGAACTCCTTCAGCAAGAGCGCGAGGTCAACGCCGCGCATAACCAGAGGGGGAGTGCCGCGGTGGTCGAGGGCCATGGCATCGCCATCCCGGAGGTGGGCGACTACACCGGCGACGACAGCCTCCTCACCCACCCCGAGGTGCATTTCACCGGATATCTTGCCGGCTTCCCACAGGTGCGTAACGGCTTCTTCGAAGCGCCTGCTCCGCAGCATCAGGCGGTAAAGCGCCTGCAGGTCAGTTCCCATACACTCCTCTCCGCGTCATAGCTGATCCTACAGGCTATTATATATAATTATCGGATTGCCCGTCTATAAAAGAGGATATGGTTATTCAGTGGCATATAATCGAGAAATATATTCTGTACAGCAAATCCCAGTGCAAGATTTGAATTATTCCCTGATTTTTGCTAAATTGGTACTTTGTTGCGGGGCTGTAGCTCAATTGGGAGAGCGTCTGACTGGCAGTCAGAAGGTAAGGGGTTCGAATCCCCTCAGCTCCACCATTCCCGCTATTTTTGTGCTACTATTGCACTACAATAGTGCACACTACCACATTGTTCACGAGATTGGCATCGGGTCTCGCAACACCTTTATTAATCAAATTACCATTTCCAGAAGGAGGCTTGAATTATGGAATTCCTTGACATTATGAGTATTGCACACCGCTATATGGAGATACTAAATCCTTCCACGCCTGAAAAGATCATCAAACTTGGCAAATTACTCAAACTGAAAAAGGAAACCGGGTCATCGACTTCGGTTGTGGTTGTGCTGAGCCCCTCGCTCTTTGGGCTGAGGAATTTAATATCACTGGCATTGGCATAGATATATCCGAAGATTTCTGCGACCGAGCAAGGAAAAAGCTGGCCATGAGAGGATTGTCGAACCAAATCGAAATCGTTTGCTCCCATGCGACTGACTATGTATTCGAAGAGGGGGCTTTCCATGCCGCAACATGTATTGGGGCAACGTTTATTTTTGGCGGTTATCAGCAGACGATCCAGGTAATGAAGAGGGCTGTCCATCAGAATGGACGCCTTGGTATCGGCGAAACTCACTGGCTTAGCACTCAGATAAATCCGGACTACGCCCAAAACAGACATCTACCCACACAGAACCGGAACTAGCTCTATTTACCCGGGACGAAGGCTTTGAACTCGAATACATCATCCGTTCCAGCCAGGACGATTGGGACAGTTACATTTCAGATAGTTGGTATGGACTTTTGCGTTGGCTTGAAGATAATCCCAACCACCCTGACCATGAACAGGTATTTAAGCATTTTCGTACTGACCAGGATGATTATTTACAGTTCCAACGCCAATATATGGGTTGGGCTATGTACTGCCTAGCTCCCATCCAATCTCATTCGACATAGGCACTTATGAAAGCAACATTTATTGATATTGTTTTTTTCAGCCTGTGATACTGACCTTCCCCCTTGATTAGTATCGCGACCGCTTGGTCATCTTATACCACAAGAAGTTGCTGCAAAGCTGGAATTAAGATTTTTTCTCAAACAGAAGTTCGGGAACTGTCCACAATGCCCCATCATTTAAAAAGCTGAAGCTAAAACAATTCCTCATAACCTTTTTATTCGTCCAAATTCTAAAACGTCGCCAAGTATCCCATTACATCGTTTGATTGAAGGATTTCTCTTATCCTGTAAGGTTGAGAACAAGTCACCTGCAACCATATTTTAAGGCGGTTCCTGATGATCGAGGTAATGCTGGTTGTGAGTTAACGGACGTAATCAGTTTCGGTACTAGTTTGGCTGATATACCGATAATAGAGCTTTTTAGCGAGTGATATAATCAAATCATGAAATCAGAAAAGCCAAGTAATATGCATGATTCACTCCACCTCTTCACATATAAAGAAAACTGGATTAGTCGAGACGGGAGAGCCGTAATATTAAGATCAATAACATCAGCGGATAAGGGAATAGAGAAAGAGCTTATTGACGAACTATCAATTCAATCATCTTACTACAGATTTTTATACGTGATTAAAGAGGCTACAGAGGAATTTGTCGACCAGCTTTGCGATATTGATTATAACAGGCAGATTGCTATCATAGCTGAATACAATTCAAATGGCAAGAAACGAAATGTCGGTGTTGTTAGGCTTCTTATTGACCCCAGTCTGCAAACCGGCGAATTTGCCATAGTGGTAGCTGATAACTTCCAGAACAATGGTTTAGGCGCGAAATTCATGGGGATATTGATTGATGTAGGGCGTGAAAGGGGATTGAAAAGTATCTACGCTAAAGTGCTGGCAGAAAATAACAGAATGCTGACTCTGGCAAAGAAATTCGGTTTTGATATTGGCGAAAATTCATACGGTGAAGTCAAAATTGCTCGGCAACTTTAGCTCGAGAATAATGAGCGAACAGGCAATAGGATGATACGATGCTGCGGAGGTACATAAGAAGTTTAGTCCGGTGGATAGGCTGATGAAGTAACGGGACGGGGTAATCAATTATTCGGGTCTCTTTGGTGGTGGTAAATTGAATCTGATTAGTCTCCTATTGCTTTTTTAATACTTTTTTTGGCCTTGCCATACTGTTCCTGTACTTTTCCGGCTGCCTGCTCCGCTTTACCTTTGATTTCCTGTGATTTATTTCCGGTTAATTTACCTGACTCTTCCTTGATTTTGCCCTTGATCTGGTTCCATTTTCCTTTGGTTACATTATCAACCATGTATACCGCCTCCTATAATTAATAATAAATGAACACTAGCAGGGTGAACGTGCAGAAGTAATATAATCAAGGCACCATATGCTTTCGTTTTGAGTATAAAAACTTGCACAAGTAATTGGACTGATTAAAAAAGCCCAAGTACACTACGCAGCAGCCAGATAATGATGAGAATAACTCCAATAATTAGTGCTATATGGATTAGCCAACCCAAACTTTTGAAAAAGATAAATCCAAGCAGCCACAAAACCAGGATAATAATACCAATAGTTAATAAGATACTCATAGTGTAACCACCTCCCGCAAATTCTGTTTCTTACGATGCGCTAATTATATTAACACAAGGGGACAGGTTAATGAAATAACCGGCAGGATAGTTATTCGGTTCTTTTTGTTGAGAATTATCGGTAATATACGGGCAAAGTAAAGACGAAATAGGAAATGCGATCAAATGGGCGTGCGGATATAGCATGGATAAAAAGATATAGCTATCAGTGGGAGAATTGACCGAATAATTTACAAATCTCGGCCCTTCCCTAATAGAAGGCAACTCGGTTACAAACTTAAACTAGTGCTGCTTGCCCTGACTGTTACTTTTTCTTCATAATAGCCAAAATAGCTATAATGCCGATCACAATTAGGAAAATACCGATGATCCACGACAATAAGCCAGGCATAAAGATGACCAAGAGACCCGCTAATATGCATAGTATCGCCGCTAACCAACCATGTACTTGAGGCATGATAAAACTCCTTCTCTAATATAATTTAACTATATAAGGCATTATACACCTGCATACTTGTAATGGAATATACGTATTGATACTTAATAATCAGTAAATTTCAGGTGGGCTATATATTATAAAAACGGTAACAATAGTAACCTTGCCCATGCCAACTGAAGGTATCAGATTGAGGCCGGTGGATGGATTGAAATCTTGCTAAGGATAATCCAGCGCGAATCTCAAGTTGAACCGATTGAATCAGGCATTTAAACTAGTAGTCCTCGCAATCTCTCCGGCTTTGTACGTATAATAAGCGGCATCGATTAGCCACCATATCAAAGCACCACCACAAGTTATGAGCTTTAAAACTCCCAATCCTACTTGACCCTGATAAAATCGATCGGCTCCCAGAAAGCCTAATAACCAAGATAAAAACATTATAATATGTGCCACCAGTTTCTTATCCATTGTAACCTCCTACATATCCGATTTTGAGTTTATGATAATACCTGCGCTGTTACGGATTCAAATCCAGTCGCAATGTTGAAGCGGTTTAAGAGTCGGTTCTTTTTAATGAAATTCATCGGTAATATATGAGGAATTGGACACAGAATTTAAGATGCGATGGATTGGACGTATCGGTTTGCTAGTGTTTAAAAAGTCAGGCTATTAATGAGGGAATACAAAAATTGATAAGATCAGTCCGGCTCGCCTTTTAACGTTTCATATCCTTCCCTTATCAGAAATATAACAATTATCAAGCCTACTATCGGATCAGCTTGCCACCATCCGAATAGATAGTTTGCAGCTAAACCAATAAATAATGCAAAAGACAAGAACAGGCATGCGAGAGTCTCCTTGGAATCGGCAACTAGACTCATGCTATCTAAAGCTTTTCCGGTCTTATATTTTTGATAAAACAAGATGGGCATTGCTATTAAGGACACAATAGCGATAATTATCCCAAATAGACTAGGATTAGGGGCTTCTTGAGATACTAGTTTATATATTGATTCATAAAGGATGTAGGCAGCTAACAAAAAGAAGGTATATCCAACGAATTTCGTTGCTTTGCTCTCGATATTTTCAACTTCTTTCTCAGAGAGCTTGCCCTGATTTCTGAATCTCCAAACAATCACACCACCAGATAACGACTCTACAAAGCTGTCTAGCCCGAACCCCAGTAGAGCTACACTCCCAGCAAGTGCCCCGGCAATAATAGATGCGATACCTTCGAGTATGTTATACCCGACAGTAATATAAGATAGAACAAGCGCTTTTTTACTTAGATTTTGATTCTCTGTAAAGTTTTTACTCATTATTCAATATAGTAACAAAAACGTAGGGCTAACTGATAGGTTGGGGTGGTTTAAGGATTGATCCTTTTTGTTGAAAATCGTCGGTAATTGTATAAGTTATTTAGTGCTTGTTCTATGCTTTTAGTCCACATAGATATGCCGTTGAATGTCATTCCACGCGTAGATATGTTTCTTAAACGGTAAACCTTCTATAAATCAGGATGACACCAAATACAAAAGCCAGGAAAAAACACGCAATGCTGATATATAGAATCGTTGAATTATCAGATACAGTAAAACTGCCGGCAGGTGTGCCGTTGACATAGACCTGGTAGGTGCCCGGCTCACTACGGGAAACCGTAAAGTTGACCGGTTCCCGCTTGCCGGATGCCACCGTAACAGCCTGCTCGGAATCGAGCTGACCATTCACATAAAGCTTTACCTTCGTAACACCGTTGACCGTGCTTGTATTGGCTATTGTTGCGCTTACGGTTACGGGGTCACCCGAGGTCTGTGAACGTGATATTGAAGCATTCTGAATGATGATGGTGGCGTTGACTACCGGTTGCGTCGTGGAAATTGACGATGACATTGAACCTGATGAGCCGCCCGTGCTTCCTGTTCCAATCAACTGAGGTCCTGGAGGAGGAGGAGGGGGTGGTGGAGGTGGAGGTGGAGGTGGAGGTAGTGGTGAATGTGCATTTACTGTAAAACCGCTGTTCATTGTTCCAGTTCCACCGGGTGTGGTGACGGAGATATCCCTAGTACCGAGTGAAGCATTAGCCGAAATATTGATGCTGACGGTGACTTGCGTATCGCTGACCACAACCGGCGTACCAGCAGTTATGCCCGTGCCGCTGAACGTTACGGCAGACGCGCCGGTAAGTTTCAGTCCGGTGATTGTGACTGTCAGGGTCTGCCCCTGCGTGCCCGAGCCGGGGTTGACCAATGCTATCAGCGGACGGTTGTTAAAGGCATAAAAATTAGAGTCGTAGGAACCGATATACACGGTGCCATCAGCAGCTATGGCCGGGGAACCGAGTATTGCATCGCCCGTGAGATACGACCACTTGAGGACACCGCTGGTGCCGTTGTCGCTGATTGCTAAAACCGTGTTGCCGTAGTAATTGCCGATATATATTGTTCCATCGCTGCCAATAGCCGGGGATGAGCTCGACGTATCATTACCGGCATCGTATGCCCACTTAACTGCAGCATGGTCACCGGCATCAGTGATGGCGTACAGCGAATAGGGATGCCCTGCTGCCTTGCTGCAGCCAACATAGATGGTGCCGTCGCTGCCGATGGCCGGGGAGGATTGAATGCTCCACCCCGTATCATAACGCCATTTCACTACAGGATTGGTGACATTATCGGTAACGGCGTATAAAGAGCCGCTAGTGTCCGAGCCTATATAGATGGTGCCGTCAGCGCCTATAGCAGGGGGGCAGCTGCGCATACTGCCGTTCGTGGAAAGGACCCACTTCACATTGTAATGGTCACCGGCATCGGTGATGGCGTTCAAAGCATTGTAAACAGAACCGATATATATCGTGCCGCCATTGCCTATGGCAGGCGTGGAGTAGCGGATTTCACCGGAATTGTAGGTCCACTTGATGGTTCCTGAAGTCCCGTTATCCCTGATTGCATATAGCAACCCGGCGCCGCCGCTGCCGCCCGCGCCGCAATATATGGTGCCATCATCGCCGATCACCGGGGAACCTGACATAACGGCGGTGCCGCAGGACCACTTGAGGCTGCCGTCCGGATTATAAGCATAAAGCTGTGTTGCCGCTGCGACATAGATGGTCCCGTCGCTGCCGATGGCAGGGGCACCGCTGCAGTGACTGGTGTCCCTGGACCACTTGAGGCTGCCGTCCGGGTTTATGGCAAAGAGCTTCATATTTGTAGCATAGGAATTGACATAGATGGTGCCGTCACTTCCGATAACGGCTGACCCCCTGAAAGCCGAATTTGTGGGGTACACCCACCTGGTCGTATTGTCCTGCGCGCCAAGGTAGGGGCTCAGGCCTGTGTGTCGCTGGTCGTGCTGGAACATGGGCCAGGCAGTACTGGCTGGGCCGACTCCAGTGGCATCTGCCAGACCCGGTACTATTGCCAGACCGGCCAGAAGCAATATTAACAGTAAGCAATGTACTACGCGGGTTTTACCGTTGTTCTTGTTTTTCACCATCATCAATATTCAATGGAAATGAACAGTAAAAATGTCTTGGCAATAAACTATCTGTGGAATTCGTCGTTGTCCAAATATACCTTGTTATATTTTTATTGTCAATGGAGCGAATTGAATCATAATAACTGTTACCGAAAATAGTATTGTTGCCTCAAAAATAGTGTTACCGAGAGGAGATGCGCATGACACGAGGCAGCATACAGGAATACTTGCAGGCTGTGAGAGGAAGATACCTTAGTGCTACCAAAGAGGAGAAGAAAAAAATCCTGGATGAGTTTGCCAGGGTAACAGGTTATCATCGGAAGTCAGCTATCAGGGCATTAAATAGACAAAGCCACATAAAGCGGACCGAAAAACGGGGCCATCCGCGAAGATACAAATCTTCGGTTGCCGGCGAATTGAAGTATCTTTGGGAAATCACCGACCATTTGTGCAGCAAGCGTTTGCATCCCTTCTTGCCTGAGCTTTTAGATGTTGTAAAAAGGAATGGCAGTCACATAATGAGTCCCGAGGTAGAGACCGATCTGAGAGCACTTAGCCCGGCAACCATGGATAGGCTGTTGAGGACCTGTCACCAGAAAGTAGGGAGGAGCCGGTTTTCCACTACCAGGCCGGGAACGCTGCTCAAGAATTCTATCCCGATCAGGACCTTCACGGATTGGACGGAAAACACTCCAGGCTTTTTGAAGTGGATACGGTGGCGCATTGCGGGGACAGAGTGGAAGGGTTTTATCTATACACGCTATCGGCAGTTGATGTAGCTACAGGCTGGATTGAATGCATGGGTACCTGGGGCAAAGGACAATCTCGTATTCGGCAAGGTATCCACCGGATCCGGCAGCGTTTGCTATTCTCCATGCTGGGGTTAGATTCAGACAACGGTGGCGAGTTCATTAATCAGCACCTTCTCAGCTACTGCCGGCAGGAACACATAACTTTCACTCGTTCCCGGTCATACAAAAAGAACGATAGTTGCCATGTTGAACAGAAAAATTGGAACGCAGTCAGGCGTATAGTGGGCTATGGCCGCTATAGCTCACATGCGGCATTGATCGCACTAAACGATGTGTATGACGATCTCCGGCTATATATGAACTTTTTCCAACCTGTAATGAAGATAGTATCTAAAACGAGGCATGGAGCTCGTGTGTATAAAACATATGATACTGCACAAACGCCTTATCAACGCTTGCTCAAATACAATATCCTGTCTGAAAACAAACGAATAGAAATGATGAATCTGTATTATTCCCTTAACCCAGCTACCCTTCTTGATCAAATCAACATCAACCTGGAAAAACTCTGGCAACTGGAAGACATTGCCGCCCACCGCAAACCACTGAGGATTCATAAGATTTAAGTAACATTATTTATGATGCAACGATCATTCATTGGGTAA
>CAVWAG010000013.1:0-149235 GCA_963752975.1 uncultured Chloroflexia bacterium
TTATTGATCTGCGCGAAGGTGTCTTCGTTGAAGAAGCCCTTGGCTATTCCCGGCTGGTTGGAGACGATGATCAGTTTATAGCCCAGCAACTTTAACTCTTGCAGCGCAGCGGGCACGCCCGACAAGACCTTCACCTGTGTCGGCGTGAAAGGGGCGTCCACAATACCGTGCTCTACGTAATAGACGAGCTCGTTGATGACGCCGTCGCGGTCTAAAAAGATCGCCTTCATGATGCGGCTATCATCTCCTTGAGTCGGAAGACAATGAGGTGCTCGAGCACCAAGTGGAAAGATTCCACCAGGGGGGTGGAATAGGCGGGTATGGTGATGCAGGTATCGCATACCTCCTTCATAGGACCGCCGTCGAAACCGCTGAAGCCGATGGCCCTGCCACCGCTCCACTGGGCGTATTTGATGGCCTTTAGTAGGTTCTGCGACCACATCCCTACCTTATCTTTGCCGGCGCCGCCGTGCACGCTCAGGCAGATGAGCACGTCGTCCGGCTGAAACTTGGTCTTCAATTGTTCGATATAAAGGTTATCAAAACCATTATCGTTGATGTAGGCCAGCATCACGGGTATATTGTCGTTGAGGCACTCGGCTTTAAAGCCACGCTTGCCTGCGCTCTCAATGGTCTTAATGAGGTCACAAGCGAAATGGGTGGCAGTGGAAGCTGAGCCCCCGTTGCCGCAGGTATACACGCGATTTCCGTTTCTCCATGCCTGGAATAGTATGTCTATGGTCTTGTCGATGTCAGCCGCAGCTATTTTTTCGGCAATTTGCCGCATATCCCCGAGGTAGGCCCTGACAAAGTCTGTACTGGACATGTTTTTAGGCTACCTTAATCGTACAGCGATACGACGGTCTATCAGGTATGAATTATGCTGGTAGCCTATAGTATTTATGATGATGCGGACACCGTTAAATTCAAAGTGAAATGGATGCCACGTCAACCCCATTCTTTCCATGGCGTTGATCAGCCTGCGGCGGTCACCGTTGTGGCAGATGAACATAAGGAAGCCGCCCCCGCCGGCGCCGACCAGCTTGCCGCCCAGCGCGCCGGCATGTCTGCCTTCCTCGTAGCATTCGTCAATAAAGGGGTCGCTCATATTCTTTGACCGCTTCTTCTTATTCTCCCAGTGCACATTGAACAGCTCGCCCAGCTTGCCCAGATCGCCGGCCTCCAGGCACTTCCTGGCCTCGAGGCCGATCTCCTTTACCCGGTGCAGGTTGTTTAGCATGTCAGCATCATCTTCACGGCTCTTCTTATCCTGCTCGACCAGAAAATCGGAGGCTTTCCTCTCCTTGCCCGTGAAAAAGATGAGGAGCTGTTCTTCAAGCTCCATTAATGTCTCGTTGGATACACCCAGCGGCTCTACTATAACCCCGCCCCCTTTTTCGAAGGTCAGGCAGGTCAGACCGCCGTAGGCTGCCATATACTGGTCCTGTTTTCCAATGGGCTGGCCCAGTTTATCGATCTCGATATGGCAAGCCTCCTCTGCAAGCAACTTATGCGTGCAGTTTTCCCTCTTATAGGCATACAGAGCATTGAGCAGGGCCACCGTGAAGCTCGAGGATGCCCCAAGGCCGCTGTTGGCCGGGACATCGGCAAATGAATGCAGCTCGATCTTCCTGTCGATGTTATGCATTTCCAGCGCTGTGCGGAATATTATATGCCTTATCTGGCTGATATCGGTCACAGTCTCGGTTTCGGAATAAGCTAGGCGCACCTTGTTATCAAATCGCCGGGAGGCCACTACGCTGCAATATTTATTGATAGCCGCCGCTATGAGAAAGCCGCCATACTTGGTGTAATAGGACGGGAGGTCGGTGCCCCCACCGCCCAGCGTGATCCTAACCGGTGCACGCGATACTATCATCCCTGCCTCCCTTCAGTCTCCTGAATTCTTCCAGTCCGCCAGGAGATCCGATCTCGTAAAACCTTTCCCTTACCTCGTAGGCTAGCAGTTCCCTCTCGACTATCAGGCGCCTGAATAACTGTTCAAGGGAATAGGGCTGGTTAACGGGCAGCCAGTCGAATACTTCCCGTCGGAAAATACTGGCCCCGTAATCTATATAAACTGTTTTGGGAGTTTTTTTAATTTTATCGTAGCCGGTCACCAGATCGCCTTTGGTCTCTGTGTTGCTAGCGTCGTAGATGCCATAGTTTTTGTATACAGTCATAAGCGCCAGATTATTACGCCTATTGAAAAAGCTGATCGTCGAATGATAATCAAAATCGAGGTACGAATCACCGTAAAGTGTGAGAAAGTCGCCTTCTATAAGCCGTTGCGCATTTTTCAGAGCCCCGGCGGTGCCCAGCGGCCGTGATTCACGGCTATAGGTAATATTTACCCCGAATTTAGCACCGTCTGCCAGGTGCTGCTCGATTTGTTCGGCTAGGTGCCCGAGGCACAGGACGATACACGTTATCCCGTTTTCTTTGAGCAACTGTAGCTGGTATTCTATGAAAGGTTTGCCGCATACATCCACCATGGACTTGGGGCAATCCCTGGCATCATCGCCCAATCTGGTAGCCAATCCGCCTGCCACTATTACTGCCTGTATCATTGATTTGGTCATTACACGTTATACAACTGATATATAGTGTATAAGAATATCAGGCATATTATCGGATGTCAAGGTACTGCATTTTCAAACATCCCCGGCGAAAAACCTTTGTGTTGCATAATGGCAGGGTGGCAAAATCACCGGACAATTGGAGGAAGATTTCCGCCGGACAATAACAACCAGGATGGGGCATAAAGGAAGGTTGATCTCCGGTTGACGTTGCCGTTCACATCTCCATATAATTCCACCGTAAGAGGCATGGAAAAGAAATGCGTAATCGCCGTCCACACACTCGGCTGTAAACTGAACCAGGCGGAATCGGAGTCCATAGTTAGGGAGATGGCGGCCAGGGGCTACAACGTCACCGCCGGAAATAAGGCAGACGCATTCATCATAAATACCTGCAGCGTTACGCATACGGCCGACCGCAAGGCCCGCCACCTGGTGAGGATGCTGCGCACGCTGAATCCGCAGGCCAGCATAGTAGTCACCGGCTGTTACGCGGGCCAGGCCGGGGAAACGCTGCTGAACTGCGGCGCGGACCTGACCGTGGCCAACCGCGATAAGAAATCTATACCAGGGATTCTGGAAGCCGGGTTGAAGGGAAAAGCGGAACCGCAGGGCAAAGCCGGGACGGTAAATTCAGCGGAGCGCGTCCGCAGCTTTATCAAAATACAGGACGGCTGCCGCAATCTCTGCACATATTGTATCGTGCCGCTGGTGCGCGACCGCGTGTACTGCGCCGGTGCGGATGCCGTGATCGCCGAGATCAGGGACAGGGTAAGGGACGGGTACAAGGAGGCAGTGCTGACGGGAACGGAGGTCGGCTCGTATAGCTGCGGGGGTTTGGGATTAACGGGACTGATAAATTCAATCCTGAATGAGACCGGCATCGAGAGGTTGCGCCTCTCGTCGCTGCAGCCACAACACATCTCGCAGGAGCTGCTCGACCTCTGGCAAAACAAGCGGATGCTCAGGCACTTTCATATCGCCCTGCAAAGCGGCAGCGATACGGTGCTGCGCAGGATGGGCCGCAGCTACGACACGGCCCTTTTCAGCCGCGCGGCGGCTTTGATACGCGGCAGCTTGCCGGACGCTTCGATAACGACCGACGTCATGACCGGATTCCCGGGTGAAAGCGATGAGGAATTTGACCGTAGCTACGAATACTGCAGACTGACGGGGTTCGCCGCCATTCACGTATTTCCCTATTCAGCCAGGCCGGGCACACGGGCCGCCGCAATGCCCGGCAAAATCAGTGAAAAGGTGAAGAAGCTGCGCAGCCGGGCCATGATCGACCTGGCAGCGCGCAGCGCGGACGACTTCGCCGCGGGCTTCACAGGTAAAACCGCGGATGTGCTCTGGGAGCATGAGGTCAGGAAAGGTTCGGGCGTCTACTCCGGGCTTACCGGCAACTATATCCGTGCTTACGGGCACAGCAGGGAAGATATTACCAATACTGTTACGGTAGCCAGGCTGCTTTCGCCCGCGGCGCAGGCAGCCGGGGCGGCGCTTCGGGCATCCACGCGCGGCAACCACGGCGAACTCTGGTGTGAGGTCATTAAATGAAAATCAATGTCAAAGTCATAACGCGTTCGGCCAGGGAAGAGGTTGTCGAGCAGGCCGGCGGGTATACGGTGCGGGTCAGGGCCGCCCCGCAGGAAGGTAAGGCCAATGAGGCGGTGGTGCGCCTTCTGGCACGGCATTTCGGCCTGCCCAGGTCCGCGGTCAGTATCGTGAGGGGGTTTACCGTCAGAAATAAGGTCGTTGAGATGAGGGAAGGCTGAAGATGGCGTTTGACAGGCAGAGGTACTTACAGCCCAGCGGGCTCTGCGACTTTGACCGCAGCGCTGAGATCAGGTTGAAGACACGTGAACTGACGGCCGGTTGCCGTAACCGGGCCGGGAAGTTCAGCAGCATCTTCGCTTTTGTCAAGGAGCTGCCCTACGGCCTGGAGGACTGGGACCTCAAGGCATCGGACACACTCAGGAAAGGCTGGGGGATGTGCTCGGGGAAGACCAACCTCCTGGTAGCCATGCTGAGGTCGGCGGGCATACCGGCCAGGTACCGCGTCTACAGGATAAAGGCGGATTCAAAATTATGGGATAAGCTGGGCAAAGATAATGACAGCGCGGCCCGCATGAAAGAGCTTGGCGAGGAGCGTGACCATGTCGATTGCGAGGCATGGCTGGGGAAATGGGTGGCCTGCGACGCGGGGCGCGATACCGCCATGGAAAAGGGTATTGTCAGGCTGGGCGGAACGCTGGAAAGACAGGTGGTTGCCGATAGCAGTGGCAGGGCCCGCTACCTGAGGCTGGCCAGCCTTGACCAATGGGCAAAGGAGAGACAGGCCAGGCGGGCCTTCCGCTCGGACCGGGGTGACGTATTCGCCGGGGTCAACCAGGGGATTGAAATGATCAGGCAGTTAGGCCGGGCAACCTGATTCTGCCGATTTATTTAACGTTCACCGTCGCCGTCTGGAACTGGCCGCCCTCCGGGCTGGTAACAGTCAGCATGTAAGTGGTGGTCTCCGTGGGCGAGACCTGTGCCGTCCCTTCTCCCGGCACCGTCCCAACATTTTTATCTATGGATACCGACGATCCGCCGACAGTCTGCCAGCTCAGGATGGCTGATTCCCCCCTGCGGATGACGTAGGGATTGGCGGTGAAGAATTTTACCGCAGGGGTGTCCACGTTTGGCGGTGCGCCGGAAACCGTGAGGGTGGTGGTAGCCAATATCGAGCCCTGGGTGTTATTGGCGGTTAACTTGTAGGTGGTGGTGAAAGGCGGGTTTACCGGCTGGGAGCCGCTGGGACGGATTATGCCGAACCTCGGCTCTATGCTGACGTCGTAGGTATTGCGCGATATCCCAGGTCAGGGTCGCGTAATTGCCGGACATGATATTGGCCGGCTGCACCGTGAATACAGCTACTACAGGCATGTTGAACGAGGCCGGTTGGGACTGTGGCGGGTTGGCGGCCTGCGGTGACGGAGTTGCCGGGGGATTATTTACCGGGGGAGGGGCAGCCGGCGCCGGGGCGATAATGGTCACACATGCGGCGGCCAGCAGGGACATCAATAATACACCTGCCAGGGCTTTCTTCATCTCATACCTCCTGTATACGTCCGCAATCACCGGATAATTTTAACAGTTAGGCGGTTGAGCGGCCTGAGAAGTCCCGTTCACAGCTTCCTGATAAATTCAATTATCTCGTTTATATCGGGCAACTGGCCGAGGGGATAGGTTTTGAGAAGGGCGATCTTGCCATTCTCATCCACGATTATATTGGCCCGCTCCGAGAAGCCGTTCTTGTCGCGGAAGATATCGAATAGTTTAGCCGCTTCCCCGTGCGGCCAGAAATCGGAGAGCAGCGGGACCTTCTTTACCCCGATACTTTCAGCCCAGGCCTTCTTGGACGGCACCGGGTCGACGCTCATTCCCACGGGAAGTGTATTTAACGACTTGAAAACCGCGAAGTTTTCCTCCAGCGACTGCATCTGCTTGGTGCAGACCGGCGTCCAGGCCAGGGGATGGAAGGAAAGCAGGACACGCCCTCCCTTTTGATTATGCAGTGTGAAATCGTTGCCGTCCTGGTCTTTGAGCGTGAAGTCCGGCGCCCTGTCTCCTGCCTTGACCTTGCGTTCGATATCAGCCATTTACCGCCTCCGTAACCTGCGTTATTTTACACTGTTCTAATTATAGCTGGACGGAGATATTATGCTAAATTGAGTGTAAAATCCAGATGGCAGGATTTGGGGGCCGTTTATGCTATAATTTTCAGCCGTAGAAAGACGCTGAAGGCCGTATAGTCTATTGCTTTATATGCCGGCCAGGTAACAGGAAAGGAGAAGAAATGGATTTCAGGCTGACCCCGCAACAGGAAGCCCGCAAGCAAGAATTTTACAAGGTATGTGAAGCGCTGGAAAAGAAGCGCCCGGCATCGTACGTGGGTTTTGAGAGCAGATACGAAAATGAGGAGTGCTGGGAATATCACCGCATGTGCGCCAGGGAATTCGGGAAGAGGGGATGGCTGGCGCTGCACTGGCCGCAGGAATACGGCGGCAGCGGCGACATGATGGACAAGGTGCTCTTCGCCGAGGCCTGCGGTTACCATGGTGTGCCCGGCGTTGATGAATTCGGCGTGGCCATGCTGGCCCCGACCCTGCTGGCGGCCGCCAGCGATGAGGTCAAAAAGAAGTTCCTGCCGGGCATCGCCTCAGGCGAGGTCATGTGGTGCGAGCTGTGGAGCGAGCCAAACGCGGGCTCGGACCTGGCCGCGCTTACCACCAGCGCCATCAAGAAGGGCGACGAGTATATTGTCAACGGCCAGAAAACCTGGAATACGGGCGCGCATAAGGCCGACTGGGCATTCGGTGTCTACCGCTCGGACCCGGCGGCCAAGAAGCACCAGAACCTGACCTTCATGCTCTGCGATATGAAAAGCCCCGGCATTACCGTGAAAGGCATACCCTACATGGACGGCGTCCATGTCTATAATGAAGTGTACCTTGATGACGTGCGTATCCCGGCCAACCAGGTGGTCGGCAAGGACGGCGGGGGATGGGCGGTGGTCAATGTCCTGGCCGGTTTCGAGAGGTCGAATATGTCCATGGTCTATGCCCTGGTGCGCGTCATGGAATACCTGGTGGAATACTGCAACGAGACCAGGCGCAACGGCGTCCCGCTATCCAGGGACCCTCTTGTGCGCAACCGTATAGCTGACCTGGCCTGCGAGCTTGAAGCGGTGCGCACGCTGGCCTACCGCATCGCCGACCAGCAGAGCCGCAACGAAATGGGACTGATGGACGCGGCCAGCGTGAAAGTGTACGCCAGCGAGTTGATGGAAAAGATGGCACAGGTAGCCACCGACCTGATGGGCCCCTTCGGGCAGGTGCCGCATTCAAAGTGGGCTAAAATCTCCGGCATTTTCGAATCTCTCTACATGGCCTGCTTCGTGCCCATCGTATCCATGGGCACCAATGAGATACAGCGCAACATCATCGCCTGGTACGGCCTGGGCCTGCCCAGGATGAAATAAAGCCCTGTTGGAAACGGGCAGTCATGGCTGAAAGCAAGAGCGGACGCTACGAACTAAAACACCGGGTGAGGGTGGTCACGGCCACTACCCTTTTCGACGGCCATGACGCGGCCATCAATATCATGCGCCGTTTAATCCAGTCAGGCGGCGCGGAGGTCATCCACCTCGGGCATAGCCGGTCGGTGGGAGAGATAGTCGAGGCGGCCGTGCAGGAAGACGTGCAGGCAGTGGCGGTTTCATCCTACCAGGGCGGCCACATGGAGTTCTTCAAGTACATGAAGGACATGTTCGATAAGCTCGGCGCCGGACACATACGTATCTTCGGCGGCGGTGGCGGCGTGATACGTCCCAACGAGATAAAGGAACTGCAGGAATACGGCATAGAGCGCATCTATGATCCCGAGGATGGGCGTAACCTGGGACTGGTGGGCATGATAGATGACCTGCTGCAGCGTTGCGATTTTCATACTATCGGGATCACTTCAGAGCACGATACATCCAAACGCGGTGCGCCCATACCCACGCCGGGCAAGCTAAGTACGGGCGAGCCGGCCAAGGTAGCCCGCATGATCACGCTGGCCGAAATGGGTGTTGACCCGTGGCCGAAATACAGTGAGGAAATGAGGGAAAAAGCCGGGAAGAACAAGGCGCCCGTCATCGGTGTGACCGGCACCGGCGGGTCAGGAAAAAGCTCGCTGCTGGATGAACTGGTGCTGCGCTTCCGGGCGGCCAACCCCGGCAAAAGGGTGGCCGTGCTTTCCGCCGACCCCTCCAAGAGGCGTACGGGAGGCGCCCTGCTGGGCGACCGCATCCGCATGAACTATGTCTACGGCGGCGATGTCTATATGCGCTCGCTGGCTACGCGGGGCTCGAAGACGGAGGTGCCCGAGGTCATACAGGATGCCATAAATGTGGTCAAAGCCGCGGGCTATGACCTGGTGCTGGTTGAGACGGCCGGCATCGGGCAGGGCGACACTGCCATAGTCGATATCTCCGACGTCTGCCTGTATGTGATGACAGCAGAATTCGGCGCGCCCACCCAGCTCGAGAAGATAGATATGCTCGATTACGCCGATATCGTGGTGCTGAATAAATATGATAAGAAAGGTTCGGAGGACGCGCTGCGCGAGGTGAGGCGGCAACTGCGGCGCACGCATGAGAAATTTGACCAGACATTAGAGAAGATGCCCGTGTACGGCACTATCGCGGCCCGCTACAATGATGAGGGCGTGAACGGTCTGTATGCCGGCCTGGTGGAATTCATCGATAATAAATGCGGGCGGAAGTACGCCTGCGACATACCTGAGGACAGGGTCTCGCATACCAGCGCCGTACGCCATATCATACCGCCGGACCGTATCCGTTATCTGGGTGAGATCGCCGAGACGGTACGCGCCTATAAGAAAGGCGTGCAGAAGCAGGCGGATATCGCGCGGCGCATCCAGCAACTCAGTTTGACCCGGATGGAAATAGAGGACGAGGCCGCGCATGAGGCCATCGACAAGAAAATAGCGGCGCTCCAGGCCAGGCTCAAGCCGGAAGACCGGAAGTTGCTTGAGGGCTGGGATGAGCTGCGCAGGACCTACGGAGGCGATTATTTCCGTTACAGGGTGCGCGACCAGGAATACAAAGTTGAATTAACCGATACGACCCTGGCCGGCACGCGTATCCCCAGGGTGAGCGTGCCCGACCTGAAGGACCACGGTGAGAGGCTCAAGTATTTGATGCTGGAGAACGTGCCGGGCAGCTATCCATACACTGCGGGCGTCTTCCCCTTCAGGCGCAGGGATGAGGAGCCGAAGAGGCAGTTCGCCGGTGAGGGCGGGCCGGTGCGCACCAACACGCGCTTCCATTTCCTCTCGCAGAACGATGAAGCCAAGCGGCTGTCCACGGCCTTTGACGCTGTGACGCTCTATCGGTGAAGATCCGCAGGAAAGCCCGGACATCTTCGGCAAGGTCGGCGAGTCGGGTGTGTCCATCTGCACGCTGGAGGACATCAAGAAACTCTATGCCGGTTTCGACCTGTGTTCGCCAAATACCTCGGTTTCCATGACCATCAACGGGCCGGCGCCGGTTATGCTGGCCTTTTTCCTGAACGCGGCCATCGACCAGCAGGTGGATAAGTTCAGGGAAGAGCAGGGCAGGCTGCCCACGCCGGACGAGCATGCCAGGATAAAGGCGCAAACCCTCTCGATGGTGCGCGGTACGGTGCAGGCCGACATACTCAAGGAAGACCAGGGGCAGAACAGCTGCATCTTCTCCATCGAGTTCGCGCTCAAGATGATGGGCGACATACAGGAATATTTCATCAAGCACAGCGTGCGCAACTACTACTCGGTCTCTATCTCGGGCTATCACATCGCCGAGGCCGGGGCCAATCCCATCTCCCAGGTGGCCTTCACTCTGGCCAACGGTTTTACCTATGTGGAGTATTACCTTGCGCGCGGATTCCCCCTGGATTCTTTCGCTCCCAACCTGTCATTTTTCTTCTCCAACGGCATGGACGCCGAGTACGCGGTCATCGGGCGCGTGGCACGGCGCATCTGGGCGGTGGCCATGCGGGAGAAGTACGGCGGAAACGAGCGCAGCCAGCAGCTTAAATACCATATTCAGACCTCCGGCCGCTCGTTGCACGCGCAGGACATACAATTCAACGACATCCGCACGACGCTGCAGGCTGTGCTGGCCTTCTATGATAATTGCAATTCGCTGCATACCAACTCCTACGATGAGGCTATCACCACGCCTACCGAGGAGTCGGTGCGGCGGGCCATGGCGGTGCAGCTTATCATTATGCGGGAGTTCGGCCTCACCAGGAACGAGAATGTCTGGCAGGGCTCATATATACTTGAGCAGTTGACCGAACTGGTGGAGGAAGCGATATTAGACGAGTTTGAGCACATCTCCAGGCGCGGCGGCGTGCTGGGCGCCATGGAGCTTCAGTACCAGCGCGGCAAGATACAGGACGAGTCGATGCTCTATGAGCAGCGCAAGCATTCCGGTGAATTGCCCATCATAGGCGTGAACACCTACCTGAATCCGAGGGAAGGCAACCTGATACCTTTCGACATCCCGCTCAGCCGTTCCAGCAGCGAGGAGAAACAGGGGCAGATAGACAACCTGCGCGACTTCCAGAAGCGCAACGCCGCCAGGGCGCAGGAAACACTTAAGAAGCTGCAGCAGGTAGCGGTAGCGGGCGGCAATGTCTTCGAGCAGATGATGGAGACGGCGCGCTTTGCTTCACTGGGTCAGATCACCAATGCCCTGTACCAGGTGGGCGGCAAGTACCGGCGCAATATGTAGCCCGTGTACACCTTTTCAGAAGGTTGGCACGGCCAATGCGCAGCTATCCTCAGTTCTACCGCAGGGCCTATTTCACTGCTTCCATTGCGGTGAAAAATTTAGTCAACCCTTCACCGACCGGCTCAAGGAATTCAGGGCCAGTCTCTTTCTCGGTGTCCATGCGTGTATGGAAAAAATAGTTGGAGCCGAAGAAACCACAGGCTGCATATCCCCCTTTGACGATGTTGCTCAGTTCTCCGGCATAGGTACCGGTGCCCATGTACAGGCCTTTGACGCCGCTGAAAGAGGTCTTAACCGCATCCAGCAACTGGGGAACAGCGGCAAGGAAATAGGACTGGTTGGGTTCATCCAGGGGCTTGAAGTTTCCGCCGTCTTTCTGCCAACTGCGGCAGGCAATCGAGGCTCCGAGGTGGAACCAGCAGACAACATTATCCTTAGTGATATTATATGCGGGCAGGTATTCATCCGGTGCAAAATGGGCGCCCATGTATGCCATTTCATGACCGGAATTGGCGATAAAAATATAGCTGTATTTGTGGTTGTTCATGGCTACCCAGCGGGCCAGGCCAAGGAAAAGCGCGACTCCGGTTCCCCGTTCGCCACCGCACTTGAACCAGCCCGAGATAGGAGTGGTGACGATGACCCATTTATCGCCGCCCTTGAGCACTCCCACCACATTATTAGCGGTGACCTCCTTAGACTCACCTGTTATTTTTATCGAGGCGCTTTTACCGGCCAGCGCAGCCTCGTTCAGCCGGGCGTCACTGTCACCGGGCACCAAAACTGTGGGGATGGGGAGAGGTGCCTGGTAGTATTCCGGGCCGGCGCCTTTCATCTCGGCGTTTGCGGCTACCAGCAGCCCTGTATCGGCCATGTTCTTGCAGGCCACTACCAGACCAATGGCGCCGGCATCGCGGATATCTCTCCACCAGCTTGATACCGCCCGTATTGGAGATGGCGCCGTATTTAAGCCCGGCGTAGGCTATCTTGCCTTTTAAATTACCGGTATCAGTGTCATTGTAAACAGCCAGGGCGCCGGTTACAGGAGTGGCATTAGGATACCAGGCGGGGAAGCTCTCCACGGCTGACCCATCGACTTTCAGTTCGCAACCGGAGAGAAGAAACTGGTTGAGTTTCCATGGCTTAATCTCAGCTCTAAAGCCCGCCTTATTCAGTTCTTCCGCCATCCACTGCGAAGTGGCTATATCACCGGGCGAGGCCGTCCGATGGTTTTCAAAGCTAGTGTATTTGACCACATCAGCATACAGGCTGGCACCACTTAACGGTTCGAGATTGACCGGTTGTGTTGCGGGAGAACATGAAGCAAACGCGATAATCAGACATATAAAGACCGATGAATAAACGGGCAACTTCTTCATAAACAAACCTCCCTAAATGTTACCTATTTTACCATTTTTTCAATCCCTGACTAACAACCTTGCGGTCATATTCGGCAGGTCATGTATTGTCAGGCACATTATGACAGGGCGTATCAGACAGTTCACCTGACCGGGAATAGAGATGGTCTTTCCATGCTTGAGAGCACCGTGTCTATGTTTGGCAACAAACGCCGGTTCCCATAAAGCAGGCAGCAAGCCGGGCAATTTTTTCTTGGTTACTCCTCAGAATATAATAATGCGCCGCGGAGGGGACCTCCGGCAAAATACTGATTTGCCCGGTCTATGCTCTACTCGGTGGTGCAGCAGATCACTTTGAAATTGACCTGTCCCTTCGCTTCATTGCCGCTGCCGTCCGTTACCGTGACATTGACCGTGTAGTCGCCCCCGGCCCCCGGGGATATCCAGTTGACCCTGCTGGCAGTGCCGCCCTCCAGGCTCAGCCCTTTGGCGGCCTGGAACCTCCCGTTGGCGGCGCTCCAGGTATATTTCAGGTTCTTGGCGTCCGGGCTATCGACGATGCACTCGATAGGTATAGCCGTCCAGATGCGCATCCTTCCCGCAACTGTGACGGTTTCCTTCGCGGGGAAGGACATTTTCAAAACAACAGGCGCGTCCTGGGATATGCTGCCGTCGGCATTGATAATTACCCGGACCTCCTGGACTGCACTGGCCTCCCCTCCCTTTCCGTCACTGACCGTCACGGTAATATGATATTTTCCCATCGACGGCGGGAGATGTCCATGTGGCGGAACCGTTGCCCTTAATCGTGCCGTTATCCGCCGACCATGCGTAGGTCAGGTTATCGCCGTCGGGGTCTGACGCCACACAGGTAAAATCTCCCTCCGTCTGTGGTTCCCAATCGGTGGCGCCATTAATTGATTGAATGAGGGGTGGCCGGTTAGCTGCCGGCGCAGAGGCAGGAAGAGGTGGCGCGGGCGCCGTACAGGATGCGGCTAAGAACGCCGGACCAAGTATGGTTATAGCTGTTAACAGCGCCAACAGAGGTTTAATCTGCAGTTTCATATCCGTCGTCCCGCCATAATCAAACTGAGATTAGGGGTCCCTGCAGCAAAGCACCTCCATGTCGACCTCGCCCGTTGCCCGGTTGCCCGATTTATCCTGAACGAGTACAGCAATCTTGTATTGTCCTCCCTCGCCAGGCGCTATCCAGCCCACCCTGCTTGCCGTGCCGTCTTCGAGGCCGTCAGCCATCAGTTTCCCGCCGGTCACGCCCCAGGTGTAGGTGAAGTCTTTGGGGTCCGCCCCTTCCATAACACACTGCACCTCGCTGGTAAAAAAGGCGCGGACGCGGCCCTGCGTTATTACTGTGTTTTTCGACGGGACCGACATCTTCAGGTAAATGGTCTTATCCGGCTCCGGCGGAGGCGGATTTACTACGCTAAACCGCTTGCTGAAGCTTGCTTCGCCTCCCTTGCCGTTGTCGACCTTGACCGAGATTTCATAGTCACCGGTTGTGTCGGGCGGAAGCCAGGTAACCTTTTGCCCATCGCCTTTGATAGTGCCGTTCTCGGCGGTCCAAACATAGGTCAGGGGATTGCCATCGGGATCCCTGGCGGCACACAACAAGGTATTCTCTTTTCCGGGGTTCCACTCCGGTAATCCTATGATATTCAGTGATCACAGGCTTGAGATACCGGCGGTGGCGGTGGGGAAACCGGCTTGGGCTTGACCGCCGGCGCAGCGCAGGCCGCCAATGCGATCAAAATCAGCAGAACTGCTGCAGTGTACTTGCCGGCGCGTTTTATCAACTCATACATGCGGTTACCTCGTTACAATTATATATTTAATTACCGGATAATATTGCGTTATCAATCATGCCTGCACTTAATTATGCCGGCCCAAATATTATATAATTTTAAACTATTTAAATTAAATCAGCGCATATTTCCGTTCAGGCTGCAGGCCACGCGGGTATGGCGGCCTGCCGGTTTCAGCAAAAGGAGGCACCTATTTGAAAAAAGAGCAGTACCAGGAATTGGATGGTATCTTCCACCCGCAAAAGGTGGCGATCATCGGCGCGTCGCCAGTGGCGGATATAGCTACTCTAGCCCTGATGAATACCAAGATGAGGGACCATGTATATTTCGTTAACCCAAAGTACAAGGAGATATTCGGCAGGAAGTGCTATGCCAGCGTGCTCGATATCGAAGGGCCCGTGGATTATGCCATCATCGGTATCAATGCCAACTATCGTTCCCGGTGATAATCAGGGAATGCATCGCCAAGGGGATAACGGGTGCGCATATTTTCACCTCGGGTTTCAGCGAGACCGGGCTGGCCGAGGGGATCGAACTGGAGAAAAAGCTGATCGCCGCCGCCGCCGGTAAGATCCGCGTAATCGGCCCGAACTGCTTCGGAATTTATTGTCCGCGCTCGGGGTTGGCCATTGTGCCGGAATCCAGCGAGGAAGAGGGGAATGTGGGTGTGATAGCCCAGAGCGGCAGCGTGGCCGAATCGTTCTCTTACTTCGGCAAAACCAAGAACCTGCGATTCAGCAAGGTCGTGAGCTACGGAAACGCCTCCGACCTCGACTGCCCGGATTTCCTGGAATACATGGCCGATGACCCGCAGACCAGGGTTATCGCCCTCTATATCGAGGGTGCTAAAAACGGCAGGAGATTACATGACGCGCTTCGCTATGCGGCCGTCCGCAAACCCGTCGTTGCTATCAAGGGCGGGCTGACCGACAACGGCAACCGCGTGGCTAAATCACACACGGGACAGTTGACCGGCACGCCGGAGGTCTGGAAGGCGCTGTTCAGGCAGTGCGGCGTGATACAGGTGAGCAACCACGACGAATTGGTAAATACGATAATTGCTTTCAGCCATTCCCTGTTGCCCAGGGGCAACCGCGTATCTTTGATAAGCAATTCGGGAGGCTTCAGCGTTATCCAGACCGACCTGTGCGCCGCGGAAGGCATGGAGGTCCCGCGGTTCAGCGATACTACACTCAAGGCTTTACGCCGGCTGGTGCCGCTGGCGGGCACCAGCATAGGCAACCCGCTCGACGCCTGGCCTATTTTCTACAAGGTATTTCAGAAAGAGGGCGGGCTGACCGACATTATAAAGGTGGTGGCCTCGGATGAAAATATCGATTCACTGGTTTTCATGTTCGACCAGTTCAGGTATATACGCAGGGCGCGCAAACACGAGGCGATCGACCACATGAAACTTATCTGCGAGATGATGGTTGAGGGCAGCCTCTATTGCCGGGAAGTCATGGGTAAGCCGGTCTTCCTCAGCGTGTCGCTTGATCCCGTTCCTGGAGGATGATGAGGACAGGCAGGGCAACCTCATGCTCAAGCGGGCTTTCGAACAGAATCATTTGCCTGTTTACTCTTCAAGCGAGGTGACGATACGGGCACTGGGCAGGCTTTACAAATACGCAGTGCAGACCGGGCAGGCCATAGGCTGATAGCGGGAGCGAGGTTGCGGACAAGGGAAGAAAGTACTAAATTGATAAGGGAGGCGACGCGGCGGCGCGGCCCGGGTTACATACAGGCGGGCCCGCATAGACTGCGGAGCTAATTATTGCAGGATAGGAGGAAAAACAAATGGCCAAATCACTCAAGGGCACTAAAACCGAGCAAAACTTGCTCAAGGCTTTTGCGGGCGAATCGCAGGCCAGGAACAGGTACACCTATTTCGCCAGCCAGGCGCGCAAGGACGGCTTCATGCAGATTGCCAATATCTTCGAGGAGACCGCCGGAAACGAGAAAGAGCACGCCAAGATATTCTTCGAATACCTGGAGGGTGGGGATGTCGAGATTGTGGCAGCCTACCCGGCCGGCATGATCAAGGATACCAAGGCTAACCTTCAAGCTGCCGCGGCCGGTGAGAACATGGAATGGACCAAGCTTTATAAAAACTTCGCCAAGATAGCCAAGGACGAGGGATTCACACAGGTTGCCTTCTCGTTCAAGCAGATATCCGAGGTGGAGCAATTTCATGAGGCCAGGTACCGAAAGCTGATCAAGAACATCACCGGCGGCGAGGTTTTCAAGAGGAAAAAGACAACAAAGTGGCATTGCACCAACTGCGGCTACGTGCATGAAGGGACAGGCGCACCCAAGATATGCCCCGCCTGCAAGCATCCGCAGTCCTACTATGAACTGCTGGCCGAGAATTATTAATAAGGTACGCACAACGAGTAACGCCCATGCAGCTGCCGTCCCTATTGTAAAGCGGGGCGGTAGCTGCTATATTTTTGCAGGCGTTTAACTTGAGTGAAATAGACAAGCCCGGCAACAACCTTCCCGGAGGGCCGGCGGCAGATCAGATGACCCGCGGCGGCCGGCCGGGCGATATTTTTGTACACCGTAAATTGAAGCTGCCCCGCAGGCTGCACAGGGTGCTGGGGGTCGGGGGACTGTTCGGCGCAGCTTACGGTGACGTGGGTTCATCCGTATACTATGCGCTGGGCGTGGTATCCATGTCGGCCCTGGGGCTTACCCCGCCGGTGCTGATGGTGTCCGGCATCATCTTCCTTTTTACTGCTTTGACCTACGCGGAGGGCGCCACGGCGCTTCCTGAGGCCGGCGGTTCAGGGGCCTTCGCCAGGCGGGCTTTCAATGACTGGATAAGCTTTATAGCAAGCTGGGTACTGATGATGGACTACATCGTAACCATGTCGATCTCGGCATTTTCCGCTGCCAATTATCTCGGGTTTTTTTATCCCGTTATTAAAAACCTGGCCTGCGAACAGCATTGTTGGAATCTGCATCGTGGCAGGTCTGGCGCTGATAAATCTAACGGGAATAAAGGAATCTTCCAGGTTAAATGTTGTCCTGGTTACGATCGACCTCGCCACACAGATTATTATTGGAATACTCGGTGCGATATTAATAATCAATCTGCCTACGCTTATCAACAACATTCACTGGGGAGAGGCCCCGACTATGGATCAACTGCTTTTTGGAATATCGATATCCATGGTGGCCTATACGGGCATCGAGACGGTTGCCAATCTTGGCAGCGAGACAAAAGATCCGGGTAAAAGCATACCACGGGCGGTAATGATGGTATTTGCCGCAGTTATAATCATGTATGCCCTGCTGTCGATGACCGCGCTCAGCGCTTACCCAGTTTACCAGATGCCGGACGGCAAATGGGTCACCGATCTGACCCAAAAGTTTCTTGAAGACCCGATCATGGGCATTGCTTATGCCATGCCGGGCTTCCTCCCGTATTTCTTAGGTTTTTGGGTGGCCATGCTGGCAGCCACAATACTGATAATTGCTACCAATGCCGGCATGCTGGGCGCTTCACGCCTGGCCTATTTTATGGGGCAGCGGCAGCAAATGCCCGGTTTTTTCAGCAACATCAGTAAGCGGGCACACGTACCGCAAAACGCTATCCTGATATTTTCTGTGATTGCAGCAGTGCTGATATCCACAGGCAAAGTGGAGTTATTGGCCGATTTATACGCTTTTGGCGCTGTTTTGGCTTATACTTCGGCCCACGTATCTATCATCGCTTTGAGAATCAAGGAACCCGACCTGCCCCGCCCCTTCAAGATACCGCTAAATATCAAGGTAAAGGGAAGAGAAATACCGGTAACGGCTGTTTTGGGAGGCCTCATTACGGCGGGCACATGGCTAATCGTAGTTTATACACATCACCTGGGACGGATAGTCGGCTTCTCCTGGATGGCTATCGGGCTGCTCATCTATTTCTTATATAAAAGATATCAAAAAAGGCACCCGTCGGCTTCACCTGAAACATGATCAGCGGCCGGGTATATTTAAACTTTATTTTCAAATCTGTTAGAAATGAGTTTGGGAGGACCATGAAATGAAAATTAAAACCGATGTAATCACCACCAGGGATTTTTTCCAGTCTTTTGATAATTTTGCTATTGGTCCCTATGTCGCTATCCTGTACCGGAGCCCCAGGTGTGCCGTCGCCCGACCGTACTGTCACATCAGATTATGAGATTATCCATACTTCGATTCAGCAGCCGGTCGACCATAGTAATTCGTCCGGGCCCTCTTTCAACGAGGAGGTAAACGTCCTGGTACCGACAGGAGCGGCTGACAGTTCACCGGTATTCTTCCTGCTGGGAAACGAGCATGATATAACGGTGAAGGAATTGCCTAAATTCTATAAAGAGTACGGTGCGCCTAAAGGCGTTATCTTTCTGCAAGCAGAGCACAGGGGCTACGGCCAGAGCATCACCTCCGATGCCGACCAATCTGTGCCATCCTACGTGACTATCGACCAGGCGCTGGCAGACTACGATAGTGTCGTCCAAAAATTTAAACAAAAATATTCAGGCCCATGGATGGCGGCCGGCCACAGCTACGGCGGCGGGCTGGTAATCAACTTTGCCGCATCCTATCCGGACGATATCAAGGTTATCTTGAGCTCCAGCGGTGTGGTGGACTGGCCATTCATGATGGATGCCTACGACCGCCAGGTGCGCATTACGATGGGCGACGAGACCTATCAGCGGCTGGTTGCCCATATCAAGAACCTTGAGCCGCAGCAGTTGTTCGACCAGAACTGGATGGAAAGGGAGTACCTCATTGCCTTTATTCACGGCACAACACAGTATGGCCAGTATAAAGCGCTGCTGCCCGTTTTCAAGGCCTTAGCCGTGCTGCCGACCCCATCTTTCCTGGGGGTGCTGCACTTCCTCGACGACACAGTTGCCCAGAAGGGAGCGTGGAAGTATGCTGCCTCCAATGCCAAGCAAACCCTGACACATGATGAAGCCGTCACAGGCGATTACGGCTGGCGAGTGTGGAGATATCAGCAGTGCGCTGAGACCGGCATCTTCGAGGTGTCTGCGCAACCGGGCGGTGTTTTCACGCGTGGCAAAGATGATTTCATAGCCGAGAGCAGGGCGCTTTTCGGCAGCGACCCCAAATCCGCCAGCGCTGCGGCATGGTCACCGCGGGCCATGCTGGATACGCTCAAGGTCCCTATGATATATGTGGGAGGCGGCATGGATCCCTGGTTGGGTTTGGGTCTGGCGAAAGACTATGTAATAAAGAATGGGAGATATTTCTATGTCCCCGATGGCCAGCATTGCCCTGACCTCGATGACGTAACGCTTGGCAAGCAGGTACTGGCGGAGATGCTCAAATATGCCGCGCCCGGAAAATGAGGCCGCCCTTTAATTACACGGACAGCTTCTTGTAAAGCATCGGCAGGCGGTGGGGCAGGGTTTCGATATCGTCGAGCACCTCGTAGCCGATATCGTTGCACATGGTGCGCAGATAATCGTTGCCGGCGGAATCCACGGTCAGGCAAAATGGCGTGATGTTCTTCTTTGAGGCTTCGATCAGCGCCATCTTGGTATCGTGGATAGCGTATTCCTTGTCATCGTCGTCGTAGCCGTAAAGCGAATCCTGCGGGTAGCCGTCGCTGACCAGGAAGAGCAGTTTAAGCGAGCTGCCGCAGGCATCGAGCCTGGCCGTGGTATGGCGGATAGCCGGGCCCATGCGTGTGCCGTGGATGGGGGCTATCTGGTCCACGCGCCGCTTGATCTTCTCCGAGAACGTTTCGTTGAGGTCCTTGATGACCAGGAACTGCACCTTGGAGCGGCCGTGGCCGGAGAAGCCGTAAATGCCGTAGTTGTCGCCCAGCGACTCGATGGCGTGACAGAGCAGGACGATACTCTCCTTCTCGATATCGATGATGCGGCGGCGCGGCTGCATGACGAAACTTCATGAAGTCGTACTTGATGGATTCGTCGTACTGCATCGGCGTGCGGTTTTTGCTGATGAGGTCGGCGGTGGAGCCGCTCATATCCAGCAGGAAGGCAACGGCCACGTCGCGCTGGATCTTTTTCTTCTTCATGTAGACCTTGCCGGATGGCGTATGCCCGGCGCGCTTATCCATCAGTTCGCTGATGACCAGGTCGAGGTCAAACTCGTCGCCATCATCTAGGTTCTTGGCCTTGTAGAGCAATTCGGCCGGCAGCTTCTCGAACTGCCGCTTGATCTCGACGGCCAGCGTTCCTGCGGCTCTCCAGGGTCTTGTCGTAAAAGTAGCTGCTGCCTTCGCCCAGCACTTTTTCCCTGATGCAGCACCACTGTCCCACATAGCGTCTGGCGCGGAAGTCCCACTCATCGTAGTAGGTCAGTTTCTCCTCGGCTTCGGGGGGAATGGGTGTGATGGCGTCCGCGGGATTATAGCGGTCAACCTTCTGGTACTTGTCCTGTGAGAACTGGACGACCTGCACGCCGCGCGGCAGGTCCGCCGCGGAAAGGCCGGTACCCGAGAGGAACTGCGCATCCTTGATATCTGTGATGCCTATCTTCTGGTCGCCCAGCTTCTGAAGGTCCTCAGCGGTCATGGGCATGGTCGATTTTTGCCCGCTGCTGGCCCTCATCTCCATATTGAGCTTCATTTTATCCATATCGAAATTGCCCATGAATTCCTGCCCCTCAAGGTCGGAGAATTGTGGGTTCGCGGTTCTCGCTGATATAGCCGCCCGCGCTGGTAGCAAAACCCTTTTTAGGTACCTTCCGGGCGATTTCGTAGATGCGGATGGCGGCCTCGGCGGCATCCTCAACCGTGGCGTGGGCCTGGCACAGGCGGTCGAGCACATCTTTGGCCGCATCGAGCGGTTCATAAAGAGCATCCTCATCGATGGCCAGAATGGCATTGATCTCAAGTCCTTCCAGCAGTTCGATAAAGGCGCGGCGCAGAGTCATGGCGGGCACCTGTGAGAGCGCCAGCAGCGCGCCCTCCTGCATGCGGCGATAGCTGCGCTTCAGGCCGGGGTAATAATATTTGACCAGGTAATTGATACGGGCGTTCTCAACGGCTACGAAGACCAGCGCGGCCAGCAACCGGTCGCTCGAAGAGGGCGAGGTATTTCTCATAGGCGTTGCTGCCGTGGCCCTCTTCACCTTTCAATGGTAACGCAGGTTCTCGAAAAGCGTCGACTCTTTTTCGAAAATGAAATCGAACGAGCCGAATTCCACATGGGCGACCTGCTGGGTGACCGCTGACTTGTACCAGCCGAAGTTGTCGTCGTAGCCGGGATATTCCATGAAGGAGGCCGGGACAGCGACGTTGACATGGCCGTTGGGCGGATTGCCGGATGCCAGTTGGCCCCACCAGGTATTGCGGAGGGAGGTCAGGGCGCCATCGCCGGCGGATATATCGACTTCTTTGCCGGTCAGGGCCTTGCAGTATACCTGCAAAACGGGCTCGATAGAGGCGAACTCGATCCCGAGATACTTATCTCCGGCTTCGCTGTCAGCATGCTGTGTTTTAATAGCTTGGCTCATGTACTCATGCTTACTTGAGCATTATTCAAATATGGCGGTAACGACTTCCTTGAGCGATTTCTGCACTTCCTGGTCGTCGGTTATCGACCAGACTGCCGCCACTTCGCAGGCGCGCCTGGCGGGGATGCCCTGCTTTGATGAGCCGGGCAGCATAAATCAGCAGGCGTGTGCTGATAACCTCGGAAAGGTCCTGCTCTTTGAGATTACGTATCTTCTCGCCCAGCATGGCCAGCCTGCCGGCGATGTCCGCGCTCACTCCGGCCTCATGGCCGATGATCCTGGCCTCGATATCCTTGGGCGGATGAGTGAACTCGATAGCGATGAAACGCTGCCGCGTGCTGTGCTTCAGGTTCTTGAGTATGCACTGGTAGCCCGGGTTATAGGATATGACCAGCATGAAGCTGTCGCTGGCTTCCAGCATCTCCCCTTTTTTCTCGATGTAAAGCGACCGGCGGTGGTCGGCCAGGGGGTGGATGAGTACGATAGTATCCTTGCGCGCCTCGACTACCTCGTCCAGGTAGCATATTCCGCCGCTCTTGACCGCCCGGGTTAGCGGGCCGTCCACCCAGCGCGTGGTATCGCCCTCCAGCAGGTACTTTCCTACCAGGTCGCTGGCGGTCAGGTCCTCGTGGCAGGCGATGGTGATAAGGGGTATGCCGTCGTGGTGCTGGCGAGTGTGACTCGGGGTTTGGCATGCTCCTTCTGGCTCATGCGGTAAGTCATATATTCCAGGAAGCGGGTCTTGCCGCAGCCCGTGGGGCCTTTCAGGAGCACCGGTATGCGCTCGGCATAGGCGGCTTCAAACAGGGCCACTTCATCCTTCAGCGGCAGGTAGAAGGGCTCTTCGGTGATGTAGTATTCCTCGATGATGTGGGATTTGTAATCGTGGTTTTTTGCTTTGTGAGGCATGGGATATGCTCCGGCTGTTTAATTCAGGCTCCAGATGATAATTTTATGACTTGCGGGCTGAGTTGGCAATTTAGGCGGCAGGGAAAAGACCGCCAGCGGATAAGTAATTCGCCTTTAGAGCCAGGCGGTTTGTTTAGCGGCGGCCCCTGTCGCCGTTCCTGCCGATGATGCCTCCCCTGTTTTCAGGGTGGGCCCAGGATCCTGCCTGATGATGCGGCCTTTGAACTGGATAGGGGGAGTGGGATCGACTGTATGGTGCTGGACGATGCGCACCGGCTTGACGATGTTGGCCGGGTTGTCGCTGCGCGGGGCTTCCTTGAGCGTGTGGTGGATTATGCCCGGCGGTGCGCTGCGGGCCTGGGCCGGCCGCTGTCGCCCTGTAATAGCCGGGGCTATTCTCGATGGTGTGGTGAATGTTTCCCGGTCAGCCGGAGCTTTATTATTCAGCGTATTTAACTGTGGCGCCTGGCGCAGCGTATGGTAAATGGTCTCGCCGGGGATGAAGGCGGATTGTTGGCTGGCCGGCGCCCGGGGAGGGCGGAAAATTTCATGGTGCACCCTGACGCCGGGCGGAAGGTTCTCGGCAATCTTTTGCGCCGCACTCTTTTCAGGGGCCGTGCGCGAGCGTATGAACTCCTCCCGGGGCTTGAACTCAATGTTGGGCCTGTTAAGCTCCCCGAGCGGCAACTGGCCTGTCTGGATGGTCCTGACCTCCCAGGTTATCTCCCTGCCGCGTATGTGTATCAACCTTATAGACATATTCGGGGTACACGCGGACGGGGTGCGCCATTTCGCTGGCGCCCGTCACCCCGTTTGCGCAATAGCAGACTGATGCCGATCGGGGTGGTCAGCGGCTCGGGCGCCAGGATCAATGCGATAGCGACTACGTCAAGTACCGCGTCTTTAGGTGTATAAGCAACAGTCAAATCAGGTGCCCTTTCAATGCCGGCATAATTCTATTCTCAAGCTCTGGCCTGCAGCCAGGCAATCCTGTCTGCAACGATGCGAAATGCTTCTTTCTGCTCCTGGTATTTTGCCAGGTCGCCGGCCAGCTTATCGTCGCCAAGCACTTCGCGTACCCAGCGTGCGAAGTCGTTCTTCTCATCGGTGACATGGTGACGGTAGGCCGAGCTGTGCATCTTGCCCAGTGCCGCCTTCAATTCATATAGGTTATTCAAAATCTCCCCGTCATGGCAATAAAAACGCTTCACATCGGGCACGGACCTCAGTACCCGCTGGGCGTCTTCCTTATTCCTGATAGCCATACCACACCTCCTTTCACCCTTGCGTTTAACATGTCTAATTTATATGATACCTTCCTGCTGTGCTTAAATCAATATTTCCGGCCTCAGAGGCGGCGCATTTATTTCGCGGCGGGGATTACCGTGCTGCGCTCTTCGGTGACGTTTTTAACGGTTTTCTGCACCCTCAGGTAGTCGCTCATGGCATCAACGTCCTTTATGCCCAGGGCGCGGTAGCCCAGGTAGTCTTTGATCCATGATTTGATATTGTCAGCCGCGGGGCCCAGCCAGCTTAGCTTGTTGACCAGCGGCTGTATGCCTTTATCGGCCAGGTAATCGGTGGTTGCCATGGTGTAATCGGCATTCATATCCATGTCGGCATAGCTGCCGTCGGGCTGCTTTACCTGGATTACCGTTATGCGGTCGCCGCTCTTGCGGTTCATATCGATGGTCATTTTGAGCCCTGAAACCTCGTAGCAGGGAGGAAGGTCACCGATCTTAACGTGGGAATCGAGTCCCATCTCCAGCAGCAGCTTGATCATGCTGCCTTTGACCTTCATGGTGGCCAGTTCCTGCCTCAGCGGGAGCAGCATATAAACATCGTTGGACAGGATATTGCCCTTATAGATATCGGAGCGGATATTGTAGGTATCATAGATGGCGAATTGTACCTCGGGGTTGGCCTTGCGCGCGCTCCACAGGAAGGCGTCGGCTATGATGGGCCCGGGGCCTGTGTTAGCGCCACGGAGGAGGTTTTCCTCGGCCACGGCGACCACGGTATTGAGCTCGTCGGAGACCTGGTTAATATAAGGCTGAAGTATGTTGTCCATATCGGGGCTGTTCCAATAAAGCTTGAAGCCGGGGTTATTAGCTATGGCCTGCATAATCTGGCTGTACTCAGGCCGGCAGGGGCAGAGGTGGCTCCAACCCCAGGCATCCTCTATGCTGAATCCGTTGGTAGAGAAAATGAAGGGCTGGCCTTTATATCCTGTAATCTCGCCTTTTTCATCGAAGTCCAGCGATATCTGTCCCAGCATCCGGTTGTATTCCCAGGCCTGTACGATAAGCACCTTCCCGCCGTCCGGGCCTATCAGCTCGGTGGGATAAGGCGTCTCGGGCTTGAGGCCGATTTGTTCGAATTCGGGGCCTCCCATGAAAGTGTGGGTATGGCCGCCCACAATGATATCGATGCCTGCTACGGATTTGGCCAGTTTAACGTCATTCTCATAGCCCAGGTGAGAGAGTATGATGATTTTATTGATGCCCAGGTTATTCAGCTCGCTTATATAGCGCCTGGCGGATTCTTCAGGTGAAAGGAATGCGATGTTTTTCCCCGGGTAGGCCATGAAGGCGGTATCGGCGTAGTCAATCCGATGATGCCTATCTTTTGGTCATCGAATCCCACGATAGAGTAGGGTTTTATCTTGCCGGCTAGGAGAGGTTCCCTTGATACATCCATATTGGCGGCCAGTACCGGGAACTTGGCGCGGCTGAAAAGGTTAGCGGCTTCCTGGACGCTTTTGGAAAACTCATGGTTGCCCAGGCACAAAGGCGTCGAACTTCATGGCGTTCATGGCGTCCACGTCGGCCATGCCCTCGAACCTGGTTGACCAGATGGTGCCCTCCAGTATATCGCCGCCGTGCAGCAGTAAAACGTTTTTCTCCCGGTTGCGTATATCCTCCACGGCTGAATTCAACAGGCTGTAACCCCCCACCGTGGCCAGGGTTGCCATGCCGTTGAATTTCATCAGCACGTTGTGCGGTATAACATAGCCATGCGTATCATTGACATGGAGTATGGTCAACGAAAACGGCGGGGTGATAATCTCCTTGAGCGGTTTGTCTGAGTTAGCCGCAGGGGCGCAGGAAAGCGCAACTAACACTACCGCAAGCAGCAGCGGCATAACGGCATATACGTGTCCGTGATTTTTCCATAGTTTCATCGCTGCCCTCCTTGAATAAGGTTGAGGATATTATATGCCGATTAGAGCGCTTTCCAAAATGTCTCTTTGTTATCGCCGGGGTTGTAGAAATCAGGGATGGTGCTGACATGCTTATAGCCGAGCGTGATATACAGGGAGCGGGCCGCTTTGTAGTTGGGGTTGGAGGAGGTTTCGATCAATATCAGCCGTCCGCCCAGTCTTTTGATATGGTCGGCCGCCATGGTGAAAAGCGTGCTGGCGATGCCCTGCCCGTGCAGCTTGGGTGAGACGGCGCACCAGTACATGTCCCAGGCGCCGTGTGTCAGCGGGGTCGGTCCGTAACAAAGGTAGCCGGCAAATTTCCCATCGTGTTCAGCTATAAGAAAGTAGTAGCCTGAACCTTCCGGGATCGTGAAAGTATTCATCGATGATCTCTGCCGACTACCGTCAACTCATCGGGCACGAAAGGCCTTTGTTTCATCGGTTACCCTGATGATGTCGGCTTTGTCGGATGGCTGGATACCCCTTATTTTAACTGGCATGGTGTCTACTCCAGAGCGAGGTCGATTATTTTCTGTATCAGCTCAGTATACGCCATCCCGCTTGCCGCCGCCTGCCGGGCTATACCCAGTTCAGGCGTGATGTCGGGGTTGGCGTTGACCTCAAGCACCTTAATGCTGCCGTCTGCAGGCCTGCCGCATGTCCACCCTGGCATAGCCGCGGCAGCCTGCCGCCTGGCAGGAGGCAGCACGATAGCCGTTATGGCTTCACGCAGTTCGCGGCTTATCTCGGCCGGGCAGCACACACCGGTGCCCTTGTAATAATCCGTTTCTTCGAACCATTTGGATTCGAAGGTCAGTATGCGCGGCAGCCCGGGCGGCAGGCTATAGGTTATCTCCGAGATCTCAACGACTTCGTGCTCACTGTTGCCCAGAATGGAGGAATTGAACTCACGCCCATCGATGAATTCCTCCACCAGCGCGCAGCCGCGGAAGCGCCCGCTGATGCGCGCGACCTGCAGCCCGAGTTGCTCCCTGTTCCACACTATGTTCTCCGCTGAAAGCCCGTGGCTGGCATCCTCGTCCCTGGGCTTAACGATGCAGGGGAATACAAGGTTGAAACTGTTTACAGTGTCCGGGGTGAGCACCTGGAAGGACGGTGTGCTTACCCCGGCCGCATGCAGCACTGCTTTAAAATCAGCCTTGTCCAGTGTTAGCGCCAGCGCATCGGAAGGGTTGCCGGTGAAGCGCAGGCCCTTCTCCTCCATCATGCGCGCCACGACCGGTTCGGAATGCGGGAGATCCTCGAACCCCTCGAACAGGTTGAAGATAACGTCGGCCTTTATATTGTCAAGAGCCGCAGGCACGGTTTCCAGGGGAGGCCGCAGGGGTACCTTCTCCACCGCATGTCCCCAGTTCCAGCAGGGCCTTCTTGACGGCCACCACCTCCTCAAGCACGCCGGTGATGGCCTCCTCTTCCCCGCAATAGTCCTGCGGTTCCGTGAACGGGTCGTTATAGATAATAGCTACTTTCAACGGCGTCACCCGTATCTGGCCAGCGCGGATTCAAATATGGACTTGATAAGCCCGTTATAAGTCCAGCCCATTTTGTAGGACATGATGGGCAGGTCGCCTGATTCGGGATTAAGCCCGGGCAGGGGGTTCACCTCAAGGAAATAGGGAGTGCCGTCCGGCGCCACACGGAAATCAACGCGTGAGAAATCACGGCAGCCCAGCGTTGTAAAAGCAGCCAGGCTGGCTTCGGTTATCCGTTTGATCACAGATTTGGGGAGCCTGGCCGGGCATTCATAGTCAACCAGGTTGCGCCAGTCCCGCTTGACCTCCAGCGAGTAAACAAAGCTCCTGAATTTACTGCGTGGCAGCACACGCATAATACCAACGATAACAGGGGGAGCGTTGCCCACCACTCCTACCGTTACTTCATCGCCCTCGATGTATTTCTCAATCAGCACGGGCTGACTGTACTTAGCCAGCAATTGGCGCGTTATTATCCTTGCCCTGGCAGCGGTATCGGCACGGGATGTCAGCCGGATGCCTTTGCTGGAGCCTTCGAAGGCCGGTTTGATGAAGGCCGGCAGGGGGAAATCGTCGGCGGAAACGGCCTTGAGAGCCTGGAGTGAGCCGATTAACAGCCATGCAGGTGTGGCAATACCGGCGGCACTGACAAGCCGTTTGGCGAGGGGTTTATCCAGGGTAATGGCGAGGGTCTGGGGGTCGGAGCCGGAATAGGGGATATCCAGCATCTCCAGTATGGCGGGCACCTGGGCCTCGCGGCTGCGCAGGCTGCCGCGCCCTTCGGCGATATTAAAGACGAAATCCACCTTGCTTTTGAGGATTTTGGAGATGAATTTACGTCCTCCGCCGAGGAGTATGGTGTCGTGCCCGAGCGCGCGCAGGCCGCCGGCGATGGCATTTACTACCTCGAGGGAATCATATTCCTCAAATGCGTCCTCGGGGATATCCTGGCCTGGCTGGAAATCGTCTTTTAAGTCGAAAGCCAGGCCGATTCGCATGGTGACCTGATTAAACGGCTACCAGCTCCAGTGGCATCTGCAGTTTGCTGGCCTTCGGCCGCCCGTTGCGTGCCGCTGTAGCGGCCTGCGGCTTGGGATTATGGTAGTGGTAAATTTTGCCGAGGTAGTTCCTGAATGCCAGTTTTCCGTCTTCGCGTGATATAAGGTAGCTGGCCTGCAGCGGCACTTTGCCGCCCCCGCCGGGGAGGTCGATGACGTAGGTGGGAACGGCCAGTCCGGATGTATGCCCGCGCATGCCCTCGATGATGTCCAGGCCTTTTTCCACTGTCGTGCGCAGGTGTTCGGTGCCTTCCACCTCGTCTGCCTGGAAGAGGTAGTAGGGGCGGATTTTAGCTTTGAGGAGTCCGTGGCAAAGGTTGAGTTGTCTTTCCACCGAATCGTTGACGCCGGCCAGCAGCACCGACTGGTTGTTAACCGGTATGCCGCAGCGCAGAATTTTTTCACAGGCCGCCTTGGCTTCCTCTGTAAGCTCGTTGGCGTGATTGAAATGCGTGTTAAGCCAGATAGCGCCGTATTTTGAGAGCATTGCGCATAGTTCGTCATCGATGCGCTGGGGCAGCACCACCGGCACGCGGGTGCCGATGCGGATAATCTCGACATGCGCGATAGCGCGGATTTTCTTGATTATACACTCAAGCTGTTTGGTGGAGAGGGTAAGCGGGTCGCCGCCCGAGATGATGACGTCCCTTATGCGTGTGTCCCCGCGTATGTATTCGAGCATGCGGTCGATCTCTTCTGGCGGGCGTACCCAGTTACCATGCCTCCATTCGCGTTTGCGGGTACAATGGCGGCAGAACATCGGGCAGATATCGGTGACGACCATCAGCACGCGGTCGGGGTAGCGGTGCACCAGGCCGGGCACGACTGAGTCCCGCTCCTCTTCGAGGGGATCTTCGGATAGTATGCCGGCCAGCGCTATTTCCTCGAAAGCAGGCATGGATTGCCTGCGTATGGGATCGCAGGGATCCTCGTGGTTGATCAGACAGAAATAATAAGGGGTAATCGAGATGGGGAATTTCTCGGTAACCAGCGTCATGTTGACCTGGTCGCGGATAGATAAGGGGATCAGTTTAGAAAGCTCTTCTATACTGGTGACACGGTTGCGGAACTGCCATTTCCAGTCGTTCCAGTTCTCGTCGGGCACATTGCTGAAGAACCTTTGTCTGTTCCTCAGCAAGCGCAAGCTTGGAGGCTCTTCTACTTCAACAGCAGCGTGACCTGGAGGTTCCTCTTCTGCAGAGAATTCGAATAAGTCTTTTTGTTTAGTTGTAGTTGCTTGCGCCACCTTGGGCTGTGCCTCCTTAAAATCAGTTATTTTTTCCTATTTGGGGCAATCGTATTTTTTATCCTTGCGTTTTTTATAGCATGTATGGAAAATCATGTCAAGTATTTTGGGCAAAAAATTGCAAAATTTTTTGAATTGTATCTACGATGGAAAATTTCGGTGCTTTTTCGGGCGGGTTACGGGCTATAAGCATATGCGTATAAAAAAAGAAATAGATTATGTGATGCCGCTATTTATTGCAAGAAAAATAGTGACGGCGGGTTATCCCCGCGATTATGTGATAAAACGCCGTTGCGGTATACTCTATTTGTTTCAAAATCGCTGGCAAATAAATGCCACGGCCGGGAGGCGAGCATGCTGGATATTTTCAGGAAAAAATTTCATCCCAGGAAAATTATTGATAATCCCTCCGAGGACATATTGAGGGATAAAGCCCTGGAAACGGGCGGTATCCTTTCCGAATTCGGCAACCTGGCTGTGACCACCAGGGTCCGCAACAGGATAGCCAAGTTTACCGAAGTCGTATTGGGTGAACTGGAAGACGAAAATGTCAGGCTTGTGGAGGATGTTCTGGCATATTTAAATGATAAAGATGTGATTATGCTGGACAGGGTGATGTGCCAGCAGGACGGATACAAGAAAAGGTGCCGCGTTTACGTAGATGCGGAATATCCCCGTATACCGCTGATGTGGGGTAATACGTTATTCCCCGCTGAGCCCGGTGAGCCGGATTTTATCACGGTCACTGTTCCGGACTGGCCTGAAAAGAAAGTGCTGGTCTTCCCCGAGGCGGGAGTGACGCTTATCATGGGCAGCGATTATAAGGGCGAGAATAAAAAGGCCATGTTGCGGCAGGTAATGTACTGGGCTAAGAGGGAGGGGAACCTGGGTCTGCATGCCGCCAGCAAGATACTGCGCATTATGAAGGACGGCAAGCTTGTAGACAGGGGCTTTCTGCTCTTCGGATTGAGCGGCACAGGCAAGACGTCGCTGGCCTGCCATTCACACTGGCTGCGGCCGCCCGAGCGGGTGATAATCCGCCAGGACGACGTCGTTATATTGAAATCAGACAGCAGCGCAATTGGGACGGAAGAATCCTTCTATATGAAGACGGACGGGCTTGAACCCGCAGCCCAGCCGCTGTTGTATGCCGCCGCTATAAGCCCGAGGGCAATACTTGAGAATGTCCATGTTGACCGGGTAACAGGCAAGGTTGATTTCTTCGATTCCACGCTGACATCCAACGGCCGTGCCATGGTAAAGCGGCGGGATATAGCTTTCACAGACAAAGATATAGATCTGGAGAGGGTGGACTACCTGGTATTCATCACCAGGCACAACGAGATAGTACCGCCCGTGGTCAAGCTTTCACAGGAGTGGGGAGCGGCGTCTTTTATGCTGGGCGAATCGGTGGAGACCTCAGCGGGCGACCCGTCCGAAGCCGGGAAACAGCGCCGGGTGGTCGGCACCAATCCCTTCATCGTGGGGTCAGAAGAGGAGGAAGGCAACCTGTTCCTGAGTATCCTGAGGAAGAATCCACACATGCAATGCTACCTCTTGAATACCGGGAAGGTGGGCGGACTGACCGGCGGGCAGAAGATAACCGTTTTCGACTCGGTGAAAATCCTTGAGATGATAGCCCGTGACAAAATTACCTGGAAAAAGGACGACTACTGGGGATATGAAGTTCCGGTCGAGATACCCGGCCTTGATATGGGCCGCTTTGATTTGAACAATTATTACCCGAAGGAAAAAGTTGCGGCATTGAGTAAAACCCTGAAGAGAGAGAGGTTGGCCTGGCTGTCTCAATTCGAGGGGCTTGACCCTGCCATAACCAGCGCCTCAAGCCATAAGGTTCCATTTATAAAGGCAGGGGGTCAGCAGCCGTAAAAGTGAATAAAAGCCTTACTGATCGGTATTTGCAGGATTGAACATATAATATATGCGTATTTCACGAGCTATAAGATTTTCCCCGGAAACACTGCATATGCTGCGGCGAAATTTCTCTAACAACGAGATGAAATCACCTTTAGTCAAGATAATCGTCTGCACGGCCGTCCTCATTATCCTGCTGCCGGCCTGTGCCGGGCCGGCTAACCCGGTGCAGGACAATCTCACGCAGGGCGGCAGCTCTTCTCAGCAGGGCAAACCCGCCGCCGCGGCCGAGAATAATAGCGCTGCGGCCGTTGTCCCTTCGATCGATGTGAGCACGGAGCAGATGCTGGCGGCGGATGATTATGACAGGGCGGTTGAGGCAGGCACGGCTGCGCTGGCGAGCGGCGCCGGATGATATCACTCTGAAAGAGAAACTGGCGGATGCCTATATCGCCCGGGCCTGGTATTACAAAAGCAAACGCCTGAACCCCTATACCGTTACAGATTTATTCAAGGCCATAGAGATAGCGCCAAAATATTACCGGGCCCACTATGAACTTGGCCGCTTCCACAACAACCAGTGGCAATTCAGCATCGGTATATATGACCTTAATATAGCCCTTTCGCTTAAACCGGATTTCGCCCCGGCTTACAGCGAACGTGCCTATTCATATTATAAGAACCAGAAATATGAGCAGGCGCTGGCCGACGCCAATAAGGCTATAGAACTCGACTCCAGCAATGCGCAATTTTACTGCACCAGAAGCCTGATTTACGTTGCTACGGGTAAACCGGGCCCGGCCCTGGAAGATGCTGATAAGGCCGTTCAGATAGCACCGTCGGATGCATTCTCCTACTATAACCGTAGCCTCGTTTATACGGCGGCCGGCCAGCCGGACCTGGCCACAGCGGACCTGGAAACCACGCTCAAGCTTTCCCAGGATGACCTGCTGACCACCCGGGCCAATGCCGATCTGCAGAAACTGCAGAAGTGATATGCCAAATTATATCTGATAGTCAAATTACAGTTTCTGCCCGAAAAGGCGGACGAGAGAAATTTAACATCAAATCATATATTCATGAAAATCATTGAGACCAACGCGCTTACGCGGAGATTCGGCGATCTGGTTGCCTGTGACAACCTCTCCATCGCGGTGGAGCAGGGTGAGATATTCGGCCTGCTGGGGCCGAACGGGGCCGGGAAAACAACGGCAATTAAGATGCTGACCACTCTATTGCCGCCCACATCGGGCAACGCCAGTGTGGCAGGTTACGATATCGTGCACCATGCCCCCGCTGTGCGGAGGGTCATAGGCTATGTTCCGCAGATGCTCTCCGCGGACGGCACGCTCACCGGATACGAAAACCTGTTGATTTTTGCCAAGCTGTACGACATACCCCGCCGTGAACGCAACAAGCGTATTCACGATGTACTGTCCTTTATGGATCTGGCGGATGAAGCTAACCGGCTTGTGCGCACTTATTCCGGCGGCATGATAAGGCGGCTGGAAATTGCCCAATCGATGATGCACAGGCCAAGAGTTCTGTTCCTGGACGAACCTACCATAGGCCTGGATCCCCTGGCCCGTAGGGCCGTTGGAGATCTCATCATCGATCTGCGTGACAACTATGACGCCACCATATTTATAACCACGCATCTTATGGAGGAGGCTGATCTGCTTTGTGGCAGGGTGGCGATCATGCACCAGGGCAAGGTAGCCGCGATAGGGTCGCCGGCTGAGCTCAAGTCAGCCATCGGCAAAGAAGGCGCCACCCTGGAGGATGTCTTTGTACATTTCGCCGGCAGCGAGACTGGAGGCTGAAGGCGACTACCGCGACTACCGGGAGACACAGCAGACCAGGCGCACGGCAAGGAGGTTGGGTTGAAGTCCGTAATTATCGGCACTTTCAGCTTCATCCGGAAGTCGCTGGTCATAGTTGAGCTGGAAATACGCAAAATGCGCCATGATCCGACCGAGCTCCTCATGCGCGCCGTGCAGCCGGTATTATGGCTGTTGCTTTTCGGTGAGGTATTCGCTCAGACACGTGCCATCCCCACGGGGAATATTGGTTACCTGGACTTCCTTGCTCCCGGCATCCTTGCGCAAAGCGTGCTATTCATAGCTATCTTCGGAGGCATGTCCGTCATCTGGGAGCGTGACCTGGGGATTATCCATAAATTCCTGGCATCACCCACACCGCGGGGCGCTCTTGCCCTGGGTAAATCATGTCCGGCGGCGCCCGGGCACTTACACAGGCTGTGGTTGTCTATATATTAGCTTTACTGATCGGCGTTAAAATGAATTGGAATCCCGTGGCGCTGCTCGGTGTAATCTTTACGGTAATCCTGGCCGCCACATTGTTCTCTGCGTTCTCATTAATCATAGCCTTCCTGGTCAGGACGCGGGAGCGCTTCATGGGAATAGGCCAGGTGCTGACCATGCCGTTTTTCTTTGCCAGCAATGCCATCTATCCCATCTCCATTATGCCGCCCTGGTTGCAGGCCGTTGCCCACGGTAATCCCCTGACCTACGAAGTAGATGCGCTGCGCGCCTTGATGCTGGAGAACGGGACAAGTGTATATGGCCTGGGAGTGGATTTCACGGTACTGATTCTGTGCACGGCCGTCTTGATCACGATTTGCACATACCTGTATCCGCGCGCAGCGACTTAAAGGTTTCTGAGGGTATCCCCTTTTCCCTGCCAGCCGTTATTATTCTCATTTGAGGCCTTTATTGCCAAACCGGTTATGATGGGTGAAATCCTCCATATCCCGGCGCACCCTCAGGTATTTGGCCGGTTCAGAAATGGGATAGCCTATACGGCAGGCAAAGGCGATCTTCAGTTGTTTGGGGATATCGAGGATTCTCTTCACCTCTTTTGCTACAGGGTCCGCTCCGAGGACGCTCATTATATGAAAACCGATGCCCAGAGAATTGGCCATGAGCCACATGTTTTCCATAACACAGCCAAGGCTTATAATTCCCAGGAAATCACCCTCCGAGGCAGGCGCCCTTTTATCAGGATCGTAAACTACGATCAGCAGGGCCGGGCCTGTTGGGAAAGACTTATCCAGAGGCCAAACAGCCTTTTTCTCAGCTTCACTCAGTTTAAAGTCCGGGTTTCTCCAGGATGGAGGAAACATGGCGCCTGAAATCCCGACCTTCTTCCTGCGCAATTCCTCTTCGGAAAAGGATAGCTGCTTATAGTTTTCCCGGACAAAGGTTTCGGATACCGGGCTTTTTATTTTCCCTATGTTTTCCATGATCTTTTTATCGTCTACGACGACTATTTCATAAGTTCTGCATATTGTGAGCCGTGGGCGCCCAACGACCAGCCTCCAATATCTTCCCTAAGTCCTCCTTTGCTACCGGGCGTTTAATGTCGAAGGAAATTCTCAGTGATTTTCTTTGCTGGATAAGCTTCAATATATCCTGCATAATAACCTCCGTATCGGGGAATATTTTTTTGAATCTTCCATTTTACTGTCAGGCGCCGATTTTCAGAACGGCTCTGAAACGCACTTTGGATGTCATCATTTTTTCGTAGGCCAGCGCGGCTTGTTCCAGTGGAAAAACTTCAATCATAGGCAGGGCTCCGGAGATGACGCTAAAATTCAGGGCGTCTTCCGATTTGTCTTTGGCCGGTCTGGCAATCCATCCCCGTATCGAACCTCTTCCCCCCAGCAACTGACCCGGGGTAAATTGCATCGGTTCGCCTGACGCAGCAACAACTATCAACTGGCCATCAAAACCCAGTCCATTTATAACTTGCGAAATAGCTTTGCTGTTTGGAGCCGTAGCCAGAATAACCCGTGCCCCGCCAAGTTTTTTGAGTTCATCCGTTGGATTCATAGACTCTGTGTCAATATACACATGCGCACCAAGTTTATAAGCCAGCTCTTCCTTATCCTTACCGCGCGACAGTGCCACGGTTTTAAAACCAAGCTTTCTGGCAAACTGTATTCCCATATGTCCCAGGCCTCCTATGCCCTGGATCGCCACCAAATCACCACCCCTGGCTACGCTGTTGCGCAGGGCTGAAAAAGTAGTTCTGCCGGCGCACAGCAGAGGTGCTGCTTCGAAAGAGTTAAGCTCATCAGGAATAATTGTCATCGCCTGCTGTGGCGCCACCATGTATTCGGCATAGCCGCCATCAAATGAAATTCCGGTTGTTAAAAAGCTTGCGCAGTTGCCGGGATCTCCCTTTCTGCAAGCCTCACACTTAAGGCAAGGCCCTCCATGCCATCCAACTCCGACCCTCTGGCCAATCGCCCAAAAAGAAATGTTAAGACCCAGTTTGTCAATTGTTCCTACCACTTCATGTCCTGGTACCCTGGGATATTTGATGCCGGGGAAATGCCCCTCTTTTACCACGGCATCTCCATGGCAAATACCACAGGCCTGGACTTTAATGCGTACTTCATTCTCCTTTGGTTCAGGGATTGCCTTTTTAATTAATTCGAAATCGGCGCCCGGCGCACTAACTTGAACAGCCCTCATTGATGACATAAAAATTAGCCCTCCTTTCCCTATAAATATGCGCTGTACCAAATTTGAAGATTTTCAGCCCTGCTAATGCATAAATTGTAGCACTCCCTGCCATGGGGCTGATATGAATTACCGCAATATCCGGGGATAAATGTATTCCCCATAACAACAATATCCTCGCCGGTTTCAATTTATTTATTGACTGGCAAAGCCCCATGTGCTACAAATAAGCCTGTTTAACGTTAAGGCAAATAATTGATATCGAGGTGAGGACTAACCGATGTTGCGTAATTTTGGCATAGAGGAGCTTTTACTTGTTCTGGTTATCGCCCTCCTCGTGTTTGGAGCAGCCAAATTGCCTCAAATTGGAGAAGACCTGGGCAAAGCTATCCGTAACTTCCGGAAAGGTCTTTCCGGCGAAGATGATAAGAACAAAGATCAGGTGAATGTCAGTGAATCTGGGTCAATTGATAAGGATAAAAATGACGGAAAATGAACCCCGCAAAATTAATTGGCTTAAATTAGGCATCATCTTTTTAATTTTTGCGGTATTCAGCATAGCTTTGGCTTACGCAACTCAAATTCTTTTGGAAAATGTCCGCCTGCCATTATACAGGTTTGAACTGGCGGCGTACTTAACAATTTTCGTTGTTGCCATAGTGGTTAACCTTTCGCTGGTACCCTTGCCATTTGTAGTATCTATAATGATTGTTGCTGCTTCCAGGTGGAATCCCTTGCTGGTTGCACTTTCAGGTAGTCTGGGAGCCAGCCTCGGTGAAATGAGTTATTATTACCTCGGATTTATAAGCAAGAAAGTGGCGGTGCCGGACGATATTATAGGGTACAACAAAGTAAAAGGCTGGGTTGAGAAATATGGGATGTGGGCAATAGCCTTTTTATCTTTTCAACCGGTATTGCCCATTGAAATCGGCGGACTGGTTGCCGGGCTGACCAAGTACCCACTTTATAAGTTTCTGATTGCCCTCTGGATCGGCAAATTTCCTAAATATATCATCTTAATTTTCCTGGGTTCCGCTGTGCTGCATATATTTCCTATGCCGCATCTTAACTGGTTACCCTTACATTAATTGCGTCCTGCAAAAACAAATATGAGCATCTACGTGGTTTGACAGCACAGACATCCGCTCTTAGACTTTAAAACAGGAGTTATGTTTCGCTGATGCGCAGCGGTACAAATTTGGATTCTGGGAGGTTGTATGAAGAACTTTTCTGCGTTACTGGTGATTCTGGCATTAATCTTTGCCAGTGGCTGTTTGCCGCTGAATGCGCCACCCAATACTGTCGTTCCTGCCGGCGGCTCATTGCCCGTGGTAACTGACTTCTACGCCAATCCATCGGTCATCACTGGAGGGCAATTAGCTACTCTTGTCTGGAATATTACCAATGCCACATCTGTCATAATAAACCCGGGTGTTGGCACTGTAGGGTCTTCGGGCAGCGTTTCCGTATCACCATCCTCCGTGACCACGTATATACTGGTCGCCAGTAATAACTACGGCAGCACGACGGGCGCAGCTACCGTTACCGTTAATCCCATGGCCCCACCACCGGTTGTCACCAGCTTCACTGTCAGCCCGTCATTTATCAATCCCGGCCAGACCACGTATCTGTCATGGAGCACCACCGGTGCTGACAGTGTGAGGATAGATCCGGGTCTGGGACCTGTACCTGCCTCGGGCTCTCAGGCAATATCTCCGGGATATACAACTACTTACATATTGACCGCCGCTGGTCCGGCCGGGGTGATCACCCAGACCACCAACGTAAGTGTCTCAACTTACCCGGTATATTCTCCTTCGTCACCGGTGTATGCTCCGTACCCTGTATATCAACCGTATACAGGGACAGGCAATATACCTGCTGTGATCTCTTTTGACGCCAACCCCCCCGTCATCTCGCCGGGAGAGACTGTGACCATGATGTGGGATGTCATCGGTGCGGACACCGTCACCATCAGTCCGGGAGTGGGCACAGTTCCGGCAACAGGATATATGGTCATATCACCGTCTGCGACTACCTACTACACACTTATTGCCAGTAACGTTTATGGTCCCTCTTCAGCTTCTGCCCTGGTCACGGTATATCCGCTGAACTATTACAGCTATACTTCACCGACTCCGCCATTCTTTGAAACTCCAGCGTTTGAACGTAGTGAGATAAGCGAACAGCCAGGTGAAACCATGCCGGAGACTCAGACTCCTCCACCTCCGATTAAACCTCCTCCGCCGGTAAACATCCCCCACCCACCAAGCGACAATAGGACGCTCCCAAGAATCGAGTCATTCACTTCCAGCGCCCAAAATGTTGCGGTCGGTAACTCCTCCCAACTGCAGTGGAAAGTCAATGGGGCAACTTCGGTGCATATCAGTCCCGATATAGGCGCCGTTGCTTCGTCCGGAACGACGACAGTGTCACCCAGTCATACCGTGGTATATACGATTACCGCCAGCAACTCCGCGGGCGTGGTGCAGCATCCCCAGGAAATCACTGTTCCGCGAACACTGCCACTGAAGAAACAGAACCAGTAGAGGATACACGGCATTTTCGTTGGCAAGCAAACAAGTCAGACAGCGTCCCGCGAGAAACTGACATCCTTGCTTTTAAAGCGAGTATGGAAGTTTGCCGAAAAACGGCGAAATCTGTGCGGCTTCCAACATCTCTTCAGGCACACTGACGGTGAAATCGCGATCGAAAGTGATGTTATAGAAATAGATATCGTCGCAGCCTATGATGCCATCCACAAACAATGGTCCATACCGCGCATGGTGAGAATCGATTATTGTCCCTTCCAGATCGACGTACTGCTCCCACTCCGGATATTTGGGCTTACCATCGAAGTCTTTGGTTAAAAGAATGCGCACACATTGGCCTGCTTTGAATTTTTGAGATACCTGTGTGCTTAACATCTCGACGTTATTGCTCCCTCAGGAAATTTCCCGTTATTTTTTTCCGGAGCGAGGTTAGTTGCTTTCCTCTGGCTTTTCACGCTTTGCACCTCCATTCTTTCCATCAATAGGCACCATTTATTCATTAAGGTAAGCTTAATAGTAGCCTTCTCCGCTACTAATTACACATATAAAATACCTATGGTTACCAGCAGAATTACAATGGCAATACCGCACGCAATCATGCCCATTAACATAGACACCAGGTATCTATCATTAAGTATGGTGGTTATAATCTTTCCATTCCATAACCTGTTCATTTCTTGCTTTTGCATTTCTACACCTCGATTTTTCTGAACTCCATATCTTGAAACCAGTTTAACATTCTCACATGAACCGGCTATTAATATGGCATGAAGGTTACATGAACGGTAGTTTTGATTTTCAGATTACACATCCTTTCATTTTCTATTCATCTTGTTTTAATATAATAGGATAATAAAAATTATGGGCAATGCCCTGCAATAGGAGACAATATGCGGATTTTAGTTGTCGAGGATGATAAACGGCTTGCCGGTGTTATCAAGCGGGGCCTTGTGGAAGAAGGATACGCCGTTGATTCCGTATATGATGGTGAGGAGGCTCAATACATGGCTGAAACCACGCCCTACGACCTTGTCATCCTCGATATTATGCTCCCCAAGAAAGATGGAATCATAGTTTGCCGGGAATTGCGGGCGAAACAGGTGAGTGTGCCCGTCTTAATGGTTACCGCCAAGGACAGCATCGAGGATAGAGTTACGGGGCTCGATTCCGGCGCTGATGACTATCTGACCAAGCCGTTTGCTTTTAACGAACTATTGGCCCGGGTTCGGGCATTGATGCGGCGGGACACGTTATTCAAAACACCGAAATTGCAGGCTCGTGACCTGCTGATGGATACGCTGACGAGAGAGGTGTGGAAAGGACAGAGAAAGATAGAGCTTACCGCGAAAGAGTATTCCATACTGGAATACTTCATGCGTCATCCCAACATAGTTATTACCAGGACAATGATTGAAGAGGGATCATGGGATCATGACTTCGACAGCCTGTCCAATATCGTAGATGTGTATATTCGCAGGCTCCGCAGCAAGATTGACGATGAGGGAGAGGGCAGCCTGATACAAACGTTGAGGGGGGCCGGATACCGGTTGTCTATAGCATGAGATTCTACCAGACAATTAAATTCCGTCTTACCATCTGGTATTTAGTTGTCACGGCGGTGCTGCTTCTGATATTTGGTACCATAGCTTATGTTATGCTCTTTAATAACCTTTCTCATGACCTCGACTACAACCTGACGTCCTCGGCAACAGCGGTAAAGGCCAGGCTTGCTTCCGGGGAAAGTGATATCGCCGAGGAACCGGTGGTGGAACATCTAAACGAATTAATATTGATTTACCAGGGCGATGGGACGATTCTCAGGAGATACGGCGCCAATGTCGAATTGCCCGGTATGGACGGGTTCGTCAAGCAGTCTTTAAATAGTCAGGGCATGTTTTTTACTTCTGCCACCGGAAGCGGGCAAGAGATGCGTTTCTATGCCTCCTCGTTTTTGCCATTGGCTCTAATGATAGCCCCGTCGTCATCGTTGTTGGCCGGCCCATAGCCTGGATAGGGGAAGTCATGGGGACCTTCAGAGAAATCCTCGGTTTGTCCGGGCTGGTCGTTCTGGTTCTGGCTGGGATCAGCGGGCTTTTATTAACCAACAGGGCGCTCAAGCCGGTAGACCGGATAACCAGAACAGCTCAGGATATAGAATACAGCGACTTGAGCCGCAGGATAAAGGTATACGGTGATGATGAGTTTGCAAGGTTGGCTTCGACCCTGAACAAAATGTTTGAACGCCTTGAAGGGTCATTTAACCGCTACCGGCAATTTGTCGCTGACGTTTCTCACGAATTGCGCACACCTCTGGCAGTAATTCAAGCGGAAACCACTCTGTCGCTCAGCAGGGAAAGAACTGAAGCCGAATACCAGGAGTCTCTGGATCTGGTTGCGCAGGAGTCAGCTTATATGTCATCTGCCATAGACAGGATATTGTCGATGGCCCGGAGCGGCGCTGATAAAGATTCCTTAAACCTGGATGAGGTTAATCTTGATGAGCTTCTGGGTGAACTCTCTATCGATGTAAAAGTGTTAGCCGGTGAGAAGGGACTCCAATTCGAATTCGGACCACGTAAAAATCTGACCCTGAGAGCGGACAGGTTAAAGCTGAGGCAATTATTTATCAGCATTTTAGAGAACGCGGTCCATTATACCCCGGGCGGGGGCAGCATAGCACTATCAGTTCTTGAGAAGGATAGAATGGCAGTGGTAGCTATCAGTGATACAGGTATCGGCATTCCTCCTGAACACCTGCCGCATATTTTGAACGCTTCTACCGTGTAGATCAAATGCATTCCCGCATTGACGTAGGTACCGGCCTTGGTCTGGCAATTGCCAGGAGCATTGCGGAAGCTCATGGCGGCAGGATGGAAGTTGAGAGCGAGGTCGGCAAAGGTACCACTTTCTATATAATCCTTCCCTTCATGTAGCCGGCAGCGGTGGGACAGTTTGGCCTCTTACACATAATATTTTATGCTGGGCGCTCTTTTTAGGGTGAGGTTAGGCCGAGGGTCAAACAAATACAGGGTTTACTCGTGTCTCAGCGATTCGATCGGATCGAGGCGTCCGGCCCGGAAGGCCGGGTAGGTGCCGGAAAGCAGTCCCGTGCCGATCGATACGGCCAGGGCGATAATGACGATGGTGTATGAAATCTCCGGGGTGACCTGTGTTGTCCCTATATGTTACCTGGCCCATGGCGTGGGCGCCTGCCACCGCAAGCCCCAGGCCGATCAAACCTCCCGTCAGGCTCAGGGCGGCCGCCTCAATGAGGAACTGGATCAGGATGTCTCTCCTCTTGGCGCCGATAGCTTTGCGTATACCTATTTCCCTGGTCCTTTCAGTAACGGAGACCAGCATGATGTTCATGATGCCGATGCCGCCTACGATCAGCGATATGGCGCCGACCGCGCCCATAAAGAGCGAGAAAGCCGCCAGGGTTGCCTCCATGCTGTTGAGGGTCTCACGCATGTCGGTAATGCTGAAATCGTCCGCCGCCCCCGCTGCTGTCCTGATGAAATGCCTGGCGCGCAGCACGGCGGTTACCTGGGCAATAGCTGCATCCACCTGGTTGGGGTTGGCTGCCAGGATGCCTATCTGCTGGACCACATCTCCACCTGTTATCTTGGACTGCATGGTCGTCAGCGGCATTAATATGTAGCTGTCCCCGGCGAAGCCGCCGAACTTCTGGCAGGTGCCCACCACCTGGAATTTCATTCCCGAGATGCGGATGTAGTGTGCCGATGGGCGTCGCCGTGCCCGGCGCCTGCGCGCCGAACAGGTCGATCTCCGCCTGCCAGCCCAGGACCACCACATTGGCCCTGTCGGTCACATCCTGGTCGGTAAGGAACCTGCCCTGATCGATCTGGTAGTTTCTTATCTTGGTTATCACGGGCATGATCCCCATGAGCGACTCACTCGCATTATTATTGCCGTAGGAAGCGGTTCCCCTGCTTGTGCGCGTCGGTGACACGACGCTGACGGCCGGGACCAGGCTCTTGTCCTCGAGCGCCGTCACGTCCTCATTGGTGAGCGGGCGTATACCGCCGACTACTGTCTTGGATGGGGCGCTGGATATATACAGGGCGCTGGCCCCCATGTTGTTGAAGGTCTGCGTCATGCTGGTCTGGAATCCCTGGCCCAGCGCGACCAGCAGCACCACGGCGCACACGCCGATCACGATGCCCAGCATGGTGAGCGACGATCTCATCTTGTTGGCAAATATCGATTGCCAGGCTGTTTTAAGGCTTTCCCAGATGCTCATCGCTTTTTGTCCTCGATGATCTTGCCGTCCCTGACATAGATGGTCCTCTGCGTGTAGGAGGCGATATCTTCTTCATGCGTGACAATGACTACGGTTATGCCCTTCTTGTTCAGCTCCGTGAACAGGGTCATGATGCTGTGGCTGGTGGCCGTATCCAGGTTGCCCGTCGGTTCGTCGGCCAGGATCACCTTCGGGTTATTTATCAACGCACGCGCGATGGCAACGCGCTGCTTTTCGCCGCCGGACATCTCGCTCGGCAGGTGTTTGGCCCTTACCGCAATGCCCACTGCCTCGAGCGCTGCCATGGACCGCTGCTGGCGGTGGTCTTCACCGGAATAAATCAGCGGCAGGGCCACGTTCTGCTGGGCGCTTATTTTGGGCAAGAGGTTATAAGACTGGAAGACGAAGCCCAGTTTCTGCGTTCCTGATCTTGGCGAGCTGGTCGTCGTTCAGGCTGGCCACGTCCACCCCGTCCAGCCGGTAGGTCCCCGAGGTCGGGCGGTCCAGGCAGCCGAGGATGTTCATCATGGTGGATTTGCCCGAGCCGGAATGGCCCATGATGGATACCATTTCGCCCTCATCGCATTTGAATGAGATATCGTCCAGGCCGGTGACCTTCAGTTCGCCCGTGTCGTAAATTTTGGTTAAGTTAGTTAATTCAATCATTGTCATTGTTGTATACCTGTTCATTAATTACTGTACTGCATAATAATAGCTCGTTTAGCGCAGGGAGCGTAATGCGCTGGCTCCGCCGGCGCGGTGTCCTGGTCGGGGCGTTGACCGAGCCGCGCTCGGTGATAGCCACGACCTTGTCGCCCTCCTGCAACCCGGATAGCACCTGTGCGTATTCCGTGTTCTGCACCCCGATGGTGATCTGTCTTCTTTCGGGCTTGCCCGTTTGCGCGTTAAGGACCATTACCATGGACCCGTTGCGGGTGGTAAGGATTACCGATACCGGCACCAGCAGGACATTTTTCGCGCTGGCTGCGGTGATCGTTGCCGTGGCGGTCAGGCCGCCCCTGAGGGTCACGTCGGATAGGGTCGAGCGCTATGAAGACCGTAAATTTGACGACCGAGCCGGAAAGGGCGCCGAAAGGCGATATGAACTGTACCTTGCCGGTAAACGTCTTGTTGGGGATGGCGTCAACTGTGATGGTGGCCGGCTGGCCCTGGCTGACCTTCATGATGTCGATCTCGTCCACCAGCCCGGTGAACCTCACGTAGCTCGTGTCCACCAGGACGATGGCATTGGTCGACGAATAGTTCTGGGCGGAGGTGACGGTCGAAACCTTGGCGTCCACTTCGACAATGGCCCCGTCGACCGGGGCTATGATGGCGTTCTGCATGATGGCCTGCTTGGCGCTGTAAAGCCCGACCTCCGCAGCTCTGCAGGCTGAGGTTATACTGCTGCAAGCGTCTGCCAGTTGATGCCCGTGAGCCGGTCTCGAATATCAGCGTCTGTGTTTCCAGCACGTCGCGTGCCACCTGCAGGTTCAGCTTGCCGATGTACATCCGCTTGGCGGCTTCCACCGGGTCGGCGCCGTCGCTGTTTATATAGCTCTTGAGGTCCTGCACGGAGCGCAGCGATGACTGCAGGAAATCGGCGCTGCTGTAGGTGTCGGCAAACTCGAAGATCATCCTGCTCTTGATGCTGATCGTGCTCTTGGCCTGCTCGCTCGCCACGTGACGACCTGCTGCGCGGCGGCATCCAGTTCCGCGCCGATCTTCTTATAATCGCCGCCTTTCATGTCCTGGCTGATGTTCAAGAGCGTCTGCTCGTAGTCCTGGAGGTAGCTGATGACAGCGGCGTAAGTCCGGCTGCAATGGGTACGGAGCTGCCTGCATTGGGGTCGGGCGCCCACAGCGAGTTGGTCTTGGCGCCCGGCCAGCACGGCCGCGTTCGGCCTGGTGCTGATCAGGTCCTCGCATACTTCGATGTCATAGTATGTCATGACCAGCCAGTAGCCGGCGTCCTTGTAGTCGCCCTGGTTGAAATAGCTCTACGGCGGTCGCGATATCATTCTCCGCTTCGTCGGCCATGCGCGCAATGCTCAGGTCCGGGTAGTTATAAGGGAGGTGGTCCGGGGCTGCATCCCAAGTGTGATATTATTCTGCGCCGTCTGTATGCTGAATAGCGCCGACTTTATTGCGTCGATTTGCGTGGACTCATCCTGCAGGGCCAGCAGCGATCCCTCGTGAACAAAGTCGCCCTCGTTCACATAAACCTGGGTTGTCTGTCCCTGTGTCCCGAATTTGAGGTTATATACGTTCGGCATGCTCAGGTTGCCGTCGGTGGACACGGTAACGCTGAGATCGCCGCGTTTGACTTCCACGGGCTGGCCCGCTGCCGTGGCGGTCTGGTTGTCGCTGCCGCTGCTGCTGCACCCGGCCAGCAACAGGGCGGCCAGGCTCGATTGCCGTTATGACGGTAATTACTATTCTATTCTTCATAGTATTATCTTCCTGGTCGGGACTTAGCCTCCCGGCCGGCCGCCTCCGCCACCGCCCGGTCCGCCACCTCCGCCCGGCGGTCCCTGCGGCCTGGTTGTGGTGGGCGCTCCTGCCGACGATTCCTGGATTATCACCCTGTCGCCTTCGTTCAGGCCCGTCAGTATGACGGCGCTTTGCGCGTTCTGCAGGCCCAGCGTGACCGGCCTTTTCTCCGTCTTGTCTGTCGCTGTGTCGCCACACATGTTACAAACGAGCCGTCCTTGGACGTGGTAATAGCCGTCAGCGGCAGAATCAGGGCGTTCTCGGCGCTGCTTACCGCGATATCCGCCGTGGATGTAAGCATGCCTTTGAGCGCAACGTCGGTCGGGTCCAGCAGGATGGTGACGTTAAAGTGGACAACCCCGTTGGTGTCGGGCGTGCCGTAGGGAGAGATGAATGAGACCTTGCCTGTGAATGTCCTGTTGGGCACGGCGTCCACCGAGATCGATGGCGCTCTGGCCCGGCTTTATCTTTGTAATATCGATTTCATCGACCAGGCCCTTGAACTGGATCTGTGAAGTATCCACCATCATGATGTCGCCCTTGGAGGCGTAGTCTATCTGGGAGAGCACGTCGTTGGTCTTAAGGTTCACCGCCACCACGATCCCGTCGAAGGGCGCCAGTATGACCGTATTGAGGAAATCGTTGTTGCGGTCCTTGAGAGCGACCAGGTCGTTGGCCAGGTTAACATTGTACTGCTGCTGGTTTTTCATGGAGAGGCCGTGCTGCAGCACGTAGTCGTTGGTGCCCAGGACGGCGTTGCTCAGCATCATGTAATGCTCGGCGATGCGCAGGTTGGTCTCCAGGTCGGGCGAGTTCAGCCCGTCCTTCTCCATGCCGGCGGCGGCCGCGTTTAACTTGTCCTCGGCGGCGTTGAAAAAGCGCACGCTGAGGTCCTTGCCGTAGACGTTTGTATCATCGGGAATTTTGAGGATGTTGTAGTTGGTATATACGATAGTGCCTATAGGCTGCCATGCCGGCCAGCACCACCTGGTACTGGGCGGCCGCTTCGTCGTACTTTTTTTGTGCGATCAGGTCGCGCGTGTTCTGTATGTCCGCCTGCGCCTGCTTGATCTGGTCAATATCTTTGCGCAGCGCCTGGATGTAGAAGCCCGCGCCGGAGGATCCTGCCCCGATGGCCTCCATGTAGTTTATATTCTGGTCGTTGACCAACGGGCGCCATGTTGCCGAGGCCCGAATCAGGGTTGTTGATGGCGTCCTCGATCATCATGATGACGGACTCCAGGTCGGCCAGTGCTACGTTCAGCTCCGATGAGGCGCCGGTATAGTTTTCGGACAGGAATAGCTGCTGGGAGTTGTTCAATTCCTGCTGATACCATGCATAACCGTCCAGTATCGTGCCGGTGGGGTAATAGCTGGTGTAGACTGATATCGTTATGCCAGCCCCCCGGTGAACCCATACTGGGGATGGGGTTGCCATTATTGTCTCTGCTATATATTATGATGCCTGGTGGTACTTGTATGGGGAAACCGTTTACTATTACTAGACCAGCATCGGGGCCAGTAGGGGGAATGGTCCCGTAAAATGTTGTCATAAAATTTGGCAACCGCGGCACGGTCTCGTACAGGCTGGCAAGTTTAGTCTGCACCGCATTGTTGGCCGTTTTGATGGCCAGGGCCTGCGCGGTATCGTCCAGCGTAGCCAGCACGGTGCCGGCCTTGACGATATCCCCTTCCTTGACATTTATGTTCAGGACGTTGCCCGGCGCGCCGAAATGCAGGTCGAAGGCCTGCGGCATGTTCAGGTTGCCGTCCACGCTGACGGTCACATCAAGGTTGCCCCGCTGGACAGTGGCGGGCCGGGTGATGGTTACGGGAGCTTTGGCTGCCGCTGTACAGCCTGCAACGGAAACGGCCAGTATGATACTGACCAGGATGACCGATATTTTATTCATTTTTTTACGCATCATGATATTCTTTTTACCCCACCAAGGAACCATGATTTTGTGCAATTAAACAAGATTACCAAGAAATTGTTAAGATTTTATTTAGCATGCAGCGCATATCTGCAGTCGTTAATTCAATTAATATAAACAGAGTTTATTATAGCACTTCCCCGGAAATGGGTAGGGTAAAGGAGAAGCGGCTACCCTTGCCCGGCTCGCTTTGTGCCCATATCTTGCCCTGGTGTTCCTCGATAATATACCTGGCGATGGTCAGCCCCAGGCCGCTGCCGCCGGTTGCCCTCGACCTGGATTTGTCGACACGGTGGAAGCGCTCGAAGATATTGGCTACCTCTTCAGCAGGTATGCCCTCCCCTGTATCGGCGACGCTGACTTCCACGAAACCGGTGCCTAAGCAGGCTGAAACATTTATACTGCCGCCGGCGGGTGTATGCGCCATGGCGTTCTCCAGCAGGTTGAGCAATACCTGCCTGATGCGCAGGAAGTCGATATTTACACGGGGAAGCCCGCCGGGCACATCGGAAGATAGCTGCAATCCCTTTTCAACGGCCTTGGCCTGTACGGCATTGATTGACTGCCTGACAAGCTCAGCCACTTCTTCCGGCTGGCAATAGAGCTTCAATTCACCGGCCTCAGCCAGGCTAAGCTCCTGCAGGTCGTTGACCAACCGCGACAGGAGTATGGTTTCATCGTAAATTGAAGAGATAGTCGTGGTGTCCGGCTTCATGAGCCCATCATTAATAGCTTCGAGGTAACCCCTGACGTTGGTGAGCGGGCTGCGCAGCTCGTGGGCGATATCGGATACCATATGCTGGCGCAACTGCTCATCGCGCTGCAGGTTGCCGGCCATCGAGTTGAAGGTGGAAGCCAGCTCACCTATCTCGCTTTTATCTTTGATGTCGACGCGTTGCGAGAAATCTCCCTTTCCCAGGCGTTGGGCTGCCGTCCTCAATTCTTTAACCGGTGACAGTATACGCCGGGACAGGAAGAGTGTAACCAGGAAGGCGACGACCACAGCCAGGCATGCGCCAATTAAGAAGTAGTTGCCCAATTGCCTGTACATTATCTGCAGCGCCTCCAACCCGGTTTCCGATTGCGTTAAAGGCAGGATAAACAGGAAACCTATTGTAGGTGGCTCACTGGATATGGTCGTAGAGGGTTCCACCGGTGTGGGGGGCGCCGTTATTTTTGGTCCGAATGATATAAGAGGTGGGGGTTCGGACGGTGGCGTACCGCCCGGCTCAGGCGGTAAGGAATCACGGTGCTCATGTGACGAAGTCAGCGTCTTACTGGCAAAGCTCTCGAGGTTTAACTGCATATCGGGTGTTTCCGTGGTTGAATCCGCGATTATTTTGCCATCGGCATCGGCCAGTATGACCCTGTGGCGGAACTGCTCGCCGATTTGCTGGACCAGCGGCTTTACCCCTTCCCAGCTGCCATGGGCCAGGTAATAATCCGTGATAACAAATTGTATACGGTTGCCGACCATGCGTTCCACGCGTTCTCCGAATTGCTGGATTTGCCCGGTGGCGGCCTGCCACATCATAAAGAACACAACACCTATAGTCAGCAGGATGACAAGTGTAAAAGCAACTAACAGGCGGAACTGCAGGCTGTATCGCATGTTATTCCTCGGACAGCTTGTAGCCTGCACCGTACACGGTCTTGATATACCGGGGACGCTTGGGGTCCGGCTCGATTTTGCGGCGCAGGTTGAAGATGTGCACGTCGATTGCCCGGTCGAAGCTCTCGAAATCGTAGCCGAAGGCTTTATCGATCAGGTCGGCGCGCTCAAATACCCTGCCCGGCTCTCTCATGAAAGCGGCCAGCAGCTTGAATTCGACGGAGGTCAGGTGCAGCGCTTTGCCTTTGAGCGATGCCTCGCGCTTGGGGATACTGATGAATATGTCGTGGTGCCGCATCTCGGATGGACCTCGCTCGGCGGGCATTCGCCTTAAGATGGCGCGTACCCTGGCTGCCAGTTCACGGGGGCTGAAGGGCTTGGTGACATAATCGTCAGCTCCCGTATCCAGCCCGGTCAGCTTGTCCTCATCGAGCGTTCTCGCGGTGAGCATTATAATGGGCACATCGGACTCCGACCGCAGCGTGCGGCAGACCGTCACGCCGTCCATGCCGGGCAGCATGACATCCAGCACTACCAGGTTGGGCTGGTTCTCCCTGAAGCTGTGCAAGGCGGTTGGGCCGTCGTAAGCGGTTATGACGGAGTGCCCGTCCCTTTCTAAATACAGCTTGACCAGATCGACCGTCTTAGCATCGTCATCCACGACGAGTATCTTTTTATTTGGCATGCTCAAATTAACCTTAACACATTACTAATGATTATGAAAAGTAACAGAAGATTGTTAAGAGATTATTAAGCGGGTCACTAATATTTATTTAACATTTTATTCTTATAGTAATCACTGATAAATTTATTTTACGGTTGCTTAGAGCTTTGAATTGCACATCCTTTCATATTCTATTCATCTTGCTTTAATACAATAGAGGTAATAATTCACAAAGGAGAAAAATCGATGCCAGAAAAACTCAAATACCTCCCGGTCTTTATTAGTATTGCTATTATTTTAATCGGGATGGTCTTAGCTGGCTGCAGCACGGGCAGCCCAGCCTGCTTCCCAGGGGCAGACAGCCACAACTCCGGCCTCATCCGCCTCCACAACTTCCACGCCGGGTTCCCCTACCGGTACTCAGCCGAATACAGGCAGCCAAAACGGCAATCGGTCAGGCCGGCCCGGCGGGCAGGATACAAGCCAGGTGATGAGCCGCGCAGCCCAGATTCTTGGCATTACAGAAGCGCAGTTTACCAGCGCTTTCCAGCAGGCCCAGGAAAGCGTCTTTGCTAACCTGCCTTCCGGCACATCGGGCCAGCGGCCGCCGCATGTCTCAACGGATAATACGTCGGGCCAGCGGCCACAGCAGCCGCCATCAGGGACTTCCGGCCAGCAGCCCCCGCAGTGGGGACAGGGACCAAATTCGGGGTCCACGCAAGAGCTGTATAGCAAGATGGCTGAGATACTAAGTATATCCGCGGATAAGATCGCCAGCGCTATGGATCAGGCGCGGCAGGAACTGCAGTCCACTGCAAAATAGCGCTAATTTTCAATAGTATGTTATTCAGTGCCCTCTGATTAACATAAACTCTCCCCTTGGACGACCCCCCGGCGTGTCAAATGCGGTAATTCCCAATGCGCAAGCAGATGGAAACCATGACAGGCCGGGGGGATTTTATATCAGGTGCGTCTCCAGGTGGTCTATTCCAAAGGCGTAAGCGTCAGCAGCTTTCTGGTTATCTCGGGGTATTTGGCTATGAACTGCAACTCGTCCTCGGTAAGCGGTGTTTGGGCTTCCACGTTGGCAAAGCGTACCAGTTCGAGTATTTTGCGGGCCTCGCTGGCGTTGGCAAAGGAAACTTCCATCTTGCCCATTATGTGGCTGAACCCGGAGATTCCCGTATATTCCCCCGAACAAATCAGCCGGCCTGTTTCCACCAGCTCGGGTTCGCCCCTGCCCAGTTCTTCGAAGTTGTAGAGTTCGTAGTTCTCAGGATCCTTGAGAACGCCATCGGCGTGTATGCCCGAGGCGTGGGCAAAGGCGTTTTCTCCGACTCCCGGCTGGCTGATAGGTATGGGGACGCCGAAGGCCAGGCTGGCATACTTGGCCAGCTTGTAGGCCTTGTTGAGCTTTACCGGCCTGCCCAGCCTGTATTTGTTGGCGAAACCCCTGGACTTCAGCAGGGCCAGTACGCAGGACAGCAGGTCGGCATTGCCGGCCCTCTCACCTATCCCGTTGAGCGTGGTATTGATATAGGCATCCTGGCCTGAGTCTATCGCGGCCTTGGCCCCGGCAATTGAGTTGGCCACGGCCATGCCGAGGTCGCCGTGGCAGTGGATCTCTACCGGCATCTCCGTCGCATCGGCTATTTTAGTTATCAACGTCATAGATGCTGAAGGGGTCGTCGTAGCCCAGCGTATCGCAATAGCGGAACCTGTCCGCACCGGCCGCTTTGGCTGCCCTGGCGAACTCGATAAGAAAATCGACATCGGTGCGCGATGCATCTTCCGCGTTTACCCCGATAGCCATGGCGCCGAGCTTGTTGGCGGCTGCCACCGCTTCAACCATCTGCTCCAGCACATCCACACGTGACTTACGGCCTTTGAATTTCCCCTGGATCATCTGCTCCGACGTGGAGATGGAGAGGTTCAGGTATTCTATCTCCGGGACCATTTCGAAGGTTTTTTCAACGTCTTCGGCGGTAGCCCTGATCCAGCCGCTCAGCCGGATGGGGCGCAGGATGCCTTTGCTGGCAAGCTCCAGGTTGGCGCGCAGGTAGTTTGTCTCATGGTTGGTGGTGGGGAAGCCAAACTCCGACTGGAAAACTCCAAACTCGTTAAGGTACATGTTTATCATGGTCTTCTGCAGCTTGGAGAGGCTCAGCCGTGCAGTCTGCACGCCATCCCGGTTGGTCACATCTATAAAATAAACCTTACCCATAGTACGCTTTCATCCTGCAGCAGAAATAATTCAATGGAATATTATAGCATTGTGAACGGAGACGCGCTTAATGTTTTTCCGCTATTCAGTGTACCGGGAAAAGAACCCCCCCGTTGCATACGAATGCGACGGGGGGTTGATTAAGCCGTGAACAATTACCGGCGGCTGGACAGCAGGATGATGAGGATGAGGATGACAATGACAAAGCCACCCATGATCATCCAGACGAAGGTAGGAACTCCGGGAGCCGGTGGAGGCGTAGGCCCGCTGCCGCCCGTTACGAATGAGCTGATAGAACCGTTTACCGAGCGGCCTCCCCCTGTGGGATTGAGGGCGATTGCCCGGTAATAGTAGGTGCGGGCAGGCGCCAGGCCGGTGATTACCGTGCTGAATGATCTGGCCCGGTTCAGGGTCTGTATCTCGGTGGAATTGCCCATATCAGTCGTGGTGCCGTATTCAAACCAGGCCTGCACGGCGGCTGAGCTTCCTGCATCTTGCAGGTAGCCGTTTAATATAGCGCTTGACGTAGTGATGGCCGATGCCGGGGACGTGGTCACGGAAAGGCTGGAATTGGAGATAGTGGTGAAAACATTACGTGAGCCATAAACTTTTAAATTATCCGGCATCTGCGCAACGGCCTGGTAATAATAATCGGCGCCGGGCTTCAACCCGGTCATCTGAAAAGATACAGTTCCCGGATTGGTGACTGACGTTGGCGCCGTGATACTGCCATATTGCGGTGTCGGGCCGAAGTTGAACATTACCTGCACAGACCGTACACTGCCCAGCGAGTGCACATAGGCATTCAAAGTGGCGGCATTGGTGCTGATATTGCTGGCCGGGCTGGTGGATATCGATACGGGCGAGGGGGAAGTGGTCTGAAAGGTGCTGTATTGCCCGTAAACTTTGTAACCATTGGAAAAGGCCGCTGCCCGGTAATAATAGGTAAGTCCCGGCTGGAGCCTGCTGATATTGTAGCTGAAATCAGCCGGCGTATTTAAAGTTTGCTGGGGGGTTGAGCTGCCGAAAGTTGCATCGGTGCCGTATTCGAACCAGGCGTTAACCGAGTTGCTCGATCCCATGGAGGTTAAAAATCCGTTAAAGGTGGCCGACTGGGCAGCAATGTTGCTGGCTGCGCTGGTGCTGAGCTTTAAACCCGGGGCAAATGTAGTTGTGAAAACGCTGTCAAAACCGTGTACAGTCATGCCGCCGGCCGCGGTCGGCACGGCCAGCGCGCGGAAATGGTAGGTGCTGCCGGGATTGAGCCCCTGCAGGGTATAGTTAAATGTACCCGGTGAATACATAGTCTGCATGCTGGTGGTCTGGCCGTAAGCAGCCGTCGGTCCCCATTCGAACCAGGCCGAGGCATTGCGGTAACTGCCTAAGGATTCCAGGTAACCGGTGATTGTGGCTGAAGTATTGGTTACGCCCATATCGGCGCCTGTACTCACAGCAATGACTGCCGCTCCCGAAGTGTTGAAATTGCCTGCGTTGCCGTATACAGTGGTTACGCCCACAACTTCGGGCTTGGCCGCGGCGCGGAAATAATAAGATGTGTTAGGGGCCAACCCGGATAGCTGGATGCTGAAAGGACCGGGGCCGTAGAGCACCTGTTGCTCCGTGCTGCTGCCGTATCCGGTGGAGGTCCCCCATTGGAACCAGACGGTGACGCTGTCATATGTCCCCATGCCTGAAAGATAGCCCCTGAGCGTGGCGGAGTTGGAGGTTACATCCGAAGCGGAGCTTGTGGATACATCAATGGGGGCCTGCGGCATAGCATGCTGCGTGGTGAAGCTGACGAAAGAGCCTTCAGCCTTCTGCCCTCCCATCAATGTTGTAGCTGCCATGGCGCGGAATTGGTAGGGGGTGCCCATGGTTAACCCGGCCACATGCGCGCTGAATACACCTGGCGAGCTCATCACCTGGTGGCTCGTCGACTGGCCGTTGGATACCTCGAACCAGACGGTCACCGTTGTGTAAGGCCCCATTGATTCCAGGTAACCATTCAGTGTCGCTGATGACTCAGTGATGCTGGTTGCGCCCCGGTGGATACGGCGATTGTCCCTTCGGGGGTTTCGCCGTTTTCATTTAACGGCCCCGGCATCTGGGCCAGGGCAGGAGCCACCATTAAAAGAATAATTATTAATGCGTATAGCAATCCAGCCAGTCGATGTAACATCATGACCTCCAAATTATTGATACTCGCCAGGCCGGATAAACCGGCCTGTATGGGGAAATCACCGCCTGCGGGTTTACTGTACAGTTACTTTGAATGTCTTGGTCTCAAGCGCGGGATTGTTTGGTTCGAAGGAACGCTTGTAGTTCAGGTAAACCTCGGTCTCCCCGGCTCTCATGCCTTCGAATTCGAAACTTTCAATGCCGCCTGCTCCTATCATACCCGTGCCGGACGGGGTGTAGCGTTTGACCAGCTTGAGCAGGCTCTGGTCGAATCCGACTTCCCATGTATAGCCGGTCGTCGGGTTGGCGCTGACATTGATGGTAAAGGTGACGCCTACCGGTACAGTAATCCTTTGCGCAGCGTCAGTGAATTGGAGTGAACCGGAGGGTGCAGCCGGTGTAGCGGGCGCCGGCGTAGGATTGGCCGCGGGTGTACAGCCAATCAATAACGAGGCTATGAATAATATGACCAGCGTAGTTTTGATAAGGTTCATGTTTTCCTCCTGCTAATAGTGATTTAATCTTGACCAACCCGTATGCCCATTCATAAGGGTGCCTGTCATATTCTGCCTCAGGCGGTGATTTATTTCAAATATGTTGCAGATCATGGTAAATATTACCGTATCCTCATATCTGAGTGCCGATGGCCATTTGCTGCCGGTAAGATTGAGGCACCGGCTGCAAAAATTTACTTGAAGTGGAGGCGGTGCTAAAATTCTCAGGCGTAATCGAGAAAAGCACGGGCGTTGATTAGAATTAAAGAAGGAATATTGATGAGTAAGCTATTTACCGGGCATAAGATACAGGGCTTTTGGTTAAGCATAATTATTCTAGCGGTTTTGACATTATCGGCAATATCCTGCCAGGCGGGGCCTCAGGGATATAAGAGCAATCCCGAGGCTATTGCCCTCAATGAGACAGGGATCACGATGTACAACGAAGGCGCCTATGATAAGGCCGTATTGAATTTCGACAGAGCAATTGAACAGGATCCCTCCAATCCGGCGGTTTATTTCAATAAGGGGCAGGCGCTGGACGCCATGAAGAAGTCTGACCAGGCCATCCAATGTTATGACCAGGCAATCCAGCTCGACCCGAATTTTGCCGATGCCTGGAACAACAGGGGCCTGTCTTACCTTGATAAGAATCAGCCTGACAAGGCACTGGAAAACCTGGATAAAGCCATTGCGATAAATGGTAATGTTGCCAGTTACTGGGCCAACAAAGGATTAGTGTACGCGGGGCAGGAGAAATATCAGGAAGCGATACCGTATTATGCCAAAGCAGCGTCGCTAAGTTCAGACAATGCAGATATCTGGGACAAGCTGGCCTATGCCCAGATGAAGAGCAAGCTCTACGACGATGTATTGAAATCGACCGACAAGTCGATCTCTCTGAATCCCGCCGGGGCTTTTGCCTGGGGATATAAGGCCAAGGCACTGCATGAGCTGAGAAGGTACGATGAGGCCATTGTCGCCTTTGACAAGGCCCTGGCGCTGGATGTCAACAACCCGGCTTTGTGGTACAGCAAGGGATTGACGCTGGAAACGCTTAAGCGTGATGCCGAGGCCAAAAAGTGCTACGACAAAGCCAGGGCGCTGGGCTACCAGTTTTAATTTCAGGTTAAGCGCGGCCATTGCATAATTACTTTTTTACGTAGGGGCGTAGCTTTAGCTGCGCCCGAAAGAACGGACAGGTCTAAAGACCCGTCCCTTGTATTGTTAATATCAGTTATTATATTCCATATGATGATGGATGCGGTAGACCGTCCCGTCCCTTGGTCTTATAGGCCGTTACGTAGCATGGGTCGCCGCATCCGATCTCCAAGTAACCCGAACAGTTGTCTGGGATAAGAAACCCGCATCATGCAAGGAAGGGAGAAAAGGAGAAAAACAATGGAAAGTGAAAAGATTTATGTTGGGATCGACATTTCAAAGGAACGGTTGGATGTATCTTTATATCCGGAAGATAGCTGCCAGACATTTTCTTATGATGAAAAAGGCGTAACCGCTATTACAGAATACTTGAGCAAAGTTCGCCCTGCCATCGTTGTGCTGGAAGCCACTGGCGGTTATGAAGCTTTGATCGCGGCTTCACTAAGCACGGCTGGAATAGCAGTGGCATTGACAAATCCACGTCAAATACGTGATTTTGCCAAGGCCACAGGGAGATTAGCTAAAACTGATAGTATTGATGCCAGGGTGATAGCTCATTTTGCGGCAGCAATTAAACCGTCACCAAAGCCCGTGTCGGATGATCAGTCTCAAGAATTCAAAGACATGCTAATGCGCCGGCGGCAAATCATTGAAATGATAACGGCGGAGAAAAACCGGCTTGGCAAAGCCAGTGGCTCGGTTAAAAAACGCATAGAAGCTCACATACATTGGCTACAGAAAGAGCTGGACAATATTAGTCAACGGCTATCAGAGACGGTAAAGAACAGCCCTATATGGAGAGAAAAAGATGATATGCTGCAAAGCATCCCAGGTGTAGGTCCTGTACTATCTTTAACGCTCCTGGCGGATTCTTCCTGAGTTGGGCAAATTGAACAGGCGCCAGATTTCCGCACTCGTAGGAGTCGCACCATTCAACCGAGATAGCGGACTGTGGAGAGGTAAACGCACCGTCTGGGGTGGCCGGTCGAAAGTGCGCGCGGCTTTATATATGGGTACTCTGGTTGCAACACGGTATAATCCGGTGATCCGAGCATTCTACTTGCGGCTGTGCGCCGCAGGTAAGGCTAAAAAGGTGGCTATAACTGCCTGCATGCGTAAACTACTCACAATAATCAACGCTATGATCAGAACAAGAACCGCTTGGACAGTCCCGGTGCCGGTAATTAATAATATTGGTTAAAGACAGTTGCTACATTTTTCTGGTATGATACCCTGAAAGTACTGGAGGTTATATGAGCAATAATGGCGCTGCAGGGCAGCGCAATAATAATGAAAAATCCCAGCCTTCGGTCTTACCTGACCACGAAGAAAACGGCAGCAGGAAGAAGCCGGATATCGAGATAAGGGAGATGGGAGTTGATGACATACCTGCGGTTTTTCATCTGGGGGAGCAGGTCTTCACCGCTGACAAGACGCCTACCCTTTACCGCACCTGGGACGAATTCGAGGTCATCTCGATCTTCAACGAGGATACGGAATATTGCCTGGTGGCTGAGGTGGAGGGGCAGATAATCGGATTCGCCATGGGCAACGTGGTGACCAAGAAAAAGTCTGCCTGGAAGTATGGTTACCTGGTCTGGCTGGTAGTATCGCCGGAGTTTCAGAGGTTAGGCGTGGCCAGCCGGCTTTTCCACAAGTTTGAGGACAAGATGGTCGAAGCCGGTGTACGCATCTTCATGATTGATACTGAGGCTGATAACCTGCCGGCTTTGCATTTCTTCCGTGCCAGGGGTTTCGGCAGCCCCCAACAGCATATTTATATGACCTATAACCCGGCCGCCACCGAGCAGCAAAAGGAAAAGAAGCGCAGTTTGAGAGGGAAGAAGAATGGCAGTAAGCACAGGCGCGTCGGCTGAAATCAGGCCGGACCGGTTGAAGAAAATCCTGCAGGATCTGGTGGATATTTACAGTCCTTCGGGCAAGGAGGAAGAGGTACTGCAGTTCACCGAGGGATACCTGAAAGAGGCCGGCCTGAATGTAAAACGGCAGCCGGTGGACGAGAACCGTTACAACATCGTGGTGCTGCCACCCAAAACCGATGAGGTTGACCTGTGCTTCGTTGGTCACCTGGATACCGTGACGGCGCATGACCTGGATGATTTCGGCTTCTACGAGGAGGATGATAAGGCCAGCGGCCTGGGTACCTCTGATATGAAGGCAGGTTGCGCCGCTATGATAGAGGCCTTTAACGTGCTGGCCGAGAGAAAAGGCAAATTCCCGTCCGTGGGCATGGCATTGGTGGTAGGTGAGGAGGAGGAGAGCGACGGGGCCAAAACGCTGGTGAGGGAATACCGCTTCCCCTGGGCCGTAGTAGCCGAACCGACCAACATGATTCCCTGCCTAGGTCATTACGGTTATCTCGAAGTGCTGCTGAGGACCCGTGGCAAAAAAGCGCACTCCTCCATGCCGGAACTGGGACAGAATGCTATCGAGAATATGCTCAAGCTGCTGCTGCAGGTGACCGGCTACGCGACCTCAGTATCCAGCGGACTGGTTTACAATATCAGGCAGCTTTCAGGTTTCCCTGGCGGGTTCGTTGTCCCGGATACCTGCGAGGCCTGGCTTGACCTGCACCTGCCACCCGATTCCCGCATGGATGTGCTCAAAGCAGACCTGGAACACCTCGTTGAGGATGCCAGCAAGGTTATTACTGCCCTCGATGCCTATATCAGGTTTGAAAACACCCACCCGGGTTATCGCATCTCTCAGGAAAGACCGCTGGTGCGTAAATTGCGCGAGGTGTGTAAAGGCATGAAGATCGCCTGGGAGACGCAGGATTTCCGCAGCCATTCCGATGGCAATGTGTTGTGGGGAGCGGGTGTGGACCCCATTATCTTTGGTCCCGGGCGCCTGGAGACTGCGCATACGCCTGAGGAATCGGTGAATTTCAACCAGGTGATACAGGCGGCACAGCTTTACCTGAATTTCGCGCTGGCTATTTAAAAACAGCGCTGTGATAAAAGTCATTACCCGCGTCGTAAGCGGCTGCTAATATAGCTGAAAATAGTGTGAGGGAGGAATACAAAAATGTCCAAATCAGAAGACGGGTTAAAAGCGGCTTTCGCAGGAGAATCGCAGGCCAACCGCAGGTACCTGGCCTTTAGCGAGGCCGCTGACAGGGAAGGCTATGCACAATCCGCTAAGATGTTCCGCGCTGCCGCGGAAGCGGAGACAGTGCATGCGCTTAATCACCTCAGGGCACTCAAAGCCGTTAAGTCCACCAAAGAGAATTTGCAGGAGGCCATCGACGGCGAGACGCACGAATATACCAAAATGTATCCGGCTATGATCGAGGATGCCAAAGCTGAAGGCAACAACGATGCGCTCAGGACTTTCAAATGGGCCAACGCCGTTGAGGAAGTGCATGCCAAATTGTACAGGGGGCTACTGGATGACCTGGGTAAAAGCCAGGAAACCTACCCTTATTACGTGTGCCCGGTCTGTGGTTATACTCACGAAAAGGAAGCCCCCGATGTTTGCCCGGTCTGCGGTACCAGGGGAAAATTATTTAAACGTATAGAATAGTTGGGCCTGGTATAACATCCATGCTATCCAAGACTAATTTTCTGCGCGGTCTGCAGTGCTACAAGTACCTGTGGACCGTGGTGCACGAACCTAAAAGCATCCCGCCGCCCGATGCTGTTACGCAGTTTACCTTCGACCAGGGGCACGAGGTGGGGGAGCTGGCTAAAAAGCTTTTCCCCATGGGCATCGATATCCCCACCGGGGATTTCTCCGCCAATATCAGGATTACGCGGGAAAATATGCTTGCGGAGCGTCCTCTCTTCGAAGCAGGGATACTGGCTGGCAACATTTTTTGCCGGCCGGATATATTGAATCCTGTTGGTGCCGGCGAATGGGATATCATCGAGGTCAAGAGTTCCACCGGCGTCAAGGATGTAAACATCTGGGATGTAGCCTTCCAGCGCCTGTGCTGCGAAAGCCTGGGTATGAAGATACGCACCTGCAATGTAGCCCGCATCAACAATCAATATGTGCGGCAGGGAGAGATAGATTCGCAGCAGCTTTTTATTGTTGAGGATATCACCGCGCGGGTTAACGAATATAGCGAAGGTCTATCCGGGCGGGTCGACGAGATAGTGGACGTAATGAGCCGGCGGCAGTGCCCGGAGGTGGGGATAGGGCCGTATTGCAGTGATCCCTACCCGTGCCCGTTGCAGCCGGTATGCTGGGAATCTCTGCCCGAGAACAGCATCTTTGAACTGTACTATGGTGGTAAGAAATGTTTTGAACTCTTTGAGAGTGGCGTGACCGGCATAGCGGATATCCCTGCGGACTATGAGCTTAACGGCAAACAGCAGATACAGGTCGACTGTGTCTCGGGTGGACGGGAGCACGTTGACCGGCAGGAGATCCAGTCTTTTCTTGATTCGCTGCAATATCCCATATATTACCTCGATTTTGAAACTTTCGGGTCAGCCGTGCCTTTACTTGACGGCACCAGGCCTTACCAGTCCATACCTTTCCAGTTCTCAGTGCATATAGTTCCGGACAGTACGCAGGAGGTGGCGCATTTCAGCTATCTGGCAGACGGAACGGGCGACCCGCGTCCGGCGCTGGCCGCCAGGCTGCGGGAGGTGTTGGGTGATAGTGGCAGCATCGTCGCCTATTCAGCTATTATTGAGAAGAACGTGCTCAGGGATTTAGCCGGGGCATTGCCCGAATACCAGGATTGGGTTGATGGATTGCAGGATAGGATAGTGGACCTGTTAAAGCCCTTCAGCAATTTTCATTACTATCATCCTGAGCAGAAAGGCAGCGCGTCGCTCAAGAACGTGATGCCGGCGCTCACCGGCATAAGCTATGAAGGTTTGACTATAAATGATGGGCGCATGGCCGCCGCGGCCTATATGTCTTCCACTTATGGCGATGTAACGGCAGGAAGACAGGAAGACCATCCGGCAGGCGTTGGAAGAGTACTGCGGGCAGGATACGGGCGGGATGGTGGAGATAATCAACAGGCTTGTCGCTATAGCCGGGCAGGCCTGAGGCTTAAACAGTTGTGAGAGTATCGATGGGCAATTCGGGCACATCATCATGCAGCGTCAGGAAGAGCTCGATGGAATAATCTACATCCTTGATGGGGTCATGCATTGTGAATCCGCCGAAATCCGGCGCCATACCAACCACCTGGCGATAGCAGTTCACCACCTTCTCCATGATAAACTGGTCGCCCGTCTTCATAAAAAGTCCCAGGTAGTAAAAGCCCATGTAGTGCCAGGGTGGAAAAACATTCGGATTTAATTTAATCGCCCGGTTGAAAATCCGGAAGGCTTCCTGCACTTTATTGAGGTTGAAAAGACAAATCCCCTTGTTGGTCAGCGCCATTACATTGTCCGGTTGCAGCTCCAGCGCCTTATTGTAACAGCCGATAGCCTCGGCATCCTCTTCCAGCTTGAAATGGCACAGTCCCTTCTTGAAGATGTCATCGAAGGTCACCTGCTGCCGGTACTCATCCAGCAGGGCTACGCAGTGCTCAAGCGCCTCCAGGTATTCCTCCTTATCGAAATGGCTGTCTATTTCCTGGCGAAGTTCCTCGATTTGCATATTGTGTTCCCTATATTATGAACAATTAACCATATCATAATACGGGTAACCCTCCAAATAAACCGCGGTTTTACTTCGGGCCTTTCTTAACTTTGGGGGGCAGTGACGCGGCGTAAGCGTGGGCACGCTTCAGCCACTCCTCAAATAATTTCGCATCAGCATAGATTGATGAGGGCACGACGATATATTCTTTCATAATGCGGCCTTTGAGCGGTTCGAAGGGTTTGGCTCCGGGGTATTTTTTCAGTATCTCGCCGCGGTCTTTTTCTGATAGACGGATGAACAGGTTATCTTCATGCACCCCGGCGAACATATTGCGGTTTATCCAGAATACCGGCGAACCGAACATCGGCCTTTTATCACAGATGAAGCGTATCAGGGCAGCATCCAGCACTTTGGCCAGTTCAGGCGAGCTCTTCTTCCACTTGTGTTCCATCGTTACTACCTCCGCGCTAATTAATTTACCTGTCGTTTCTGTTTCATGCTGTCTGGCGTTTCCTCTGCAGGGAGTCGCAGGCCGCTTCGGCCTCGGTTATGATCCTGTCCATCAGTTCCTGCACGCCCGGCAGGTCATCTATCCCTCCGCAATCCTGCCCGGCGAAGAGGATACCCTCATTCACATCCCCGTCGTTGATGGCCTTGAGGTGCCTTCTCATGCCCACCGCCTGGCGGGCCTGCGACCAGATTGGCGAGCCCTCCTCGGCCCGCCACATCTGCAGGCTCAGGCCGAGGAATTGCCAGAAGGAGAGTTTGAGCATCCTGCGTATCTCGCCGGCGCCCCGCAATGCCTCGGTGAACTGGATGCCGCCCTTCATCATCTTCTCCGCTGCCTTGGTTTTCAGTACGCGGCCCGGCATACCATCGAAGGCGTTGCTATATAGAGTGTCCTGTTCAGTGGCCTGCAGGCACAGTTGTTTGAAGTTATTGTGTACCATGCTTTCCCGGGTCAGCGAGAACCTGGTTCCCATGGAAATCCCGTCTGCCCCCAGTGCCAGTGCTGCCGCCAGTCCGCGTCCGTTGTAGAATCCGCCGGCTGCAATCAGCGGTACTTTGACCTGGCTGGCCACTATCGGGAGCAACACCAGCGAGGTGGCGATTGTGCCGTGGCCGGCGGCCTCGTGGCCTGTGACGATCACCGCGTCGCAGCCCAATTGCTCGGCGCGTAGCGCGTGCCTGACCGTTGCCGTCGTGCCCAGCACCTTGCCGCCGTAGCCATGTACCCGGTCGATGAACCACGGTTTGCCCAGGGCATAGTTGACAATCTGGACCTTTTCTTCAAGGGCAACTTCTACGTTCTCCTTTGCTCCCGGCAGGGCCAGGGCCTGGTTGACCCCGAATGGCCTGTCCGTACGCCGCCTTATCTCCCGGATATTCTCCCTTGTCTCGCGGGGTGAGAAGCGGGCCGTGGCCAGCATACCCAGCCCACCCGCGTTGCATACCGCCGCTACCAGTCCCGGCTCCGTTATCCAGTTCATCCCGGCGAGCATTATGGGGTGCTTTATGCCGAAGAGTTCCGTCATCCTGGTCCTGAACATATGGCCATCCTCCTTATTAACGGTTGGCATCTACGGGTGTAAAAACCGTGACAGGATGCTCTCCGTCGCAAACCGCGGCAGAAACCGCGGCAGCATGATTGCCAGCTTCAGGCGGATTGGAAACAGGTATTCTTTGCTCTCTGATTTCAAGGCCTTTAAGATGTGCCTGGCAGCTTCATCCAAGCTCATGGTAAACGAAGCGGGAATTCCGGGTTGCTTATTTCTCTCCGTAACCACAAACCCGGGACAGATCGTCAGCACCCTGATATTGTACTGCTTCAATTCAATCCTGGCGGTGTCCAGGAAAATGCGGCAGGCTGCTTTAGCGGCTGAATATTGCCCCTGTGTGGGAAGCCCCAGGAATCCTGCCAGTGAGTTGGTGTTGGCAATGATCCCGCCCGAATCCTGGGCTTTCATTTGTTGGACAAGCGGACAGAAGAAATTGATCATTGTGTCATAATTGACGCGCATATTCTGCTTGATGTCACCGGGAGAGGCGGTAGCGATGCTTAGGGAAGGTCCGGCGCCGATATTCAGCAATGCGATGTCGATGCGGCCAAATCGCAGGACCGCCTGCTGAACTATGCTGGACGCCTGTTCCGAATCCAGCGCGTCTCCGGCGATTGCCAATGCTTCGCTGCCGTTGTTTTGAATAGTTTCCGCTACGTCCGACAATAATTCTTTGCGGCGTGCCGTTATAACAATGCGGTTATGTCCGTGGCTCAGTGCCAGCGCGACTGCTTTACCTATACCGGATGAAGCGCCGGTGATCAATATGACCTTATCTTTCAAATCCATTCTTATTCTCCTTACCCGCCTGCCGGTGATTTAAACTCACTGTTACCATATTGTATCCCTGCCCGTGATTATATGGTAATATTCCCGCTGTAATGTACAGCCGGGTGGATCGCGCCGGGTTGGCAGTATGCAGTGAAATATAAAAAGCACACTTTTAATCGGGAAGGGTTCTATGGAGCGTAGTAAATGGTTAACCGGTATGCCCATCGATACCGGCGCTTTTGTGGATGCTGTCAATGACAGGACGGAGCGGCTCACCCGCCATGCAGAAAAACAGAAGGTTTTCGGCTGGTTCTGCACCTACACACCCATCGAACTGATCCATGCGGCGGGATTCCTGCCGGTAAGGATCTACGGCGGTATGATACGGGTTGAGCACGCCGGCGCCCTGGTCCCCAATTTCGTCTGCCCCTATATGCGGACTTCGCTGGAGAGAGCGCTGCGCGGTGAGTACAAATATCTCTCCGGCGTAATACAGGGATACACCTGCGATGTGCCGTGCGGCATGATGAACATCTGGGAGGAGAACACCGGGCCCGGGCTATTTCACACCGTGCCCCTGCCCTATAATCCGGTAACGAAGGCGCCAGGGACTTTCTACAGGCAAACCCTCAACGAACTTATCGATAAACTTGCCGAGGTCGGCGGAAAGATGGACCCGGCTTCGTTGGAGCGATCCTTGGACCTTTACAGCGGAAATCAGGAAAAACCTGCTCCGCCTGCACGAGATTGCGTTGCCATGGGCACGTCTTACCGGGCCAGCACGTGACTTTTACACAATAATCGAGGCTGGTTTTTCCCTTCCTCCCGAGGATTACATTACATACTCCTGACCAATCTCATCGGCGGCCTCGAGGATAAAAAGGCTGTTCAGGAAAATGGCATGCCGGTTCTGGTGTCGGGCAGCATCGTTGAGCAGATGTGGATTTTCGACCTGCTTGAGGCGGCGGGCGGAAAGGTGGTTGCCGACGACCTCTGCAACGGGTACCGCTTCTGCGAGCCTGCCGACGGATCGGGCAGCGACCCCATGGAACGGCTGATCGACCGCTATATCCATCGTTTCCCCTGTCCCGCCCGCTCGAACGTCGAAGACCGCATTGCCCGGGTCAGGGAACTGGTAGAGAGATCGGGCGCTAAGGGCGTCATCTTCCTTTTCCAGAAGTTCTGCACTCCGCACCTGGCCGATTATCCGGCGCTGGCCGGGGAGCTGAAAAATATGGGCATCCCGGTCATTGCTGGTGGAGATGGACGAGAGCGGCAATATCGAGGGCCAGCTAAAGACCCGGTTCGAGGCGTTCTTCGAGATGATCGGGGGATAAGATGGAAAGACGCAGAAATCGACCAAGAGACTGGCCACAGCCAGAGAGCTGCAGAAGATCGTCGCCGAATTCTACCTGGAGGGCCACGAGGCCAAGCGGACCGGCAAGCCGGTCGGCTGGATGCCGCCGATGAACGGCCTCATCGAGATATTCTATGCCATGGACCTGATGCCTGTCTTCCCCGAGAACTGGTCGCCCGTCTGCGCCGCCTTCGGGTTGATCGATAAGAATTACCAGACCGCCGAATCGATGGGATTTTCCCCGGACCTCTGCGGCTACCTGCGCAATTGCGTGGGCTATATTAACGGCATGATGGGAACGGAAGGGGTGCCCCTGGGCGGGCCTGCCGGAACCTGATATGATTTTCATGCCCGGCGCCGGTTGTGTGCCGACCATGAAGAATTTCCAGTACATCGCCCGGCGCTTTCCCGGGGCAAAGTGCTTCGCGGCCGATCTCCCCCAGGTTCCCATCGAGAATATCCAGCCCTACCATATCGATTACGCTGTAGCGAGATAAAACGCATCATCGCCTTTCTGACCGAGGTGACCGGCAGGAAGATGGACTACGACCGTCTTGAAGCGAGGTCGTCCGCCTGTCCGACCAGGCCTGTGCCCTCTGGGACGAGATACGGCGTACCGGCGGCATGCATCCCCACGCCGATCTCGGCAGCCGAGGTCGGGCTGATGTTCGTCATGGTGACCAGGCAGGGCACCCGTAGCCGCTGTCGATTACCTGACCAGGGTCAGGGATGAAGTGAGGGAGCGTGCGGAGACAGGCACCGGGATAATTGCGGAAGAGAAGGTGCGGCTGTTCTGGGACAACATTCCGCTGTGGTACAACCTGGGGCTTTTCAACTACTTCGAGAAGTACGGGGGCGTTGTGGTGGCTGAAACATACTCGGCGGCCTGGTCCATCCGGCTCGACGTGGATAATCCCCTCGAGGCACTGGCTATGAAATCGCTCATGTCGTATCCTATGGTGTCCTGCGTCTCGATGAAGAGGAGGAAGGAGATGGTGCTGCGAGGCCTGCCGCGATTATCCATCGACGGTGCAATTTTACACTCCAACAAGTCATGCCTGCCGATCACGCTGGGACAGATGGACATCAAGCGGGCGCTACATGAAGAACTCGGTGTGCCCTCGGTCGTGATCGAGGCCGACCACATGGACCCCGCCAATTTCTCGATGGCCCAGTTTGAAGCCAGGGTCGACACGTTTATGGAGATGCTGCTGCAGAGGAAGGGGTCCGGGCGCAGATAACAGCGGTCCGATCGAACCCACGATAACTATTTAGTCCCGGCTTGGCCTGTCTAAGGCCGCTTGCGCGCTATTTTTGTAAAGCTGTCAACAGGGAGCGCCACCAGTGTTTCCGTATGGGCGATGCCTTTTCCCGAGAGGTTCACCGCCGCCTTCAAGATAGTCTCCTCATTTTTGGCCTCGAAAATATTGACAAAATCATACCGGCCCAGTGTGATATATTGACCCAGCACCTTCACGCCCATGGCCTCAAGCGCAGCTTTATTGGCCTTGATTTTCTTGGGATTGGTCTTGACGGCCTCCCTGCCGTTCTCATTGAGAGTAGTCAACGCGATGTAAACTGGCATAACAACCTCCTTTAAATAAGTAATCTTCCACTCAAGTTGGTCAGATGACTGATCCAAACTTAATTATACCACGCCTGTCTTGCAGGGTGGTTTGTGAGCAAAATGCCGGTAAAGAGTCGGGAATAGATATGGCGCCTGGAGGGTGGACCCAAATCTATAAGTCCTGTGTTTTTGTAAAGGCGCAATCTTACTCAGGGGCGCCTGGCGGTGATAAGGCCGCTACCGCGTCGGGCGTTGCTGGCAATCAGGGAAACATCGATGAAACCAGCTTTGCGTATGACTTCAACCATCTCGTTAATTGTATATGTTCCCAACCACAGATTGAAAAGCGATGCCGGTAAAGGACCGGATTTGTCGTTGTTAAGGAGGAAATCGTGCACGATCAGCAACCCGCCCGGCAGTAAGGCTTGCTTACTTTGCTTCAGTCTTATCTCCGCCTGACTGCCGGGTCCGTGTAAGATGTTGGATATGAGCAGGCAATCATAACCTGAGCCGAACGAGTCTTTTCTCCAGTCGCCCTTTTGGACTTTGATACGCCGACTCATCCCAAAGCGGTTTATTACCTTCCTTGCGATAACCAGTGTCTCGGGTAAGTCCCACACAACGGCTTTCAAATGTGGAAACCGCTGGCATAAAGCGATGCTGTAGGTGCCAGGTCCACCGGCTACGTCAAGCAGCAAGTTCCTGTCGCTGAGGTCAAGTTGCCTGGCCAACCATTGCGCCGGGCCGTTTGCGGCAATGCCATGCATCGCCCATATCCAGTTATCAAATAGATCTTTCTTAAAACGCTCGGGTGGATCCGGCGCAGCATCTCGTTTCCCGGTTCGTACTACTTCGGGAAGCCCGGTGGTTGCCCACCAGATGATCTCATTGTGACCGATAACACCGCCGATGTAGCGTGGGCTGTCCGGTAACAACATGTCTGACCCTAATTTTGTCAACCTGAAATAGTCAGCATCGCGTCTTACTACGCCCAGGGCGCAGCAGACAATTAATAGTTTCTCCGTCATCAGCGGGTCGGTACTGCATTCTCTTGCTACCTCGGAGGCTTGCTTGGGTTTTGCCAGTGCTTCAAAAATGCCGAGTTGATGGGCGGCCATCAGGGCACGTGATGAACGGAATTGCCAACTGAATTCCAGCAAAGCGGATGCTGCTTCCAGGTTGTCAATTTCAAACAGGTTCATATTTTCGCGTTTTTATTTCTTCATCAATTTAAACATCAGAGGTCATATCGTAATTAACTACCGGGCTGCGCCGGAAGCCCAGGTTTTCCACGGCCTTACGAAGCTTTTCGTTTTTTTCCGGGAATATGGCGCGTACGGTATCTATGCCTTCGTCATGGCATTTATCCAAGATCTCATCGACAAGCCGTCTGCCGACTCCCTGCCCCCGATGTCCTTCAGCAATATCGATGGCATTGATAACACAGAACTCGCTGAAAGGCATCCCCATATACATCAGGCGGGCGAGAACAAACCCGACAACTTTATTGCCAATCTCCGCTACAAAGCTGAAGTCGATAGGGCCACCGGGATCAAGGGATACCATATCCTTGTAGGTTATCTGGCTCTTACCTCCACCAATTTCTCTGTCAAGTTTTATAACGGCTTCGATGTCTGTCCTGGTCATGCGCCGGATCGTGACCCTTTCATTCTCGATCGCGTTCATTAGTCCACCTCCTCAAACAATAATCAAGATCGACGGAAACGCCTTTGTATGGCTCCGTCAGCAGCCTCGTTCACCTCTTCAATTTCGAGATAATTAATCCAGGATTTCCCATTTTAATTCGCAACTAAGCGATTATCAGCCGATAGAGGTCTTGATCATGATAATACCCCGTTGCCATATGACTGTCAATGACTTTGCCAAGCCCTCCGGGCTTTACTGCTGACCATCAATCCGGATAATACGCCCTTCAACCTGTGGATTGACCGGCGAGTGCTGGTTCAGGTATTCCGAAACTACATCGGTCAGGGGAATAGCCAGGTTTATCTGATTTGCAGCAGCCTTGATATCGGTAAAGCCATCTCCCCCGCTTGCAACATAGTCAGAGGTAACCACACGGTAGACTTTATCCGCCTCAATCGGCTTATAACCGTTTAGCGTGTTAACATCTGCGCTGATGATCCGCTTGCCCGGAAGGGCATTTCCGTCCCATTTAAATCTCATGCCTGCAACCTGCAGGAAACGGCCTTGAACTCCTTCGACCCGGCTCACGCCATTTTCAAGGGCACCCAGAAGTTGTTTGCCATTGATATCTGCGCTGACCAGGTAGTTGTCAAACGGCAGTACTTCATAGACCTGTCCGATAGATATGTCCCCGACCGGCAACGACGACCTAATGCCACCCCCATTCACAAGGGCAATTACAGCATTGATATACCTGCCCCTATCCAAAACGGCATCTGCAACCAGGTTGCCCAGGTTGGTTTCACTGGTTCGGACGTGTTCTCCCTCGCCGTCGAGTGCAACCTGAGTGGACCCCGCTGCTTTGTTCATCAGGACGGAAATGGGCGCCTGATATCCCGCCAGCTTGTCTGCGGCAGTTTTATCGGGCGGGATGGTATTATCAATTGCTATGAGTTGACCGCTTGGCTTGCTGACAATCACCCCGTTGCTATCAAAATCAACGCTGAAACAGCCCAGGTAGCGGTTAAAGCACCCGGCCTGCACAATGACCGTAGGGGCACTGAATTTATTTACCACCAGTGGATAAACATCTGGGACAGTGTGGCTGTGCCCGCCGACAATGATATCGATACCTTCTACCTGACCTGCCAGCTTGACATCCTCATCCCAGCCGATATGTGTTAGAGCGATGATTTTATTGACGCCTTTGCTCTGAAAATACTCAACTGCTTTTTTAGCCCATGTTAAATGGTCGTTAATTACGATTTCGGGGCCTGGCTTGGCGATTTCGGCAGTCTCTTCAGTTGTAAGGCCAAAGACGCCGTATTTATGACGGCCTCGCTCTATAATTACCCAGGGCTGTACCTGGCTGCCTAATGCACCTGCTTTACTGAAATCAAAATTGGCGCAAAGAACCGGGAAACTCGTATTTTTCACAAAGTCCTCAAGTACATCATTGCCCTTATCAAACTCATGGTTGCCCAGGCACATGGCATCATATTTCAAGTACTCCATGTACCACAGGTCGGCCTGGCCCTTATATAACGAAAAATATGGTGTGCCGGCAAATACATCGCCCGCATCCAGCAGCAATTCATCAGATCGCGCGTTTTCATTTCTCAAACGGGTGGTCAGAGTACACCTGAAGGGCACGTTATCAAGGTGGGCGTGTGTATCATTAGTATGCAATATGGTTAGATGCGCCGGACCCTCCGAAATGACGGGGCGGCAACCTGTAACTGATGCAATACAGGCGGCTGCCAGGATACAGATGAACAATATTGCCGAAATATATTTCATCCGGGATTTCTCATATTAATTCGCATTCAGGCAATTTTATTAATTTTACCATTTGACGCTTACTGGGCGCTATTTGCTAACTACTCGACCAATATGGATATTTACACCGATGTTATAGCGGATTTACATAAAGCAGCGAAAGCAAAGTTTGAAGAGGTTATGAAGTATGATTTGGATAAATGTTAGACAGGAGTTAGATAGCAGGGACGGTTTACGATACGCGCCTGGAGGGATTCGAACCCACGACCCCCGGTTCCGAAGACCGATGCTCTGGTCCGCTGAGCTACAGGCGCATGACGAATCTGGGTAGGTTGGGGAGAAAGGATGGGGTGAGTGGAGGGATTCGAACCCTCGATAACCAGGGCCACAACCTGGCGCCTTAGGCCTCTGGGCCACACTCACCACAACGGCACAAATTATAGCGTAAGGGGAAGGGTTTGTGCTAATTCTTAAGATTGCTTCAGGCCTGCGGCCTTCGCAATGACAGGTGCGAAAGGGCGGCCCTCGCAATGACAAGGCGTTTAGCAATGATAATGGTTACTATTCATGCCTGTTTCTGAATATGATGGCCTGTACCAAGGCCCAGACGAGAAAGGCGAAGATAAGGGCGATGAGCAGTCCGTTGGTGGCATTATCGGTGGGCAGACCAGCGTGAAAGGTCGCAGCCGGCTCATTTTCAGTGGTAAAAGCAAAGACCGGGCTGGGATCGCCGGGTATGGGCTCGACCGGTGTCACCTGCCAGAAATAGGCGGTCTGATAGTCCAGCCGCCAGGGGAGCTTGTACGCCGTGGCATTTACTGCCTGGTCTATAACCGGCTGGCTCAAGCCGGGGTCGCGGGAAAGCACGAAGCGGTAGGAGGTTGTGCCCTGCATGGGCGTCCAGGAGAAGCCGAGCGGATAGGACGGCACATCGCAGGCCTCGTGACAGGGCTGCAGGGATTGTATGCCCGGGTAAGAGGAGGCTGCTACAGGGAAGCCGGCGCGGACGGTGAAGCTGAGAGCGTATGACCAGTGGCTGCGTATAACCTGGCCGGTGGCGGCCCTCTTCACGCGCACGTGCCAGAAGTAGGTGTGTCCGGCTTCGGGCAAGAGCCCGGCGCCGATATAATAAGCCGGATAGAGCAGGTCGTTGGGGACGATAAAATGGGTTGGTATGCAGGCGCCGCGCCGGTGACCGCCAGGTCGAACCACTTGTCCTTGCCTATCTCTATCTCATAGGCCTCGGCCAGGGACAGCTGCTCCCATTTAAGGTCGACCTGTGCGTTGCGCCCGGTCACGGGATCGCAATATACCAGGCTGTTGCCTTTGGGGGAGATAAGCCAGGGGGAATGGTTGGCGAGCGTGTCTTTGAAAGCCCATAACCGGCCCACGCTTTTGGAGGGATCGTAGTCACGCGCATCTACTGCCCAGACGGTTTCATCGGCACTGACGATGGCGCTGGGCTCCAGCCGGAAAACGACACCCGACGTCAGGCCGGTCGTAAGTGAGTCCCAGAATACACCCAATTTGGGGATGCCTCCCCGGGAATAGAGCGACCTGTCCACTCCCCTGGTGGTGAGCGGGCTGTAAGCGGCATAAAGGGCGCCGCCTGCGGCAGGAGCGATGCCATAATAGCTGTTGCTGGAAGGCGTCATATCGTCCCAGCGGTTGCTGGTGCCCACCGCCCAGCGGTAGCAGCCCCCCGGCATCGTCAGCCAGGTAGATGAGATGATTGTCTTTGAATTCCTCGTCGAAGGCTGCGTGCCTGTTGCCGCTGCTGTAAGCGGGCTCGGTGATAAGTATCCAGTCTTTGCCGCCGTTCAGCGAGTAGGCAAGCGGGCACTGCTGTCCCAGGGCCGCCAGCGGCCATAACGTAGTTGCCCTGCACGGTAATGGTGTGCGCGGATAACAGCCCTGTATCCGTGAATTTGTCCCAGCTCCAGCCGCCGGATTGGTATCTGCCGCGGCTTACCAGCGCATTGGCCTGCAGAATGTACAGCTCGTCACTGCTTTCAGCGGCCATGTCCTGCAGCAGGGCGCCGGGCAGGCAATCGTTCCACGTTTGACCACTGTCCCTCGACTGTATGACACGCGTTGTTGCCTGGTTGCCCAGGAATAGGGTGGAGCCGTCCTTTTTCTCCGGGGCCAGCCTGAGCAGGGGGCGGAAATATCCAGTGCAGGCTACTCTTTGCCAGGCGTCGCCGAGGATCGGCCGTGTGGCTGCGCCAGGTGCTGTCCAGCCCGTTATCGTTAACCGAGGATAGATATACGGTTTTGCCGTCCCCGGCTACCGCCAGCGCACGGAGGCGGTTGATGCGCGTGTCGATCAGCCCGAGCTGGTTCCAGGAGATGCCGTCATCGAGCGCTGACGGAGAAGGCGGATTCATCGAGCTGCACTCGAGGCCCAGGAGATATCCGTGAGGTCCGACCATTTGAGCGGTGTATCGCGGTTGCCGGACCCTGTTCCAGTGAGAGCGGTCCTGCCATCGCCGTCCCAGGCTACTATGGCGTTGGCAAACCCGGAGCCGTATCCTCCCGTCGGCGCTTTGAGCGGCTTCACCCAGGTAGAGCACTGTTCAAGCGGGCTGTCTGTGAACCACAGGGTTGCTGCCGCGGTGAGCGGGTCGGCCGTTACGCCGCCGGCCAGCAGCTTGCCGGACCCCGTTGTGCCATGATAGGCGATTGAGCTTATCGCGCGGCCTGCCTGCGGGTACCTTGAGGCGCGTGACGATGCTGTCATTCAGCCGGTAAACATCATCGAGCGGCTGGCTGACGCCCAGAGATGTACCGTTTGAGTCATAAGCGGCGAAAATGATGCGCTTGGCGACGGCGCCGCCTTCGAAATCGGCCGGCAGGGACAGGCTGCCCGTAATGATACGTGTTTTACCGCTGCTTGAATCTCCTGCCTGGTCGGGCGTGCAGAGCTCCACCGGCCAGTCTGGCACTGTATTGAAGCTGCAGGTATTGGCAGCGATGTCGCGTGAGCAGAGGTTGATATAGGTCCTTTGTAAGGTGCTTGACATGGCAACGATGGTGGAATCGGAACTGTAGGACGGGGATGGATGGAGCGTAATGATGTCGCCCCCCGTGAAACCCTGCGCCTTCCAGCCGGCCATCCCCGGATAACGAAATACATAGATCTCACCCTGCGCCAGCCCATCAGATGGATTGCGGCTGCCGATAATGATATCGTATACTTGGATACCCTGGTAATCGTAAGGAAGAGATACAGCGATACTGCCAATTTGCTCACATGGTCCGTACAGCCAGGGGATGGAGCCGCTGTAATACCAATTGGTGCCGCCATCCACGCTATAGAAGACCTCCCTGCGGTGCGTACCGCCGGCGTCCGCACAGACTGCCGTCACGAAATCGGGATTATCCGGAGCAATCGCAATATCGGCGACGGGGAAGATTGGCGCAGGTGGCGCAGGGATCCCGGCCAGCCATTGCGTGGGACGCTGGCTCCAGGATATGCCTCCGTCCCCGCTGCGGTAGATGCCGGCGCTGACCAGGGGGCCGCTGCTGGAATTGGGGATGTCCACGGCATAGATTGTTTTACCGTCCGTGGAGACCACCATGGCATTTATCTCGCAGGGGGTGCGGATATCGTGGCGCTGCGGGAAGCTGCCCGGAGTATCGATGACGCCCCACTTCAGCACGCAGGTGGACGGTGTGCCCGCCTGTAAAGGCTCAGGGCAAAGGGATATTAAAAATAGAGTTATTGCCGTGGAAAGGCAGATAACTGCACGGTATCTTAAATAACCTAATTTTCCTGGGTGATAACCGGTTCTATCCACGCCGTGCTTCCCTGTTGCCAGGGTCCGCCGGATTCTACTTGGAAGATGAAATACACTTTCTTGCCGGCGAACTGGCTCAGGTCTACCTCATAAGCCTCAATTTTACTGGTGGAGTCTATCGTAACGGGCGGGAAATAGGCTATTTCACTGCCCTGCATCGTGCCCAGCATGAATTTGGCCCCGGCAGGCGCCCGCGTGTCGCGGGTCAGCCCCAGTTTGCAGGTGAATTTACATTTGTGCGGGATATAAAACGGGTCAAAAGCTTCCGGTGTGCCGTGAAGCAGTCCAAAAGTACCCTGTATCCAGCCACCGGCAGGCGGAGGCGCCACCAGGAGAGCATCCTGGTAGCTTTCACCGTTTCCAAGCTGCGCGGTGGATATATAGGCCAGCCCGGTATTGCTGTCTTTGAGAATGGGCCAGTTAAGCGTACTATCTCCGCTCTGCCAGTGCGCAGTATGAGCATAATGCGCAAGGTTGATGCTCAGAAGAGGGCCAAAATTGTGTTCAAGGCAGTTGTTAGCAGCTTTGCTTTCCACGCAGGCCGCGTCACCGTTGGCGCAGATCCTTATATTTACCGCGTCGGTAGTGGCTTCAGACCCTCCGGACCCGACCATGGATCCGAACTTGGGCGAAAAATGGTATTGCTGAAATGCCTCGACGCGTTCCTCGCCGGGAGCAAGCGGTGCGACATAGTCCTTGGATTCAAGTAAATCGTTCCTGTACAGGTAGGTCGTAGTCGGGCAGGAAGTGAGATCGCCGTTGTTCTTAATGCGGTAGGAAATAACGTTGCCGCTGGACCAGAACTCCAGTATCTGCAGGTCGGGTTTTTCTTTGACAAACGGCGCTACATTTACAGTCAAAGCGCTGTAACTGCATCCTCCCCTGTTCACCGCATACAGCGTGTATGTAGTATCCACCGCTGGATTGACAGCCTGGCTGCCTTCCGCAGCGACCGTGCCCGGGGCAGGTTGTATATTCACATGTGATGCGCCGGTAACCCTCCACTTGAGCACCACCGCTTGCCCTGCTATTATCCGGGGCGGGTCAGTAGTGAAAGAATTTATATCGGGTATGGTAACAGACGGGTCCTTCAGGATTGAGAAGGCACCCAAGGCCTTTTGTATCCCGCCAATTGAGAGGTCAACCCGGTAGTCGCCGTTGATGAATCCATCTACAGGCGCAGGCAGTGTGAATCCGACGTAGGAGTCTTTGTCGCAAACGGCTATATCTTCCCGGATGACAGGTTCGGCCTCTTTAGGAATGCCGCTTTTTACAGAGGTCCAACTGGCTTTGACAGTGGTAGCGGGGACAGCCCCGGAGACCCTGGCTGAACAACAAACCTGGGGACTATCGACGTAAAAAGTGACTGTGGTATCTGCGGGACGGTAATCTGAAACGAATCCCGTCGTAACTGTGACCTCTGAGATAGAGGGCTGCGGATTAAACAGGCCGGTACAGGCAGTTGAAGCCAGCATGGAAGCTAACGCAAGGTATGAAATTGCCCTGTATAGTCTTATGTGCAGCGTCATAACGTAATATGCAATGATAGGTGTTTTATATCGGATGTGTCAAGCATACGAGTAAATCAAATTTTCTTGATCCGCCTGAAGTAGTTTTTAGTCATATAGGAGATCCATGCCCAGTGGGTGATGATATGCGTGCTGAAGAAGGCCAGCAGCCCTACGGCCAGCCACTGGTGCGCCTGTACCCAGGTATGGCGGTCGAAGATTACGGCTTTGCCCGCTTCGCTGCCCTCGGGGAGCGCAAACCATAAGATGAAGCCCGATATTACGAGGAGCAATAGAATCAGGCCCTCGATTGCATCGAGGATATAGTGCATGGTGGCCTTTCTCATGTAAACCTCCGGGGCAGGCTCGGCATTATATAAAAGCATAGCATCTTTCAGGTTATAATTTGAAAACCGGGCGGGAATAAATGGTTAACATAGGCTGGCTGTCGCTGATGAATCAGTATTCCCGGCTGGGGCAAATATCGGCCAGGCAGCACACAGGACAGAGGGGGCGCTGTGCTTTGCAGGTTTTTCTGCCATGCTCTATCAGCAGGACGTGGCAGCGGTAGATATCTCCGGGCGCGGTCAACTTCTCCATTTCAAGGTGTGCGGCATCGGCCGATAGCCTGCCTTTAATCAATCCCAGCCGCTTCACAACGCGGTACACATGCGTGTCCACCGGGAAGGCCGGCATGCCCAGCGAAAAGAGCAGCACGCAACTGGCCGTTTTCATTCCGACGCCCGGCAGTCGGAGCAGCCATTCCCGGGAGTCCCTGACCTTCCCTCGGGCGAGAAACCGCAGATCAAAGCCGGGAGCCGCTTTTTGCAGGGCCATCAGCGCGTTCTTGATATATTTGGCTTTAACGTCCGCCAGTCCTCCGGCACGTATGGCATCGGCTATTTTCACGGGTTCCGCTGACGCGACTTTATCCCACCCGGCGAAATTCTCAAGCAGGGACTGGAAGGCGCGGCGGGAATTTATATCCGAGGTGTTCTGCGAGAGAATGGTCAGGATGAGTTCGTCTACGGGCTCAAGCCGCTTTTGCCAGGTGCGGTCGCCATAGGCGGCAACGAGCTTAAACAAAATGGTCTTGATGCTTGGTTTTCGCATACGTTCAGGTGCACAACCTTTTCACTATGTCTTTATATACTTCCGTGCCTTTGATGACGCTCTCAACAGCGATTTTTTCGTCGATGCCATGGATGGATTTCAGGTGGTCTGCCGGTATAATCGCCGGGCAGAAGCCATAAGATAACATGCCCAGCCCGCGGAAAAAGCGGGAGTCGGTGGTACCCAGCATCAGGTAAGGCGCGGCGATGGCCCCGGGATAGTGGTCAATCAGCGCCTGCTCAATGATGCGGTAGCTATCCGTGCTCATGTCGGAGGAATTGCCCTCACCTTTCATGATGAACTCAATCTTGATCTCATCGTCGTCCATCTGGTGTTTCAGCATCTTGATCCATGCATTTATCCCCTGGCCGGGCAGCAGCCTGGTATCTACTTCGGCCTCGGCATAGGAGGGGATGACGTTGACCTTATCGCCGGAGTGTAACGAATTCAGGCTGATGGTGTTGGTCAGCATGGCTTTGACCTGCGGCACGGCCAGCAAACCGTTATCCTCTATGATTTTTAGCAGGGTATCTTCTTTGCCGTCTTCAATAAATGGTTTGATAAATTCCCAGGCCGGGGCCATCCTCCTGAAATACTCTGCTACCACAGGCGTCACCCTGAGGGGGACCCGGTAATCGATAAGCCGGTTGACCGCCTGCGTTAACCTTTCCAGCGCGTTATCTCCGTGCGGAGTGGAGCCGTGGCCGGGTATGCCTTTTCGCTTGAGCTTTATCCAGCAGGGGCCTTTCTCAGCGGGAGAGATCATGGCCAGCAGCCTGCCGGGCACTATACCCTCGGTTACGTAGCTGCCTTCATTTAATACCAACCCCGCCGGGAAGTCGCTGCGATGCTCTCGCAGCAAATGCTCAACGCCGCAGTCCGCGCCGGATTCTTCATCGGCCGTGGCCAGGAATACCAGGTCGCGGTTGAGAGCCACCTTACCATGCTGGACGTCGAGCACGGACAGCAATTGCATGATGCCCAGCGACTTGGTATCCAGCGCGCCCCGGCCGCAGATATAACCGTCGATTATCTCGCCGCCGAACGGATCGAAGCTCCATTCATCCCTTTTGGCGGCTATCACGTCCATGTGGTGAAGGAGAATGAGCGGTTCCCGTTGTCCCGAACCCTTGATCACCGCGCGGATGGACTGCCTGCCCGGTTTGGATTCGTATACCTTGTAATCGATGCCTTCGCCTTTCAGTATTCTCGCGAAAAAATCTGCGGCTATGTGTTCATTGCCCGGCGGGTTAGTGGTATCCAGCCTGATATAGCTGCTTAAAAGCTCAACGGCCTCGTTGCTCATAAGATGCCATGCTCCTCTGAAAAAATCCGTTTTAGATTATACTCCATTTACGTGCCAGGCATCAGGGCCATCACTCCTGCCTGGCGTATAACAGCGGCCCGGCAAGTTATGGCCATTTGAGCGGTTGATGCTATAATTAGCCGTCATTTCGACTGGAGGTAACACCATGAGGAAATTCGCCGGACAGGATGAGATCAAGGTATTTTGCGGCAACGCCCACCCGGCGCTTGCCGGTTCCGTATGCGATTACCTTGGCATACCTTTGGGCAAAATCGAAGTGTTCGAATTCAGTAATGAAAATACCTTCGTGCGCGTCATGGAAAATGTGCGTGAGCGCGATGTATTCATCATCCAGCCTATCTGCTCGCCGGTCAACAAGAACCTGGTGGAACTGCTCATTATGCTGGATGCCTTCAAGCGCGCCTCAGCCGAACGCATAACCGCCGTGGTGCCTTATTACGGCTACGCACGTACGGATAAAAAGGACCAGCCCCGCGTACCTATCACGGCCCGCCTGGTGGCAGACCTGCTGACCACGGCCGGCGCCAACCGCATACTTACCGTCGATTTACACGCTGCCCAGATACAGGGATTTTTCAATATACCGGTGGATGAACTTACGGCGCTTTCTATAATTGGTGATTACTGGAAAAACAAGAATCTCAAGGACCTGGTGGTCGTAGCTACAGATATCGGTATCAGCAAGCGCGCACGCGACCTGGCGGAGAAGCTCAATGCCCCGCTGGCAATTATTGAGAAGCGGCGTATAGGAAATGATGACACAACGGAAACGTTGAATATCATCGGAGAGGTGGCGGGCATGCGGGCCTTGACGGTGGATGACGAGATAGATACGGCCGGGTCCCTGGTAAGCGCCGTGGATGCCCTGCTCAAGGAAGGCGCCAAAGAGGTTTATTCCTGCTGTACCCACCCGGTCTTTTCAGGGCCGGCCATCGAGCGAATAGCCAAATCAAAGGTTAAAGAAGTCGTGGTTTCCGATACTATCCCCGTTGACGGACCCAAGAAGCTGGGCAAAATTACCGTGCTGCCCATTGCCCCGCTGCTGGGTGAAGCCATACACCGCATACATACCGGCATGTCGGTCGGAGCCATGTTCCAGGATTAGGAAAGATTATGCCAGGCTGGTTAGGGAATCTATTTGATTCCAACGAAAGAGAGATAAATCGCCTCAAGCCTGTGGTCAGGCAGATAAACGAACTTGAACCCGGGTTCCAGCAGCTTATCTGATGATGAACTGAAGGCCAAAACGGTCGAGTTCCAGGAGCGGTTGGCCGGGGGTGAAACGCTTGACGATATACTGCCCGAAGCGTTTGCCGCGGTCAGGGAAGCCTCAAGGCGAACCATAGGTCTGCGCCACTTCGATGTGCAGTTGATGGGTGGCATGGTGCTGCACCAGGGCAAGATAGCCGAGATGCGGACGGGCGAGGGCAAGACGCTGGTGGCCACGCTGCCGCTTTATCTGAATGCGCTGGAGGGCAAAGGCTGCCACCTGGTCACGGTCAACGATTACCTGGCCCGCCGCGATGCCTACTGGATGAGCCCGATTTACAATGCGCTGGGGGTAACGGTCGCCAGCATCTATCCGGTACAGAGCTCTGCTGAGCAGTTACCCGCCCTGATTTATGATTCAAGCTACCAGAATGAGAAAGACCAGCGCTGGCCGCATTTCAGGCCGGTTACACGGCAGGAAGCCTACGCCGCTGATATAACCTACGGCACCAATAACGAGTTCGGCTTCGATTACCTGCGGGACAACATGGTTCTCGACATGTCCCAGAAGGTGCAGCGCCCGCTGCAATTATGCCATCGTTGACGAGGTCGACAATATACTTATCGACGAGGCGCGCACCCCGCTCATCATCAGCGGCCAGGGCGAGGATCCGGCGCAGAAGTATTACACCTTTGCTGACCTGGTATCCAGGCTTACACCGGAAGATTATAAGATAGAGGAAAGGGAGAGGCAGGTATACCTGACCGATTCAGGCAGTGCCAGGATGGAGGAAATGCTCAAACGCCAGGGCCTGCTCAAGGCGCCTGACTTATATGATCCAACCAACTTGCACCTGACTGAGTACACGGAAAATGCGCTCAAAGCACGCGTGCTTTTCAAGCGGGACAAGGAGTACATGGTCAAGAACGGCGAGGTCATTATCGTCGATGAGTTCACGGGAAGGCTGATGTTCGGGCGCCGCTATTCTGAGGGACTTCACCAGGCCATTGAGGCCAAGGAAAAGGTCAAGATACAGAAGGAGAGCATCACGCTGGCCACCATCACCTTCCAGAATTACTTCCGCCTTTACGAAAAACTGGCGGGCATGACCGGCACGGCCGCCACCGAGGCGGAGGAACTTTTCAAAATTTATAAGCTCGACGTTGTGGTCATGCCGACCAACAAGCCTATGATCAGGGCAGACCACAATGACCTTATCTATAAGGACGAGGACTCCAAGTTCAAGGCCATAGCCAACGAGATTGAAAAGTTGAATAAGGAAGGCAAGCCGGTGCTGGTGGGCACAGTCTCTATTGAGAAATCCGAGTTATTGGATGACCTGCTGATGAGGCGCGGTGTAAGGCACGAGGTGCTCAACGCCAAGTACCATGAGCGGGAGGCGGAGATAATCAGACAGGCCGGGCGGGTAGGGGCGGTGACCGTAGCGACCAATATGGCCGGCCGTGGCGTGGACATCATCCTGGGCGGCAGGCCACCCGAGCGCGGGGAATTTGCGGATGAGAAAGAGTTCCAGCCGAGATATGATGAATGGAAGCTGGAGCACGATAAAGTAGTGGGGCTTGGTGGACTGCATGTTGTCGGTACCGAGAGGCATGAGGCCAGGCGCATCGACAACCAGCTGCGCGGCCGCGCAGGACGGCAGGGTGACCCGGGCGACTCGCTATTTTTCGTCTCGCTGGAGGACGATATCGTCAAGCGTTTCGGCGGTGACCGCGTGAAGGGCGTGATGGAATGGGCCGGCATGGATGAGAACACGTCAATCGAGCATCCCATGATCAGCAAGGCAATTGAGAATTCGCAGGTCAAGGTGGAGGCTTACCACTTCGACATACGCAAGCATTTGGTGGATTACGACAACGTGGTAAACAGGCACAGGGAAGTCATTTACGGCGAACGCGACAAGATACTGCATGGGAGCGGATTTGAAGGCCAATATCCTGGATATGGTCGGCAAGCAGGTTGAGCAATTGGTACAGGAATATAACCACGGCTATGAGGAGACTGACCTGGAAGGCCTTTTGCACGAGATCGCGGAGATACTGCCTCTCCCTGACAATGTCAAGGATATGCAGCTTGAGAAACTGGGAAAGAAGCAGTTGACCGAAAGGCTAATTGATTATAGCCGCCAGGTGTACGAACTCAGGGAGAAGGAACAGGGCGCCGACCAGATGAGGCTGCTTGAGCGTCTGGTGATGCTCAAGGTTATCGACGATCACTGGAAGGAGCACCTGACCGCTATGGACCACCTGCGCCAGAGCGTGGGTCTGGAATCAGTGAGGCAAATAGACCCGCTGGTGGTCTATAAGCAAAAGGGCGGCGCCTATTTTGACAGTCTTATGGCGGACATCCAGCATGACATCGTCCATACTATCTATAAGGTCAATATCGAGAAACGGGAGGCCCCTGCGCATAGGCCTTCCCCGCTGCCCGGCCAGAAGGTCGGCCGCAACGACCCCTGCCCCTGCGGGTCAGGCAAAAAGTACAAGCACTGCCACGGTAAGTAGTCCCAACCCCTGTCATTGCGCCCGCAACCAGCAATGACACGGTTAGAAAACCGCTATTTCTGTTTTTTTATCTCCTCTTCCTGCAGTATCCGGCGCATCACTTTGCCGACCATGGACTTGGGCAATTCGGTCCTGAACTCCACGTGTTTGGGTACTTTGTACGCGGTAAGGCGTTCCTTGCAGAAAGCCTGTATTTCCTGCGGTGTGCATGACTGGCCGGGCTTCAGAACGACCCAGGCTTTGACGGCTTCGCCCTGCAGGTCGTCCCGTACACCGGCGACGCTGACCTCCAGCACTGCCGGATGCTGGGTGATTACCTCTTCCACCTCGCCGGGGTATACCTGGTGCCCGCTCGGTTTAATCAGCTCCTTCTTGCGCGATGTTATAAAGAGATATCCATCCTCGTCCAGGTGGCCGATATCCCCGGTATATTGCCATTCGCCGCGGAACATCTCGGCGGTGGCTTCGGGCCGGTTCCAGTAGCCCTGCATGAGATGTGGGGCCTTTACGATGATTTCGCCGTCCTCCCCCGTTTTTAAATCCTGCGTACCGGTATCGATATCCACGATCTTCATGGCTACGTCGGGTGTGGGCATACCGACCGACCCCTCTTTCCACTTGCCCACGACGGGCCCATGACCAGGATGCCCGATTCTGTGAGCCCGTAGGCTTCGACAATCCTTCCGCCGGTCAGGGCTTCCCAGCTTTTCTTGGTCTCCACCAGCAGGGGCGCCGCGGCTGTTATGCACATTTTGAGATTGCTGAAATCTATCTTGCCGGACTTCACATCCGGATGGTTCATAAGCGCGATGAAGAGGGTGGCAACTCCCGGGAAGAAGGTGGGGCGGGTCTTTTTAAATGTGGTTAGCAGGTCCTTGATGTCGCGGGGGTTGGGTATCAGCACGATGGGCACAGGCGGGTTGACGATGGTTGAGATAAGTATCCAGTTGCCGGCGCCATGGAATATGGGCATGAGCAAAACGGCTTTATCGACCCAGCCCTTCATTATGGGCGAGCACCAGGCGCGTATCTGCATGGCGTTCATGACAATGCCGCGATGCGAGTGCATCACCCCCTTGGGTGTGCCGGTTGTGCCTCCGCTGAAGAGGATGAGGGCGGTATCCTGGGGGCCAACCGAAATGGGGGGTAGCGGCGCACCGGCATATTTCTGTAGGATCTCTTGGAACCAGAGGTCGCCAGGCTGCAGTTCAATCCTGTGACCCTGCTTCTTCTCCATCAGCAGTGTGAACATGGCGCGCATGAACGGGCTCAGGTATTCTTTGATGGAGGTGGCTATGACCGTCTTCACATTGGTTTGCGGCTGCACTTTTTTGACCTGGCTATAAAACGGCGTAAGCACAATCACGGTCTCGGCGCCGCAATCCTTGAGGGCATGTATCAGCTCTTCCTCGGAGAAAAGCGGGTTGACCTGTGCTGTGATGCCGCCCGCCCTCCACACGGCGAACTGGCTGATGATTATCTGGGGGCAATTGGGCATCATCAGTGCGACGCGGTCGCCCTTTTTCACGCCCGAACCGGCCAGTGCCCTGGCCAGCAGCTCAACGTATTCAACAAACTTTTGATAGGATATGGTATTGCCTTTAAACCATATCATTGTTTTATCGGGACCCTGGGTTGCGTTTTCCTTGATAACGTCGAGCAGCGTGATATCAGGATAGGGCTCCAGGGTATGGGGAACACCTTTGTCGTAGTTGTTTAACCAGGGATAGTCAGCCACTTCGGACCTCCTCGTCGCCTTAATTTTGCCACGTAGTCTTATTGCTGGCAGCGATTATAGCATGAACGGGTAGATGGTTTCACGTGCTAAAATAGTCCCGATGAAAAACACGGACATCGCCGCCGTCTTCGAAAATATCGCCGACCTGCTCGAACTTAAAGGTGAAAACAAGTTCAAGATCAGGGCCTATGCGCGCGCGGCCGAGGTGATACGTCACTTGCCTGAAGAGATGGAGTTGATGCATGAAGAGGGCAAGGATTTCAAAGATGTGGCAGGCATCGGCGATGCCATCGCCGCTAAATCGATGGAGCTCATCACTACCGGCCGCTTGAGGTTTTACGAAGAGCTCAAGGCGCAGTTCCCCGACGGCATCATCAACCTGATGGATATCCCCGGCATCGGTCCGAAAACTGCCTACAGGGTTGCAACGGAACTGGGTGTGGGTACGGTTGACCAGCTTGAGACGGCTATCAGGGATGGGAGGCTGGCAGCGCTCGAACGGATGGGGGAGAAGACCGCTGCCAATATCCTGCATTCGATTGAAGTATTCAGGCGCAAGGACAGGCGCATACCTTTGGGCGAGGCTTTGCCTGTGGTGGAGGAAGTTATAAGCGCATTAAAAAATGTGCCCGGCGTTCGCAACCTCACCGCAGCCGGTAGTCTACGGCGTTTCAAGGAAACAGTAGGCGATATTGATCTTATGGGCACGGCGGATGACGCTGAACCTGTTATCAGGGCTTTCGCAACGCTACCGCAGGTAAGAGAAGTGCTGTCGCAGGGTCCGACCAAGGCCAGCGTGATTCTTCTCAAGGGCCTGCAGGCCGACCTGCGCATCGTGGAACACCGCGATTTCGGTTCGCTCTTACAGCATTTCACCGGCAGCAAGGAGCATAACGTGGCCCTGCGCACCAGGTCACAGAAACAAGGCCTGAGCCTGAGCGAGTACGGTATCACCAATGTTAATACTGGCGGGGTTGAGAGATTCAGCGATGAAGAGTCATTCTACAGATACCTGGGACTGCAATATATTCCTCCCGAGTTACGGGAGGATATGGGCGAGATTGCCCTGGCGGAGAGAAATGCCCTGCCCGCCCTTGTAGACGCCGGGGATACAAAGGGAGATTTCCATGCTCATACCAGCGGCAGCGACGGTATAGATACCATCGAGGCGATGGCCGGAGCAGCCGAGGCGCTCGGTTATGAGTATTTGGCCATCACCGACCATTCCAGCGGGCGCAACATCGGGACAGGTAAGAAGCTGGAGCGCGTTCAGAATCAGACTGCTGAGATCAACCGCCTTAACCGGTCGTCAAACGGTGTGTATTTATTAAATGGCGTGGAAGTTGATATCAGGGCTGACGGCAGCCTCGATCTGCCCGACGAAGTGCTGGCGGGGTTGGATATCGTGATTGCATCGGTGCATTCCTCGTTCCTACAGAGCAGGGAAGTTATGACCCGGCGCATCATAGGCGCTATTGAGAACCCCAACGTGGATATCATAGCCCATCCCACCTGCCGCAAAATCGGGGAGCGAGAACCGGTGGATGTTGACCTGGAAGCCGTTTTCAGTGCCGCGCTGAGATGCGGCAAGGCGCTGGAGATAAACGCCATACCCGACCGCCTGGACCTTAAGGACCTTCATGCCTACCGCGCCCGTGAGCTCGGCGTAATGCTGGTTATTGGCACCGACGCCCATGCTGTCTCTCACCTCGGTTTTATGAAATTCGGCATCGGCCTGGCCCGCCGCGCCTGGTGTCAACCCAAAGACATACTCAATACCAGGCCGCTCAAAGAAGTGCTTGCCTATTTGAGAAAAAGATGAGTGCCTATGGATTCTGAAATGGTAAAGCGGGAAACCGCGGCCGCGGACGACGCCCGCGCCGTCCGGCATCTCAAGGCCGAGATAAAGGCAAACAAAGCCTGGTATCCCGCCCTGCTTGCGGCTATCCGTATGTGGCGTAGTCCGGAAGAGGAGTACAACGGCGAGCGCTACCTCTACCTGATAGGCGGGCAGGCCTTCGACTGGCTTCGCCTGGCGGAGAGGCTGTGTGATGAAATAAAAGACATGGTGCCCCAAGATGAGCTTACCGGCCTTTTGTTCTTCGACCGTCCGCCTGTCAGTCTGACAGATGCGGAATTCAAGCAGGCGCTGGGGCCGGCCAAGTACCGCGCTTACCTGAATTTCCTCTACGGTGTCCTGGTTGAGCAGGCGCTGCTGATGGCCAGCATCTACGAGGTGAGAAAGGCCAGTATTGTCCCATTAAAGCCCGAGGAGGAGGCAGCCAGGGCTTACCGCAGGGTTTACCATGCGGAACTGGCTGACCTGCTTGACACTTTCCAGAAGGAGATGAAATATCCGCACCGCAAATCCCTGACTTTAACCGAGACGAAAGAATTCACCTACTGGCTGTTTAGATATCGTGTCAAGACCAGCGAGAAGTCCAGGATCGCCAGCGATACCAAGAAAGCCCTGGCGCTGATGTACCGCAAGATGACCGGCCGCAGCGTTTAAGCGAGCTGCTTGAGCTCGGCTTTCATGCGCGCAACCTTGTCTTCGTATTCTTTCAGGCGGCTCTTTTCCTTATCGATTACCGCGGGCGGTGCCTTGGAGGTGAACTGGCTGTCGGCCAGGCGCCCGCTGAGGCGGATTATCTCACGCTCTAAAATCTCCATCTCCCTGGTCAGACGCGCCTTCTCAGCTTCAGCGTCAACCATGCCGGCCAGCGGTATGACCACGTCTGCGTCCTTCAGCACGTAGACCATGGCTTTTTCCGTGTTGGCCGGGCGCTGCCCGCGCGGCAGGATGCTCAGTGGCCTGGTTTTGGCCAGTATCTCGATGATGGCAGCCTTGGATTTGAGGTCAGACTGCAGCCTGCCGGCATAGACGCTTGATTCCACCCACTTACCTATCTCCACCTTGTATTCGGCGCGGGCGTTGCGTATGGTGCGCACGACCTCCATCACCGTTTCCATGATCTGCTCTGCCTCAGGGTCAAGCAGCTTCTTGTTGGCCACGGGGTATGGGGCGATTATCAAGGCGGGGGCTATGAGCATGTCCTCGGGCAGGCGCTCCCTGAGGTTCTGCCAGAGCTCCTCGGTGATAAAGGGCATGAAAGGGTGCAGCAGACGCAGGGACGTTTCCAGGACGAAGGCCAGCACGGGCATCGGCGTGTTGGACTTGCCCAGCCTTTGCTTGCATATTTCGATATACCAGTCGCAAAATTCTCCCCACAGGAAGTCGTGTATCTCCTTTTCCGCCTCGCCGAACTGGAATCCCTTCATCAGGGTGTCCACTTCTTTTATCAGGCGGTTGAGCCTGGATATTATCCAGCGGTCCTCGGTCTCCTCCAGCTTTTTTCGGCCACAGTCCGTGAAGGCCTGCTTTGTCACGGACTCTTTCTCAAGCGACGTAAGCACGAACCGCCCCGCGTTCCACAGTTTGTTGGCGAAATTGCGTCCCGCCTCCAGGCGGTGCTGGCCCATATTCAGGTCGTTGCCGGGCGCCGTGCCGGTAGTGAGAGCGAAGCGCAGGGCATCGCAGCCGAACTGGTCGATGGCGGTAAGGGGGTTGAGCACGTTGCCCTTCATCTTGCTCATCTTCTCGCCCTTCTCGTCGCGTATCAGTCCGTGCAGGTAAACCGTGCGGAAGGGCACGTCGCCGGCGTCCTCCATGCCCATCATTATCATGCGGGCCACCCAGAAGAAGAGGATGTCGTAGCCGGTCTCCATGACCGAGGTGGGGTAGAAATACTTGAGGTCTTCCGTCTGGTCGGGCCACCCCAGCGTGGAATGCGGCCAGAGGCCTGAGCTGAACCAGGTATCCAGTACATCAGGGTCCTGCTCAAGTTCGCTACTGCCGCATTTGCCGCATTTGGTGGGAGTATCGATAGACGCGGTCATTTCTCCGCATTTCCCGCAGTACCAGACCGGTATGCGGTGGCCCCACCAGAGCTGGCGGCTGATGCACCAGTCGCGGATGTTCTCCATCCAGCTCAGGTAAATTTTGGTGAAGCGCTCGGGGATTATCTGAATGCGCCCGTCCCTGACCGCCTCCATAGCAGGCGCGGCCAGCGGCGCGATTTTAACGAACCACTGCTTGCTGACCTCGGGCTCGATAACGGTCGAGCAGCGGAAGCAGTGGGGTATGGCGTGCGAGTATGGCTCGATCTTCTCCATCAGCCCGGCCTTCTCGAAATCCTCCACTATCTTCTTGCGGGCTTCGAACCTGTCCAGCCCGGCGTACGGGCCGGCGTTATCATTCATGGTGGCGTCCGGGTTGAGGATGTGAATGACCGGCAGGTTATGCCGTTCGGATATCTCGAAGTCCACCGGGTCGTGGGCCGGTGTGACCTTGACCATGCCCGTGCCGAAGGCCCTGTCAATGGCCCCGTCGGCTATGATGGGGATTTCCCGGTTGATAACCGGCAAAATAACCTTTTTACCGATCAAGCTGGTATAACGCCCGTCCTCGGGGTTAACGGCTACCGCCGCGTCTCCTAAGTAGGTCTCGGGGCGGGTGGTGGCCACGGTTATGTAGCCGCTGCCTTCAGCGTAGGGATATTTCATATGCCACATGTTGCTGGTGAGGTCCTTGCTCTGTACCTCGAGATCCGAAAGCGCCGTCCTGCACCTGGGACACCAGTTGATGATGCGCTCGCCGCGGTAAATCAGGCCCTTGTCATAGAGGCGGACGAAGGCCGTCTTGACCGCTTTGACCGGTCCGTCGTCAAGCGTAAAACGCTCGCGTGACCAGTCGCAGGAGGCGCCCAGGCGCTCGTGCTGGTGCGTGATGGCGCTGCGGGACTTGTTGGCCCAGGCCCAGGTGCGTTCCTCGAACTTTTTTCTGCCTATCTGGTGGCGGTCGAGCCCCTCTTTGGCCAGTTCTTTCTCGACTACCACCTGTGTGGCAATGCCTGCGTGGTCAACTCCCGGCAGCCAGAGGGAGGGGTCGCCCAGCATCCTGTGCCAGCGTGTCATGATATCTTCAAGGGTAGCTGTTAGCGCATGGCCGACGTGGAGTTCGCCGGTCACATTGGGCGGCGGCATGATGATGGTGAAGGGCTTCTTCTTGGGGTCGATCTTCGGCTTGAAGTAGCCGCCCTCCATCCATTGTCTATATCGCTTTTGCTCGACCTCTTTGGGTTCATAGGCTTTAGGAATTTCAATCATGTTTTACCCCGTGTTTCATTAAATACCATTGTTAGATTTGGCCAGCTTGAATACCCAGTCGGATGAAGACTGTTTCATGGACTGGGGAAGATTATGTCAGTTTGTTCCATGAGAACGAAAATCAAAGTATCTACTTGTTAAGTAAAGTTACTACGCTATCCAATATCCTGTCCGCCACCTCGTCCTTGGGCAGGAGGGGCAATTCCTCGGCCTTGCCTTTGCTATCTATGATCGCGACGCGGTTGGTTTCGGTACCGAAGCCGCAGTCTTTCTCGGTGATATCGTTGGCCACGATCATGTCCAGTCCTTTTCTCTTTACTTTATCTTTGGCGTTGGCGATTACGTTGTGGCTCTCGGCGGCAAATCCGACGCGGATGAAATCGCCCTTGACCAGGGCCAGTATGTCAGGTGTTTTTTCAAGCTCGAGCGTCAGGTCGGACAGGTCGGCCCGTTTTATCTTCTTATCTGCCTTTTTAAGGGGGCGGAAGTCGGCCACTGCCGCAGCCATGATGAGTGCGTCGGCCCCTTTAACCGCCGTTTGCACGGCTTTGAGCATTTCCTCGGCCGTATTGATATCAATAACTTTAATGCCGGGCGGTTTGGTCAGGGCGGTGGGCGCGCTGATCAAGGTGACCTCTGCGCCGCGGTTGCGCGCGGCCTCGGCAACAGCGTAGCCCATCTTGCCGGTAGAGCGGTTGGTCAGGCAGCGCACGGGGTCCACCGGCTCCTGCGTTCCCCCGGCCGTAACCACGATGTTTTTACCTGCCAGGTCGCTCTTCCTGCCCAGCGCTTGCAGCGTGATGCCGTATATCTCATCCAGCCCGGTCAGGCGTCCCTGTCCCAGCTTGCCCGAGGCCAATCTTCCGTAGGCCGGCCCGACAAAGGTAAACCCGCGTTTTTTTAGTTTTGCGACATTCTCCTGCGTAATGGTGTTGGCCCACATGTTATCATTCATGGCCGGCGCGATAACTACCGGAGCCTTCGTGGCCAGCACGGTGCAGGTGAGCATGTCGTCCGCCATCCCGCAGGCTATTTTGGCGATGGTATTGGCCGTGGCCGGCGCTATTAAAACAACGTCGGCGGCCTCGGCCAGCGCCACATGCTCAATGCTGAACTCGGAGGCCAGGTCCCACATGGTAGTGACTACCGGCCGGCCCGTGATATTGCGGAAGGTCAGGGGCGTAATGAACCTCTGCGATGATTCAGTCATGATGACATCGACGCGAAAGCCGTCTTTGGTAAAGCGGCTGGCCAGCTCTGCAGCTTTATAGGCGGCAATGCTGCCGGTTACCCCCAGTACGATGTTCTTATTTTTCGTAGCCATTTTCTTTTTCATCGGGCGCACCTGAAGGTACGCCCCAACGGTTTAGCCTCTATTCATGTTATAGATCAGGCGCAGCCCGATCAAAGTTAAATCCGAATTGACTATATCAATAGCCTTGGTTGCCCGGGTGGTAAGGGTGGCGAAGCCCCCGGTCGCTACCACCTTGGCCTTCTCATCCAGTTCGGCCTGTATACGGGAAACAAGCCCTTCTATCAGCCCGATATAGCCGAAGACGATTCCGGACTGCATGGCCGCCACGGTATTCCTGCCGATGGCCTTCTTGGGCAGCGCCAGCTCGATCCTGGGCAGTACGGCGGTGCGGGTGAATAGCGCCTCCGTAGCTATGGCGATACCCGGGGCGATAGCGCCACCGATATACCTGCCGTCCTTGGAGACGACATCAAAGGTGGTCGCTGTGCCCAGGTCAATAACGATAATAGGCCCGCCGTAAAGCTGGTGGGCGGCGACGGCGTTGACAATGCGGTCCGGGCCTACCTCCCGCGGGTTATCCATATCGATGCGTACACCGGTCTTTATGCCCGCCTCCACTATCAGCGGCGCTTTCTTAAGGAAACGCTTGCAGACCTCTTCGAATATGATCAACAGGGGCGGCACCACGCTGCAGGTGACGACATCCTTTAGCTTTGCGGCCGAGATGCCCTGCCGTTCCATCAGCGAGAACATGAGGTTAGCGTATTCATCGGGCGTGCGGTGGATAGCGGTTGATACCCGCCAGGTAGCCTTGATCGTCTCACCATCGAAAATACCGAACGTAACATTAGTGTTGCCTATATCAATCGCTAACAGCACAGTATCTCATTATGACATAAATGAAGATGCAAATAAAAGCGTCATTGCGAGCAAAGCGAAGCAATCTTCTGCGCATGACGATGGTGCCGTGATACCATGGGATTGCCGCGGCCTTCGGCCTCGCAATGACCTGCTCTAATTTTCCTTTAGTCTCTTGATCACCTTTGGCAACACGGGCAGCAGGTCGCTGGCCAGCATACCGGTATCACCGAGCTCATCCTTCACAATTTCGGCGGCAGCGGCGTGCAGGTAAACCCCCAGCGAGGCGGCTTCGAAGGGAGGAATGCCCTGTCCCGCCAGTCCGGCAATCGCACCGGCCAGCACGTCGCCGGTCCCTGCCGTGGCCAACCCGGCGTTGGCGGCATCGCTCACCCTTGCACGGCCCGACGGTTCGGCGATTATGCTGAAGGCGCCCTTAAGTACTACTATCTTATTCCAGACGGAAGCGGCTTTGCGGCATACCTCCAGCCGGTTGCCCTGTACCTCGTCAATGGATATTTTCAGCAGCCTGGACATCTCGCCGGCATGGGGGGTGATGATAGTGTTGGCAGGAAGCTGTTTCCACCAACCGTCTATTCCCGACAGGATGTTGAGCGCGTCCGCGTCTAATACTATTATGGGATGCTTTTCCGGCAGGCCGGTCAGCACGCTGCGGACGAAGTTTTTTGTGTGGGGATGCTGTCCCAGGCCGCAGCCCATCAGCAGGACGCGATAATATGGCAGGATGCTGAGTATAGCGGATGCCGCCTTTTGCGACAGCGTGCCCTTTGCAGTTTCTGGTAGTGGCGCATAGGTGATCTCGGTGAGCTTGGCAGCTAATATCGGCTGAAGGCTTTTGGCGGTGGAAAGGGTTACCACGCCTGCTCCCACCCGCGCGGCGCCCATGCAGGCTAAGTAGGCAGCGCCTATGTAGTTCTCCGAACCCACCACGGCCAGAACCCTGCCGAAGGTTCCCTTATTGGCACTGGCCGGGCGTGCGGGCAGGACTGTCCCGGCCCAGCCTGCGATCATCAGTTCCGTTTGAATGCCGCTGCTTAATTCGGCGGGGATGCCTATATCCGCGATAACCAGTTTACCGGCTTTCTCCGCCCCGGGGAAGTTGTAGAGCCCGGGCTTGGGCAACCCCAGTGTTATGGTCAGGTCGGCCTGCAGGCAGCCCGGGTCAACCGCTCCCGTATCGGCATTCAGGCCGGTGGGGATATCAATTGCCGCCACCACCAGAGCCGGCCGCCGTTTTTTCTCAGCATTGAGCAGGTTGAGGATCTCTTTGAAACTGCCTTCGAGGGGGCGGGCTTTGCCCGTGCCGAGTATGCCGTCGATGACCACGGCGCTTGCGGAAACCAGTTTTTTCAGCTTAGCGAGTTTTGCGTCTTTTACAAGCTGAAAAACCGGGATATCGAGTTCTTCAATGCGTGACAGGTTTTTGTCTTCACCTGTTCGGACTCTCATCAGGTATACGATTACATTTGCACCCCATTCATGCAGGCAACGCGCCGCTACCAGTGCATCGCCGCCGTTGTTGCCCGGACCCGCCAGGGCGAGGATGGTTTTGCCGGCTGTATAATCTAAGAAACGGTGGATAGACTCGGCTACCGCCCGCCCGGCGTTTTCCATGAGGAAGTCGGTGGCAATGCCGGACGCAGCGGCCCTGCGGTCGATTTCCCTCATTTGCTCCAGCGGTCACTATTTTCATGCGCTTACTCCCCGGGGTTTTCCGGTGGCCTGCTGAAATCATACAACTTCTTTTTCATGGCCTGCCAGTGGGTACCCCGCCAGTAAATACGGCCGCAGAGCGGGCATGCCATGTATTGCTCCTGTTTTTCATAGACCCGCAGCGGCACCAGCTGAGCAACATCGGTCTTCTCCCTGCTTCGCAACTCAGTATTACATTCCAGGCAACGGGAGAACGGTTTGAATTCCCTGTCCAGGCTGTAAAGTGCGGATTATATCCTGCATTTGCTTTTCAGGTTCGGTATCTTCCAACAGCAAGGCCCGCAACCTGCCCGATGTGACCGCCCTTCTTTGCATAAACCCGGTAGTCCCTGGTTACGACGGTCCTGCCCTGCGCCAGCGCAATCTTAACCATCTGGCCGTCGTCCTGTTCATCGAAAAAGAGCGCGTCGTAGCCCATCATGCGCAGCCACCTGGCCAGCTTGCCCACATTTGCATCTATGATAAACTTCACTTCCACGTCCACCCCAAATTTTATGCCCTCTTCAGTCTGTCCGCAAGGGGTTGAAGTTCGTGCCGTAGTCATAGACATCCCGATTTTCTGCTTTCTTCAAATAGCCGACCAAGAAGGTATGTGAGCGGTGTCGCCAGTGCCTCGTAAGCGGTTTTCAGTAGCCAGTGCCAGAAAATCATGGTGATTAATACTTCGGCGGGAAGCACGCCCGGCGAAGCTTACGGTGAGCACAATAGCGGTATCAACGCCCTCGCCTGCTATGGTTGAGCCTATGGTGCGCATCCACAGCCATTTGCCCTTGGTGAGCAGCTTCATTTTGGCCATTATGTAGGAATTGACGAACTCGCCCGCCAGGTAGGCCAGGAAAGAGGCGATCAGGAAACGAGGCGTACTGCCCAATATGCGGTCGTAAGCGGCCTGGGCTTCGAATATCGAAGCCGGCGGCAGGATGCCCACAACCCATATGGCGATGACCAGCAGCAGGTTGCAGAAAAAGCCCAGCCAGATAACGCGCCTGGCCTGGCTGTAGCCGTAAACCTCGGTCAGTACATCGCCGAAGATGTAGCTGAGCGGGAAGATCACGATGGCGGCCGGCAGCGTGATACCGGCAACGGATACCTGCTTGACGATGAGGATATTGGCGGCCAGCAGGCAGGTTACGAAAAGGGCGGTGATGAATACAAATCTGTAAGAGTAAGTCACTTCCGGATACTCCCGAGGGGGTATTAAATCCAGTTCTCGCGCAGGTTCAATATACCCTTTTATCGACTATCTTTTTAGCGCCCTGGGGGATCGAGCCCGCGGGCAGATATTCTACCCGGTCAAATCTCACCCTGCAGGTTTCCTGGAAATCCTTACGCAGCGCTTCTATCCATTGATCGCGTTCCGCCGGTTGGCTGCCGAGTTCAACCTGCAGCAGCATCTCGTCGCGGTTATCCTGCCGCGTGACGGTCAGCTGGTATGCCGATATCTGGGGATAGCGCGAGATGACCTCGTCGGTTTGCCGCGGGTGCACGAACATGGCGCGTACCCTGACAGCATCCCCGGTCCTGCCCATGATCTTGGGCAGCCTGGGCGTGGTGCGTCCGCATGCGCACTTATCGGTGATGAGCATGGACAGGTCGCCAGTGCCGAAACGGATAAGCGGATAGACTTCGTCGAAAGGTGTGACCACTACCTCGCCCACCTCGCCCGGCGGTAAAACCTGCCCGGTCGCGGGGTCGGCGATCTCAACGATCATATCGGTGCTGACATGCATGCCGGCATTCTCCTCACAGGAGACAGCGATGATGCCGGTATCCGCGGTCACGTAGACGTCCCCCCCATGCAGCGTATGCCGTATTTCTCGGTGAATGTCCGGCGCAACTGGTCACCGCCCATCTCGCCGAACACCAGGGCATATTTCAGGTTGAAATCCTGCTTAAAGTCGTAACCCTGCTCTTCGGCCTTTTTGATGATGGAGGCCAGGAAGGATGGCGAACCTGCGAAGCAGGCCGCCTGCAAGTCACGCATCACCTGCATCTGCAGGTCGGTATTGCCCGGGCCTGCCGGGAAAACAGTGAACCCCATATTTTTCAGCACGCGGTCCATGATCATGCCGGCCGGTGTGATTTGGTAGGCCCAGGAATTGATCGCGATCAATCCATTACCGATACCCGGGCTGCCGAAGGTGTTTCTTGTCCTGCGCTGGGGGTCGTAGATGGGGCCCGGCGATTGATAAACGTGGTCTATCCGGTTAAGGGGCACGGCAAGATAGCCACCGAAGGGAGGGACGCTCTTTCTGCAGCCTGATCAGGTCGTCTTTCCTCAAAACGGGGATCCGGGGCAGGTCAGCTACGCTTTTTATATCGCCCGGCTTCAAACCGGCCTCATCAAGGCGAGTCTTAAACCCCGGGGCGTTGACGTAAGCGTATTTAACAAGCTGCTGCAACTTTTTCGACAGTTTCTTTTCCCTGTCTGCTGCGGGCAACTTTTCCAGCGATTCGTCATGCGGGAACATGTCACGTTTGTCCGCCATCTTGCCATCATCTCCGGTTTTTACCGCATTATATCACAGGGCATCCAACCTGAAGCTGTACAGGCAACATGACTTGTAATGTAATCGTCAAACGGTTATATTGATATCAGTATTGAGGTGGAGCTATGAAGACATTATCGATCGGCAAAATAAGAGGGCTGCAGCAGATATCCACGGCAACCGGGCATCTGGTCATGTGTGCCATGGACCACAGGTCGGGCCTGATCAACTATGCTGGAGGATGCGCAGCATGAAGTGCCCGACTATAACGAGATCGTACAGTTGAAGCTGGATATGTGCTCCACCCTGGGCTCCTTTTCCAGCGGCATACTGCTCGACCCGGAGTATGGCGCGGCCCAGTGCATCGCCGGCAACGCGCTGAGCGGGCAGACAGGGCTGCTGGTCAGCATCGAGGCCACGGGCTATGAAAAGGACCCGACCGGGCGCCTGACGGCCCTGTTCAAGGACTGGAGTGTGGAAAAGATCAAGCGCATGGGCGCCTCAGCGGTAAAGATACTGGTTTACTACCGTCCTGATATCAAGAAGCTGGCGGCCAAGCAGCTCAAGACCATCGCCAGGGTAGCGGCAGATTGTAACAAATACGATATCCCGCTGCTGGTGGAGCCCAAGACCTACCGTGTTGAAGGCGAGGTTATGGATTCAGCCGAATTCGCGCGCAAGCTGCCGGAGATGGTTATCGAGACTGCCCGGCAGATCACTGAGCTGCCCGTTGACGTGTTGAAAGCGGAGTTCCCCGCCGATGCGAAATATGAGAAAGATGCCGCCAGGCTGGCCGGGTATTGCAAGGGATTGGATGCAGCCTCACGCATACCCTGGGTAATCCTGAGCGCCGGTGTGGATTATGAGACTTTCAAGCAGCAGGTGACCATAGCCTGCCGGGCGGGTGCGTCGGGTTTCCTGGGTGGCAGGGCCATCTGGCAGGAGGCGCTGGAGATAAGCGAGCAGGACTGAAAGGATAAAGTTTTTCCGGGATGTTGCGGGCGGCAGACTGAAGCGAACTGTCCAGGATCACGGCAGAAAATGCTAAACCCTGGTTTGACAAGATGGGCATAAGGGAATCTGACATTGCCGTCACCGGACCGGACTGGTACCGCAATTATTAGAGATCCACATGACCACTCTACCGGCGCAGGGCAGTCCCCTGCGTAAAACTAAAATCGTCTGTACTATCGGCCCCAGCAGCATTGCGCCTGCCATTGTTAAGCGCCTCCTCGAAGTCAGGGATGAATGTTGCACGTATCAATGCCTCGCATGGCACCATGGAGGAGCATGCGCAATACGTGGAGATCCTGCGGCGTGAAGCTAAGAAAAAGAAGCTGCCGCTGGCGCTGCTGCTGGACCTGCCGGGTCCCAAGGACCGCACCGGCAAGGCCAAGAAAGGCGGCATCAAGCTGCGCGAAGGCGCCGATTTCCTGCTGACCACGCGAGACGTGCTGGGAGATGAATCGCAGGTTTCCGTCGACCTGCCGGAATTGCCGCGGCACGTCAAGCTGGGGCAGACCATTTTACTGGATGACGGCTCCATCACGCCTCGAAGTGAAATCCATCAGCAAAGATGCTGTCAAGTGTACGGTCGTCGCGGGAGGCAGGCTGTTCGATAATAAAGGTGTGACGGTCCCGGGCGTGACCTGGGATATCGATGCGGTCACGGAGGAGGACTGGCATCACCTTGATTTCGTGGTTAAGCAGGACATCGACTTCGTGGGACTGTCTTTCGTGCGCAAGCGCTGCGGACGTGGTGAAGGTCAGGGAATTCCTGCTGCAGCAGGGTTCAAAGGCCAAGATAATAGCTAAGATCGAAAGGCTCGAGGGCCTCAATAATTTTGACGAGATAAGCGAGGCCGCCGACGGGATCATGGTGGCGCGCGGCGACCTCGGTGTGCAGATACCGATTCAGCGCGTTCCCATTGTGCAGAAAGACCTCATCCGCAAGAGCAATCACCTCGGCAAACCGGTGATTGTTGCCACTCAGATGCTCGAATCGATGGTTGATTCTCCCATGCCCACCCGGGCCGAGGCGACGGATGTTGCCAACGCCATCTTCGACGGGGCTGATGCCATCATGCTGTCCGAGGAAACTGCCATCGGCCATTACCCGGTGGAGACCGTGCAGATGATGTCGCTTATCGCACTTGAGGCTGAAGCCGCGCTGCCGTATGAAGAGAACTTCGCCAGAAAGGGCAAAGATTTGCAGCCGCTTACGGATGACGCCATCAGCTATGCTGCCTGCCACACGGCGCCCAGCTTGGCGCCAAGGCAGTTATCGCCTATACCGCTTCCGGCAGCACGGCGCTAGCGGGTATCCAAGTACCGTCCCCGTACGCCGATATTGGCCATCACTCCCAACAAATCCACGCAGAGGCAATTGTCACTGTCCTGGGGCGTGACTGCCCTGAAGGTGACGGAGCCCAAAATGATTATAAATATGTTTTCACAGGCGGCCGATCGCCGTGAGCAAATGCGGGCTGTGCAAGGAGGGTGACCTGGTGGTGGTGACGGCCGGCCTGCCGATGGGCAAATCCGGCAGCACCAACATGCTTAAAGTAGAGAAGATATAGGTGATAGCCACAGTAACCCTGAACCCGTCCCTGGACCGCCACGTGGCTGTGGAAAACCTGGTGCTGGATGATACCAACCGCTGGGTCAGTTTCAAAAGCGAGCCGGGAGGCAAGGGCATCAATGTGTCGCGCGTTATCTGCGAGCTCGGCGGCCGGGCGGTTGCTTATGGTTTCATGGGTGGGGTTGACGGCAGTTCCCTCAAGAATATTTTGAAGCAGAAAGGCGTGCCCTGCGATTTTACCTCTATCAGGAACGAGATACGCAGCAATTTCATCATCACTAGATCTCAAGACCCATTGCCAGACCAGGATATCGGCGCCCGGTCCCAAAGTATCGGATAGCGAGCTTAAAAAACTGGTAGATAAGATTACCTGCATCAAGCCCAAACCCAGTTACATGGTTTTCGCCGGAAGCGTTCCGCCCGGTGTGCCATTCTACATTTACAGGGAGCTTATCGAGAAAATGAAAGGCCTGGGAATTACCACCGTGCTCGACTCGGCAGACCTGTGGCTGCAGGAAGGCATACAGGCTAAGCCGGATATTATCAAGCCCAATGTCCGCGAGGCGCAGACTGCCATAGGCAAGGAACTGCATGACCGAGGAGGATATTATCCAGGCGGTCAAGACTTTTGTCAGCGGCGGGATAGGGATAGCAGCCATTTCCCGGGGTAAGGATGGGATGATAATTGGCGATAAGGACTCTATGTTCAAGGTGGTGCCTCCCGATGTGCAGGTCATGAGCACGGTGGGGGCCGGCGATTCCACCGTGGCGGGCCTGGTACTCAAGCTGAGCCAGGGCGGTAGCCTCGAAGAGGCCTCACGCCTGGCCGTGGCGGCCGGCACGGCGGCGACCCTTACTTCTGGCACCGAACTCTGCCATAGGGAGGACGTGGAGAAGCTGTTGCCGCAGGTTACTGTTGAGAGGCTGTTGTCTTAGGTTGAATAATTAAACACGCAGAAATTCATCAATTTTGCGTCTGTGAGTTGACGCACCATTCAGGGTGAGTAATAATAAAACGTAATTATGTTTTTATGCTTTTATGCATGTAGGGAGGAAGCCTATGAGCCGAAGGATGACAGTTATATTCCATGATGAAGACCTGTACACCGGTTTGAAGATTGAGGCGGTGAAACGCCGTCTGTCGGCCAGTGATTTGATAGCGGAAGCCGTTAAAGAATTGCTGGAAAGCCGGGAGGACTTCAAGTTAATTCCCGTTATTGAGGAATCCCGGGCTGAATATAATAAAAAGGGCGGGCGAACGTGGGATGAGGTATCCAGAGATTTAAAACGGCATATTGAAAAGCGGGATAAGAAAAGATAGCTGCGTTTTAACGGTATGAATAATTCCGCAAAATATACCATAAGGGTGACGCCTTCCGCGGAAAAGGATATTGATAAACTTAAAAAACACATTCAAATCAGCGATTTTAAGCGCATCGATAATAAGGTTAGATTACTTGCCAGCGATCCGAGACCAAATGGCGCCCGTAAAATCAGGACAAGGGCCGTGGAATACCGTATGAGGGTCGGAAAGTTTCGAGTTGTTTACGAAGTAGACGACACTAACAAGCTTGTTCTTATACTACATGTGGCAAGGCGAAGTGAAACTACCTATAGTTGATTAGGTAATGTGAAAGTGTGCTTTGCCAATTATAAAATTGTCTTCGTACCCGCGCTGTTGAAGAAGAATGCACCTTCGAATTCATGCGCCAGGATGGCGGCGGACTTGAGGCCGGTGCAATGAGAGGCGCCCAGCTTTTTAATATTGAAACCCTTTAAAGCCTGGATGGTTGATTGCATCTGCTCCTTGTCCGCGCTTATCAGGTGTGTCCCGCCAATAACTGCATAGATTTCCTTAATTCCCGTGACCTTCTGCGCATGTAGCAAAGTATTGACGATTCCCCTGTGCGCGCAGCCGAGCAATAGCACCAGACCCTGGTCCGTTTTTATGATGATCCCCAGGTCATCGGCCAGCTTATCGTGAACTTGTGACTCGCCCTCTTTAACATGCAGGTCCTTGTCGATTTTCTCAAAATCCACCGTTATCTCAACCTCCCCGGTGGTCAGCATGTTCTCGCTCAGCTTGACTGGCTCATTCGTCAGGTTGAAGCGGGCGCCCAGGGCTTCAAGCTCTTTGCGCGGAAAAGGGATGCCTACGTATTTCTCCACGAGGTCCTTGATGTAAAAGTGTTTCGGGGTGAAAATGTCGGGATGGGCGATGATCTCGATGCCGCCAGGGTGTTTGCCCGATTCAAGTATTTTGGTCAGCACTTCCTGCAGGCCTCCGGTGTGGTCGTAATGGCCGTGACTCAGTACAATCTTATCCACAGAACCAATATCCACTCCCAGTGCCGCTGCGTTCTTAGTTATCATGCTGGTCGGGCCGGTATCAAAAAGTATTTTCTGCCCGTCGGCTTCCACCAGCAGGCTCTGGCCCCATTCCCCGATGGTGAAAGGTGTCCCCGCGGTGTTCTCGACAAGTGTCGTTACAGTAATCGGCATGTCAACCTCCCAGATATTTTATTCAAAGGCCGTTTATAATTTTAGCGAATTGAGCCAGGTCCCGCACTGCCGCAGGGTCTCCCGATTTGCCCTCGCGGTCCAAGTAATAGGCGCGTATGCCGATGCTGGCGGGCTCCAGGCAGTCGAACTGCAGGTGGTCGCCGACATGTACGACCTGCTCCGGTTCAACCAGGAGCTGGCGGCACATATTTTTATAGAATTCAGTAGTTTTGACCTGCTGGAAATCAGAGGTGGATGAGAAGATGCTGCTGAAATGGTGCGCCGTATCGCGCAGCAGGTGCTTGAGAAAAGGCCGCGGCGAACCCGAGGCCACGCTCAGCTTATATTTACCGTCAAGCTCTTTCAGTACTTCCTTAGTTTCGGGGTAGTATTTAACCCGCGGTTGCAATCCTTCCATGGCGATATCGGCTTTGCCGAGGTCGAAGCGTGTGAACCAGTATTGTACGTCGTACCAGTCGATGTGCTGGTCGCCCAGGCTGTCGTACTCCTGCTTTATCTTTTGTGTGGCCTCCTCAAAGCTCAATCCCCACCTCTCAGCATAGCGCTGCGGTATCATCTCGAACCAGATGGCATAGCTGAAATCGGTGGTGACCATGGTGCCTTCGACATCGAAGGAGACCACTTTGATTCCATTTTGCGCAGTCTTCATGCTTTTCGATTGTATCATTTTATTTTCCATCATGTGGCGGCACGATGATTTCCCCGCTTTATAAACAGGCGTTACAATTATAACAATATGGATCTGGCCAAACTTAACAGCTATTACTTTGAGACCGGACCTATCCGTCCGCCCAGCGAGGCCTACTCACTGTTAATCAGGGCCACGCGTAATTGTCCCTGGAACCGCTGCTCATTCTGCCAGACCTATAAAGGCCAGAAGTTTACATTGCGTTCCGCGGAAGATGTGGTAAAGGACATCGGGACTGCCAGGCAGATCGTGGATGGCATCAACGAACTCGGCAGGGAGAAAGGATATGGCGATAGGCCCCGGGAACTGTCGGCCTATGTTCATGGCATGGTTACCAATAACGACTGCGTCAGGCAGGTGGCGCTCTGGCAATGGGCGGGAGGAACCTCCGCCTTCCTGCAGGACGCTAACAGCATCATTATGCGGCATCCCGACCTGCTGAACGTGGTATCAACGTTAAAAGAAACGTTCCCCGGGCTCAACAGGATTACATCCTATGGCCGCTCCAAGACTGCCGCAAAAAAGAGCGTGGAAGAGTTCAGGGAACTGCGTGAGGCCGGGCTGTCGCGTATCCATGTCGGCATGGAGAGCGGCTCCGACACGGTGCTTCAGTTTGTTGATAAGGGGATGACCGCTGCTGACCATGTTAAAGGCGGTAAAAATATCCGCGAGGCCGGCATCGAGCTTTCGGAGTACTATATGCCCGGGCTCGGCGGCAGGCAATGGTCCAGGGAGCATGCCGAAGAGTCCGCCCGCGTGTTGAGCGAGATAAACCCTGATTTTGTCCGTTTGCGCACCTTGATGATGGGCGAGACACTGCCCATGTGGGGCATGGTGCAAAGCGGTGAATTCGTCATGCAAAGCGAAGATGAGATAGTGCGTGAGATTGGCGGTTTCATTGAGAAACTCAATTTCACAGGTGAATTGAAGAGCGACCATATATTAAACCTGCTGCCCGAATTGGAAGGCAGGTTTCCCGATGCTAAGCAGGCCTGCCTGGACACAATCAACCGCTACCTGGCCCTGCCTCTCAGGGAAAGGCTCAATTACCGGCTGGGCAGGAGGTCCGGGCTCTACGAGAAACTTAATGATATTTACAATGCGGAGAAGTACCGGCGCATAGATGAAGCGATGAACCGTGTAGGTGCTAATACGTCGGAGAAGGTCGATGAACTGATCGATGAGATAAAAAAACGCTTCATTTGAGCGTGATAATATGTTAGTATATAGTGCCCCGGGGTTCGAAAGAATCCCAGTCGCCGTGTTATTCAATGAAAGGATACCGCAACTTATTTACGTGGGACACGTTATTAGAACTTAAAGGAGAGAAATGAAAAAGATCATATATTTATTTGCAGTGGCAGTATTAGCCATGATTTTGCCCGCCTGCGCTCCGGCGCAGCCGGTACAACTGCACCCGGTAAAAGGTGAATTCGTAGAAGCGCAACTGGGTGAAAGCGCCCAGACCCTGAACTGGATCATCGCTAAGGACCAGGGCGCATCCAAAAGGTACGCCAGATTCATGGTGGAACCCCTGGCCGTTTTCGATAACCAGTACAAGCTTCAGTTGAGATGCCTGGCCAAGGACGTGGAGGTCTCGGCTGACGGGCTGGTATATACGGTGACCATCAGGGACGACTTGAAATGGTCGGACGGCACGAAAGTTACCGCGGACGATTACGTTTACACTTTGAAAAATATCATGCTGGCCGACTGGATTCCCTGTCCGGACAGGCCTAGTTGGGAGGAGACAGTAGACGGCAATACCGTGGGTGTACAACCTGAAGTGGTGAACGATACGGTCTTTAAAATAGTGCGTAAAACCGTGGATCCCAACTTCGCATATTCAATCTATGACCTGATGCCGTATCCCAAGAATATCGCGCGCAATTACGAGCATGAAGGCGGGGATTTCTACAACGCCCCTGAATTAAATAACATGACTTACTGCGGCAATATGGGTCCCTACAGGCCCACCGCCTGGACCACGGCCGGGGGCTTTGTCATGGTGCGCAATCCCAACTACTATTTAGCCCGCGATAATGGGGCGCCCTATTTTGAAAAATATACCATCAAGCAGATGGGGTTGCAGTCGGATATAAATGACGCGCTTAACGCCGGCACAGTATCTTATGCTTATGTCGAACCGCAGGATGCCAACGACTTCCGCAATAATAAAGATTTAAACGTCGTGACCGTTCCCACCGGCCAGTTTCTCATGGTGGCCTATAATCAGCGTGACAACGGCTGGGCCGGACTGAAAGATGCCAGGGTGAGGCAGGCTATCTCCATGGTTATCGACAAGCCTGCAGTTATCAACGATGTATTCGGCGGCTATGCCGATTCGGCATTCAGCTTCATACCGCCGTATTCGCCCTGGTACAACGAAAGCGTGCTGCAAAAAATGGGCATGAATTCCAGCGGCGATGCCCAGAAGGCCATTGACCTGATCAAGGCTGCTGGATACGAGACGAAGGATGTGGATGGCAAACAGCTTTTTGTCGATAAAGACGGCCAGCCGATCAAGCTGATCATACCTGTTGCGATGGACAGCGAGGTACAGAAAAGCGTGGCCTATATCATCGGGCAGAATCTGAGAAGTATCGGGCTGGATGTGGATCCCAAGTATCAGGTACAGGCATTCATAGCCAAGGAGATATTTGTTAACAAGCTGCCGGGCAGCGATCAAACACCGGATTACAACAGCGGCCCGGGCGCAGTGAGCAGCCAGCCATGGGATATGGTGATCCTGTCTTCCTACGGAGACGCCCTGACGATCGGGCGCAGCGGGATATTTTTCTCGTCCACAGGCAGACTGAATATCTTCGGCTTTTTCAATGAAAAAGTTGACGCGCTTTATAAACGGGCCCTCTCCGCTGAGGCCATCAATCCGCAGAACCGCCAGAAAATATACGATGAACTGGCCCAGGCGATATCGGATGCCCAACCCGCCGATTTCATTGTTTATTACAAGGATAATTTCGCGTTGCGCAGCAATATCAAAGGGGTGGAGCCCGGCATCAATATTCTGAGCAACTACCAGTTCTGGTATAGCGAATAATTCCGGGCGAAGTAAATTAGCAGCGGGGAAAAAGAAGTGTCTAAAGATACACTGATGAAGTGGATTGTAACGCTGGTAGCCATTAGCATGCTGCTAACTGCTGCACCGGGCTGCTCAGCGCCGGCCCGCCAAGATAATACGACGGTTAGTAGTCCTGGAGGCAGCACAGCAGGCAGTCAGCTCTCTGCAGTCCACGAGGTAAAGGGCGACTTCATCGAGGGTGATGTATCCGGCGGCGAAGCCGAGACATTAAACTGGATACTGGCGGCCGACGCCTCCTCTTTCGGGTACGTGAGCTATACGCTTGAATCCCTGGCCAGCTACGATAACAAGTTCAATATCGTGCTGCGCTGCCTGGCAAAGGATATCGATATATCGCCGGATGGCCTGGTATACACCATTACCATCCGCCCCGACCTGAAATGGGGCGACGGATCGCAGGTGACCGCTGACGACTACGTATACACGATGAAAAATCTGATGTTCTCCGACTGGCTGAACTACAACTATAAGGAAGACTGGCAGGAGGAGGTAGACGGAAAAAATGTTTATATCACTCCGCAGGTGATAGATGCCACTACCTTCACCATTACCCGGCAGACGGTCCAGCCGGAGTTTATTTACACGCTTTATGGCTTAACACCCTATCCAAAATACATTGCAGTCAAATATGAGGGCAATGTTGACGCTTTCACGCAGGCCAAAGAATTTAATGACCTCTCGTATACTGGCAACCTTGGCCCGTATAAATTCAAGGAATGGTTAAAGAATGATAAATACGTGGTTGCCAGGAACCCCGATTATTTCATGGGTAGGGAGAATGGTGGGGCGCCCTTCTTCCAGGACTATATCGTCAAAATGTTCGGCACATCAGCGGTAATGCAGTCTGCGCTCGAGGCGGGCGATATTACCTACTGCGGAATAGAGCCGCAGAACGTGGCCAAGTTCAAAATGATGGACAAAATAAATGTCTATACCGTCCCAACCACCGGGTATAACCTTATCGCATATAACCAGCGGGCCAATGGCTGGGAGGGTTTGCGCAACAAGCAGGTCAGGCAGGCCATTTCCATGGCCATCGACAAGGAAACAATCGTGAAGAAAATATACCTGGGCTATGCCGAGCCGGCTTACAGCTTTATCCCTTCCAGTTCACCCTGGTACAGTGATGATACTGTTTTGAAGCTCGGTGTCACTCCCCTCAACAGCAAGCAGAAGGCCATCGAGATGCTTAAAGCGGCCGGGTATGGATATGGGAAAAACGGGGACCAGGATGTGCTGCTGGACAAGGACGGCAAGCCGGTAAAGCTGCTGCTGGTTACCACGCCGGGCAGCGACGTGGTGGAATCGATGTCGCTGCTGATCAAGCAGGAGTTGGCCGCCGTCGGTATTGACCTGGAGGTCAAATGGGTGCAATGGCCTACGCTGTTAAGACAGTACATGATGAACAAAGCGCCCGGCAGCTCGCAGGAGCCGAGGTACAACAACGGCCCGGAGGCTGTCAGTGAGAACGCCTGGGACATGACGCTTATGGGGCATAATACGGATCCCAATGCCCCGTCCGGCAGCAGGGTCTTCTATGCCAGCTGATGGAGGGCTCAACTCCTTCGGATTCTCTAACAGTGACGTGGATACGCTGTTCAAGAAGATACGCTCAAAAGAAGGGCTGAACAAAGATGACAGGAAAAAGATGTATGCAGAGCTTGCGGGCCTTATTTCAGATCAACAGCCGGTTGATTTTCTCACCTACGGAAGGGGAAATCGCGGCTTTCAGAAAACCGTACAGGGCATCGAGCCCGGCATCAACATGGGCTATAACTACTACCTCTGGCACTTTGAGTAAGTCGGAACCGGCTGGATTGCGTCCCGGGTAAAGAGGCCCATCATCGGGCGGGTATATGCGCAACTATATTATCAAGCGTTTATTGTACAGCGTCCTCATCGCCTGGGGCATACTGACTATCACGTTTATATTACTGCGCGTCGGCCCGTCATCACCTGTAGACAGGTATATACTCAATATCGCTGCCCGAGGACAGGATGTGGAGTCGGTCAAGCAGGCCATCGAGGCGCGTTACGGCCTGGATAAGCCGATTATCGAGCAGTATTTACTGTATATGGGCAACCTGCTGCAGGGCAAGTGGGGCTGGTCATTCAGCGCCTCGCAGCCCGTCATGGAACTGATCGGCTCACACTGGATTTATTCATTCCAGCTTATCCTGCTGGCTACGATTTTTGCCATCATTCTGGGCGTCAGCCTGGGCATGCTGGCGGCGGTTAAGCAGAATACGAAGATCGATTATGCCGCATCTATATTTTCTTTCATCGGCATATCTATACCGGGATTCTGGCTGGGTTTGATGCTGATAATGGTGTTCGCCGTCTACCTGGGTGTTTTCAAGACGTTATTACGATACAAGTTATCCCATCTGGTCGCTGGAAAACCTGCGGCAGTTGATCATGCCGGTGCTGGCGCTGGGCACGGGGGAGCTGGCTGGCTACGTGCGCTATACGCGTTCGGCCATGCTGGATAACCTCCGCAAGGAATTTGTTACCACCGCGCGCGCCAAGGGGTTATCCGAGAGGACGGTGATAGGCAAGCATGTGCTGCGCAACGCCGTGCTGCCCCTGGTGACCATCATTATGTTCGACCTGGGCAGCATCGTTTTCGGCGGGGCTTACCTGACCGAGATCGTCTTCGGCATACCCGGGTCTGGGACAGGTCTCCTTTAACGCTATCTTTGCCAACGATTATGCTGTGGTCATAGCGGTAACGCTGATCGGCACGTTCCTGGTGCTTTTTATCAACCTGGCGACCGACCTTATCTATACCTACCTCGACCCGAGGATAAGATATGACTGAATTGAGATCAGGGCAGGCTGGCAGGTCCCGCATACCCTTGCGTATCAGCCGTCGCCTGCTGGAGCTATTATTGGGAAAGGCTGCAGAAAAACCGCCTTTCGCTGGTGGGCCTGGGATTCATCGGTTTTCTTGTTTTAACAGGTATTTTCGGCCCACTGCTGGTACAGGACCCGCAGAAAACCGATTTCAATATCCTGAACCTGCCGCCACTGGGATTCTCGATACAGGAATCGGTTTACGATATTAAAACCAATGAGATAACTACAACGGTAATTGCAGGGCGCCCCGAGCATCCGCTGGGCACCGACAGCAAGGGACGCGATATGCTGGCCATGCTGGTCTCCGGCGCCAGGATATCGCTGCTGGTAGGGTTGCTGGCCACGGGCATAGCCATATTCCTGGGCACCTTTCTCGGTGTATTATCCGCTTTCCTGGGTGGCTGGGTGGATAATGCCCTGATGCGCTTCACGGATATCATGATGACCTTTCCATTCTTCCTGCTGCTCGTGCTGATTGTCTTCATCTTCGGTCCCAGCCTGGCCATTATCGTGCTGGTCATCGGCCTGACAGGCTGGACGGGGGCGGCGCGCCTGATACGCAGCGAAGCGCTGTCGTTAAGGACCAGGGATTTTATCACCGCGTCTAAAGCCCTGGGCGCCAGCGATACGAGGGTTATATTTAACCATCTTATCCCCAATGTCAGCAGCCTTATCATCGTGATGGCTTCGCTATCCATTCCCGGTGTGATCATGGCGGAGGCATCACTGAGCTTCATAGGACTGGGTGACCCGATGAGCACGAGCTGGGGTACGATACTCAATACCGGGCAGCACAGCCTGGATTCCGCCTGGTGGGTGGCGGTCGAGCCGGGCATCATGCTTTTCCTGACCGTCCTTTCATTTAATTTTTTCGGGGACGGTTTACGTGATGCTTTTGACCCGAAGGCCAGCATATAAGATTTATGTGCAATGGTGAAAATAGATTGACAGTGAACACTTTACTGGAAGTAAGCAACTTGAAAACCTGGTTCTATACCCGCAGGGGGATAGTTAAAGGCTGTCAACGGTGTGGATTTTGATCTAAGACAGGGCGAATGCCTGTGCCTGGTGGGTGAATCGGGCTGCGGTAAATCGGTTACCGCCCTTTCGCTTCTCCGGCTTTTCGATAGCCCTCCCGGTAAAATTGTCAGCGGTAAGGTCATGTTTGCCGGAATCGACCTTGCGAATTGCCCTGTGGAGCAGATCAGGCGGGTCAGAGGTAAGGCGATCGCCATGGTTTTTCAGAATGCGCAATCCGCTCTGAACCCGGTTTTTACCATAGGTGACCAGATAATGGAGCAAATAAATGCACATGGCCGGTATGATCGAGCAGACGCTCGCAAGAAAGCGCGGCTGCTCCTGGAGGAGATGAATATACCCCAGGCTGAAAATGCGTTGAATATGTATCCGCACCAGATGTCCGGCGGCATGAAACAGAGGGCCATGATCGCTATGAGCCTTTCCTGTGATCCGGCAATATTGATCGCCGATGAACCTACCACGGCGGTGGATGTCACTATACGCGCACAGATTATGTACATACTGCAGGAGCTGAAAACCAGGCGCAACATGTCCATAATTTTCATTACGCATGACCTGTCGCTGGTACGAGAGATAGGCGACCGGGCAGCCGTTATCTATGGCGGCAGGGTTGTCGAGATAGCGCCGGTTGAGACAATCCTCACTGATCCTGCCCACCCCTACACACGTGGTTTGATTGCCTGTCTTCCGGATATATCCACGGATCTCAAAAGGCTACCGTCCATTCCCGGCAATACCCCCAATCCGATCGACCTGCCGCCGGGATGCACCTTCCACCCGCGCTGCAGGGATGTGATGGATGTCTGCCGTTCAAGTGAGCCTGCCTTGATGAACATAGCGGGTGTTCATAAAGTTGCCTGTCATTTATACGATAATAGCCGGAGCTTTCATAGCATGAACAATAAGGTTCCGCTCTTACAGATCAAAAATCTCAAGAAATACTACCGTGTAACCGCGGGTTTGATACCCAGGCCGATGGGGGAGATAAAAGCTGTAGACGGTGTTTCGCTGGATATTATCGAGGGGGAAGTATTGGGACTGGTGGGAGAATCGGGATGCGGTAAATCCACTCTCGGCAAAGCGATACTGCGGCTGGAAGAGCCAACGGCCGGGGAGATCTCTTTTCAGGGGGCTGACGTGCTTTCCTTGAATAAGCGGGAGTTGCGCACGTTGCGGGGCAAAATACAGATCGTTTTCCAGGACCCGGATTCTTCGCTTGATCCGCGCATGACGGTGGGTGATTCGATCGGGGAGGCTTTGATTGTGCACGGGGTCAGCGATACCGGCGAGCGCGGCCGGAGAGTGGCGCGGCTGATGGAGAAGGTCGGCCTTGAGGCAGGCTTCGCGGAGAGGTATCCACATGAATTCAGCGGAGGCCAGCGGCAGCGTATAGGCATTGCCCGCGCGCTGGCCATGGATCCCCGGCTGATTATTGCGGACGAGCCGGTCAGCGCCCTGGACGTATCGGTGCAGGCACAGATACTTAACCTGATGATGGATATCAAGGACGAGGACGGGCTATCATATATGTTCGTGAGCCATGATCTCGCGGTGGTAAAATACATAGCCGACCGCGTGGCGGTGATGTACATGGGAAGATCGTGGAACTGGCGGATAAAGAGGAGTTATTCCGGAATCCGTTGCATCCTTACACTGAAGCCCTGCTGTCTGCTGTGGCCGGCTTAAGGCCGGGTGGTGGCAGCAGGATTTTGCTCAGAGGCGATATGCCATCCCCCCTCAATCCGCCGGCCGGCTGCCGTTTTCACACCAGGTGCCACAGGGTGATGGAGATTTGCCCGGTGGCAGAGCCCGCCTTAGGGAAGTTGTGCCGGGACATTACGCGGCCTGCCATCTTTACCCCTGATGCGGTTACCTTAGAGACTTTATCATATAGTGCCCTTCCAATTCATAACCGCCGCTATTGCGGAAATAGTCCCTGGCTCCCACTCCGCTTATGACCGCTATTTTGCCTATCGAATTCTCCTCACGGGCAATCCTTTCGGCCTCTTTCAGTAGTTGTGAACCGAGCCCCTTGTGCTGCGCGGCAAGGTCGTCCTGGTCCCCCAGCGGCACCTCTGAACCGAAAATATGAATCTCCCTTACCATAGCCGGATATATGTCATCCGGGCTGATGCGCAATCTCAGCAGCCCGAAAAGCGTGCCGTCAGAGTCTTCACAGGATAGGAATATCTCCCTGCCGCCTGATGCCGCGTATTCATAGCGGTGAAGGGACGGCTGCCCGATGCGCCAGCCGTCGCGCCGCCTGTGGCCGTACTCCCGGCAGCGGGTGCACTGGCATTGCAGTCCCCGGTTTTTCATCGCCTCCTGCACATTGGAGCGGAGGGCCAGGTCCCGGCAACCCGCAATGATAAATCTGGTGGGTATGTCCCGCATCACGCGTGGTACGCGGACATATCCCGGGACCATCGCTTTTATGTCTGCCAACAAGGTGGTAAGCTCATCCATCGTGTAGGGTAAATACTTGCCGTCCGCATACCACCTCTCGATTTCAGTGCCGGCCACGACCAGCATCGGGTAGAGCTTGAGACCGTCCGGTTTGAACCGTTCATCTTCAAAAAGCATGCGCGTCATTTCAAGGTCGTGATCTATACTTGAGCCCGGCAACCCCGGCATCCAGTGGTAGTAGACTTTCAAGCCATATTTCTTCAGCAGTGCTGTTGCCATGGCGACGTCGCTTACGCTGTGTCCCCTGCGTACCAGGCTGTAGATATCGTCATCAAGGGCCTGGACGCCCAATTCGACGCGCGTGGCGCCGAATTCCAGCATCCGCTTTACCTCAGCTTCTCCGCACCAGTCGGGCCTGGTTTCTATGCAGAGCCCAACGCACCTGAATGCAGAGCTTTCGTTGATATGCTTGGCCTCTTCAAGATTGCTTGAAATTTTGCCGTTCAGGGCATCATAGCAGGATTTGATAAAGCCATACTGGTAATCCGGTTCAGTTGCCAGAAAAGTGCCGCCCATCACGATAAGCTCAATTTTGTCGCCCGGGTGCCCCATCCTGGATAATATCTTGAGCCGGAGTTCCACCTGTTTCTGAGGGTCAAAATCGCAGGCCAGCGCCCTCAATACGGCGGGAGATTCAGGTGTATAGCTTTTCGGCGAATCAGGATAGGTCGGGCAGAATACGCAAGAGCCCGGGCAGGGCGCCGGCCTGGACATGACCGCCACGGGCGTGACGCCGGAGATTGTCCTCGAACCTTTTCGCATAATGTGATTCAACTTGCCGGTTATGTTATATTTGAGTTGCGCTGCAAGTGTAGCAAATTAGCTATATGGATACCAAAGAAAACGATCTCTCCAACGTCTATGACGGGATAGCCGAGAGCTGGTACAGGCTTCGCCACCGGACCCGGTTCAGAGCAGAGCTTGATGCGCTGGCGCAACGCTGGCAAAGCGGTAAGCTGCTGAATATAGGCTGCGCGCACGGGCCGGACTTCCTGCCGTTCAAGGAGAAATTCGAATTATGGGGGATTGATTCCTCACCAGCGATGATCAACCTGGCATTAAAATATTCCGATAAATTCAAATTTGCGGCCAGCCTGATAGTGGCGGATGCTGTCAGCCTGCCTTTTCAGGATAGAAGCTTTGATTGGATTATCTCGGTGGCCGCCTATCATCATATTTTAGATAAACAAAGCAGGCTGCAGGCTTTCCGGGAGTTGCGGCGTATCTTGAAGCCCGGCGGTGAGGTTTTCTTAACGGTATGGAACCGCTGGCAAAAGGATTTTATTGGCAGGGGCAAGCAAGTAATTGTTCCCTGGAAAATTCAAAACAAACAACTTATGCGCCATTACTATCTTTTTACTTATCCTGAAATAACAAGACTGCTGAAGTCGGTCGGATTCGAAGTTATAAGGACTTATGCTGAGAGCGGGTACACGTTGCGGGTAAAGTATCTTTCCAGGAATATATGTGTACTTGCCGGGCCGGGTTAACCCTTGTCTTGCTGGCTGCGTTGCATTTCAAGTTCCGATATCGTCAGGAGCGGATGAGAGCGCTATAGGGATGAATGCCCTGACTACTGACTGGATCGAACTGCGATCCGGAGCATTTTTCTAATTCCGCAATGGCTTGTTTGAAAGATAATGCTTTACGATAAGGTCTTTCAGATATCATAGCTTCAAAAGAGTCGGTAACCGTCAGTATACGTGCTTCTACGGGTATAGACTCATCTTTTAACCCTGCAGGGTAACCGGTGCCATCCCAACGCTCATGGTGATGTCTTACCGCAGCAAGACAGGCGCTTAAACTGGGCACATGCCCTACGATAGTTGCGGACAACCGGGGATGTTGTTTGAGCAATTCCCATTCGTCATCCAATAGTTTTTCGGATTTGTTGAGCACATTGTCAGGTATTCCCACCTTACCTATGTCGTGAAGGAGCGCCGCTGCGCTTACCAGCGCTACCTGTTCGGGCGGTAAATTTAAAGCTTCCGCTAACGATACGGCATAACGGCTCACACGGCGCGAATGGCCGTACGTATACTTGTCACGCGCTTCAAGTGTCGCTGCCAGGGCGTAAATGGTGCTGAGAACTTCAGCTTCCGTATTAACGTTTACGTTGGGTTCATTCAGAGAGAAAAGGGTGCGTGATGCGATTGATGTCCTGTTTTGTCCCGTGCGCTTGGCGTAATATAAGGCCATGTCAGCTGCATAACATACCTCGTCCAGTGTTGTACCATCGCCAGGCCAGGAAGCCACGCCTATGCTGATCGTGATGTCCACCTGCCTGCCGGACATTTCAACGGCGAAATTCTCCCTCATGCGCTCCGCAACTTTGAAAGAATCCATAGTAGACGAGTTCGGCAATATAACCGCGAACTCATCTCCGCCGTATCTGAAAACGAGGTCCGAAGTCCTGGTAGCAGCCTTGACCAGGCCGGCCGCGTGCACCAGCATGCGGTCTCCCGCTAAATGCCCGAAGGTATCATTATATTTTTTAAAATTATCCATGTCGATGAGGAGCATGGAAAGCGTATCCCCGTACCGTGAGTGACGGGCTATTTCCTCACGCATCCTTTCGTCAAAATGTCGCCGGTTAAATAACTCTGTAAGGCCGTCGACTCGCGCTATTTCCTCAGATTTAGTAAAAAGCCGGCTGTTTTCAATCGGAGCGGCTATCTGCGAAGCCAGGTGTTCCAGCAACATGCTCTGTTCCGTGTTATAGGCTGCAACATTTTTACTGCCGATGATCAGCACACCTATGACTTCCCCCTTGTTTACAAGCGGGAGGTATAGTACCGACCGCAGTCCCCGCTTGATATATTCTTCGCCTGTCCAAAATCGTTTGCGTTTGGTAAGGTCACGCTCATAGAAAGGCCTCCTATTCAGATAAACCCATTCCGTTCCCGTGCCGCGCATGGGGATTTTTTCTCCGGTATGCCAGGCGGAACCGACTTGTGTCGATACGGCGGCAAAATATATGTTGTCACCTTCCACCAGGGCAATCGCCGCATAATCAACCTCGATAAATTCTTTAAGCTCGCCGACAAAGGCGTCATATACCTCTTTTATATCCAAACTGGAGGAAATTACACTGGCCAATTGATTTATAAGTGAAAGTTCCTGTTCACGTTTTCTCAGCTGGTCCTGCAGGTATTCTTTCTCAATGCTGGTGGCGGTATTGTTGAGTATTCTCTCGGTATAGTTAATGTCTTCCAGCGAATACCCGTGTTTATTCTGTTTTTCGCCCAGTGCCAGCAAGCCTATAATGTTATTTCTGCTGATCACCGGCAAGAACATCTGGATATTCAGTTGGGCAATAGATTCAAGTTCTTCTTTCCATAAACTCTTGAATTCGGGAGCTATATCCAGTCTGTCCCTGGGCAGATATGTTTTCGTCTTTTGCAGCCACTGGATTATCGGGCTATCGTTTTTTACCGATAGAGGCAATCCAGCTTGTGTACCACCAATCGAAAAACGGACAAAAAATCACCGTTATCCTCACGGGGTAGCAAAAGAGTATGCCTGCTTGCACCTGATAGCGCCGCACAGCAGGTTTAACAACTCATTGCCCATTTCATCGAGGCTGAGCATTCCCCTGATACGGTTCTCGGTAAAGTCTTTGAGTTTTTGGCGGTATTCGTAGGTATCACGGTAAAACAATTTGTCTATCTGGCCTACGGCTATATACCGTACCTGGTAAATCACGAAGGCAATCAACAGGGCGGCGGCCATGCCCAGTAAAAAGTTTATGCTGATCACATCGAAGTGGAAGAGAAAATGCCCGATGACATACAGTAACAGGTAGATGCCTATGCCGATGGCAGATCATGGAGGTAATAGCCAAACTTCGCCGCAGGACAATACGCAAATCGAGTAACTGATGTTTGATAACGGTATAAGTCAAAAGCAGGGCGGTAATAAAATTGCCTACGTGGGCAAGTGGATATTCCTGACTTAAGCTGCTCATTGAAAAGGCTACAAGTATCATGGGAATAAATATAGATACGAGGAGGTAGATTAATTGGTTATGCGCTACAGGGTCTACAATACTTCTAAGCTTCTTGATGAGAATGAAGACATCGCGCCCTATCAGAACCATATAACAACCTGCCAGGGGATAAATCCATATTCCATATACCGGGACAATGCCATTACCAACGATTACATGTTCAGGGATAAACAGGATTATCAGTATAAAGGCCAGAGCCATGAAGATATAAGCCATGGGGATCGCTGGCTTTTTTGTCTCATAGTACGTACGCAGGAAGAAGTGGAGCTGTGTAACGCCGAAGGTAAGGATACAGAGTACCGTTTTTGCGATTATAGTTTTTTCGTTGATCAAGAAATCACTGCGGAACAGGAAATCACCGAAGCTCCAGAGCATGACAGCAGAAGAGGAATAATACGAAGACCTGTTTCTGGCGCTGCCAGGGACGATTAGCGTAAAGGATGATAATCAGCGGGATATAGGCTATGGTTGCTAAGAGAGGTATTAATGAGTGTATGTTCATATATTAGTTTACATATGTACTTGTGACCATTATGTGGCTGCAGATATCAAATGTCAAGATTCAGCCGCAATATGGCACATAAGGAGAGCCCTATCAGCCCGGGCAAAAGAAAGCAGGGCAACCATACGTGGTTGCCCTGCTCAAAGTGGACTTGTTGAACTCAGCTGGCTGCCGGTGCTCCTACGTATACCCGGTCTGCTTCAGGTGATGTGGGGACGGGTGAACCGAGAATGGCCAGCTCTTTATCCGTGATATTTATATGACGTGGCTTTAAATGTGCCAGGTCTGCGCCCTGGGAACGTCGTAAATTGATATGGTTCTCAAAAGCTCCCTTTGGCAGTAAAGTCACTTTTATCGGCATGGTATTAAGCACTGTTTCGACATTTCCGTAAAGGAATTCTTCATCCATTTTTTTTAATTCGGCGTAAATCGCACGTGCTATGCTATCTTCGGCCAGCCTGGTATCACCTTTCAGTTCGAGATACACATGCAGGAAAGACCTGTCCTCTTTTTGTTCCTTGCGGGCTACCCAATCCACGTAGGGTATAGCTGTGTTGCTGATAGACTGCCAGATTACTTTCTCAGTCAGCCTGACAAATCCGCCTATATCAATTACATCGTCCATTCTGCCCTCAAATTCCATCTGTGGCAGCTCAATGCTCAGCTTTTTATTGCGCAGTGAAGTAATTTTGATGATATCTCCTGTCCTGTACCTGATGAGTGGCGCGCCGTGGAAATTAGTGATGACGAGTTCATATTTGCTGTTTGGCTGCACTTCATCAAGCAGTATGGTCCTGGGCACATAAGACCTGTTTTCCTTCCACTTCTCATATTCTGCTTCCGGGATGAATTCAAGAAAATTCATGTTGGGGATAAATGTCATGCCGTCGTAATCCCAGGTCTGTGTGGCAATCGTGCCGCCTTCAGTGCTGACATAAGTATCCAGCGGGTATACACCCCAGGTATCTTTAATTACATTTTTAAAGATTGTGGCATCGGTGCCGCTGCTTAAGATGCCCTTTACCGTCCATAAGTCTTTGGGCATAAGTGCACGTCCCGCCAACTTGCTTTTGATTAAACCCTTTGCCAACCTGGCTAAAGCTCTCGGTTGGGATAACATTGATTTAATATTGACCTTGCCCATGCGTTGATTGATTTTCTCACCGATGGCCACCAGGGCTACCGAAACACCAAAATAGTAATCCAGGCCCTGTGATAAGGCTTGCTTGAAGCTCAAGGCGATGCGTTCTTCAATATCCAGTTTTTCCGCAATCTCCAAAGGAGGCATGCTGATGCCTTCAACTTCCTCTGTAGCTATATAGGCATACGTTCCCGACGTATAGGGCCTGGGAGCAACCGCGTAAATAAATTTAGCCCCGCGCTTCATGGCTGACACGTCACCCTTATGCTTGCAGCTTCCCAATATGGCAAGGCCTGCCCCGATTGCAGCTAATTCTTCGCACATCCTCTGGGTTACCGGCATCCACTTTATGTTTTCCCATTTGAAGGGGTACTCAGCAGACCTGCCCGATGTATGCTGCCAGAGCAAAGGCTTAATTGGCATGGCGTCATCCATTCTTTCGCTCAGCTCGGGACAGTAATCCTGGTACGTGGTTAGCGGAGCCCTCCTCCTGAATTCGTCCAAGTCCTGGGGTATGGTGCTCTTGAAAATTTTTTTCCCAATCGCGCAGGCATTGAGCAGTTCAATTTGCTCCAGAAGAAGCCTTTTCTGGATGGACATGAATTGTTCAGTGCTGAGATCGAGAAAACCGCAGCACCTCTGCCAGAGTTCCTCCTTACGGCCTGTGCGCAGCAACTCTTTTACAGTAGGCATAGATACACCTCCCACAAATGTGCATAAATTAACTATGGCACGAATGAACGTGATTGGGAAGTGTTTATGTTCTAGAAGACAGTTCTATCTGATACGAATGTAAAGGGGGTTAACGGAGAGAAAGAAAGCCGGAAAAGACAATAAAGATCAGAGTTTCTTAGCTTTGATGGTCTTGCTCAACCCCTGCAGCTTAAAACTTAGCTTGTCCAATTCGCCGTCAGTGGGTTGTTTGCCCAGTTCAAGGCCATAGCTGAGGAAAAATTCCAGGAAGCTTCGCAGCAGGTCCCGGATACCCTCTTCAAAATGCTGGAATTCCTCTTTGGTCACAAGATCTTTCTGATGCGGTGCAGCGGTCTCCTCGAAGTGGCTGTCAATTACAAAATTGATGAATTCGGAGACGCTCATATCGCCGCGGTTTTCCTCGATCTTTTGCACGGTTCCCGCATCAAGTATCAGCATCCTCTTTTCCGTCATACGCATCTCCTCCAGTTTTAATTATCTTCAGGTTCTTTGAAATTCAATACCTCGAGCACGGTCTCAATGCTTTGCCTTAACCCGTGTCCCTTTTCCGTAACGCGGAAGGAAATGGACGGGTTGTCTACTTCAATTTTGTCTATCAGTCCCTGTGATACCATAAATTTGAGATATTTCTGCAACTGCCGGTAGCTCATATTGGCGCTGTACATTATCTCGGTCTTGCCTGCTCCGTCAGCCCCGATCCGCAGCATTTCACTGATAATTTCAATATTAGACCGCCGTTGATTCATTTGCCTCACCCGGCCACCCGTAAACTCAAGTTTAAGCAGGCGTGACTAATATATAACTCTCCGGAAATAATGTCAATCAAGATATAGGGCATTGAGAGCAGGCTTTTTATTTTGATACGCTAAAAGTTGAGGGATCAGCCCGCTTGACGGAATCGATCATCCACCGGGTTGCGGGGCTGAACAGGGGTTCCATCTTAATTGAAACACGTAAGCCAAGCTCAACTACGGGACGGAACACCTTGATCAGCGGATTAACCGCTCCGGCAAGAGGTTCCAGCAGCCAGGCAATGGCCCAGTTAATAGGGCTGAACAGTATAACCAGAGAATCAAAAAGTACCCAACCAATCCCGGAGGACCTTTTCTTTTGCTTACCAACCGGGAGGCTATCCGCGCTTGAACACTCATGCTCCCAATTATAATAATACCTCGGAAACATCCTTGCCCATTTCATAATTACCAGCGGGTCCTTCCTGATCGCATCAAGGAGGCTCCTTACCAGGGGCGTACCGGCATGTGTCAGGATGCCGGGTCCGAATTGATGATTTATCCGTGCCCTCAATTCTTTGCGGCCGTGGCTTTCCTGGGCTTTACGCAGGTTCCACCTGCCCTTATTGGTAATTGCCCATTGGATTATTGTGTGGGCTTTTATCCTCTGGTTATATCTCCCGAGGAATTTAGCGGAAAAATCCATGGCCCTTATTGCCTCAATAGCTACATCAGCGGCTATATCGGCTGAAAACCATGCGGTTGGAACACCGTCACACAGCCCAGTGCTTTCAAGCCCGGCTGCGTCTCCCACAAGTATCATGCCGTCCGTGTAATTGGGCATGTTCCGCAATCTATCATCCAGGCCGACAAATATTTCGAACCCTTCCCACATTCTCGCCCTCAATTTGGCGCTGGGTGCGATCTCGTCCCTCCACCAGGGGAGTTGCGTGGTAATATTTTCGTGATACTCATCAAATAGCCGTCTCAAGTTTGGCACCTGGCCATCACCCATCGCCAGGCATTGATCCTGCATCCAGTGGATGCTATTTCTATAAGGCCAGCTCATAAGCCCGTTGCCATGGCCAAGAGGCGGAGCAATCTTCATTTCGTCGAATCCCCAGCAGAATCGCAATGTGTGTCCAAAAACCCTGTCTATAACCTCCTTCGGGCAATCATAGTCATAAGTATCAGCCAGGGAAATTGCCTGGGGCGGATATTTGCCCCTTACCCCTGCCTTGACCGCAAGTATTCCCTGCGATCCTTCACTATTTATCACAATTCTGGACCTTATTGTCTCCCCACTATCGGTTACGACACCTTTAATATACCCATCCTCTTTTATAAAATCTGTTACAGTGGTGCGTGTTCTTAACTCAGCCCCGGCATTAACAGCCTGTTCCGCCTCCCAGGTGCAAAAAGGTTTGCAATAAGCGTTGTAACCAAAGGCAAATATCGGCGACAGCGGCATGGGTATCCGCATTTCAACTATCTCAATTTCTCCGGCTTTTACATCATAGATAACATAATTTCTTATCCCGTCTACCGGCCTCTCTATGGGCGGGTTGCCGTCCCTTATAAAGGGAGGGCCAAATAGAAAGCCATAAATCGGGATAGTCAGCCCCGAAACAACCTTATCCCCGGGATTTTCCGACCTTTCTAACAAGAGCGTTTTCAGTCCGGCACCGGCACACTTTTTAGCCGCTACGGGACCGCCAAATCCCGCCCCAATAACGACTACATCGTATTCCTGTTGCATTATTTTATCCCCAATCGCTCCTGTACCCGGTGCCACCGGGCGGCCAGGAAAAATCTATCGCCTCTTCCCCGCAGACATACCAGCATGAAGCACACTCCATACACTCATCAAGGCTTCTAATCCTCGCCAGCTTCTTTTCTATCTCAAAACAGCCACCCAGACACACTTTCAGGCAATTACCGCAACCCGTACATCTCTTTTCATCTATCTTTATAAAGATGCCCGTATCGCCAACCCATTCCACCCCCGGAAATCTCTCAGATGTTCTTGCCATATCATCGCTCCTGTATGCAATGATATCATATTGTATTGAGGGGTGCTTTGGCCGAGGCGGGCAAATATCGAGCGCGCATCATAATTTTCTAAAAAGCTTCAGGAAGCGGTCCTGGTAGCTGTCCCACAGGTCCCAGCGCTGCAATTCGCTTACGAGTTCCGCTGCGTGGGAGGGATCTTTGGCGGTCATATCCATGAGTTCCTCTATCCTTTCACGGGCATCTTCAGGCACGCCGCTCCGGTCAATATTGAACCTTCCCAGGCCATATAGTTCCGAAAAATTCCGCTGAGCAGAATTTCTGGTAAGGTCGAAAGTAAATTTCATCAGGGAAACATCCCACATCTCTTCAACCCCTTTGATGATAGTGCTGAGCGGATCGCTCTGTTTATCTATGCGCCGGTTGATATTATCCACTACGCTGCCCAGCGGTTCAGCGACCACACTCATTTCGCCGAATTCATTTTTATAGGAGTATAAAATACCCGGCTCATGGGGATTTTGGTCTGCTGCCATCTGTATATAGCGACGCGCCGGACCGCTGAAACCTTCTACGTGCATAAGATAGGCGGGGGTAATGATCTTAGGCCTTGCAGCTATAACGCGGCCTTCCCTGACTACATTCACTTCGGGCATCAGTTCTGTAACCATGTAGTAATAGATGTTGGTAATGCCGAAGGTTGCCAGTTGCTGCCTGGGAAAGCGCAGCACAAATGTATTGCTGATGGCAGCCTGTATTTTTTCGTCGGGTTCCATAGTCGCTAACCAGCTCAGAAAAACATCTGTACCGCTTCGAAATTACGCTTAATCCTGTCTTTGCCCCGGATTATCCCATTGGGTTCAGTATTATGGCCAGGAACAAGATACTCTACGTCCAAAATCGCCAATTTGTCTATGCTCTTTTTCAGCATCAGTGTGTCGCCTCCCGGGAAATCGGTCCTGCCAACGCTCATATAAAAGATAACATCGCCGGTTATCAATATTTTGGTGTCCGGCAGATACAGGCATACCGACCCCGGTGAATGGCCCGGCGTCAGTATTACCTGAATCTTGAACCCATCCTTGCCGAGGTCAAGTTCACCTTCTTTGAGGAAGAAGAGAGGGGTGAAATGAGGCGGTTTCATGCCGAACATGGTGTACATGCGCTCACCGACGGTGTTCCTGAATTTATCCTCTTCTTCCGAGAGGGTTATCTGGGCCCCGCTCCGGTTAATGATCAATTCATTTGATTGGCAGTGATCAGGATGGCTGTGAGTATTGATTATCAACCCGATCTCCTGCATTTTGATATTATCCTGTGTCATTGCCTGTTCGAGGCTCCCTGTACAGTCTTCCCCGGCTTCGTTGGTGATATGACCGGGGTCGACGATGATATGCGGCTTATCCCCCTTCAGGACTCCCGTAATTACCGTGGTGTTACAGTTATTGCCCATGCCCTGCCAGATATAGCCATAAACATTATCCTGTAATCTGACTGAATTGTGGAATTTCATAGATACCTGCCTCTGGTTAGACTAATGTTAAATTAAGTTGATAAGCTGATGGAACGCTGCGTCGATATTATTATGCGTATCTTCGCTAATACATTCAATGATTGCCTCGGCTACTTTGAGAACCTTATTCTCCTCAGCCTCACCCAGCATAGAAATCATCTGCTCCATTTTAGCGCCAAGCTGCAACTGCTCTTCTGCCGGCACCTTTTTCGATTTGGGCAGTGAAAGCAACGGGTTAGTGAAAAGGATAGGACGCATCAGCGCGCTCTCATAGACAAACCGGGTCTGCCTGCTCGTCCGTGAGATGCTCCAGGCGGCCTTGTCATCCTCTGCTGGTTGAATCCATTCCCGTGCGTAAGCGAACTGGCAATGAATATAATCGTTAGCGATCAATAACCGGGTTGCTTCGTAGTCTTTTACCCCCAGTGAAAGCTGGAAGAATATCTCCTCCAGCTTATCATTTTCGATTCCTTTTACCGTAGCCGTATGCCGGCAGTCCTCAGGTATTTGAAAGATGCTGTATTCAAGCGCACCATGCAGAACCGTATGCGCAACCTCGTGCCGGATCGCGCCGGCCCTGGCCAGCTTGCTGTATTTGGACAGTGCGTTCGTTGCATATCAACAGCCGCGGATAGCCACGCAGCACCTCGTATGTACAGGCTGAGGCATCGTCGACAGTATTGAAGGACATGCCCAGCTTGAACTTTTCCTCGCGCAGGAAGCTATTGAGGTTTTCTTCGCTATCGAATGCATAGACCTCGATCTTGTAGGGTACCCGCTGACTAAAATGCTGATAACAGTCGTTAAGGACTTCGGAAATCTCCTTCTTGAAGCTTCCCGAAATATTGCCGCGGGCGAAGTAACTAATATCAACCGGAGACATACGCAATTAAGACAAAGATATCAATGTTGAGCGGTAAAGTCAATAATCGTGCTACAATGATGAAAATTAATATATCGAGGTATTCCCGAGATGAGGAAAATTTGGGCGCCCTGGCGAATGCAATACATACTGCAGGCAGGTAAAGATAAAGGCTGCATATTATGCGATAAACCGGCAGAAAAGAGAGATGAAGCCAATTATATTTTGTACCGCGGCAAATACAACTTCGTAATTTTAAATGCCTATCCTTATACGCCGGGTCACTTAATGGTTGCTCCTTACCGCCACATAGGCAATCTGACGGAAGCTAATGCTAAGGAGGCTGATGAGCATATCGGGCTCATGCAGCTATGCATCAGGCTGCTGACTGCCGAGATTAAACCCGTCGGGTTTAATCTCGGCATGAACCTTGGCAAGGTTGCCGGAGCGGGATTGGAAGGCCATATACATACACACGTCGTGCCGCGGTGGAACGGGGACCATAATTTTATGTCTGTGGTGGCAGATACGCGGGTTATATCCGAGGGGCTGAAAACCACCTATGAGAAGTTGAAAGAGGGGTTGCCGCGGCTGCCAGTATAGGGATTTAGCTCAGCAACAGCTTTTCAAGGATTTTTTCGCTGTCCATTGTGGTTAGCGCGATTACACGGTCGTTTTCCCTGAGAACTGTGGAGGCATCAGGTATCCTCGGTCGTTCGTTTTCACGCATAACTAAGGCGATGGTAGTATCTGCCGGCAACCTTATCTGACCAATTGATTTGCCGACTGAGGGAGAGTCCCTGGTGATGAGCAACTCCACGACCTCTTCCATCTGCCCGCTCATGGTCAGAAGATGAATCAAGGGGTGCGCCGGTATCTCCTGTTCAACATGCTCCAGTATCGTGTTGGTTACCGATATCGTGGCATCTACTCCGAGTTTCTTAAATATCCTGTCGTTTATCGGGTTGTTGACCAGCGCTATAGTGCGCGGTACTTTAAAGCGGTGCTTGGCAACCTGGCATGAAACCAGGTTATCCTCGTCCTGGCTGGCCGTAGCAATTAAAACATCCGCCCTGTTAAGTCCCGCCTCCGATAATACGGCCGTCTCGCATCCGTCTCCCCTCATGCAGCAACTGCCCAGTTCATCTTCCAGCCGCTCACATTTCCGCACATCCTTTTCTATTATCAGTACCTCATGTCCCTGGTTCAACAGCGCCTTACTCAGGTAATAACCGATGTTGCCGCCGCCCACGATAACAATATACAGCGATTTAGCCATTATTTAACATTCTCCAGCCTGTTGAAAAGCAGGTCCGCGAAGACCTCGGTCGGGCTGATGGATTCCAGACCCAGTTGCTCGTAGATATCCTTTCTCAGGGGATCGTAGATACGGCATATCACCCTGGGCACCTTGAACACGTGCTTGGCTATCTGCGCGGCCATGACGTTACGGTTATCACCCTGTGTCAGGGCTATGAAGGCGCTGGCTCCCTCGATGCCTGCCTTGCGCAGCATATCTTCATCCGTCCCATTGCCGATGAGGGCCGTCCCGCTGAAAGTGGGAGGTAGCCTTCTGAAGCTATAGCCGTCTATATCAAGCACGGTTACCCTGTGTCCTGCGGCATCCAGCATAGAGGCCAGTTTGCCGCCTACCCGGCCGCAACCCATGATAACAATCACAAGTTTATTGTGTTTTAAGCTTTCGGTTCCCGGCATATCAATACTCTACAGGGCGCTTCTTCTAAAACGTGCGGAACGGCATTGCCCATGGTGAAAGAGCCAAATCTCTTTTTATAGCTCATGCCCATTACTATGAGATCAACGTTGTTTTGGCGGGCAACCTCAATTATCGCAGGGCCGACATCCCTCGCCTGGATAATCTCCGTTTCGACTTCGAAATCATGTGCCTGCGCATACTCTTCAGCTTCGAGCAGTACCTTTTCGGCGGCCTCGATATCAGGTCTTATTATAGCATCGACCGGTAAGCTGCGGTTAACCTCAAGGACATAAACGATATATATTTTAGCCTTCGATTTTCCTCCAATCTTGCAGGCCAATTCCACAGCTACCTGGTCGACTCCGTTGCCGCGCGCTGCAACTAATATCCTGTCAATGTCCATAATCATCAGTTACCATTATAGTGTGGCTATCTACGTTAATCCAATCACGATGAAACTGCAGTTTCAATTGCATTGCTGGCTGTCTTATCGTTGCCCGCTTTACCCTGCCTGTGCGTGTACCAGTAAATAAATACACCGACGCCCATCCAGGCGAACCCGATCCAGCGGCTATACGGTTGCATTATAACCACTACTATCCAGATTACGATGGTTCCAAGCAGGCCCAATATGGCGGTCAGCGGCAGGTCACGTCCCTTGAACCTGATGTTCAACCCCAATTTGAAAGGCCTTTCGATTTCCGGCATCTTCACGCGCAGCGCCAGTATTGAAGCATGCGCAATTGCAAACGACAACATGGAACCGAAAGCATAAAGTCCGCCCAGGTTTGAGTACATATTGGGGACAAAGAATCCGGGTGACTGCAAAACGATGGCGATACCGGAGAATAAGATGATGGAAAAATAAGGTGTTTTGAACCTGTGGTGCACACTGCCCATTATCTCAGGCACCAGCTTGAATCTGCTCAGCGAGAATGCCAGCCTGGAGATGCCAAGCAGTCCCGCATTGGTGGCTATCAGGAGGATGGTTGCCGCCAGTACAGCTACCAGAACAGGGAGTGTGCGCTGTATACCTGCAAGTATCCAGGTGAATACTACCTGGTGAGCTTCGGTATGGAAAAATTTGGCTGCCATGTCTGCCGGGACCATTCCCAGTGAAAGTTTGCTGGCGATACCAGCTATCGGGTCGGTTGACCAGTTCTGTGCCAGTTCGGTTGGAGTCATCGTGGAGAAAGCTGAAACGGAAATCCCAGCATAAACAAGCAGTACAACTATGGTCATTATGATCAGTGCCCGGGGTGCGCGCACCTCGGGCCGCTTGGTTTCCTCGGCCATTTGCGATATGGTCTCCAGTCCTGTAAAGGCAATGGCGGCAATAGCTATACCGAAGAGCATATCCTGAGGTGAAGGCCAGTAGTTCAAAACGCGCTCGATAATGATCTGCGGGTTAAAGAAAAATAGTAACGCCAGTACAATTAAAAGCAACTGCGTGGCCAGGTCCAGGATGGCCAGGGCGATATTTAAGAGGGACGATTCTCTAACGCCGATGACATTTATGGTCATCAAGAAAGCAACGATCAGCATGGCGCAAGTTGTCATCACGACCGGGGATGCTTTTAGCGGCGCCCAAAACAGGCCCAGGTATGACGGGATAGCGAATGATGAAATAGCGATGGTTACTATGTAACCGAACATCAACCCCCAGCCGGCTACGAATCCCGTGAAATCATTGAAACCGTGGCGTGCAAAGCTGGCCGACCCGCCGGATTCGGGGAACATCGCGGTGCCTTCCGCGTAAGATAGAGCGGTAAATACGAAGACTATGCCCGCAAGCCCGAGAGCTAAAGGAGTTGCGCCGCTGGCGGCCAGGGCGACAACACCCAGCGCATAGTAAATTGATGATCCTACATCACCGTAAGCAATGCTGAACAGATGCGTGGTACGCAGGACGCGCCGCAAAGGCCGGATTTTAAGTCTTTTAGGTCGGCCGAATTTGTCACCCGGCCTGACCTGCCAGTTATTTTTCAATTTGCAGACATATTACGGTACGATTGTTGGCAAATTGTATTCTTGGCATTTACAGTTGTCAAGAAAAATAAAATCCGGTACCGGTTTATTGAAAACTCTGGCATTTCAGTTTAAAATAGCCTGAATATTACAGGTATGTAATTGAGGAGGTAAGGAAGATATGGCTAAAAGTACAATTGCATTAGGTTTAATGCTCGTCCTGCTTGTAGTGTGTGGATGTGCGCCTGCCGTTACGGCAGAAGTTCCCGTTACTGTGACATGTGACCAGTTTTCCGCGCAGGCCAACATCGTTCAGGATGTCAGCGTCAAGATGGGCAGTAAAGTTGTGGTGACACTCTGCTCCAATCCCACTACCGGTTTCCAGTGGTCTGAGAAAGCGCAGATCGGCGACCCCCGTGTACTTGAACAGAAAAGCTATAAATTCGTAGCTCCGGCTAATACGGGCATGGTAGGCGTCCCGGGAAATGCCGTTTGGACCTTTGATGCCATTGGACTGGGCACAAGCACTGTATATCTTGAATACAGCAGGAACTGGCAGGGTGGCGAGAAGGCTGTACAGACCTTCAAGCTCAATGTACTGGTTCAATAGCGCCGGCTATTTCTTAACGCTAAAAGTGTAGCTGCCGGCAATTATCATCAGGAAACGCCGCGCCAAGCCGCCCGGTCAGGAGGAGTTGCGTCCGGGTATATCACTTGCCGGCCAGGGATTTCAAATTGTCGGCAAATTTGTTCAGATATGGGTCCCCGGGGAGGATGGAGGATAAAACCCCGGCTGCCAACCCGATAGACTTCTCCGGGGAGAGGCAATAATGCATTGCCAGGAAATTACCGCGCAATTTCTTCACGTTATTCTTTACCGGTTTATTCGATATAATGCAATCAGCCACTAACTCCGCCAACTTCTCGAAATCTGCCGCCTTCATGCCGAAGCGCGTCATCTCCTGCGTGCCCATCCGGATGCCGCTGGAGCCAATGAAGCTGTCATCATCCGGCAGTGCCTGGTAGTTGGTAACTATGTTGTTATCTTCAAGCCTGCGGGCAATGTCTTCACCCAAACCGTATTGCCTGACACGGATGACCACCTGGTGTGTTTCAGTAAAGCCTTCAGCAGCAGCACCCTCAACTTTTATGCCCAGGTTATTAAGCGCCCTGGCAAAGGCCCTCGCGTTCGTAATTACCTGCTCCTGGTAAGCCTGTTTGAATTCGTTCATTTCATATGTGGCCAGCAGCAGTCCGAGCAGAGTGCCGAGGTGGTGGTTGCTGGTTGAACCCGGGAAAGCACGGCTCTTGATCTCTATCCAGAGTTTCTCAAGGCCCTCTCCCTGTTTAATGTTTCCGGCGACAATGCCTCTTTGCGGTCCAAAGAAAGTCTTATGGCTGCTGCCTGTCACTATATCGGCGCCCTCCGCGAATGGTGACTGAAAGGCGCCATAGAGGCCGAGCACATGTGCCATGTCGAACATCAGAATGGGCCGCGGGTCCATTTTGCTGACTATTTCCGAAACGAAACTTACCGGTTCTTTGCATAGGAACATGCTTTTGCCGAAAATGATTAGTTCCGGTTTCACGGATTGTATGAGGTCACCCAGCTTGCCTGTATCAGCTTTATAGGGGTTATCCTGCAGAACCGGGAAGTGATAGACGTTCTCCCGTCCCGTCTCAAGGTTATCGGCAACGAAATTGAAAAGGGCGCCCATCGGCTGTGCGCTCAGGTGGCCACCCTTGGTAAGGTCGTTGTTGATAACGGCGCGCATCTTGCGCAAAGGCTGGTTCTTGGGTTTTTCGCGGTTAAGGTATTTGACGATGCCTTTAAAAACAATCTCGTTGGCCATGTTGCCGCTGATGGGGCGCAATTCTATATTGCTGCAGCCGAAATAAAGCTGAAGTTCTTTTCTCAGTTCATCTTCGACATCACGGATGAAATCGGTTGCCTGGTAAAAGTAGATTTCCTTGCCCTTCATTGTCCGGTGTTCGGCATAACGGCCGGCCGGATCTGATATCTCGCACAGCTTCACCAAAAGGCTCGGGCTCGACTCGGAGGGTATCAGGTTGATGCATTCCCTCTGCCTCCAGATATTATTTGCGGCTGTTCTTTTCAGAAGGTTTTCGATTTTAGCTTGAAAGTCGGACATGGCAAACCTCGTTCATTATTTGTATAAAGCATACATTAACAGGAGCGGATTTCACAAACTCAATTTGCTAAAAAACACGGCCAAATTTATCATATATACGTTTGATTTATTAAATGTTGCAGGGAGATCGCTTTGAAGATTTATAAACCTTTACTTGTACTCTTGTTAACGGTTATGCTTGCCGGTTTGGCTGTAGGATGTGCTGCCGCAAGTATTAATGCGCATGCACCGCTTATTTCATCGCTTGTTGCCGAGCACCCCACTCTTTATCCGCTGGGTAATACTGTTGTAACCTGCTCTGCCAGCAGCCCGGACAGCGCCGCATTGAAATATAGTTGGGCATGTGACAATGGCACAATCATTAAAGACCCTGCCGGCGACGCGACAAAGATTACATATGAAGCTCCCAGGACCTATGGTGATTTTCATATTATGTCCACGGTGGACGATGGCCGCGGCAACTCGGCTAATAAGACAGTCACAGTTACTGTTATTGTGCGCGACCCCAGCAAATGTTGCAGGTAACAGGTAAAGTGCGTTTTAAATGCCGGGCGTGTTTGGTTGGATTATTATTGCTTGCAGGTATTACGGGATGCACATCCGGAACGGGCTTTCAGGTTATTGAGCACAATATAGTAGTATCCGAGTATACAACCGATGCGGCGCAGAGCGTTGCCGTCGTAAAAGGAGTAGCCAGGAACACCGGCGCCTGGCCTTTGGAAGATTGCGGGGTCAGTGTGACATTCTACGATTTCGAGGGGAATAAGCTGGATGTATATTCGAGCAGTTGCAAACGTTTGGAGCCCGGTGAGGATTGGAATTTCAGTGTTGAGCTCAAGGGGCAGGAAGCGTGGAAAGTGGGCAAATACAGCATATCGACGTTCAGTAAATAGAAATCGGCGCATATTGTGGGGAATGCGGGGTTCGTATATACTTGCAGTCAATATGATTACAGGTTCACGTAGATACCGTTACTGGCTATTGCTGCAGGTTGTTTTATTAGTACTGCCGTGTATGGCCTGCGCTACAAACGCCGGCCTGGATATAATCAGCCATCAGCTTAGCGTGCGGCAATTCACGGGTGATCTGAATAGCACGAAGAGCGTAGCGATAGTTTCCGGGGCGGCCAGGAATAGCTAGCAAGGTACCTATCGATAACCCTGTGATAGAAGTTACATTCTATGACGACCAGAAGAATATAATTGGAACCGCATCGACATCCAGGGGGTTTCTCGAGCCCGGGGAAATATGGAATTTCAGTGCGCAATTGACATCGCCGGATGCCTGGAAAGCACGGGATTACGGGATAACAGGTTCGGCAAAATGAATATTGTTCAGATTGTCATTACAGGGTAATTTGATTATACTGCATTTACAAAATTCAGGGAGGAGGATAGAGTAAAAATGGATCGAAGAAGAGTCCTCGTATTTGTATTAATTCCCCTGGTGCTGTTGTCGTTTGGCCTGGTCTCGTGTGTAAAAGTCGCGGCGCCACAGGGCAATCAGCAACTTAGCATCCAGAGTTTAAATCCTGTGCAGAATCAGACTATCCCCGGAGGAACGATCGCTATTGAAAGTTCGGTAATTAATCCGGGGAACGGAACTTTGAATTACAAGTGGTCAGCGAGCGGTGGAGGTTTCGGGGGATCCGGGCAAAATAACATATGGCAGGCGCCGTCGCAAAGCGGTGTCTACGAGATAACCTTGACGGTGGAAGATGGCAAAGGAGGCCTGGCCCAGGCCCGGACCTCAATTACGGTATCCAATAACAGGGCTCCTGCCATAACCAGCCTGTCATCGGACCGGCAAACTGTTCTGCCCGGCGGAAGTGCCACCGTTACTTGCGTCGCTAACGATCCTGATGGTGATATCGTCCGATATAGCTGGAGTGCCGCTGACGGGACCATTTCAGGGTCGGGTAATAAGGTATCATGGATATCGCCCAACAAGAATGGCGATATCGGCATCACCTGTACGGTTAGCGACGGCAAAGGCGCGGAGTCGAAGCAGACAATTACGGTCAAAGTTTCACCATCCAGCAATGAGATTACCATCAAGCAGGTCAGGCCCGAAAGCGGAACGGTATCCTCGACCGGCGATAAGGATACCACCAGGTACAGGGCAGGCGATGATGAGAAAAACCTTACCTACCGCGCTTTTTTCAGCTTTGATATTTTCGGGCTAAACAGGACCAATGTAAGGCTGGCAAAATTGAAATTTGGTCCGGGAAATATCACAGGCGACCCATTCAATAGCCTGGGCGGACTCAGGCTCTGGAAGGTTAATTACGGCGAGGGGTTGCCCGATTACAACATTACCGGTGACAATTTCTACAGCGCCGGGGCGCTGTTTAATTCAGCCCCCAATGAAGTTGACGTTACGGCTGAAATCACCAATCTGGTAGCCGCGGGTGCCAGCAGGCTTCAGTTGGAAGCGCTGTTCTATAAAGCCAGCAATGCCAATAATTCCATTGATTATATCGAGTGGCCGGACCTCATATTGCTGATAAGCTTTGCACCGTAAAATGTAAAAAAGTACAGGAGGTTTGAGATGGATAAAAGCAAGATACTGCATGCGGCAATATTGTTGACTGTGGTCAGCCTGATTTTAACGGTAGCCTGCGTACAGGTGGCCAATCAGGCGCCCGCAACCCCTGCAGCCCCCACAGGTAACCTGCCACCCGTTATTGCTTCTTTAACGGCCGCACAAAACCAGACTTATCCCGGGGGTACCGTAAATTTACAGAGCGTGGTTTCCGATCCTAACGGGGACATGATCAATTTTAAATGGACAGCTACGGGGGGGAATTTGTCGAAAACGGCAGGGCCAACACAACCTGGCGTGCACCCAAAGATTTCGGTACTTATGAGATTAAACTTACAGTTGACGATGGCAAAGGCGGAACACAACAGTCTACCGTACAAATCACGGTCAGCGCGAACCATCCCCCGACTATTACCAGCCTGACCGCGGATCCTGCTGCGCTGCAATTTGCGTCGCGGACAACCCTGACTTGCATTGCCAGCGATCAGGATGGGGATTCCGTGCAATACAGATGGGAAGCCAGGGACGGTACCCTGAGCGGTGAAGGCAACAGGGTTTCCTGGACTTCACCCAGCAAAGGCGGTAATTACAGCGTTTTCGTAATAGCCGGTGACGGCAAGGGCGCCGAGACCAGGCAGGAGATAGTCATACCGGTGGCTGCCCCAAGCGGTGTCCAGACTTTCAATATGGTGCCCAAGGAGAGCGGCACTGTTACATCTGAGGGCGACAAGGACACCAGCTATTTCAAGGCAGGCGACGATGATAAAAATGTTGGATACCGTGCATTTTTCAGCTTCAACATATTTCCCACTTACCGGGATGGATATAAAGCAGGCAAGGCTGAAACTTCATTGGCAGGAAAGTCGTGGGAGATGATCCGTTTGATTCTGTAACCGGCCTTGGTATATTCCAGATATGGCACTTTAGCTGGCCGATCGGTACAATGCCTGGGTTTAATGTCGTGGGTGGAGGCCCATTACAAGATCGGCAGGTTATGGCAAAAACGAGGCACAGGATGAGTAGGATGTGACGCCGGAGCTGATCAATGATGTTGGATAACCGCTTGGAGAGGTTCCAGGTGGAAGCCCGTTTTATGAAACCTTATAACGGCAATAATCTTGCACAAAATGTACAGTGGACAGATGCTGTTCTTAGAGGTAACTGCGTCAGCAAAATAAGCATAAATGATACTTAACAAGTTGATGATATCAGGGCGGCTGCACGCAGCCGCCCTGATGTTTATATTGTTTTGACTTGTTATTGCCGGAGTGCTACATTATATAGTAAATTAGCAGTCTAAAGCGGAGAGTGCTAAAAAATGAGCAAGGCTGCCTTTAAAAGACGGGACTCGGTTTTAAAAATAATAGTAAGTGAATACATTGCCACGGCTACGCCGGTGGCATCAGAGGCTATTCTGCGCCATTACAGCCTGGGGGTAAGCCCTGCTACGATACGCAATGACATGGCTTCTCTGGAGGAGGAAGGCTATATTACCAGGCCGTACACTTCTTCCGGCGGCGTACCGCTGGATAAAGGATACAGGTTCTACGTGGAAACGATCTCGGGACAGGCAGGTCTGCCCGGCGATGACCAAAAGCGTATCCGCCAGTTGATGGACGCTGCTGTTGATGAATATGACCGGCTGTTGAAAATCGCTGCTACGGCTATGTCTCAACTTGTAGGCAACGCTGCCATTGTGACATTCCCGAAATCTGTAGAATGCAAGTTCAAGCATATCGAACTGGTGGAGATGAACCAGTATATGGCGATGATGGTGCTTATATTAAGCAATGCGGTGCTGCGCCGTCAGACTCTGGGCTTTAATGAGACGGTGAGCCAGCAGCAATTAGGCGATACCGCTGTTAAATTTAACCGGGAATATACCGGTAAAACGCGAAAGCAGATAGCAGGTAACAAAATTAGATTTATCACAGCTTGGAGAAAAAAATACTGGGCACAATATCGGACATAATGGCCAGTGAAGATATGATTGAATATGACAATTCATATCTTGAGGGTTTGCGGCTGATGCTGGGTCAACCGGAGTTCGTGCAGAGGGAAAGGATGCTTGGCGTACTTGAGCTTTTAGAGGCCAAAGGCTGGTTAAAGCAGGTTATTGATTGGCAGGTTACGGAAGATGGCGTCAGGGTCATCATAGGCGGAGAAAACCGTGAATCGTCTCTGCACGATTTAAGCCTTGTCGTGAGCAATTACGGCGTACCCGACCAGGCCCGTGGTACGGTTGGAGTTATCGGTCCCAAGAGGATGGACTACTCTAAAGCTATTTCGGCCGTAAATTATATTTCCGGTCTGTTAAGTGAGCTTGTTGCCAGGGTTTGCCGCGACGATTAACAGGTAATTTATCCAGGTAGGAGGATATTTTGGCAGAGGAACCCGTTACCCAGGAAAATGAAAACATCGAGGACCTCAAGGAAGCTCTTTTAGAGGAAAAGAAAAAAGCTGCTGAATACCTGGCAGATGCTCAGAGAGCACGGGCAGATTACCAGAATTTGAAAAAGAGGAACGAACAGGACAGACAGGAATCGTTGAAATGGTCGAATGCTGAACTGATCAGGTCGATTTTACCGGCCATAGATGATATGGAGCGTGCCTTTACCATGGTGGACCCGCAATATAGCGGCTCGACCTGGGTCGAAGGTTTCCGTATAATTCAACGCCAGTTGCAGGACGCGTTGAGGGCGCATGGATGCATCGAGATTGAATGCGTGGGCAAACCTTTTGATCCCAATCTTCACGAGGCTGTTACCTACGAGGATGGAGAAGAAGGGACGGTCATCTCTGAGCACAGGAAGGGATATATTATGAAGGACAAGGTACTTAGGGCATCGCAGGTTGCGGTAGGCAGGGGAAATCAGGAGGAAGACGCAGCATCCGTGAGACGGCAAGCAGTGATGCAGCAATATTATTTAGTTATGTAACCAGTATAAATGAATTCAATATAAAGTACAGGAGGATAAAATGGGTAGAACAGTAGGTATTGATCTCGGGACAACATTCAGCCTGGTAGCCACGATGGAGGGCGGCGAAGCGGTCATCATTACAAACAGGGAGGGTGAGCGCCTGACGCCGTCGGTTGTGGCTATAGATAAAAAGGGAGAAAGGCAGGTGGGCCTGCTTGCTAAGCGGCAGGCTATCACCAACCCGGAGAACACCATATTCAGCATCAAACGCCTGATAGGCCGGAAATTCAGGGATGCTGAAGTGCAGGGTGACATCAAGCGCCTGCCTTACAAGATAGTCGAGGCATCTAATGGGGATGCCAAGGTTATCATGGGGGGCAAGGAATACAGCCCGGCCGAAATCTCCGCCATGATACTGCAGAAGCTGAAATTAGATGCGGAGGCTTTCCTGGGTGATAAAGTCACCGACGCGGTGATCACAGTCCCCGCTTACTTCAACGACAGCCAGAGGCAGGCCACCAAAGACGCCGGCACCATAGCAGGCCTTAATGTTATCCGCATTGTGAATGAGCCGACAGCCTCGGCGCTGGCCTATGGCATGGATAAGAAAAAAGAGGAGATGATCGCTGTCTATGACCTGGGCGGCGGTACATTTGACATCTCTATCCTCGAGCTTGGAGATGGCACTTTTCAGGTTAAGTCAACCAATGGCGATACCCACCTGGGCGGTGACGATATCGACCTGAAGGTCATGGACTACCTGATAGACGAGTTTAAGAAAGAGCAGGGCATCGATCTCCGGCAGGATAAGATGGCGCTGCAGCGGCTGAAAGATGCTGCTGAGAAAGCCAAGAGGGAACTTTCGACCACCGGTCAGACGGAAATCAATCTTCCTTTCGTCACGGCCGACGCATCTGGCCCCAAACATTTAAATATAACCCTGACCCGCGCCAAGCTCGAGCAACTGGCGGCTGACCTGCTTGAGCGCAGTATCGAGCCGTGCAAAAAAGCGCTGTCCGATGCCGGACTGACCGCGGCACAGATTACCGATGTCATCCTCGTGGGGGGACAGACACGCATGCCCAAGGTACAGGAATTAGTCCGGCAATTCTTCGGCAAGGAGCCGATTAAGGGCATCAACCCGGATGAAGCTGTGGCGCTGGGTGCGGCTATTCAGGGCGGTGTGCTCAAGGGAGACGTGAAAGACATACTCCTGCTCGATGTGACGCCGCTTACGCTGGGCATCGAAACCCTGGGAGGTGTAATGACCCCGCTGATCCCCAGGAATACGACTATCCCGACTTCCAAGAGCCAGGTATTCAGCACGGCCGCCGATAATCAGCCGAGCGTCGAGATACATGTGCTGCAGGGCGAGCGCCCGATGGCCGGGGACAATAAGACGCTGGGCAGGTTTATTTTAGACGGAATACTGCCTGCGCCGCGCGGCGTACCCCAGGTCGAAGTGACCTTTGACCTTGATGCTAACGGTATTCTCAATGTCCGCGCCCAGGATAAAGGCACCGGCAAAGAACAGAAGATAACCATCACCGCTTCCAGCGGCCTTAACAAGGATGAGGTGGAGAAAATGCGCCGTGAGGCCGATGCGCACGCGGCTGAGGATACGCGTAAAAAGGAAGAAGTCGAGACCAAGAATATAGCTGAAGCAACCGTGTATTCTGCTGAAAAGACTATCAGGGAATACGGGGATAAAATCCCCGCCGACCTTAAGAGCGAAGTGGAAGGGAAGATCGCTGCCACACGTTCAGCCCTGCAGGGGACGGATATAAGCTATATAAAGAGCGCCCTTCAGTCTCTCAACGATTCCATGCAGAAAATCGGTTCTGCCGTTTATCAGCATAACACGCCTCCCCCGGGCGGAGGTCCCGGTGAGCCGGGTTCAGCAGGCGGCGGAACTCCTCCCCCGCCCAAGGACGAAGGCACGGTGGAAGGCGAATTCCGCGAAGTCTAAGCAGGATAATAAATTGGCTGAAAGAGCGGCGGGCCGAAAGGCCCGCCGCTTTATTGTAGTTTGACACCACGAATTCAAATCACTATCATTTCGTGTACATTTTAATAAGGAGGGTTTCATTTAATGGCAAGCAAGCATTTCTCTATGAGCAATACGGCCAAAGCTGTTTTGGCGATTATCGCCGGTATTTTACTTATATTCTGGTTTGATATGGCCAAGTGGATCCTTGGTATTTTCCTTATCGTGTGGGGTATCCTGGCCCTGATCGACCGCTAAGATACACAGATTATTATGCGGATAGAGTAATGTGTTTTACTGCGGCACGAGTGGCTTCAGCTACGATGACTGGGTCGGTATTTATTACCCGGCGGGCCTCCCGCGCAAGAACTGGCTGAGCTATTATGCGCAGGAATTTAATGCGCTGGAATTGAACTCAACCTATTACACTCTACCGGGCGTGTCTGCAATGGAATCCCTCGCCAGGAAAACTGGCGGGGGATTTCTTTTTTCGGTGAAGGCCAACCGGGAGATAACCCATAATCGTGAACATGCTGAGGAGGCCTGTAAATCATTTATCCGGGTATTACAACCGCTGATTGAGGCTGAGAAGCTGGGATGTATCCTGGCGCAGTTTCCCTACAGCTTCAATTATATTAACGCTAACCGCGGCTACCTGGCGAGGTTGAGGGACTGGATGGGTGAATTACCACTGGTTATCGAGTTTCGTAATGGGGCCTGGCTAAATCCGGGAACGTTTGATTGGATGAGGCAGAACAACGTGTCCTTTTGCTGCGTTGATGAGCCGCAGCTTCCCGGGTTGCTTCCGCCCGTAGTTGAAGTGACCGGGCGAAACGGATACATCCGCTTTCACGGCCGCAACGCTGCCAAGTGGTGGAAGCACGAGCATGCGTGGGAACGGTATGATTATACATACCGGAGTGACGAATTAGCCGGGTGGATGCCCGGGATAGGTCAGATAGGCCGGGAAGCGGAGAATACATTTATTTTCGCCAATAACCACTGGAGGGGGCAGTCGGTCGATACTATCAGGCAGGTACGGTCCATGCTCGACCAGCTTGTTATGTAATTGTGCCTGAGTTAGAATTAGCGGCTGAGATATGTCGGACAGTAATGATAACAGGCTCTTCATTGTGATGCATGCGGGCAAAGACAGTCTATGAAGAAAACACCGCATGCCATAGGGAAGTGGTGGAATATCCTGATCTTCCTGGTAATCGTGGCCATAGTTATCGTATTGGATCAGTTCAGCAAGCAGTGGATCCGTGATAATATACCATTGGGCGGTTCGTTACCTGCGATGGGACAACTGACCATTGTACATGTACAGAATACAGGGTCGGCTTTCGGGTTGTTTACCGACCAGGCTTTCCTGCTGAGCATCGCAGCCGCGGCTGGACTGGTGGTAGTGCTGCTGTTTTTTCGCTACCTTAAACAGCTTGGCCTGGCAGGTGGTATAGCCTTGAGCCTTATTTTTGCCGGCGCCCTGGGTAATCTGATAGACCGTTTGAGGCTGGGGCATGTGACCGATTTTATCTATGTGAGGCTTTGGGACAGCTTCTATTGGCCGGCCTTCAACGTAGCTGATTCTGCCATTACCACCGGGGCAATCTTGCTGGCAGTAGTTGCATTAAGCACGTTCGGGAAAAAGCATGAGCCAGGACCGGAAGCCGGAAAAAAAGACTATTGAAGTCGAAGCCGATGGTGTGCGGCTGGACAAATACCTGGCGGCATCCTCCATCGGACTGACGCGCTCACACCTGCAGAAGCTTATCGAAGAAGGTTGTATCCGGGTAAATGGACAGGTCTCCCGCCCTGCCGCCAAACTCAGGTACCATGACCGTATCGAAATCGTCATTCCTCCTACTGAGCCGGCGCAGGTTGCTGCAGAAGATATCCCTTTTGAAGTTATATACGAAGATATTGACCTGGCCGTGATCAACAAGCCGGCAGGCTTGACCGTATACCCCGCGCCCGGCCATCCTCGCCATACGCTGGTAAATGCGATGCTGAAACGTTTCCCCGACCTGTCAACCTTCGGTGATTCCCCGCGTCCGGGTATAGTGCACAGGCTGGACAAAGATACATCGGGACTGATGGTCATTGCCAGGAATGAAAAGGCAAGGCTTAACCTGGTTGAGCAGTTTAAATCCCGCTCGGTATTAAAAATGTACCTTGTACTGGTCAAGGGTAAAATCGTACCTGAGCGGGGCGCCATCGATGCACCCATCGGTAGGGACCCTGCTGACCGCAAACGTATGGCTGTTGTATCCCGGGGACGTCAGGCCAGGACAGACTACAGCGTGAAACAATATATTGATGGGTATTCACTGTTGGAAGTGCATATTCAGACCGGCAGGACCCACCAGATACGGGTACATCTCTCAGCTATCGGCTACCCGGTTTTGGGTGACCCGGTCTATGGCCTGAAATCCAAGCTTCTGAACCGTCAATTCCTGCATGCTCATTACCTGGAGATAAGGCTTCCGGGAAGCGGGCAAACGCGTTCATTCTCCTGTGCATTACCGGATGATTTGAGCAATGTGCTGGCTTCAATGCAAAAACGGTAAACCGGTGCTTTTTGCTATTTAGTCTGCGGATGTGATAAATTTTAGTTAAAAGAGAGGTTTCGGAAATGAGACCGCAAGATAGATTCGGGCAGACAAAAAAAGATCCCACGGCGGGTCAGGGTGACGTCTACAATCAACTGGCTAACGCCCCCCAACAACAGGGTCCGGAAGACTTCACCACGTTTGAAGTCGATGCCGCGAACAGGCGTAATGAGTTGCTTTTTAACATCACTTCTCAAATTGAGGAGACACGCGGCAAGCTCAAACAGGCGGAACTCCTGGCAGAGCGTTTGAGGCAGAGCCTGAGGGAATATGAGGAGATGTACAAGACCCTCACCAAAGGTAAAGGCAAAGAAAAGTAGGCAACTCTCCCAGGCCCTCCTGCGTATTAATCGATATCCCCTGAAATAGTAACAGCATTAAAACGGCGTTCCAGCCATCCAGCAGTTGTAACCGGCCTGCCGGTAAGGAGTCAATGTTGAAAGAGAAACCGAAGGAGTACGCGCTGGAGTACGCCGGGTTTTGGATCAGGTTAGCTGCGGCGCTGATCGACTTCTTATTATTAGCGGCCAGTTTGTACGTATTGTATTGCGTTATATCCCAATCATTTTTCTGGATATTTCCCGGTATTAACAAGGTGATTGATACATTTGGCGATATCGCCAGGGGCGCGCCCGTTTCCGGCGGAATCATCTGGTTGATGGCAAGCATGCTGCTGGTTTTCCTGGCTGGCAGCACGGTCTATTTCGTGGTCTGCTGGGCGACGGCCGGGCAGACGATCGGCAAATTAAGCATGAGTATCAAGATAATACGTACTGACAGTTCTCCGCTCGATCTGCGAAATGCCTTTATGCGTTTCCTGGGCAGCCTGCTGTGCATGGCTACGCTGGGCATCGGTTTTATTTTAATCGCCTTTGACGGGCGTAAACAGGGTCTGCACGACAGGATTGCTGACACCTACGTGGTTAAGCTTCCGGTCAAGCAGGTTGTTTATAGCCAGTCTCTGGCGGGTGAAGGGATCAGATAATATGAACGGACCGGTCAGGGTACGCTTTGCACCCAGTCCCACAGGCCATCCCCACCTGGGTAATATCCGGACGGCGCTTTTTAACTGGCTTTTTGCCCGCCACAATAAAGGGATCTTCATATTACGTATCGAGGATACTGATCAGGCACGTAAGGTGGAGGGCGCCACAGAAAATATTATGAGTGGCCTTAAATGGCTTGGCATGGACTGGGATGAGGGTCCGTATTTCCAGTCTCAACGGCTGGATATGTATCAGAAATCTGCGCAGCAACTCGTGGGTGAAGGCAAGGCTTATTACTGTTTTTGCCCGCCGGAAAGGCTTGACAAAATGCGGCGGGACCAGATGGCACGCAAGTTACCGCCGGGATACGACAGGCATTGCCGCGAATTGGTTGAAGCACAAGTTGACGCTGAGAAACGCAAAGGGACTGTACCGGTCATCCGCTTTAAATCGCCTCTTGAAGGTAAAACGGCTATTACAGACCTAATCCGCGGTGAAGTCGTTTTCGACAACAGTACACTGGACGATTTCGTACTGTTGAAATCGGACGGTTATCCGACCTACCACCTGGCTAATATAGTGGACGACCACTTCATGGAAATCTCTCATGTTCTGAGGGCGGAGGAATGGCTTTCCAGCACACCGCGGCATGTGCTTTTGTACCGGGCGTTGGGCTGGCAACCGCCGCATTTCGCACACCTGCCGATGATCCTGGGACCTGACAAATCAAAGCTCAGCAAGAGACATGGGGCCACGGCTATTAATGAATATCAGGATCAGGGATATTTGCCTGAAGCTATGATAAACTTCCTCGCGCTGCTGGGATGGTCGCTGGACGACAAGACCGAGATAATGACCGTAGAGGAGATAATTAAGAATTTTTCTATTGAGCGCGTCAGCAAGACCGCCGCTGTTTTTAATATAGCCAAGCTGGAGTGGATGAATGGCATGTATATTCGAGCCCTGGGTCCGCAGGATTTTAGCGACAGGAGCCTGCCGTTTGTTGAACGGGGGCTTCCCACCGGCGTGAAACGGCCCATAGATGCCCGGTACCTGGAGAAAATAGCCCCGCTCGTTCAAGAGCGTGCCAAGCTGCTCTCCGAAGTACCCTCACTGGTAGATTTTTTCTTCAGCGACGTGCTGGAGTATGAAAGCAGCCTGCTGCCGGGCAAGCTGGAGAAGCGCCAGGCCATCGAAGTGCTAAAGAAAACCCTGCAGGCACTGGACGGTATTGAGGGATGGCGTGCCGGCGACCTGGAGACATCTGTCAGGCCGCTTGCCGAAGGACTTGGCCTCAAGGCCGGCCCCTTTTTCACTGTCCTGCGCGTGGCTATTACCGGCCGCACCGCCTCACCGCCACTCTTTGAAACGATGGAGGTATTGGGCAGGGACCGCTGCATGGCACGCCTGAAAGTAGCATTGGACAGGCTTGAGCCAGACCAGAAATAGCCCGGCGGACATATCACAAAGAGAGTAGTTTCAGTGCCGAACAGATGCCCGGTTCGGATTAGATCAAATATTATTATCTTCACCCATACTGGACTCTTATATCAGGTAAATTCCTTTGTATCCAACTAAAGTCAAACCTTGAACATCAGAAACTGGATCATTCAGTCATAGACCGATTTGACTATATTATGTACAATACATATACAGTAAGCATCAGGATATAGCCGTAATGGCAGGTTGTTATGGGGATATCTAATAGAAAGGACGATCTTAATAAGCCCTTAAAGTCCGCGGCTACCGAACGTGGTAAGAAGACTATAGGTAAAATTGCAGTCCCTCAGAACACCACTGTAAATACGGATAACCAATACAACTTGCTTCAAAGCCTTGTTGACAGCGCCAATATTCCTATTTTTTCCGTGGACAGCGATTACTCTTATATTAGCTTCAACAAGAGCCATGCTTCCATGATGAAATCAATATACGGGGCTGATATTCAACCGGGCATTAGCCTTCTGGATTATATGACTGTGCAGGCGGACCGTGAGAAAGCCAGAGTGAACCTTGATCGAGCTATGTTGAAGGGTGAAAGAGTTATAGAGGAAGCTTACTTGGGTGACGAATCATTATCCCGCCTCTATTTTGAAATCTTTTACATTCCAACAATTAGTCCGGCCGGGGAAGCAAACGGTGTCTTAGTGTTGGCCCGTGATATTACCCGGCGCAAGCAAGCAGAGGAGTCCATCCTGAGCTCGAAGCTGCTATTGCAGAGCGTGATAGACGCCACGCCCGACTTTATATACGTCAAAGATTTTGAGCATAGATTCATACTGGTCAACAGGAGCTTCGCTAAATCGCAGAATCTATCCCCACAGGATATGATCGGCAGGCCGGATACGGACTTCTTCTCCGAGGAGCTGTGTTTGGGCAACCCGGACAAGGGCATAGTGGGATTTCATGCTGACGACCTGCAAGCCTTTCAGGGACATCTGGTGCAGAATCCCGGGAACCTTGTCACCTGGGCCGATGGCTCACTGCATATTTACGATACCTATAAGATCCCGCTAACAGACCAATCCGGGAAAATATACGCTGCCATAGTGTTCAGCCGCGATTCCACCGAGCGGCAGAGGGTGGAAGACAGCGTGGAGGCCACCCGCTACGCATCGCAGCGGACACTGCAAACTGTCATAGATACTATAGCCAAAGTAGTGGAGATGCGTGATCCTCATACAGCCGGACATCAGCGGCGGGTGGCTGCTCTGGCCGCGGCCATAGCCCGTGAGATGAAGTTGGATGATTCACGGATTGAAAACCTGATAATTGCTGCCAAGATCCATGACATCGGGAAGATGTATGTGCCGGCGGATATCCTCAGCAAGCCTGGCAAACTGACAGATATTGAATTAAGTATGATAATAACACACGCACAGGGCAGCTATGACATACTCTGGAAAGCTGAGTTTCCCCAACCGGTAGCCCTGATGGTCCTGCAGCATCACGAAAGATTAGATGGCTCGGGTTACCCTAACGAATTGAAAGGCGAGCAGATGCTAACCGAGTCCAAGATATTGGCGGTGGCCGACGTGGTGGAAGCCATTGTATCAAACCGTCCCTACCGTCTAGCGTTCGGTATAGATAAAGCTCTAGAGGAAATATCAAACAACCGAGGCAAACTGTATGATCCTGAAGTGGTAGATGCCTGTTTGAAGCTTTTTAACGAGAAGGGGTTCAAATTCGAAGAATAATTTGTTACACACGATATAATCAATGTCTATTGATACATTCGTGCTTATCCGTAGCTAAAACCGACTTTTGACAATGATACTGTCAGATATTAAAACCGTTGCTTTTACGATTGATTATCTGCTGTGCTAAGCGTAGTTTCTACCACATTTTCTACCATTTCCTTAGACATTCTATTTTTTAAGGCATGATCTGGTGAAGTCGCTGTCATGTTTTTTCTTTGTTGTGCGTCTTTGTGAATTAAGACTGCTTATTGAAAAGTATGATTGTCTTGTCATTTCAAATGTGTTATCGTGATATAAACACGAACCTCACGAGCAAGTGTTTCACTGATGATGGAGGTATGAAGATTTCAAATGAATGTTGATCTGACGAGCTTGTACAAGGATTTTATTGATAATGGATCAGATGAACAGAGAGAATGCTATGACTGGTTACGCAAATACTTATTCAGGCGAGCGCTCAAGTCTATATATATAAGGCCTTTTTTTCAAAGTTATTCAAAGCAGCGTAAAATTGATGCTGCAAATGACTTCGCATGGGATGCAATAACTAATGGCTGGGAAAAAAGATATTCACTAAAAAATCCAGTGGCATTCCTTGGATGGTGTCAGCGAATTTTAGATAACAATATTAAAAAATTTGTAAGGGACGAGGGAGTACAAGTTGTGATCGATAACGATCACTGTTCTGACATACCATCAGCACGATACGCATATATAAAAAATGACATATTTATATCACATATTAAACTGGACGAAGATGCAGAGTATGATGATATTTTAGATTATTTATCAGGTTATCAAAATCTCGGCTCTACGCAGGATTTAGCAGTCGATAAAGCCTTGGAACAGGAAGAGATCTGGCAACTTGTAAGCCAAAGTTCTAAATGTAGTAAACGGTCAAGAGAAGTGGTTTTGAAGCGACTTCAAAATGAGATGAAAGATAAAGAAATTGCTGAGCAATTGGATATGACGGTAGGTAGCGTGACCAAGGAGTTTGAGAGAGATATAAAGCATCTTCACGAAGATCCAAATTTTAGTAAATGGCGGCATGATTATCTAAAAGGTAATTGAAATGAAAAGAACTATTAATGAAATTAATAAAGACTGTATTAAAGCCAGCAAGGTATTAACAGATCACTACCTTGGAAAGAACGTTACCGAGGAAGCCTTGGCCGTTGCGAGAGCTCATAGTGATAATTGTGTTTTGTGTTCGATACGCAGCATTAAGGCATTAAAATATATTGCTTTCGGAAATCCCGGGGAAATATCCTGCGCTGAATGTCGGAATCGGTTGAATAAGCTGATCTCTACGGGCGGAAAAACATGGCTTGAGTCACCGATAGATGATATCACAGCCTACCATCTTGCTAATTGCCTAAGCTGCCACCAGGAATATCAAATATTGAGGGAACAAGCTATAGCCAATGAAAAACCCGCACTGATCACGTACCCGGAGTTTGATTTGTCATTTTTGCGTAAGAAGCAAAAGCGGGAGAGCGTAATAAAAATTTCGGTTCGGTTTCTTAGGGATTCAACTATTAAGATAATTGAATCGAGCGGTCAGGCAATTGAAGAAGGTTTCGAGTCTGTGACAGCATCTCTAGCTCCTCAGCCCGCTCTTGCCGTGAGAGTTTTTCCTGCGTTGACTACAGATAAGGCGAAGCCGTATAAACGTCCCTTTGTTAAGATAGTGGTTAAAGTCACAGATACCATTTGGGCCTCTATCAAATTAGCGCGGAATGATAGGAAGCTTAACGATGTATCAATTCAAACGTTTACATTCGATGCAAATAAACAACGCAAGCCCGCCTCGGGTTTGCTGATTGCTTTAAGAGGACCATCAAAAATACCAATATTGCCGAGAAAAACCTCAATACAGGGATCGGCTAGCTTCACGGAACCTCAGGGGAATTATATCCTTGGCATATACGATAACAAGGTTAAATTAAGACAGTATGAATTAATAATGGAATCTGAGTAATCCGAATATGGACTATAGATTATTACCTGCTACCACGGTCATATTTACAATTATTTCCACCAAGCAAACATATGAATAGTCTATATACTGTCTTTTTCTTTGTGGTTTTATTGTCATTTATCATTGAAATGATAAAACTCATTCAACGATTAATTGCCTACATTCGTGATAACTATTCCCTCCGAGAAATCGCAGTTGTAGTAAACTCATACAAGCAAACTGCGGATAGCAATGAAATAGCTTTTGAACTGGCTTACACGGGTGTCACTCCACTAATCATAGATAAGGTCACATTTCAATCAAGTTTAGCTCGCCAAGGCTGGTTGGGGTTAATATCGTGGTCACAATTAATACCCGCATTTTTTAGGGCTGATGCATATGGCTTAAAAACTGTTTTCGGAGATATATTCCCTTATTACACCCAGCTGTGGTTAATTCCCATCCACAAAATTAAAATCACTCCGGCAAGATTCATTTTTTCGTGGATAGCTGCGATTTACCACATTATCCTATTCATATATTGGATTTGGTTTAGCATTTTCATCGTTCTTTTTCCAATACCAATAATTTTTGCAGTATTACTACATTATTGGTTCCCCAGTCCATATCGTGAATTTATACTCGAAACTAAGGAAAATACTCTTAAATTGTTTGATTCTACTGAGAACAACATACCCTTGATACAATTTAGCGGACCCACATCAGGGACATGCCCAATTATTGTTAAATTCCCGCGCACGGGTTTCGCTTGCAAGGATATATTAGCTAGAGATGAAGACCTTTGTACTACCTATCAGTTTGCGCCAGATACATTAACCGAAAGTAGGTATAAAATAGAAAATCCATGGAAATTACCTGAAAAAGGAAAATTCATTTTTAATGCCGAGCATAAACTTATTTTAAGCATAAAAGAGAAATCGAGAAAGATGATCGTAAAATTCCCTAAGGGAATAGGACCGCATTTTGTCTATATAAATTGATTCAGGAAATTATTTCTTAAATACCTAACATTAAGCATAGTTTGTCAGATTAGCGCGCATATTTAAGTCCTCGATCTTTCTACTGTTTTTTTGTCCTAAAATAGAGTCCTACTATCTGTAATTCAAGTGGTCCCATTTTTTGCTGCTGGTTCCTGCACGACTGATCCCCCTTTTGTTATAGCGAAGATAAGCTTGTACGGTCTTTCTTTTCAAGCACTTTGTCAATTGCACGGCTCGGCATTTTTAGAGGATTAATCATCATTCTTATATTTAATGTCATGTTTTTATGCAGTCCTGTCTCTTTTATCAATAGGGGAATGAAATAGATTTAAAAAAAGGAGGGCAACTAATATGTATCATGACCTTCACAGTGGCTGCAATAAAATTGACAGGTATACCGATGTGGATGATCCATGGGATTGGGAACTATGCTACCAGTGTATTTACCCCTGCAGAGATCTGGTGATAGACCGAGCTCAAAAAATGAACCCCATTAGTTAACCCCTCAATTTGACACGAGCTGGAGTCACATAGTTTCAATCTGATGCTAATAATCGATATTGAAGGAGGTAATACGCATGCATGGCGCAGTAGAAGAAATACATGAATACATTGAATGCAGCGGGGAGGAAGATGATGAGGATGGCGACAGCGGTCCCCTGATGAATATAGCACTGTCCGGGCAGAGGCCACCACGGTCAAAAGAGAAGGCCACGGCGGACAAGTTCTTGGGCGGTGGCAAGAAACTCGAAGTCCCAGTGGTTGTACGTCACTATTATGAGAATCTGCTGGCACTAACGTTGAAAAGCTATTTGAAAACCGAAAAGTGGAAAGTGGTACGGGTGTTGGGCCTGTATAAAGATTCAAAGCCGGAGTACAACGAGGCTAACAGCGGGCCGGGCAAATACGTGAACGTGCCGTCGATGGGCCAACTTCTGCTTAAGCGGGGGGACAGCCGTTTGTCGGTCCGCATCAAGTTTACCCGCCACGGTGAACCTGCCTGGATAGCTGTGGAAGGGCTGGCCACCTTGAAAAAAGAGATAAAGCAGTTCGCCGCTGATATTGATAAAACGGTAAAAAGACTCCAGCTTTATAAGGCGCAAAAACTGAAATATAACGGCGATCTAGAGTTCCTCAAACCCCTCACCAAGAAGTGGGATGATTTGTCAGTTGACCCGGAGATCAAAGAGGAACTGATGGCTAACACCGTGGATTTTCTTAAAAGAGTTAGGGAATTCGCCAGGTACGGGATACCGAGCAAGCGCGGGTTGATACTGGCGGGGAAGCCCGGAACTGGCAAAACACTCATCTCCAAGGTGCTCATGAGCAGTAGTCCAGGCATAACTTGTCTGGCAACCGACCCGGCGCTGCTGACGAGTCCAAGCTATATCAGACAGCTCTACAAAATTGCCAGCGACCTCAAGCCAAGCATTGTCTTCCTGGAGGACATCGACTTGATTGGGGAATGCAGGGACGGGTCAAACTCCCGTGGTGATGCCCTCAACGAACTGCTGGATATCATGGACGGCGTCAAGGAATGCAACCAGGTCGTCACCATTGCCACCACCAATTACGCTGAAGCGCTGGATGACGCCCTCATTCGGCGGCCGTCACGTTTCGACCGAGTGATCACCATGCGCCTGCCCGACAAAGAATTGCGCCGTGAGATTGTACGTAATCTTAGTAGCAGGATACCGCTCGACCAGACAGTCCAGGACCACGTCGTCTGCATGACGGAAGGCTGTACGCCTGCACAGTTACAGGAAGTAGTTTATGGACTGGTGATACAGCGTAAGATCCCGCACAACAACAGGAAAGGTTACAGGTTTACCGAGGAAGAGGTGGACAATGTCCTGCGGCGAATCAACCGTAAGAATACTGAGCCGATCGGGTTTAATAAAGCGGATATCTATGCTAACCACCGCGATAAGAGCACGCTTTATCCGCGTTAAATTTATACGGTTACTGTTTGAAAAAGGAGGGTAATATGAAAGACCAAAGTAAAATCGTCACTTGCAGGGGTTGTGGAGGCACTGGAGAGCAGGGACATTACGGCGCCTTTTCCAAGCCACATGACTGCGTTGTTTGTGGTGGCAACGGCAAGAAAAGGATGGGACCAGAGGACAGCTGGTGCGGTCGGTGCGGTGGTACAGGTATGGAGGAGGCCGGTTCACCGGGCTTCGAATCCCAAAAACGCTGTCACATCTGCGGGGGCAGCGGCATCATACAGGTCTAACCCATGGAACAGTACGAGTTAAACTGGAAAAACTACTATGGCATCCTGGGCATAAGCCCAAATGCCGAGTCCGAGGCGATTAGGGCTGTCTATACGGCTCTTGCACGGAAATACCACCCTGATACAGGCGGCTCCGGACAGCGAATGAAAGAGATCAACGAGTCGTACGAGGTCCTTTCCGATCCGCAAAGAAAGGTGCGATACGACAGCTATTATCGCCAGAAACAGACCTCATCTACCGCAGGAAATAGCACCCGTACACAAGATTCCAGTAGTACGAATGACGCATACAAGAGATCTCAATCAGATCGACAATCTGGTAGTTCATACCAGCGCAGTAGGTCGTACCGGCAGACGGCTGGCGGACACGCAAGGACCTCATCCAACAATACAGGTCAAAGTGCGCGTACTGACAAAAGTACGGGGCACCGGCCTACCCATAATCCACTTTATGAGGACGGAAACCACAAGTTGATGTCCTGGCCATCTCACACGTGGCAGCAGGCGGGCCTCATAGGCGCCGTGCTCATTGGGACGGCACTGATTATTTTTGTACCAATTTTGTGGGTCAAGCTATCCGCTATTACCTTGGCCGTTATGGGCACATATGCATGCATTGAGACCCGGTTTGCTACACAGGTAAAGAGGGCGCACAAGCTTGCAAGGATATCCGGCATCATAACGGTTGCAGTCGCCCTGTTTTTAATGGGATTGATAGTCGCTGCACTGGCTGCAGGAGTATTTGTAGCTGCGATGACAATCAAGGCTACGACTTCTCTTGGTAAAGCTCTTATAAAAGCTCGATAAACAAAGTACCCAGAATATCCTAATAGTTATTAATGCGAGGTGAAATTTAATGAATAGAATTCTTACAAATCGGCTCTCGCCAGACTTATAAGGCCATTTAGTCGTTGAGGTATATAAATGAAACGGTCGAATATTGTAATGATTATTGTCGCGGCTGTTGGATCCGCTGTCTCTTTATTTCTACTCTGGAAATTCGTGGTGGTACCTCTCGTGGAAATCATGGCTGTTCATACCATTGAAACTGCTGTTGTATTCTTTCTTGCTATGATATTGATAGGTGTCATCACTTGGTTCTTGGGATTTGAACTACCTAAACGGCTCCGTGAAGAGAATTGTTATTTTCGGTCCGTACTGGATGAGCACGGAATCAGCCGATATTCAGACATACATGGGAACGTCAAATGGGGTACGGACGATGAAATCCTGAACTGGCAAGAAGACGATCAAGAAGAGAAGGAACTCGATATCTACTGTGATTTGCTGATAGAAAAGATAAAAGAATTCAGAATTGACAAACGATTCGATCGTGAGGATCCTTATAAACAGCAGTTACGCGGCCACTTGGCAAAGGAATATCCACAAAGTAAAGTAGAAGTTCAGACAGACGATTCGCGCCCGGATATAGAAATCGATAAGGCAAGAATTGCAATTGAAGTAAAAGGCCCGACTACCACTTCAGCTCTCTCGACTTTATATGAAAAGGCGGAGAAATATGGACGCATTTACCGCCGCGTAGTTTTTGTATTATTTGAGCCCGAATACAGTGAAGATCGATATGAGCATATTAAACAGGAGATCGAAGAAGATTATAGTGATTATGTACGATTCGTTCCGATGAGGAGAGTGGGAAAATGAAATATAAAATATCAGTAATTTACAAAGGAGCGATAGACTTAGATGTGGTAGCCCCCGATCAAGCAGTTGCGGAAGAGATTGCCCTCGATGAGATTGATTCCTGGTCAGAGGCTCTATTTATAGAAAGGCTCGAGCTTGAAATCGATAATATTGAATTTTTGAAGTTAGTAAGTTCTCCACGTACGTAGTGGTGAGCCATTCGAGGGCAGCCCATGGCAGAATGGTTATATGGAATCATTTAATAGCAAACTATGAGATGAGATGTTCAACAGGGAGGTCTTTACAACACTTACTGAAGCCGAAATAGAAAGGGGCAGCATGGTGACGCCCAAGACGTAATCATAGTGTCATGAACCGTTCATTCTTAACTACGTGTTGCGTCAAAAATAAGTGTTACCCAATGAATGATCGTTGCATCATAAATAATGTTACTTAAATCTTATGAATCCTCAGTGGTTTGCGGTGGGCGGCAATGTCTTCCAGTTGCCAGAGTTTTTCCAGGTTGATGTTGATTTGATCAAGAAGGGTAGCTGGGTTAAGGGAATAATACAGATTCATCATTTCTATTCGTTTGTTTTCAGACAGGATATTGTATTTGAGCAAGCGTTGATAAGGCGTTTGTGCAGTATCATATGTTTTATACACACGAGCTCCATGCCTCGTTTTAGATACTATCTTCATTACAGGTTGGAAAAAGTTCATATATAGCCGGAGATCGTCATACACATCGTTTAGTGCGATCAATGCCGCATGTGAGCTATAGCGGCCATAGCCCACTATACGCCTGACTGCGTTCCAATTTTTCTGTTCAACATGGCAACTATCGTTCTTTTTGTATGACCGGGAACGAGTGAAAGTTATGTGTTCCTGCCGGCAGTAGCTGAGAAGGTGCTGATTAATGAACTCGCCACCGTTGTCTGAATCTAACCCCAGCATGGAGAATAGCAAACGCTGCCGGATCCGGTGGATACCTTGCCGAATACGAGATTGTCCTTTGCCCCAGGTACCCATGCATTCAATCCAGCCTGTAGCTACATCAACTGCCGATAGCGTGTATAGATAAAACCCTTCCACTCTGTCCCCGCAATGCGCCACCGTATCCACTTCAAAAAAGCCTGGAGTGTTTTCCGTCC
>CAVWAG010000014.1:0-34265 GCA_963752975.1 uncultured Chloroflexia bacterium
CACGCCGACAATTCATAATGTTTTCTAATCTCTTAAATTAGTTTTCTCCACATTCGCATCATGCGTAAGGTCATCTGTTTGGCCTTGCATTGACAGTTCCCCCTTCTCCTTCTGAATCATTTGATTAAAATTGCCATGTCAACACGCAAAAAATCTAAAGCCCATACCTCACGTAAATTTAGTATTATATGTTACTAGTAATGTAGTATACCATATATAAAAACCTTGTCAATACTCAAACTAAAAAATTTCGTCGAATGATATAGTTGCTTTTGATACTATTTTGTGTTAGACTTTTCTCAGTTTGTGTGAATTCGTCTTCAGAAGATGTTACAATTGGTGATTGTGATTAATATTGTCTGATTTTTGCGTTATGGCACAGTTGGAGAGAAGAAATGAACTTGAAATTCGGACTTCTAGGATTTCTATGGTATGAACCCGCTACAGGGTATCAGCTTACCAAGAAATTCTTTAAGCCTTTGAGGCCAATTAGGCATGTTGTCTATCGACATCTTAATTCAATGCTGGAAGAAGGGCTGGTAGAAGTTGACCGGGTGGAACAGGAAAAATTCCCTACAAAGAATGTATTTCACATTACCCAGAAGGGACGCAACACGCTAAGAGATTGGCTTATCACCTATAAATTTGAAAATTTCGCCGGAGAAGGAATAGGGGCCATACTGTGGTACAGTGCTATCGCAGATAGAAAAGACATAATCAATCTATTAAACCAATACTTGCGCGACGCTAATCAGGAGTACCAGTTTTACCGGGAACAAAGTCAACACCATGCAAAGTATCGAAAAGACTCGTATAGTAACTTGGACTATATGTACAAGAGTCTGGTATATGATTTCGCTCTTTCACGGTGGAGAGAAAATATCAGCTTCGTCGAAAAAGCAATTAGGACTATTACGGATTTTAATGACACGGACGTAAATAGGCCTTTAGACAGTCGATCTAAGAAACGAGGAAAGACGCTCAACGGTAACGGAAGAAGATCAAATGTGTCAAAAGCAATCGGAGATGCAGTACCCAGTGACCTGACCCCCGAAAACGATGCGAAGTAAAATGTAGTAAAAAGTATTTTGGGGGCATCCCCTTTTCTGTGTCAGTCAGAATGTTAGTTCTGCGGTATCGTATGAAAGATCGTAAATCTGGAACATGGATACCAGTTCGCGCTTATAGATAGCAGAGTAGTTAGTTCGGGATCTGTCTTTAATGGGTATTATTTTAGCTTCAGCGTTTCGAATGGTGGGCGATACTGGATTTGAACCAGTGACCCCCTGTGTGTAAGACAAGTGGCTGCTTCTCAGTTGTTAGCACTTCGCTGCAAGGCCTGCAAGTGCTGACGCTCCCGCCGCAGGGACATATGAGAGTGACGCACGACGCATAGTGACAGGACGGTTAAATTGAAATGGGATAAAGTAATATACCTTTAGATAGGGTTTACGTTCGACCCAGCTTTACGAAACCGCGGATCCAGTAGGCGTTTTGAATCTCCACAGTTATCTATAAACGAGATCAAATTCCAGACTTTTTCATTTACGAAGTTTTCCCCGAATAGGTGTTGATACCTATATATTTTGCCGGAACGCCCGATTATACTATGATTAAGTAGTCCGGGAGGGGCACAATTAGTGATGCGTATAAATAAAAAGATCCTGTTACTCTATCCTGAATACCCCGATACTTTCTGGAGCTTCAAGCACGCGCTGAAGTTCGTTTCCAAGAAGGCGGCCTTCCCGCCACTCGGCCTGCTGACGGTGGCCGCCATGCTGCCCGCCGAGTGGGAACTGAAGCTGGTGGATATGAACACGGAGCGGCTGAGCGATAAGGACATCAAGTGGGCGGACATGGTCTTTGTCAGCGCCATGGTGGTGCAGAGGGATTCCGCCAAAAGCGCTATCAAGCGCTGCAAGAAACTGGGTGCCACGGTGGTGGCCGGCGGCCCGCTCTTCACCACCCGGCACGAGGATTTCCCCTGCGTGGATCATTTCGTACTGGATGAGGCCGAAGTCACCCTTCCCCCCTTCCTGGCCGACCTGGAAAAGGGCTGCCTGCAAAGGATGTATTCTTCGAAAGTCCGGCCGGATATCAATACCACGCCCGTGCCGCGCTGGGACCTGGTCGAGAAGAAAAAGTATTCCTCCATGGTGGTGCAGTATTCCCGCGGCTGCCCCTACGACTGCGAGTTCTGCGATATCGTGGTGCTTAACGGGCACATGCCGCGCACCAAGGGCCGGGAGCAGATGCTGCGCGAACTGGACGCTCTTTATCAGACGGGCTGGCGGGACAGCGTTTTCATCGTGGATGACAACTTCATCGGCAACAAAAAGAAGCTGAAAGCAGAGATGCTGCCGGCTATCATCGACTGGTCTCAGAAGAGGCATTTCCCCTTTTCCTTCCTAACCCAGACCTCCATCAACCTGGCAGATGACCACGAACTGACCGATCTCATGGTCAAAGCCAATTTCAATATGGTCTTCATCGGCATCGAGTCGCCCAATAAGGATAGCCTGACCGAGTGCGGCAAATCCCAGAACTCCAGCCGCGACCTGATCGAGTCAGTGAAGAAGCTTCAGAACGCCGGCCTGGAAGTGCAGGGCGGTTTCATCGTAGGCTTCGACAGCGATCCCCAGTCCATCTTCCAGGACGTTATTAACTTTGTGCAGAAAAGCGGCGTGGTGACGGCTATGGTCGGGCCTGCTGCACGCGCCCATGGGCACCAGGCTGTATCAGCGCCTCGAGGGTGAAAAGCGCCTCACCGGCAGCTTCTCGGGCAATAATACCGAATTGTCCATCAATTTCGTGCCCAAGATGAATATAAACAATCTGATGGACGGCTACCGCAGGATAGTTAACACCATCTATGCGCCCAATCAATACTATGCCAGGGTAAAAACATTCCTGAGGGAGTACCGGCCCAAACGGCAAAAGATCTCGGCGATGAAATCGCAAAATATGGGGGCTTTTTTCAGATCACTCTGGGTGCTGGGAGTCCAGGGAAAGGAGCGCTGGCATTTCTGGAACCTGATGCATCTGGACGGCATTCAAGACGCCCGCGTTCTTTCTCATTATCAATGTCCATGGCCATCTACGGCTTCCACTTCCGCAAGATCGCTGAGGCGAGACGCCGGCAGATTAAACTGGCGCAGGCGGCGGCAACTGCCGGTGTAGTTGTCCGGCTTAATCTAAAACACTACAATTACACCCGACCATTTACCGGCCGAAGGAGGGCTATCATCGACAGAGTAAAAGTCGCCTTAGTCAGGTGTGACACATATAACGAGGACGAGGTTTACAGGGCCGTAAGGCATGGTATGGAGTTGCTGGGCGGCCTTGGCCTGTTTGTAAAGCAGCAGGAAAAAATCGTTTTAAAGCCCAACGTGCTGCTGGGCTCTGACCCGGATACCTGTGTGACCACCCACCCCGCCGTCTTCAAAGCCGCCGGCAAGCTCCTGCAGGAAGCGGGCGCCCGGGTATATTACGGCGACTCCTCTTCCATGGGCAAATGCGAGGGCAATTGCAGGCGCGCCGGGCTCAAGCAGGTTGGCGATGAGCTGGGATTTACCATCGCCGATTTCGACTCCGGGCAGGCGGTCAGCCACAAGGAGGCGCTGCTGGTCAAGAACTTCACCATTGCCAATGGCGTACTGGAGGCTGACGGGATGGTGAGCCTGCCAAAGTTCAAAACCCACGGGCTTGTGCGCTTTACAGGCGCCGTCAAGAACCAGTTCGGATGCATCCCCGGCTTTATCAAGGGACAGTACCATGTCAAGCTGGCAGATCCCCATGACTTCGCGGCTATGCTGGTGGATATAAACACTTTTATTAAACCGCGCCTTTACATCATGGACGGTATACAGGCCATGGAAGGCAACGGGCCGCGCGGCGGCAAGGTCAGGAAAATGAACGTCCTGTTGCTGTCGGCTGATCCTGTCGCACTGGACGCTACGGCCTGCCGCATGATCAACCTCGACCCCGAGGCTGTACCAACCTCCAAACCTGGCGAGCAGTCAGGGCTGGGAACTTATCACAGCGAGAGAATAGAGATAGCAGGCGAAAACCTGGAATCGTTCTATACCCCATCTTTTAAGGTGGTGCGCTCGCGCTCCCCAGCATTGCAGCAGCGGCCGGCTGCAGTCTTTCGTCAGGAACCAGGTCTGCGAGAGGCCGGCCATCGATAAGGTCAAATGCACTGTTTGCGGGACATGTGTCCAGATGTGCCCCGTGGAACCCAAAGCCGTGAACTGGCACAGCGGCGACAAAACCAGGCCTCCGACCTATAAATATGACCGCTGCATCCGCTGCTTCTGCTGCCAGGAGGTCTGCCCGGAAGGGGCGATCTCCATCAAGAACCCCGCTCTCAGCAGGGTCCTGATGAAAGCCTGACCAGCGGTATGATACCGCTGTTGCCCGGGCTTCTCTTATAAATAAAGGGGCCCGCTTCTTACGAAGCGGGCCCCTTTAAATATCTACCGAAATTGCTTTAACGTTTGGTGTACTGCGGTGCTTTGCGGGCGCGCTTGAGGCCGTACTTCTTGCGTTCCTTGACGCGCGCGTCGCGGGTCAGCAGGCCGTGCTGGCGCAGGGGGCTTTTGAAGCTCTCGTTCAAAACCACCAGGGCGCGGGCGATGCCATGCTTGATGGCGCCGGCCTGGCCGGTCATACCGCCGCCTACCACCTTCACCTCAACGTTGTATTTGCCCATGGTGTCGGTGACAATGAATGGCTGCTCGATCATGCGCCTGTGATCAACCAGCGTGAAAAGCTCCTGGTAGGGCTTGCCGTTGACGACGATGCCGCCCGACCCCGAGGATAATTTCACCTGCGCAATGGCGCATTTCCTTCTGCCTGTGCCTCGATGATATGTTGCTGTACTCATTTATCAGAGCTCCCTTTGTCAGATTCTTTTGCGCCGGATAGCTGCGCCTCATGCGGGTGCTTGTCGCCGGCATAGACTTTCAATTTTTTATACATCGCCCTGCCCAGCCTGCTGTTGGGCAGCATGCCCCGCACCGCGTTCTCAATGACACGCTCGGGATGTTTTTCCAGCATTTCGCCCAGCTTTACCGCCCGGATGCCACCGGGATAGCCGGATACACGGTAATAGATCTTGTCGGTCATCTTCTTTCCCGTGACCCTGATCTTGGCTGCGTTGATGACGACCACGAAATCGCCCGTATCAGTATTGGGGGCGAACATGGCCTTGTGCTTGCCGATAAGCAGCTTCGCTATCTGCGTGCACATCCTGCCCAGGGTCTGCCCGCTGGCATCTATCAGGTGCCATTTCCTCTCGATTTCACTTGCTTTAGGTGCATAGGTTTTCATATTTAAACTCCGAATTATCCGCGTAAATAACCTTCATAAGGCAAAGGCCGTGCGCCGGCGCTGTCGGCCCGGCCAGGCTCAGTTTTTTCATCTCTAATATATTATTAAATTCCTCGATTGTAATCTTTCCCGTCCCCACCTTTATCAGTGTACCCACGATATTTCGTACCTGGTGCGGCAGGAACGATTTGGCCCTGATATGGAAGGCCACTTTTTCGCCTTCCCTTTCCACTCCCGCATCATATACACAGCGCACCGTGCTCTCCCGCCTGTCCCACCCCGTGACAAAGGAGGCGAAATCGTGCTCTCCGATGAGCAGTCCTGCCGCCCTGTTCATGAGTCCGGCGTCAAGACCCGTCATCACGTGGTAACACATATCGTTCTCCACCGCCACCCGCGGCCTCCTGTTCATTATCTGGTAGCGGTATTCCCGGCTCACGGCTTCCTTCATAACATTAAACCTGGCGCTGACCGCAGCGGCGCCGGCTACCGCGATATCCTCCGGCAGGTAGTGGTTCAACCCGCTGACGAACTTGCGCGGGTCCAGGACAAAGCCAGTCCTGAAGCTGACCACCTGTCCCCTGGCGTGTACCCCGGTATCAGTCCTGCAGGCCGCTGAAACGCGCCTGCTCTCACCGGTCAAGCTTAAAATAGCCTTCTCCAGCTCATCCTGTACCGTAGGGCATCCTTTTTGCCACTGGAAGCCGTAATAACGTCTGCCGTTATATTCGACTACGAGAACGATTTTCCCTAAATTATTAAAGAACTCCACCGTGGATGTGTAACTTACTCCACCATCTCGATGAGCGCCATGGGCGCCCGGTCGCCTTCACGCATGCCGAGCTTTAGTACCCGCGTATAGCCACCGGGCCTCGACTTATACCGCGGAGCGTACTCCCCGAAGACCTTATCAACCACTTTTTCATCGAAAATGAAGGCGAGGGCACGCCGCCGCGATGCCAGGCTGCCCTCTTTGCCAAGCGTAATCATCTTATCGGCCAAACCCCTGGCCTCCTTGGCCTTGACCAGCGTGGTGCTTATCTTGCCGTAATTCAACAGGTCAGTGACCAGGTTGCGGTATAAAGACCAGCGATGTGCGGCCGGCCTTCCTAATTTCTTCCCGGAAAGCTTGTGTCTCATTCGTTATCACCTTCAGGGCCGTTGCTTTTGCTGCGCCCTTTCTTCTTTTTCTCTTTTTCGACCGGCGCGCCGGTCACTTCAACTCCAAATTCCTTCAAAACGGCCTCGACTTCCTCCCTGGATTTGACGCCGAATCCGCCAAATGACATCAAGCCCTCAAGCCCTTTTTCCAGCAACTGGCCTGTCATGGTTATGCCGCCCCTGCGAAGGCTGTTGTAGGTATGCGTGGAGAGGTTGAGTTTCTCCAGCGGCATATTGTAAACATCAGCAGGTATGGATTTCTGCCATGCTTCAACTTCCTCTTTGGCTGCGATGGTCTTGGCCAACCCTGTAAAGCAGTTGAATTGCTCAATAATTATGCGGATGCTCTCGCTCAGCGCCTCTATGGGGTCTATCGTATTATCGGTCCAGATCTCCAGCACCAGCTTCTCTTTGCCGGCGCCCTGGCCCGGTCCGCTGCTCTCGATAGTATAATTAGCGCGCGTTACCGGGGAGTATATCGCGTCGATGGACATCTCCTTGCTGGTACCCTCGCTGGTCACGATTATGCCAACGTTATCGCCGGTACTGGCGGGCTGATATCCCTTATCCACCCTTACATTGAACTCAATATCCAGGTTGGCATCGGGGGAATCCAGCGTGGCCAGGATTAGATCGCGATTGACGATCTCGAAGTCCAACGGGTTGACTGGACTCGATATCCCCGGCCCGCACCTCTTTCCGGCCCTTGATCTTAAGTTTCATCTTGCCGGCCTCGGCAGATTTGGACAGTATCTTGATGCGGATATCACGGATATTGAAGAGGAATTCCAGGACATCCTCTTTCATGCTGGGTACTGTGTCGAACTCCTGCGTGATGCCCTCGATGAGAACTGAGGAGATAGCCGCACCCGGCAGCGAGCTGAGCAGCACGCGCCTGATGCTGTTGCCGAAGATTACCCCGAAACCTTTCTCAACGGGTTCAACAACGAACCTGCCGTAATTATCCTGGTAATTGGTGCATTCAATTTTTGGTAAAGCTAATTGGACCAAAAATCCTCCTATCGGGAATAGAATTCCACGATCGCTTTCTCGTTGAAATTCGTTTTTGTTTCACCGCTGGCGGGCAGTGAAAGAACTTTGCCGGTCATGTTCTCTTTTTCCAGTGCCAGCCACGCCGGTACATCCTTATCCTCGATTTTTTCGACCAGTGTCTTATAGTATTCACTCTTGGTGCTTTCTTTGCGCCATTCGATTACATCACCGGCTTTTACCAGGCATGAAGGGACATCCGTCCTGCGCCCGTTGAGCTTGATATGCCCATGACGGACAATTTGCCTGGCCTGGCTGCGGGAATCGGCAAACCCCAGGCGGAATACCACGTTATCCAGCCTGCGCTCCAGCAAAACCAGCAGATTATCTCCGGTGATGCCCTGCATACGCGACGCCTCGTCAAAGAAACGGTGGAACTGGCGCTCAAATGTGCCGTAAGTATACTTGGCCTTCTGTTTTTCCATGAGCTGCAGGCCCAGTTCCGATCACCTTGGGACGGCGCTTCCTGCCTGCCGCATGCGGACCGGGAGGTGTATTCCTGCGCTCAAGAGCACATTTTGCGGTGAAGCACCTCTCGCCCTTCAGCATAAGCTTGGTGCCGGTACGGCGGCATAGACGACAATAAGCTTCAATATATCTCGCCATATCTTACACCCGCCTTCTCTTTCTGGGCCTGCATCCATTATGCGGCACAGGCGTAATGTCCCTTATCCCGGTCACCAGAATGCCCGTGGCCTGTATGGCCCTGATGGCAGCCTCACGTCCGCTGCCGGGACCGCGCACGAATACCTCTACCTGGCGCAACCCGTGTTCCTTGGCCTTGGCGGCAGCGCCCTGCCCGGCCATTTGCGCCGCGTACGGCGTGCCTTTGCGGGAACCCTTGAAGCCTGCCGTGCCTGAGCTGCCCCATGATATCACCCCACCTTTACCGTCGGTGAGTGTGATAATGGTATTGTTAAAAGTCGATGTGATAAAGGCTTTGCCTTCATGCACCAACTTGCGTTCGCGTTTCTTTAGTCCTGACCTTTTTTTTCTGCGGCATATTACCTGGTTACTCCTTTATTTCTTGGTAGCGCCGCGCTTCTGTCCGCGCCCGGCGACCGTCTTCTTGGCTCCGCGCTTGGTGCGCGCATTGGTTCGGGTCCTCTGACCTCTCACCGGAAGGTTCCTCTTATGCCTTATACCTCGGCGGCTGCCGATCTCGATCAGCCGCTTGATATTCATGGTAACCTCTTTGCGGAGCTCACCCTCGACACTGAATTCCTTATCTATCCTCTCACGGATGCGGCTGACTTCCTCATCCGTAAGGTCCTTGACTTTCTTGGCGGGATCTATCTTCAGCGCCGTCAGTATTTTCTTGCTGCCGCTGGGGCCGATCCCATGAATATACTGGATGGAATACTGTACCTGCTTTTCCCTGGGTATATCTACACCTGCAATACGAGCCATGTTCTATTCTACTCCTGTGACTATCCCTGGCGCTGCTTATGCTTGGGATTTACGCAAATCACCCGCACAACGCCGCGGCGCCTGATTATTTTACATTTCTCACAACGTTTTTTAACTGAAGCTCTGACCTTCATTTCCGATATATCCTCGTTTTCTAAAAAAACCGCTTAATAATATAAGCCTTTATACACTTTATGTCAAAACAATCCGTGTTTCTCACTTGAACCGGTAAGTTATCCTGCCCCTGGTCAGGTCATACGGTGAAAGCTCAACCAGCACCTTGTCCGCCGGCAGTATCCTGATGTAATGCCTGCGCATTTTCCCGGATATGTGAGCCAGCACCATGTGCCCGTTTGCCAGTTCCACCCTGAAAGTCGCATTGGGCAACGATTCAGTCACGGTTCCTTCGACCTCGATAGCTTCTTTTTTATCCATATACTAATTCTATAACACGGTCAGGATTTCTGTTTCGTCATTCCTGATGGCGATGGTATGCTCAAAATGAGCCGACAGGCTGCCGTCAGCGGTATGCACCGTCCAGCCGTTGGAATTGACGCGGGTTTTCCATCCGCCCCTGTTCACCATCGGCTCAAGCGCCATGGTCATCCCCGCTTTCAGCTTCAGGCCTTCGCACTTGCTGCCGAAGTTGGGTACCAGCGGGTCCTCGTGCATATCACGTCCAATTCCGTGGCCGGAATATTCCCTGACCACGCTAAAGCCCCTTGACTCAACATAGCCCTGTATGGCAGCGCCGATATCACCGAGGATAACCACCTTCACGGGCGGCATTTATGCCCTCCGTCAGGGATGCCTGCGTAACTTCCATCAGCTTGAGGGCATCCGGGCTGACTTTGCCGACACCTACCGTGACAGCGGCATCGCCCTGGAAACCCCTGTATATAACACCGAAATCCAATGAAACGATATCACCTTCCTTTAATACCCTTTTGCCGGGTATGCCATGGACTACTTCATCATTGACCGAAACACAGATACTGGCAGGGTAACCACGGTAGCCTTTGAACGAAGCGCTGGCGGTATCCCACTTGCCCAATTCCTTTTCCGCGATTTCATCCAGTTGCCTGGTTTTCAATCCCGGTTTCACTGCTTCGCTCATTTTCTGCAATACTATCGCTGTTATCCTGCCGGCCTGCCGCATGATTGCGATCTCTTCGGCCGATTTAATGATGGTCATTTATTTTTTCTGCTTCAATCCTTTAAGGAACTTGACGATATCCTTGCCTACTTCATCGATATGCTGGTTACCGTTGCACCTGAAGAGCCTGCCCTTTTTCTCGTAGTAATCAAGCAGCGGCATGGTCTGACTGAAATACACCTTAAGGCGTTCCTTGATAGTCTCTTCCTTGTCGTCAGCGCGCTGGTAAAGCTCGCCTTCGCATTTATCGCAAACACCTTCTTTCTTGGGCGGCTGGTTCCTCTGGTGGAACGGTGACTGGCAGGTACGGCAAACCCAGCGGCCGGTCAGCCGGTCCAGCAATACGCCTTCCGGTACCTCTATATATATGGCCTTTTCGATCGCTTTACCCTGCTTTTCAAGGGCCTCATCAAGGGCCCTGGCCTGTTCCAGCGTCCTGGGAAAGCCGTCAAATACGCAGCCGTTTTTGCAGTCGTCCTTGGCCACCCTCTCGAGAATCATCTTGATGGTTATCTCGTCGGGCACCAGCTTGCCTGCTTTCATAAAGGATTCCGCCTGTTTGCCCAGCTCGGTGCCGTTCTTGAGGGCATGCCTGAACAGGTCACCCGAAGCAACGTGCGGCAAAGACATCTCTTTAACTATAATATCTGCCTGAGTACCCTTCCCTGCCCCGGGTGCTCCAAGCAATATAAAAAACATTATCGATTCCTCCTTACTTTAAGAAACCTTCATAGCGCCGCATGGTAAGCTGCGCTTCTATCTGCTTCATGGTATCCAGCGCCACACCCACGACGATGAGGATGGCCGTGCTGGACAGCGTCATCACTGATGCGTTAGTAATCTCCTTGGCGAAAAACGGCATGATGGCCACGATGGCCAGGAAAAGAGCGCCTCCCCACGTCAGCCGGTTGATAACACCGTTCAAATAGTCCGTGGTTGGCTTGCCCGGCCGCACTCCGGGGATGAACCCCCCCTGCCTTTGCAGGGTGCGTGCTAAGTCCATCTGCTCGAAAATGACCATGGTGTAAAAGAATGTGAACCCCACTACCAGCGCAAAATAAAATAACCAGTAAAATAGCCCGATCGGTAGCGGGGTACTGGGGTTGAACCATTCCACGATGGTATTGGCGAAATTAGGATCCTGGCCTGTTGGCGCAGCAAAATAGCTGGCAATCGTGCCGGGAAATATCATCAGTGACATGGCGAAAATCAGCGGGATCATGCCCGCCATATTGACCCGCAACGGGATATAAGTGGAGCCCCCCTGCCTGTACATCTTGCCGCCCCTGAAAGCAGTGCGTGCATATTGTACCGGTATGCGGCGGTGTCCCTCGGTAAAAATCACGATCAAAACAACCGTAGCCAGGGCCAATAATATAAATACACCTACGCCTGCCCAATTATCCTTGGCAATCATGCCGCGCCCTACCTGTTCCGGCAGGCCGGCGATGATGCCGCCGAAGATAATGATGGATACGCCGTTGCCGATGCCCCGCTCCGTGATAAGCTCGCCCAACCAGACACACACCATGGTGCCCGCGGTCAGCGAGGCGATAATGGCCACTGTCTCAAGCGGTCCCGCCGGCAATACACCGCCCTGGCTGCGAAGCAACTGCAATTGAGCAAAACCCTGCAATGCCGCCAGTGGCACGGTGAGCCAGTGGGTTATCTGGTTTATCCTGTTGCGGCCGGCCTCGCCTTCCTCTGAGAGCCTGCGCAGGGCAGGTATCACAGGAACAAGTAGCTGCATGATGATGGACGACGTTATATAAGGATATACACCCATGGCAGCTACGCTGAAATATCTCATGGCGCCGCCGCTGAACAGGTCAAGCATGCCCAGTAACTGGCTGCGGTCGAAAATCTTCTGCAGCGCGGCCAAATCCACGCCCGGAATGGGAATATGGGCAATAAAGCGGAAAACAATCAGCATGGCCAGTGTAAAAATCAATTTCTGCCTCAGGTCGGGCAGAGAGAACGCATCCACCATTGCCTGTATCAGGCGGGGCCTTGATTGTGTCTGCGGCATGTTAGATCTCCTCTACCTTACCACCGGCTGCTTCTATCTTGCTTTTCGCAGTTGCTGAAAACTTATTGGCTTTAACTGTAAGGGGCCTGTCCAGCTCGCCGCTGCCGAGTATCTTAACCGGCAGCCTGGCAATTTTCACCAGCCCGGACTCCACCAGTGCTTCCCTGCTTACCTCTGCATTGGCATCGAACAACCTTAAATCACCCACGTTGACCAGGCTGTACTCAATTTTGGCAACATTGGTAAATCCCCTGGTCCAGGGCAGCCTCTTGATAATCGGAAGCTGGCCGCCTTCAAAACCCGGGCGCAGGTCCCTGCCTGACCTCGATTTCTGGCCTTTGCATCCCCGTGTAGAAAATGTGCCGTGCCCGCTGCCGTCTCCGCAGCCCACACGCTTCTTTTTATGTTTTGCTCCTGCCGGAGGCTTTAAATTACTTTGATCCATGTTCTTTCTCTTCAATCTCAAGCATATGATTAACTTTGGCAATCATGCCCCTGATAACAGGGGTATCTTCCTTCTCGACCACTTCATTGAGTCTGTGAAAGCCGAGCGCCTTCAAGGTCCGCTTCTGGTCGCCCGCGTATCCGATATCGCTTTTTATCCACTTGATGCGTATTTTAGCCACTTGCCTAATTCTCCTCGTCTCCCGGCAAACCCTTCCTCCGCCGCACGGTTTCTTTAAAGTCCCTGAGGTTAGCCAGGGCAAGAACTGTCGCTTTGGTAACGTTTACGGGGTTGGCGCAACCCAGAGACTTGGTCAGGATATCCCTCACGCCAGCGGCCTCCACCACGGCCCGCACGCCCCCGCCGGCGATCACGCCTGTACCTGGAGATGCCGGCTTGAGCAACACCCTCGCTGCCCCAAATTTGGAGAGGCTTTCATGCGGGATTGTGCCGCCCATGAAAACCACGCTGATTACATTCTTCTTGGCGGACACGCCGGCTTTGCGGATGGCCTCAGGGACTTCCCTGGCCTTCCCCAATCCTACGCCCACATGGCCTTTGCCGTCGCCGACAACTACCAGAGCGCGGAAATGCATGTTTTTGCCGCCCTTTACGACCTTGGTAACGCGGTCGAGCGACACCAGCTTTTCGGTGAATTCCATATCACTGATATCGACCCGTGGCATAATGGTATGTACTTTCGTCGCTGCTTTCATACTCAAATCCTCAGAATTTTAACCCTGCTTTACGTGCTGCCTCGGCCAGGGCTTTGACCCTGCCGTGGTATTTATAGCCGCCGCGGTCGAATACCACCTGGCTAATACCTTTCTCCTGCGGCACTTTTGGCCAGCTCAGCCCCGATCAACTCGGCTACCTGTGTCTTATTTTTGCCCTTCAGTTGGTCTTTTATGCCCTCGTTCAAGCTGCTGGCTGACGTCATAGTATTTCCGCTTGTGTCGTCGATAATTTGGGCATAAATATTGCTCAGGCTACGGAATACACAAAGCCTCGGCTGTTCGGCCGTGCCTGTAACCGTGGCCCTGATGCGGGCATGGCGCCTTTTCCTTGCTATATTAGAACTTACTTTAGGCATTCTTATTTCCCTTTCGTAGCGGTCTTACCAGCCTTACCGGGCTTCAGGCGGAGCTTTTCTCCGGCATATTTGACACCCTTACCCTTGTAAGCGTCAGGGATACGTATGCGCCTGATTTCTGCTGCTGTCTCACCTACGAGTTCTTTATCAATACCGGCTACGCGTATTTTGGTATTGCCGTCCACAGTTATGTCTATGCCCTTGCGGCGGGTCGAATTCCACCGGGTGGCTGTAGCCTATCTGCAGGGTCAGCTTATCCCCGGTTTTCTGCGCCCTGTATCCGACGCCGGACAGCTCGAGATTTTTCTCGAATCCCTTGGTTACCCCGTCCACCATATTGGCCAGCAGCGACCTGCTCAATCCGTGTAGAGCGCGGTGCTGACGGTTATCGGTTGGGCGCGAAACAATCAACTTTCCCGCTTTCCTCCTTGATACTGATATCGGGGTGGAATTCGCGGGTCAATTTGCCTTTGCTTCCTTCAACTGTAACTTCGCTGCCTTTGATCTTCACCTTAACTCCGGCAGGCACCGTTACAGGCATCCGTCCTATACGAGACACAGGTTCACCTCTCTGAGTTCAATTACCATACATAACATAGAACTTCACCGCCAAGGTTCTTTTTCCATGCTTCCTGCCCGGTCAGCAGTCCCTTGGAAGTGGAAATAATCGCGATACCGAGTCCGCCGAAGACCCTGGGGATCTCTCCTTTGCCTTTATAAACCCTGAGCCCGGGTTTGCTCACGCGCTCAAGGCCGATGAAAGCAGGCTGCTTATCGATATATTTAAGCGTAATCTTAATCATGCGCTGTGGTTCGCCTTTAATAATGGAATAATCCGCGATAAAACCCTCATCCTTGAGGATTTTGGCAATCGGGATTTTCATTTTAGAGGCAGGTATCATCACGCTGTCATGGCGTGCCATGGCAGCATTGCGTACTCGAGTCAACAAATCAGCAATCGGATCAGTAACCATTGATAAACAACTCCGCTAATAATTTTACCAGCTCGATTTCCGTACGCCGGGCAGCTCACCATTCAGGGCCAGCGTGCGGAAGCAGATACGGCACATGCCAAATTTACGCATATATGCCCTCGGCCTGCCGCACAACTTGCAACGGTTATGCTGCTGTACCTTAAATTTCGCCGGCCGGTTCGCCTTATTTATTTTGCATAATTTCGCCATATTTAAACCCTACTAATTTTTCTTGAACGGCATGCCGATCGCCTCAAGCAGGCGCCTGCCGTCCTCGTCCGTTTTCGCCGATGTAACTATCGTTATCTCAATTCCCCTGGTCTTGTCCACTTTATCGTATTCAATCTCGGGGAATACGATCTGCTCTTTCATTCCCAGGCTGTAATTGCCCTGGCCGTCGAAAGCATCCCGCGACACGCCCTGGAAATCGCGTATCCTGGGAAGGACTACGCTAACTAACTTATCCAGGAATTCGTACATCCTTTTATTCCGCAGGGTGACCATCATGCCGATAGGAGTACCCTCTCGCAGCTTGAAGGCCGCGATGGACTTCTTGGCCTTGGTAACCACGGCATGCTGTCCTGCGATGGTGGTCAAATCCTTTCCGGCCGCTTCCATAGCCTTGGGGTTGGCCAGTGATTCGCCCATGCCGAGATTCAGAACTATCTTGTTTACCCGCGGCACTTCCATGATATTTTTATAGCCGAACTTTTTAATCAGTTGCGGCACGATTTCCTTGGTATATCTTTCTTTAAGCCTTACCATTATCGGGTTACCTCAATTTAATCGATGATTTCAGAGCAGCTATGGCAATACCTGGCCCTATTGCCATCTTCGAGAGCACGGTATCCCACACGCGCCGGTTTATTACATTTGTTGCAGATTATCATCACGTTGGAGATATCGATAGGCGCCTCGAGCTCGATGATACCTGCCTGCCTGGTTTTGCCCTTGGTCTTGGAATGCCGTTTTATCATGTTAAAGCCTTCCACGATCACTTTATCTTTATCAGGCAGGGCTTTGCGCACCTTGCCCTTCTTACCCCGGTCCTTGCCGGCTATGATAAGCACATTATCGTTCTTCTTAATCTTCATCTCAGAGCACCTCTGGAGCGAGGGAAATTATCTTCATAAAATTCTTGTCCCTTAATTCCCTGGCCACCGGCCCGAAAATACGGGTCCCCTTGGGGTTGCCTTTATCATCCAGTATCACGGCAGCGTTATCGTCAAAACGCACATAAGAGCCATCCGGCCGGTGGTGATGCTGGGCTATCCTAACGATAACAGCCTTGACCACGTCGCCTTTCTTAACTACGCCACCGGGGATGGCACGCTTGACGCTGCAGGTAATGACATCACCAACTGAAGCATAGCGCCTGCGAGTGCCGCCGGGCACGCCTATGCACATCACCTGACGCGCACCCGTGTTATCCGCAACTTTTAGTCTGGTTAACGTCTGAATCACTTCAGTTCTCCTGGTTTGCCTGTGCCAAATCGTCCTTTAAGACACCGACTATATCAGCTTTCTGAATTATTTCCACGATCCGCCAATTTTTATCTTTGGACAGGGGCCTGGTTTCAACGATTTTCACCACGTCACCGATATTACAGGCGTTATCCTCATCATGGGCCTTGAAGCTGGAGGAATGCCTGACAACCTTGTGATATAGCGGGTGCCTGCGCAGGTTATCCACCCGCACGACGACCGTCTTCTGCATCTTATTGCTGGTTACTTTGCCGATCCTTATTTTCCGGTTTTTTTCCATTTTTTACTTCTTGCCAAGCTCCCTCTCGCGTATTATGGTGTTTATCCTGGCGATCCTTTTTCTTACCTTGGGCAATTCGCGGTGGTTGACCAGTTGCCTGGTTGCCAGCTTGAAGCGCAGGTTAAACAGCTCCTGGTGAGCTTCCTCCAATTTTTTTTGCAGTTCGGCGTCACCTAACGCCTTGATCTCAGTGAGTTTCACCTTTTACCTCTTCTTTGAGAGTTTCACGTATTACAAACCTGGTTTTGATCGGCAATTTATGTGCTGCCAGGGTAAGCGCTTCTTTAGCCGATATTTCCTTGATGCCGCCGATTTCAAACAGCATCCTGCCCGGTTTTACCACTGCTACCCAGTGGTCGACAGCGCCTTTACCGCTGCCCATCCTGGTCTCGGCCGGCTTCTTGGTGACCGATTTATCCGGGAATATCCGTATCCACACCTGCCCGCCGCGGCGCAGGTAACGCACAATAACGCGTCTTGCAGCCTCGATTTGCCTTGACGTAATCCAGTGACCTTCCTCTGCCTGCATACCGAAGTCACCGAAGGTAATCGTATTGCCGGATTGTGCCTTGCCACGCAGGTGGCCCCTGTGGCACTTACGATACTTCACTCGTTTCGGTTGTAACACTTTCTCTCCTTACTTCAGGAATAATGTTGCCTTTGTAAATCCATACCTTGACGCCAATGTTGCCCATGGTTGTGTGGGCGTCAGCCACCCCATAATCAATATCCGCACAAAGCGTGTGCAGCGGCAACTGCCCTTCACGGACAGTTTCACGCCTGGCAATTTCGGCGCCTCCCAATCTGCCGGCGCAGCATATCCTGACACCCTTGGCACCGGCCTGCCTGGTCTTGAAAGCCGCCTGTTTCATGGCGCGCCTGAAAGCCACACGCCTTTCCAGCGAATCAGCGATATTACGTGCCACCAGCGCCGCTTCGGTTTCAGGCTGCTCAACTTCTTTAATGGACAATTTGACTTTCTTGCCGCAGAGTTTCTCCAGCTGCGAACGCAATTCTTCGGCACGCTGGCCTCCCCGGCCAATAACGATGCCCGGACGGGCGGTGAAAATCGTCACAACTATATCATTCCCCTGCCGGTCGAGCTCAACTCTGGCCACTGCGCCTTCCCGTAGCCTTCGCTTTATCTCGCTGCGCAGCTTGAGATCGTCATGCAGTGTTTCCAGGTAATGCTTCTCATTAAACCACTTGGCCTTCCAGCCGCGTACTATGCCGATCCTGAAACCGTAGGGATGAACTTTATGTCCCAATTATTTTCCCTCCTCGGAAACGAAAACCTTGATATGCGAAGCACGTTTCAATATAGGGCTGAAACGGCCCCGGGATTGTGGCCTGTATCTTTTCAAGCGTGCGTGCTTCATCAGCCACTATATAGACAACCTTCAGTTCAGCGGGATCCAGTTGGTAGTTATTTTCCGCGTTGGCAGAGGCGGATCTAATAACCTTTGCAATAACTTTGGCTGCAGGGGTGGGCGTGAACTTAAGTATATTAAGCGCATCTGCAACTTTTTTGCCACGCACCATATCCACCACAAGCCTCATCTTGCGGGGCGGTATTCCGATATCTTTAGCTATTGCTCCAACTCTCATTTCTTACCTGCTTATTTCTTCTTGACGGGCGCTGCCGCTGTGGCTTTGCCGACATGGCCGCGGAACGTCCGTGTCATGGCGAATTCGCCCAGTTTATGCCCGACCATATTTTCGGTTATAAAAATCGGCACATGCCGCCTGCCGTCATGCACGCCGATTGTGTGGCCGAGCATTTCGGGCATTATGGTAGAAGACCTCGCCCAGGTCTTGATTACCTGCTTCTCGCCTGTCCTATTAAGCGCTTCAATTTTTTTCAGCAGCTTGGGATGACAGTACGGGCCCTTTCTCGCTGAACGTGACATACTTAATTTACCTCTTTATTTCGCGGCGTAGCGGCGCCTTACGATCAATTTATCGGATACTTTGCCCACGCGTGTCCTGTGTCCCAATGCCGGCTTGCCCTGTGGTGTCTTGGGATGCATACCGCGCGGTGACCGGCCTTCGCCACCGCCATGCGGATGATCACGGGGGCTCATAGCGGAACCCCTTACCTTGGGCCGTCGTCCCAGCAAGCGTACCCGTCCTGCTTTACCGTGTTTAATATTCTGGTGGTCCAGGTTTCCTACCTGGCCGATGGTAGCCCTGCATTCATTCATAAAGCGGCGTACTTCACCGGAAGGCAGGCGGACCATCGTATATTTACCTTCCCTGCCCAGTATCTGGGCCGAGGTGCCCGCGCTCCTGACAATCTGGCCACCCTTGTTGGGTTCAAATTCCAGGTTATGCACTGTGGTACCTGCGGGGATGAGTCCCAGGGGCAGGTTATTGCCCGGCTTGACCTCAGCGTTTTCCCCGGCCTGAATAGTGTCGCCAACGCCCAGGCCAAGCGGGCAAAGCATATAGCGCTTCTCGCCGTCAGCATAAAATATCAAGGCGATGCGTGCCGTGCGGCCGGGATCATATTCGACAGCGGCCACTTTCCCGGGTACTCCGAGCTTATCCCGCTTGAAGTCAATAATGCGTGTCTTCTGTTTAGCCCCGCCACCCCTGTGGCGCGTTGTTATCACGCCCCTGCTGTTTCTACCCGCTTTCCTTTTCTTGGGTACCAGCAGAGCTTTTTCCGGCACCGTTTTGGTGATATCTTCAAACGATATCTTTACCATTCCACGGCGCCCGGGGGATGTAGGGCGAAATGTCTTTAAAGCCAAATCTAATTACTCCTACATTATTAAGCGTGGCGTCTTTGCCATCGGCTCTTCCTCAGAAGCTTACGATGCTTGTGTTTCGCCATCTTTTTTTGCGTTTCTTTATAACAGAACCCAATTTATACTCCTGTTATCTTACACTCCCTCAAAGAACTGTATTTTGTCGCCTTCTTTGAGTGTAACAATCGCTTTTTTCCATGAAGGGTGGGCTACCGCCCTCCTGCCCATGCGTTTGACTTCGCCGGGCACCCTGATCATGTTAACGCCCACCACCCCCACGTTGAAGGCCTTCTCAACGGCCTCCCTTACCTGGTCCTTGTTAGCTCTTTTATCAACTTCAAAGACATATTTGTTGCCTTCAGAGAGCCTGGTGCTCTTCTCTGTTACCAGGGGCCTGCGTAAAACTTCATATAAATTCATCTTGCTAATAATCCTCTCGGAGCCTTAGGCTGCCTTCCCCTTGCTTTTCGCCTCTTTCTTGTCCCAAAGATCTTCAATACGCCGAACGGCGTCAACGTCGAGTACCAGCACTTTATAGGAAAGCAGGTCTGCCACATTGAGCATCGCAACCGCGGTGGTTTTGATGCCCGGCAGGTTTGAGCTCGCCATCGTCACGTAATCGTTGCCCAGCGCAACGCCGATGATGGCTGTATTATCAACGCCCAGGGCATCCAGTATCTCCGACATGAATTTAGTTTTAGGCTCACTGAGCTCCAACTTCTTTAAAATCTTGATCTCACCATCGCGCATTTTGCCGGAAAGCACACTGCGCAGGGCCAACCGGCGCATTTTTTTGGGCATATCCTGCCGGTAGCTCCGGGGATGCGGGCCGAATACGACTCCGCCGCCTTTCATCAGGGGCGAACTCGCCCCGCCGCGCCTGGCCCGGCCGGTATGTTTCTGCGCATACTGCTTCTTAGTGCTCCTACTGACATCCGAGCGCGTTTGCGTATCGGCAGTGCCCTGACGGCGGTTGGCTAACTGCATCAGCAGCGCCTGGTGAACGACCGCCTCATTGACGGCCCCACCAAACACGTAATCGCTGACCTTGATCTTGCCTGCTTTTTCGCCTTTTAAATCAAATACTTCTAATTCCACTGTAATAACCTTTTACGATGCTTTCTCGATCAACAGTATCCCGCCTTTAGCGCCGGGAACTGCACCTTTCAGCAGCACAACATTTTTAGCGGTGTCGACCTCGACCACTTCGAGGTTAAGTGCGGTCACCTTGCGGGCGCCCATATGGCCGGCCATGCGTAATCCCTTAAAAACCCGGCCCGGGGTGGTGGTGGAACCTATGGAACCCGGCGCGCGGTGCCTGTCGGACTGGCCGTGCGTCTTCGGTCCACCCTTGAAATGATACCTCTTTACGCCACCGGCAAATCCCTTGCCCTTCGAGACACCTTCGATTTGGACGATATCTCCGGCTTTGAACATCCCGGCATCGATTTTTTGCCCGACCTGGTAATCTTTTACATCGTCAAGGCGTAATTCGCGGAGATACCTGTAATTGCCGTTCTCCTTGAGATGTCCCTTCTCAGCCTTGTTGAGCTTCTTGGATTCACCAAATCCTATCTGGACAGCATTATACTTGTCCTTCTCGATGGTCTTGACCTGTGTAACACAGCAGGGACCCGCTTCGATGGCCGTCACGGCTATCTCCACGTTTTCCCTGTATAACTGTGTCATTCCTATTTTTCTACCAAGTATGCCAGCCATATCTTAAATTCCTACAATCTAATATCAATTTCCACGCCTGACGGCAATTGCAATTGCGTCAAAGCGTCAATCGTCTTTGTGGTCGGCCCGACTATATCGATCAGCCTTTTGTGAGTGCGTATTTCAAACTGCTCACGGGAATCCTTATCAATAAAACTTGACCTGATTACGCAAAATTTCTCAATCCTGGTCGGCAGCGGCACCGGGCCTATCACTTCGGCGCCTGATTTAATGGCAGTGTCGATAATCTGCCCGACTGACTGGTCGACCAGCCTGTGATCGTATCCCCGCAATTTAATTCTTATCTTCTGCTTGGTCATTTACCTACCCTTTGATTTAGCTAACATTTCTTCACGTATACTGGCGGGCACTTCACTATACTGCTGGAATTCCATCGAAGAAGTAGCCCTGCCCTGTGTCAGCGACCTTAATGTAGTTGCATAGCCGAAAGATTCCGCCAGCGGTATAAAGCAGTGGATAACGCAGGTCTCGCCGTGCGTTTCAATTCCCTGTATCTGCCCACGCCTCGAATTCAAGTCTCCGATGACTTCACCCATAAAAGAGGACGGCGTAACGCATTCAAGGCGCATAATGGGTTCCAGGATAACCGGCTTGGCTTTGGTGACACCCTCTTTGAGGGCTATCGAACCGGCCATCTTGAATGCCATCTCCGACGAATCGACTTCGTGTTCACTGCCGTCGAATACCGATACCTTAATATCGACGAGCGGGTATCCGCTCACACCGCCGGTATCAAGCGCTTCACGCACACCTGCTTCGATAGCCGGTATGTACTGCCTGGAGATATCGCCGCCGCGGACGGCGTTAACAAATATAAATCCGCTGTTGCGCTCTCCCGGCTCGATCTTAAGCCAGCAATGTCCGTACTGCCCGTGACCGCCCGTCTGCCGGATGAAGCGGCCTTCAGCCTCGACCGGGATGGTAATGGTTTCCTTATATGCTACCTGCGGATTCCCTACGCTGACCTGCACGCCGAACTCCCTCATCATACGGTCGATAAGGACCTCGAGGTGCAATTCACCCATGCCCGATATAATCGTCTGGCCGGTCTCCTCGTTGGTTCGGATTTTGAAAGTGGGGTCCTCTTCGGCCAGCTTTCCCATGGCATCGCCTAATTTATCCTGGTCAGCCTTGCTCTTGGGCTCAACCGCCATGGAGATCACCGGCTCGGGAAACTTTATATCCTCCAGCAAGACAGACTGCCCTGCCCCGCAGAGCGTGTCACCTGTGAAGGTGTTCTTCAGGCCGAGGGTCGCGGCGATGCACCCGGTATCCACCTCGTCTATCTCCTCCCGCTTATTAGCATGCATGAGGAGCAGCCGTCCCAGCCTTTCCCTGTTTTGCCTGCTGGCATTGTATATCTGGGCGCCTACCTTGATGCTGCCCGAGTATACCCTGAAATAGACCAGCCTGCCGACAAAAGGATCTGACACTACTTTAAATGCCAGTGCCGTAAAGGGAGCATCATCACTGGCCGGGCGCGTCACTTCCTCGCCGGTTTCGGTATCCATAACCTTCAGCGGCGGCTTATCCAGCGGTGAAGGCAGGTAATCTACGACGGCATCCAGCACCAACTGGATCCCTTTATTGCGCAGCGCGCTGCCGCACACGATAGGCACGATCCTGTTTGCGATCGTAAGCCGTCTGATCGCTGCCTTGATGTCCTCTTCACTTATCTCGCGGTTATCAACATATTTGAGCATAAGCTGGTCGTCTTGTTCCGCCAGCTTCTCGATCATATCGTGCCTGGCCTGTTCTACCATTTCTTTCAAATCCAGCGGGATTTCGATTTCCGCCGGGTCTTCGGTTACCTCATCGGGAAAAGACCAGGCCTTTTTTCTCACAAGGTCAACCACGCCACTGAAAAGGCTCTCTTTGCCGATCGGCAACTGTATCATTACGGTTTTGGCCTTAAGGCGCTCTTCTATCATGCCGATGGTGCGCTCATAATCTGCGCCCACCCTATCCATCTTATTGATGAAGCATATCCGCGGCACGCCGTACTTATCGGCCTGGCGCCAAACGGTTTCAGATTGCGCTTCGACGCCGGCTACCGCATCCAGCACCACCACTCCGCCGTCCAGCACACGCAGGCTGCGTTCCACTTCAGCAGTGAAATCAACATGGCCCGGGGTATCAATAATATTAATCCGTCTTTCGTTCCAGTGACAGGTGGTAGCCGCGGAGGTTATGGTGATGCCGCGTTCCCTTTCCTGCACCATCCAGTCCATGACAGCAGTGCCGTCATGCACCTCTCCGACTTTATATGTCCTGCCCGTATAGAAAAGTATCCGCTCAGTGGTCGTGGTTTTACCGGCATCGATATGAGCGATGATGCCGATATTCCGGACATGATCCAGCTGAAATGATCTTGCCACTTTATTAACAGCCTGGCCTGATTTTGGCCGGGATTCCTTTATTCCAGTTGTTACCATCTGTAGTGTGCAAACGCCTTGTTGGCCTCAGCCATCTTATGGGTATCCTGTCTCTTTTTGATGGTATTGCCCTGCCCCTGGGCAGCATCCATCAATTCTGCGGCCAGCCTTTCAGCCATCGACCTGCCGCTGCGGTCCCTTGCATAAGTAATGATCCACTTGGTCGCCAGGAACTCGCCGCGTTCAGGGCTGACCTCAATGGGCACCTGGTAAGTAGCACCGCCCACGCGCCTTGATTTGACCTGCAGCATGGGGGTGGCATTTTTCATAGCCTGCTCAAAAATTTGGAGGGGCTCCGTCTTCATCTGCTTGGTTATGCGCTCAAAGGCATCGTAAACAATGCCCTGGGCCGTCGATTTCTTGCCCTTATACATTATCTTATTGATAAACCTGGCAACCACCGCGCTCCCGTATTTCGGGTCCGGGCTGACTTCCTTGTTAATAAATTTGGCTCGCCTTGACATATTATCTCCCCGTTAAATTTAGCTGGCCACAGCAGTTTTCTTGGGCGCCTTGGCGCCGTATTTGCTGCGTCCCTGCCTGCGCTTGTCGACACCCGCAGCATCAAGCGTGCCGCGGATAATATGGTAGCGAACGCCCGGCAGGTCTTTTACCCTGCCGCCGCGGATGAGTACGACCGAGTGTTCCTGGAGATTATGCCCTTCGCCCGGGATATATGCCGTGACCTCGATGTGGTTGGTCAGCCTTACGCGGGCTATTTTTCGCAGCGCCGAGTTCGGCTTTTTGGGGGTCATGGTTTTAACCTGCACACAGACCCCGCGCTTCTGGGGTGAACATACACCTTTGCGCGACTTGTTTTTCAGCGTATTGTATATTACCTGCAACGCGGGAGACTTGGTCTTCCTGCCCACCTTGCGGCGGCCTTTTCTGACCAGCTGGTTTACTGTCGGCATACTAATCTCTTCCTCATATTTTTATTATCAAATTTTCGGCAAATTAAAAAGCCGCTAAGTTGTCCCCGGACTACTTCCCGATCTGGCACACATCCCGGGTCAACCAGCCGGCTTATTAACTATCCAGGTAATGCATAGCCTGCGCTAAACGTACTAATATTAGCGCAAGTTTGCAACAAATGGAAATATTATCACATCTATTCAATCGCTGTCAACAACATGACTTTCCCCACCGCTGATATCCGTCAGCAAGGCGAGTGTGGCCGGCCTGTTGTCCCACAGAACAGGTATTGCCCGTATCTCTACCCGCTTTACCGATCCGTCCCCGTCTACAAACCTGAAAGGGTATACGGGTTCTATGCTTTGACCGCTGAGCCTTGCCTCGTAACGCTCCATTACCATGTCCAGGTCGGGCGGGTAGACGAATTCGCTGAAAGGCCTGTCGGCAAGCTCATCGGGCGTATATTGGACCAGTTCAAAGCTCCGTTTATTGGCAAACTTTATCTTCGCGTTCTGTATGATGAAAATAGCTTCTCCCGCATCTTCAATGAGTGACCGGTATTTCTCCTCCGATTCCCTGAGGGCGGCCTCCGCTATTTTCCGTTCAGTGATATCCCTGCCGATGCCTGAGATCATCTTGCGGCCTGCTACCTGTAAAGGGATAACGGTCAGTTCCAGCACCTTTATCTTGCCCCAGACGTAGTAATCCCGCTCGACCGTACCTCCCGACTCCCATATTTTGCGAAGGCGCTCGAACCACCCGTCATCCAGGTAAGGAGGCAGCGTGTCCCGCACGTTCATGGCCAGTAACTCTTCCCGCGTACATTCAAGGAAGGCCAGGGCGGCATCATTGCCATCTATATAATTGCCCTCGCTGTCTATGACCATAATTGGATTGGAGGTCCTGGCAAACAGCGTGCGGTAGCGTTCCTCGCTCTCAATCAATTCCTCCCTGCCGCTGATATGCGCTATAAAAGTGCCCAACACCGCGCAGATAGCCTCAACGGCATTACGCGCGTTAACCGGTATCTCCTCAAAAACATGGGAGGCGATGTTGAGGCAGGCCACGGTCTTACCGCCGTGAATTATCGGTACGATGCCAATGCCTTTAAGGCCTTCTTTCCCGCGCACTTCGTCTAATGCCTTATCCAGTTCGCCGTACCTGCCGAAAATGCTTTTGCCCGCCATCACCGATTTATCGCTGGTTTCAGCAGCGCTGTGATAGGAAACCAACTTTACGAAATCTTCGCTTAACCCCCTTGCGCAGACCAGTTTAAATCCTCCCGCAACCGGGTCAGCTATGTAGATGCCGCCGCTGTCCATGCCCGATACCGTGATGGCCGTTTCGAGGCACAGGTTCAAGGCTTCATCCATAGACTCGATGCCGTTGAGCGAAATGGCCAGGTCCCTCTGCACCCGCATTTCTTCCTGTGCCTTTTTACGTTCGGCCACCTCCTGCTTGAGTCTCTCACCCAGCGATTCGAGGTGGGCTGACCTTTCGTAGACCTGCTTGAGCAGATTCTGCCGTTGCCTGCTCAATTCATCCTTAAGCCCGGCATGCTCCAATATCACCTGTAAGTGCCCGGCGATTCTTTCTACGGCCTCCACGGTTTCTTTCGTGACTCCGTTTACGCGGGGACTGGCAAGCTGGATGTATCCGGCTTCCCGCCCTTCCAGCCGGACCGGTATAAGAGCAATTGAATTAAACCCGTAAGAGTTACAGGCGTCGGCAACCAGTTCCTTCAAATTGCCGCTAAGTCCGCTTTCCAGAGCGCTGACGTCCGCCAGGTATACAGAGCCACTGTCTTTGCTATACACGTCCGGTCCCTTTTCCGGAAGGACGAAAAGGCTTTCTATGAAAGCCTGTGTGACGATATGCCCGCTGTCCCAAAGCCCCGGGCTATGTTCGCTGACAGCTTTCATCACGCCGCCCTTATAGCGGTCAAGTACGAGGATTTGTACCGATGGGCAACCGCTGAATTCGCGGATCAACCCGACCGATTCATCCAGAAGCTCTTGCGGAGAAGCCTGCAGAAGCGCGGCCGCATAATAGCGGCGCAGCAATTCAACTGCATTTTCCTTCTCAAATAACTGCGTTACATCCTCAACCAGCAGGCTCATTCCCTCATATTTTTTCCTGCGTGAAATATATGGCTTGAGCTCCAGGTTCCAGTAGCGTGTCCCGCCTTTGTTTACCGGCATCGCCCGCATGGTCACCGCCTGCCGCGATTCTTTAGCGCGGGCAAACAGCTCCCTGAATTCATCCTTCTGCCCCCACGATCCCCATAATGTGTTTTTCCGCAGCTTCCTTCCCATCAGCTTTCTTACACTCCGCCCCGCCAGTTCCGCGAAACGCGCGTTACAGTAGGTAATGGCGCCGTACCGGTCGAATATGCAGACGCCTGAGCTTAAGCTGCCAAGCAGTTCACTGGCATGTTGCGCTTCCAACTGCGGTTTCCCCCCGGCCCCATATCCCTGCGTCGCCTTGCTTTTCCTTAATACAGGCTTTGCACCGATACCGGTAAGGCTGGCCTGCTGCCCGCTCTCTCTCGCTTTTTTCCTCACCATGTTTACGTAATTCAGCTTACTCTATACGGTTCACCCGCTATGCGTGAACAGCTATTTATACTCTTTTCAGCTATGGAGTGTCAACGCTTTCCGGCAAATCATGCGATAATTAAAGTCAAGGTTAAACCGGCATGCAGAAGATTGACGATACCTTATTTCATAACGTGGTGAAGCCGGCCAGGTACACCGGGGGTGAATGGAATTCGTTGCCGAAAGACTGGGAGGCGGCCTCGCTACGCGTGGCGCTGGCCTTCCCCGACATCTACGAGGTGGGCATGTCCAATATGGCCATACCTATACTCTACGAGCAGCTAAATTCCCTGCCGGGCGTGCTGGCCGAGCGTACCTACGCGCCCTGGCCTGACATGGAAGAGCAGTTGCGCCGCAACAACCTTCCTTTATTCACACTCGAGACCCGCCGCCCGCTGCGCCATTTCGATATCATCGGCTTCTCGCTTGGCTATGAATTAAGCTGCACCACGGTACTTAACATGCTCGACCTCGCGGGCATACCCGTTTTCAGCCGGGACCGCGACGGCTCTTACCCTCTGGTTATGGCGGGCGGAAGCTGCGCTATGAACCCTGAACCTCTATCAGACTTTATCGACGTTTTCTTCGCCGGCGAAGCGGAAGAAGCGATAGCCGGGCTCGCTCAAACCATGCCGTCCTGCAAAAGGAGCGCGGAGAATTGCTGCGCAGGCTTGCTCGCCTGCCCGGCTTTTATATTCCGCGTTTCTACTCTCCTGCTTACCTGGCGGACAACACGCTGGCAGCCCCGCCTCCTGCCGATGGCAATGCGCCGGACACAATTGAGCGGGTCATAGTGGAGCGGCTCAAGCCTGTTGTCAGGCCGGTCGTACCCTATATAGAGGTTATCCATGACCGCGCCGCCGTTGAGATACAGCGCGGCTGCACCCGAGGCTGCCGCTTCTGCCAGGCCGGGACCCTGTATCGTCCTGTCCGTGAACTGCCCGAGGAGCAGGTGATTAAAGCTGCCGGCTGCCTGGTAGATAACTGCGGCTATAATACCCTGGCTCTCGTCTCCCTCAGTTCAGGTGATTACAGCAGCATAAGCCACCTGGTCGCCAGCCTGGCCGGCAAATACGCCCGCCGGGGCCTTTCCCTCTCACTTCCCAGCCTGCGACTGGATAAATCATCCATCGAGCTGATGGGCTCCCTGCCATCCGGCCGCAAGGCCACGCTGACCTTTGCTCCTGAGGCCGGCAGTGAACGACTGCGGGCGGCCGTCAATAAATGGATGCCCCAGCAGGACATGATAGAAACCTTCGCCGCCGCTTTTGAAAAAGACTGGATGAACCTCAAGCTTTATTTTATGGTAGGCCTGCCCACTGAGACCATGGATGATGTGCGGGATATCGCCAGCCTTATAGACTCAGTCAGCCGGCTGGGCAAATCCATCCGCAGCAGACCGCCCCGTGTGCGCGTATCAGTCTCATCCTTCGTGCCCAAGCCCCATACACCCTGTCAATGGTCGGCGCAGGATAAAGAGGAGACGCTCAACGAAAAGCACGACCTGCTGCATAACCAGTTGCGCCGCAGCGGTGTTCAGCTATCCTGGCACGATCCTAAAATCAGCTTTCTGGAAGCCGTCCTGGCGCGCGGCGACAGGCGCCTGGGCGCGGTTATCTACACCGCCTGGAAGAAAGGCTGTCGATTAGATACCTGGAACGAGTTCTTCGATTTCACCAGGTGGCAGCAGGCCTTCGCTGAATGCGGCATTGACCCCGCCTTCTACGCGCACCGTGAGCGCGACACAGGGGAGGTATTGCCCTGGAGCCACATCAGTTCGGGCGTGAGCAGTGCCTTCCTTAAAGCGGAGAAGCAGAATATACTTTCCGGCCGCCTGACCCACGACTGCCGGTTGGAGGATTGCAACCTCTGCGGCCTGCAGGGCAGCCAGGCCTCATGCCGCGCCAGGGCGCAAAAACGAAATATTAAACCCGAAATTTGACTTTCAGGTTCAAACCCGATAATCTTTATGTTTTGTTACTAATTCTGGAGAAAGACAATGAAAAGAGTTGAACTTGAAGTATTAAAAAGAGAAATAACCGGAAAGAAAGTGAGGTTCCTGCGCAGGGGCGGACTGATACCCTGCAACATCTATGGTCACGGCATCGAATCGCAACCCGTACAGGTGGATGTCCGCAAACTCACCCAGGTACTGGCAAGGGTGGGAGGCGCCGACCTTATCTCGATCAAAACCACCGATTCAGCCTCACCCAGCATGGTGATCATACGCGGCGTGCAGCGCAACGTCATGACGGGCGAGCCTACCCACGTGGATTTTTACAAGGTGAACATGGCCGAGAAGCTCAAGGCTGAGGTGCCGCTGGTCTTCATTGGCGACGCGCCGGCGCTGAAGCTTAAAAACGTATCCCTTCTGCATGCCATGAATGCATTGCAGATTGAAGCGTTGCCCGACGACCTGCCCCACAACATCGAGGTAGACATCTCCAGCCTGGCGCTGCCCGAGCAATCACTTCATGTAAAAGACCTCAAGGTCAGCGATAAAATCACTATCCTTGCCGACCCTGACCAGATGCTTATCAAGGTCGCTGAAGTCCGCAAGGCGGTCGAAGAGGTTCCTGCTGAAGCTGTTGCCGAAGGCGAGGAGGCCGTGGAAGGAGAGCAGCCGGAAGGGGAAGCTGCCGAGAACGCTGAAAAACCGGAGAAAGCCGAGAGACCAGAGAGACCCGAAAAGAAGTAGTCCTGATATCAAAAGCCCCCTCGGTAGCGAGGGGGCTCTCCATGTCTAAGCTAAGTGCATGGCTTAGAGTTCTTCAATACCTTAAAATTGTTATTATGAATGGGTGATGAAGAAAAATGAATAACCACTGTAATCAAAGGCCTGAGAATCCTCTTATTCTCCGTATCTCTTCACCTTCGCCGACAAATTTGCCAATGCCTGGTTTAGTACTGATGAGATACGAAGATCGATCGAATTCCGCTGTCTCAGCCTGTTCGACCTCATGAAAGAATACTTGAAGAATCCTGCGGCCTGGATATAGTTTTATTGGTATGTCTGCAAGGTTTCTGAGTTCCAAAGTCAAAATGCCTCGAAAGCCTGGGTGAACTCCGATGGCAGTTGCAATAATTAGTCCATATCTTCCCCAAGAAGATCGAGTTACGACATTCCCTGCAAGATTTGAGGGCAGACTCAAATATTCTAACGTTCCAGCCAATACGAAGTGGCTTGGATGCAACACGAAAAAGTCGCCAATTCCGATATAATATTCATCTTGCAGATTTACAATCTCTTTAACAAATTCTTCCTTATCTACATCAATATCCGTTAAATCACCTTTTCGTGTAGCAATAAATCGAGTGCCTAGCCTAAGATCGACAGAGGCACTTCCTTTGCGCAACTGCTTATCAGGATCAAGTAAAGGTGTTATTACTAGTTTCTCTTCATCGAAAATAAGCTTTCTCAAGATATCAGCGGACTTTATACTCATTAAATTTCGTTCCACCTTCTTTGGACTTCATTAAGTTCAATCGCCCTAGCTATCAATTCGTTGAATTTTACCTTACTGTCCCAAGATTCAATATCCAGTTTCACCTGTAAATCTTCAAGTCCTCCAAGGTAAACTATCCAACCAGCATTTAGTATGGATGGGAATTTAGCCTCAACGGCAGTACCGTTGATAATTGATTCGTTTGGTAGGACTTGAGCATTAGCTCTTTCAATAAGTTTTCTCAATTCAGATACATTTTTCGATGCTGAATAAAGTCCATCCTGTCCAACGGCTGAAGTCGCTTCTTTGATTATTTGTTTGTAAATGTCCATAATTGCATTGCCAGCTAATTTGGTGATGTTATTTGTAAATTGCACAGGTATTTTTAGCGTCACCTCTTTCCAGGACATTAGGAAACTCAGTACTTTTGGGTTAAGGATTTTGAAAAATTCTGCATCATTGTCGAGCATGTCATATAGGAGTCTGAATCTCATTCTATTAGGGGGATGAGTCTGTAAGTCATCATCAAAAGCCTGAGTGAGTGTTAGAAAATCCAATGCCGCAAATAGATATGCTGGGCCAAATAGACTATATCCAATGGCATCGCATGTAAGCTCCTTGACCCACTTTTTTGCGATGATGTTCGTTTGTCTAGTGACCAGGCTCTTTAGTTCAATCTCAGATATATAATCAGATATCGTTCGTTGAGCTGCTGGTGCTTCTCTAGCTTCAGCACCTACCTTTGTTTCAGACCATTCCTTCACAAAGGAATCAAGTTCTCTTTCATTTGGTTTTACAAGCGTCAACAGTCTGCTTTCCACGTCATGCCGAATATATAAACAAGGTCACTATCCCATCTCGATATAAGGATGGTGATTAATGTCGAATCAGTCAAACTCAGGGGCAAAACTCTCGACAATTTCACTAACTTCTGTGGCGATCAAACTGAGTATGTAAATTACTCCCTTGGTGGCGACAGCCTTGCATCCATAGTCGAACGCTATAAAAGGAACGACCTCAGGGTGCACATGCACTTGAGGGGGGAATTCACAGAATTTTGCGCCATTTTTCAATATGTAGTTGCCAACTCTGCGCGAATCAGGAGGATCGCCCCAATAAGTGATCATACTCATTCCGAATAGCTCCCACTGTATGGATAAACCGATGTTTGTCCGCATTATTGATCTCTTTGAGCCAAAAAGGGGATTACGCGCCCTCTGTATTTGGCCCAATCCAAGGATATGAAAGACAAACTAGCAACACGCTTGTATGGCTGCAACCGCTCAATGCGTGTCTGATGTTTGCGAGCAAGGCAGCCTATCATAAAAGCGTCCATATTTTCGGTCGCATCCCCTCAAAATGATGGATGAGTTCTTTGTTCCTCCCCCTCATCTTTTGGCGGTGCGACAGATCAAAGATCTGGGAACTGGGTGGTCGGTGCAGGTGTATCGGTTTTCAAACGAGCAAGTTGATAAACCAACCCATCAAGCGCAGAACGCAGATTATGGGCAGTCTCTCCGATATGAACGCCCCACTCAGGCGATGGCGGTGGCCCCTCAATGCGAACGCGATAGACTTGATTTCCCGTATCCACATTGAGTTCCGCCCCGACGATGTGATACTTGGTATTTTCCCTGAAGGCATCTTGAACCAAACTAAAGACTGTCGAGTTCAGTTTTTGCACGACTTATCTTGAGGCGTGGGCCTTCGAGAGAACGCATATGTTATACTCTACTTATGGGAGAGAAGAAAATGGACACACAAAAAACACCAGGGGATCGAGATACCAATCCCCAAACGCAAGGACGTGTTCGACGTACTCGAAAAGGCGGCAAAGCCGATCAAGCCCCTAGCTCCCCGCCGCCGCCCGAAGAAGTAAAGTCTCAAACTGCGCCTTCCCATCATCGCGGTGATTATACCGCCAAGCATACTCATTCAGGTAGCCTTGAAGATGTTTAGCGGATACAGCGTGATAAACGCCGCCAATCCCTCGTTTTACGAGAGACCAAAAGCCCTCAATGGTGTTCGTGTGAACTGTCCCGCTTACATAGACATTCTCGGCATGGTTGACAAGCCTGATGTTCAAGCCCTATCCTCTCCATTTCGTTATAGGACTTCAATTCATCAGTGCAAACAACGGAAGCTGGGATAACATGCTTTTGCAGATGCGGGAATATGGTCGCTCTCTTGACGTTAGGAACGGTCATAGCTCGTACTTGCCCTTGTCGCTGTACCATCCCGAATACTGGCACTTTATGAGAGTCCAGGAGCCAGGGCGACCGCGCTTGTCTCCGCGTCTCCGTCCGCCGATATAAGTCTCATCAGCTTCAACGACGCCGGACAGTGGTTCGTCCGTTTGCTCCATAAGGTTAGTTCGTATCAGGTGAGCCATACGCCAAGCGGTCTTATAGGTAACTCCAAGTTCCCGTTCAAGTTGTTTAGCGGAAATACCGCATTTAGTGCTTACCATCAGATACATGGCATAAAACCACAGGTGAAGGGAAGTAGAAGACTTCTCGAAGATAGTTCCCGCCAACGGGTGAATATGATAGCCGCAAGCAACACAAGTCTAAGATAGCTTCAAGTTGATGCGATTCATACCGCTTGAAAGAGCGTACTTGGTTGCACTTCGGGCAATGGGCATGTTCGCCATCTTCGGAATAATCGCCGTTTCCAAAGCCATCCAAGGCAAGCGGCATCGGTCGAAAACTTCTCCATAAACTCCACGAGCGTATATTGAGAGTCAGACGACTTTGCATCTGATCGGGTTAGTTCTATTTACTGCTGTCATGTTCGTTTCTCCTTGTTACACTCATATAGTATCACAAGGAGCTTATATTGTCAAGGGATAGTTACCATAAACAATGACCAAGCTCATGTGCTATCAATGAGTGAATCAGAGTACGTTCTGCTTCCAGACCCCGGAAAACCGATAGTTGCCAATTCCTTGGGGAACGTAATATCGGGTCCAGATATGCCAAGTTGATCTGTTACATTTGATAACAGACCTCCCAAAGGGAAAAAACTATAGTTCAAAACTGGTAAGGGATGTAAAAGAACCTCAAAATCGCCCATTAGACATTGTCGTTGCATGAGACGTCTTACAGGTTGTACGAACTCGACAATAGTGTGGCGAACGTCTGCTCTTTCAACAAAGGAGGCAGCAACATATAGATAGCTATACAGTGTTGAATAACGAATTAATCTCTGCTCAGCCTCCTCATCAGATAGCGACTGAAAATCCAGGTCCCCTCTCAATGAGTCCAGCTGATTCCTTATGGCAGTGTTTAGATTGGCAAGACAATTCAACAGATGTTTAGGAAACTTTGAGGAATATTGTCTATAACTTAAAGGTTCGAGGTGGTCTTTAAAGGCTAGACAATGGTCAATAACTGAGGCGATCAGGTAATTTCGCGAACTTGGCGAGTCTATTTGATGGCTCCCTCTGGTTCAATTGTCGTCCGCTCCATAAGCCTTTTCGATTCCGCGGATACTGTTTTACCGTATCTGAAGAAAAAGTTTCGCAATTTCTGAACATCATCTTCAGAATCGGTTCCTTTCTCTTGAATAGTTTGCAAGATGTTCTGAAGGAATTGGATATATTTGACGAAATCCCCCGAAATCCTTATCAAGGGTAAAGCGTGGACTGCCCTATCGAAGGCGACTGCTGATTCAGCCGATTTAGGGGTTAATTCTTTCTTCTCCAACCACCTTTCCCCTTCAAGAATTTGCTCCAATAATGAGCTAGCTTTTCGCATGAGTGGGTAGTCTTCCTCCCGAAGGCTGCCAAGTCGTTGGATTCTTGCCAATGCAAGTACCACATTATCAGTAAAGAATCCCGTCGATAATGAATTGCCAAGTTCCGCAAACTCAGTTTCTGAAATCATAACCCCTCCTTTCACCCCTTACTTGCAGGGGTAATGATTTCTGAACGAATGAAACATTCAACAACAGCAATAAGT
>CAVWAG010000015.1:0-46604 GCA_963752975.1 uncultured Chloroflexia bacterium
CCCGACCAGGAGCACTACGAGTGCTCCGCCGTCCTGTTGTTCGACGAGCATCACCATCCGGTCGATCCCGGGGCCGTGGACCTGCGCGACAAACGCTACCAATGGCATCGTTGCTACAAGATCGTCTCGCTGATTCATGTCAACCGCGACCTGGATTTCTTTCTGGTGGTGGCCGCCTGCCTGGTCCCGGGCAACCAGCATGAGTGTTCCCTGCTCTATGAACTGGTCGACGGCTTTGTGAACGCCGTCGGGAAGGGGGTGATGAAGGTCCTGATTCTGGACCGCGGCTTATTGGATGGGCCAGCCATCGGGCGGCTCAAAACCGAATACCACATCGACACCGTCATCCCGCTGAAGACCAACATGGACGCTTATCAGGACGTGATGGGCCTGACGCGTCGGAAGGATTTCCACTGGGAACCGTTCGTGCTGCCTGCTCCCACCCCGCCGGAGCTACCGCAGCGAGCCCAGGATCCGGTCATTGCTCAGCGCGAACGGAAGCGACAGCGAAAGCTGCAAGCCCGCCAAGCTCGATCCCATCCGCAGCCGCTTCCCCCCGCGCAAACCTTGCTGGGCCTGGTCCGCGGCGTCTCCAGTTGGGCCGACTGTCCCGTGCCCTTAACGGCGGTCATCAACCGCGAGATCAACGCCCAGGGAGAGGTCCACGATTGGGTGCTGACGACCACCGCGCCCCGTTGGAGTGCCGAGCTGACGCGAACCACCTACAAGCTGCGGACCGCGATTGAAGAGCGCCATCGGCAATACAAGTGTTTCTGGGACATCACCCGCATGACCGCCTGCAAGTTCGCCCTGGTCCTCAGCCAAGTGCTGTTTGTCCTGCTGGCTTATACGCTATTCCAGGGACATCTGTTCTTGCGCCATCGTCCCCAGATGAACCGCCGCACCCGACCGCGAATCTTGCAACGACTCGGACCGACCCTGCAGGTGGTCGCCGTCTACTACCGCCAACGCTTCGGCTTGTTGCTGTCCCCGAGTTCGCCGAGATCCTGCTGGAACTGGCCGAGGATGCGCGCGCCAAATTGCTCAGGAAAATGCGCCTCTTGAAACGAGACCTCTACCAGTTGCTGGAAAACGCCCGATCCCCCTAGCCGTCCGCTGCCCGGGTCCAGCCTTTCAACCGACGACTTTTCAGCTCACCACTGAGCGCCAGAAATTAGCCGCCTGAGCTGTTCCCCGCAACCCGTCTATTTGCAATGCGCTGCTGGAAAAGCTGGCTGCAGCCGGCGCGCAGGTCAAAGAGATCATCATACCCGGGCTGGATACTATGCGTGTGGCGCATGCCATCAGCATCCTGGGGGAGATGGCGGCTTCTATGAACAACTACCCGGACCACCGCAAAGATTTCGGCGCAGAGGTCCGCGTCAGCCTGACCCTGGGGCGCGAATTCAACGCCAGTGATTATATCAAGGCCCAGCGCATCCGCACGCGCGCCATCGATATATTCAGGGGTATTTACAGGGAGGTGGACGCTATCATCACACCGGCAACAGGTATCGTCGCTCCCGAGGTCTCTATCGAGGATGGCAGCGGCGGTTGGTCCGATCTTTCCAGCACAACGGAAGTCATGCGCTTCATGTTCCCCGGTAACCTGACGGGCCTGCCTGCCATCAGTTTCCCGGCCGGCTATGACGCCATCGGGTTGCCCATCGGTTTGCAGGCCATGGGACGTTGGTGGGAGGAGAACCTGCTGCTGCGCATTGCCTACAACGCTGAGAAACTAGTAGAGCGCAGGAAACCGGTCGCCTACTTCGACCTGCTATAAGATGTCATTGCGAGGAGCGCAGCGACGCGGCAATCTCCCGTTATGAGAGTACTGCCTTCGCCATGGCCGCGATGTGTGCCGGCATAGTGCCGCAACATCCGCCGATGATGCGCGCCCCGGCGGCGCGCAATTGCCGGGCAGCTTCTGCCATCGTCCCGGGCGCAGCGCGGTAAACCGTTGCCCCGTTGACCAACTCCGGCGCGCCGGCGTTCGATTTAGCTACCAGGATGGCGTCCGGTACGGCATTATGCATTTTCTCAATTACCGTGAGCATCTCGCCGGGTCCGTTGCCGCAGTTGCCGCCGAAGGCAGCTATGCCCCATTCATCCAGCGCGGCCGCCGCGGTTTCCGGCTTGACGCCCATCATGGTGCGCCCGTGCGTATCGAAGGTTAAAGTAGCGATGATGGGTATATCGGCGAAGGCCTTCCTCGTCCCCTCCACAGCAGCCCGCACCTCTTCGAGGTCCGCCATTGTCTCGATCCAGATGACGTCCGCGCCTCCCTCGATAAGCGCATGGGCCTGTTCGGCAAACCCGGCTACCGCTTCAGCAAATAATAGTTTGCCGAGGGGGGAGAGTAGTTCGCCCGAAGGCCCGATGTCGCCCGCGACCAGCGCTTCGCCCTGCTTATTTTGCGCCTCGATCTCAGCGCGCAAAATCTGCGCGCCGGCGATATTGAGTTCATCAGCGCGCGCTGCCAGCCCGTGCTTGGCCAGGCAAAAGCGGTTGCCTGAGAAGGTGTTGGTGAGGAGGATACGTGCGCCGGCAGCGAGGTAAGCGCCATGGACCGCGCGCACGCGGCCGGCGTGCTCCATGTTCCACAGTGTCGGCAGCTCACCAGCCTTGAGGCCGGCCTGCTGCAGCATCGTCCCCATCGCGCCGTCCGCGATGATGGCCCCGGGTTGGTTAATTAAGTTTTGCCAGGTCGTCATATGAAGCTGCCTCCGGAATTAGTGCCGGGAATTATATTCCGTGGGACGGAGGGGCGCAAATTTTCCATCAACCGGGTGAAACGGGAGGGTTCACATGGGGAAGGCACGGTCGGTTTCCTCAGGGTCAGCTTCCGGGCTATCAGCCCTTTGCGGGCAATCAGCGGTTGTCAGGTCGCACCATGAACAGCCTGTGTGTGACGGAAGCTTTGACGGTGGACTGGACGACTCCAGGATGTCCAGGAAATAGGTCACATTTTTCTTGAATTTATCATCGATGATATGGTGCGGGACCTCGGAGTATCCGGTTTTATAAACGACGCAGCCGTCCATCTTCTTACCCTTGTAAAGCCCGGTCGCATAGGGTAAGAACATCATATACAGGGCTACCTGGATGATATCGCTCTGCCTGGGATTACCTGTTTTAATATCGAATACCGTGCAGTGTCCGGAGTGTGACTCCATCGATATCAGGTCAGGGGTACCTGCCACAGACAAACCCGACGGTCTTTTGGCAAGGAATTTGTTTTGCCCCTCCCTGTATACCGTTTCTCCCTGCTTTTCCCTTTCTTTGGATACCTCATCAAGCAGGCGCGTATGCTCGGCGGTCCAGACGGCCAGCTGGAAGTCCCCGGGTACTTTAGCATAATCCGTGTGATGAGACTTAAACCAGGCTGACCACTGGCAGTTCGCTTCGCCGGCCATCAATTTTGACAACCAGGTAACCCAGATATAAACGCCGCTTCTTGGTCTCGTCACTTTCACTATATCCTGCCAGGTCAATGGCGACATTCTACCATGAATGGGACACTCTGGGCGCATTCAACAGAATAAAAAATTGAAATGCAGTATAATCTGGAAACGGTTATAAATCTGAGGGAAATGGATATGAAGTTACCCGGTGAAAAAGTTGTCGATTTGCCCTTATCAAGGATAAAAAAAGCTGCGGAGTTGTTATCGAGAGTGTTCTGGAATGATCCCATGACAGTATTTCTCTTTCCGGACGCTGATGAACGCAGAGATCGGCAGCCGCATTTTTATGTAATGAATATGGAACATGCTGCGGTGGGAGGTGAACTCTATACAACCTCGTCATTTAAAGGCGTTGCCGTATGGAGGTTCCCCGGTGATGAAACCAGGCGGTGGGTCGAGGCCGGTAAGGACCCCAGGGACCGGCTGCCGGAGGTGATGGGCGCCGGCCCGTTTGAAAGGTTAATGATTATTACAGAATGTATTTACGCAATGCACAGGAGTCTGGTTAAAGGGAAACATTGCTATTTACTCTTTCTCGGCGTTGAACCCGGCCAACAGCAGCATGGTATCGGCAGCATGCTGATCAAGCCCGTCCTCAATAGAGCTGACGAAGAGGGCCTTCCGTGTTACCTGGAAACCATGAAAGAGGTCAACCTGGCATTCTACCGCAAGCACGGTTTCCAGGTAGGGGATGAAAAACAGATTGCAAACGATGGACCACACATATGGGCATTGCAAAGATCCCCGGGTGCATAGCTATTAAATGCGCCATCCTGTTTATGATAACCAGAAGGGTATAGTCAATAGATAAAGTGAAATAGTGCTCAGCCGATGGCAGAAGTTGCAAGGCGGAAGATGGCGATCCAGAGCAGGTGGAGGGGGATCATAACTATGACCGAAGCGCAGAAGATCATTACCCGGTAGATCGTGCGGATGCGCAGTTTATAGACCAGCAGCAGCGCCAGCAGGAAGATCAGCGCCATGCCGGCATAGCCCCAGAGCACCATAGCGGGTGTCCCTCCCCAGATGGTGAGTGCCGGCTTGAACTTCCACAAAACCATGGGATACATGCTGGCAAAGGCCTCGTTCAGGCATGCGTAAGACGCCATGAAAACCATGGCCAGCAGGATGACCAAAACCCTGCGCTTGCCGCTGATGAGGTCGCCTCCAACAATGACTTCCGAGAATGTCAGCGCCAGGTAAATGGTGTATGACCAGAAGACCATCAGGATGAGGGGCGCCGCGCCCACCCACAGGTGGAAGGCAGCCGGGCTATACGAGTAAAGGTTGAGTGCGGCAACCTGAGCAACCACGTTTTCCCTGACCAGTCCCAGGAAAGCGCCGCCGATGAAGAACATCCAGGTAAAGGCTGCACCTCGCGTGCAGGCGCTGTGCCAGATCAGAAGCCCGCTGAGCGCCAGCGCGATAAGTTCCAGTACCAGGAAGACGTCCATATCTTTCAGCCTCAGCCTTTTTGCTCTTTTGCCGACAGGCGCACCACGATATAAGCGATGATGAATAGACCGGTGGGGATGACAGAGGTAAGAATATCAAACCTGCCGCGTATGACTTCGATGCCAATGTAGATTACACCGAAAACGAGCAGCACAATAAAAGGTATTTCGCGGATGAAGAAATTCGGCCTGTTATCCCGGCTGTTCATCGAAGATCGGGCACAGTCTATTAGCTTCAAAGGTGGTTGTCAATATTATTGTATGGTGGTGTTAATGTTCTATGATTTTGTTACCCCTTAACTGTTCAGTGAAAATGTCACCTTATGAGAGAATGTGACTTTCCACCACAAAATTGAGGTGCTTCCGGGGGCAAAGTTACTCGATCCGTTACCTTAACAAGCGGACTAACTCAAAGACACGTATGAAGCTGTCGGGCTATCAATTTGACGTGTTGCAATAATCACTATATGCGTCATGACCTATGCGCACCCAAGGGTTGATTAGCCTACTTTAGAATATTCTTTGACTTCTTTTTCGAGGCGGTCTCCAAGAGCAGCGGACGCTATATCCAGGTCGTACTGTGATTGAAGGCCAAGCCAGAACTCTGAGGACGTGCCGAAAAACCGCCCAAGCCTCAGTGCGGTATCAGCGGTGACCTTCCTTTTCTCATGAACGATCTCGTTAATCCTCCGTGCCGGAACACCGATATTCACGGCAAGCTTATTTTGGCTCAAGCCCATAGTATTAAGAAACTCCTCAAGAAGGACCTCGCCGGGATGAACCGGATGTAATGTTTTTTCTTTCATTTTATTCACCTCAATGATAATCAGTAATCTCTACATCTATCGCGTCGCCGCCTTGCCAGGCAAAACAAATGCGCCACTGGTCATTTATGCGAATACTGTACTGCCCCGTCCTGTTACCGGATAGTTTTTGGAGCCTATTAGCCGGAGGGATGAGTAGATCTTAATGTTTTTAGCATTATTTAGCATGCGCAACTTTCTCAAAGCAACCTGCTGGATGTCGGGGGGCAATTTCCTCGACCGCTCACGGGAATATATTTTCTCGGTTTCGCTGTCCTTGAATGACTTGATCACATCACCATAATATAACGCGACGCGTTAAACGTCAAATCTTTTCCCCATTTAAATTCGTGGGTTAAGTTGAATAGGTGATGGGTTGGACATATCCTGGGATGATTGCCTCAATCCTTAGGGCTTCGCAGTAACGTATTACTGGCGTACCTTCAGGTACGCCCCTGCGGTCCGCAAAGACAGGTTAAGCGGCAAGTCCAATCCTCTTGAGACTGCTTGCTTGATGTCCCTCACAGACTGCTGATCGAAGCCGGCGATTTTTTCAGCCAGTGTTTCGACTTCGAGAAGCAGATTGGAACGGGGCACTACGAGGTTGACCAGCTTCATCTGCAGCGCTTCCTGCGAGCCAATGCGGCGGCCGGTCAGCAGCAGGTCGAGGGCGCAGCCGGGGCCGACGGCGCGCGGGATGGTCTGCGTGGCGCCGGCGGCGGGGATGATGCCCAGCGTTACCTCGGGCAGGCCAAATACGCAATTGTCGGCGGCAATGCGTATATCGCAGCACATGGCCATCTCGATGCCGGAGCCGAAGACGTAGCCGTGCAGTTCGGCGATGACAGGCTGGGGCATGCTGAGGAAGAGTCCCCACACGTCCCTCTGCCATCGCACGTGGCGGGCGGCCGTGGGCGAAGGTGCGGAGAGGAACTCAGTCAGGTCGGCGCCGGCGCAGAAGGCCTTCTCCCCGGCGCCTTTCAAGATGACAACATGTATATCGGAATCTAATTTAACAGCAGAAAGCACGTCGTAAAGCTCATCGCGCATGCGTATGTTGTAGATATTCAGAACCTGTGGACGGTTGAGGGTGACATAGGCTAAATGCCTGTTCTTTTCGTAGAGGATGGTCTCGAATCCGCCCATCATTTTCCCTTGAATCGTGGCTTACGTTTCTCTTTGAAGGCGGTAATGCCTTCAGTCCTATCTTCAGTGGTGTGCAGCAGGAAGTAGAGGTCACCCTCGAGTTGCAATCCCTGTGACAGCGTCATATCTAGACCCTTGTGCACGGCCTCCTTGCAGTACTTGAGTGCCAGTGTGGCCTTGCCGGCCATTTCCCTGCCCATCTCCAGCGCGGCCGCCAGCGCCTCCTTAGCAGGGACAACGCGGCTGACTAACCCGATGCGCAGTGCTTCAGCGGCATCAATCTCATCGCCGGTCAGCATCAGCTCCATGGCCTTTGACCGGCCGACCAGCCGTGGCAGCCGCTGCGAGGCCCCGTCGGACGGTATCACACCGTGCTGTATGCCGGGCATCGAGAAGCGAGCCGACCTGGCGGCTATCCTTATATCGCAGGCCAGCGCCAGTTCAAGTCCCATGCCGGTGGCGTCGCCGTTGATGGCCGCGATTACAGGACAGTTAAGCGAGGCAACTGGCTCTGCCTGTGAAAAACTTACAATTGTTTTACGGCTGAAAGCCGCGTCCCGGCAAAAGGCAGGGCCGCTGCCCGTGATGACAGCGGCCCTGATAGAAGTGTCGAAATTTATCTCTTCGCAAACTCCGGCCAGCTCAGCGGCCAGCCCGGCAGTGGGAGCCGAGGCTGGCAGCCTGATCACCACCAGGCCGGGGCTTTCACGGGTGAGCTTAACGCCGGCTTTCATGGCTATTTCTGGACCGGCTCAGCCTGCACCACCAGCTTATTAGCGATGAAATCGTCGATCTGCGCCTGGCTGTAGCCGATCTCCAGCAGTACTTCGGTCGTATGCTCGCCCAGCATGGGACCGGGCCTCTGCACTTTACCGGGGGTCTCCGAGAACTCGGCGTTGACGCCCTGGAGCTGTACCTTGCCCCATTGGGGATGCTGCTGGAACTCGTACACACCCGTAGCTTTGCAGTGCGGGTCGTTCTGGAGCAGTTCGATAATGCCCTGACCCGGCGCGGCGGGCACGCCCTGCAGCGCCAGCAGCAGCGCCCAGGCGTTGGCGGGCGTGGTGAAGAATGTCTCCTCCAGTATAGCTGTCAGCTCCTTATCATGCCTTTTACGCGCTCCCGGCGTGGCGAAGCGCGGGTCGGTGGTGAGGGTGGTCAGGCCCAGCACCTTGCAAAGGGCCTTCCAGTGCTCATCCTTGGGACAGTAAATGTAAAGCCAGCCGCCGTCGATGCCCTGGTAGAGGCGGTTGAGGGCGCTGAGCCCCTTGATGTCGGGCTTACCCAGGTACCTGCGCTTCATGCCCTTGTACTGGATAAAATTGCCCGATTGCAGCGTGACGGCCGAGCGCAGTAACGAACTCTCCACGAACTGGCCCTGTCCCGTGCGCAGCCTGTTGAATAGCGCCAGCGACGCGCCGAAGGCGCCCAGCATTGGCCCCATCTCATCATTGAGCTGTATCTTGTGGAAGATCGGTACCTTGCCTAATCCGCCCTGACCCAACATCTGGCCGCTCATGGCCTGGAAAAGAGGATCGTAGCCGGGACGTTCGGCATCGGGTCCTTTCGATCCAAATGCGGGCATGGATATGTATAGTATATCCGGTTTGATCTTCTTGACAGCCTCGTAATCCATGCCGAGCTTTTTCATGATGCCCGGGCGGGAGTTTTCCACGACCATGTCGCAGGTGGCGATCAGCTTGTAGACGATCGCCCTGGCCTCCTCCTTCCTGAGGTCGATAACTATGCCGCGCTTGCCGCGGTTTACGCCCATGAATCCACCGGCCAGCATGCGCCAGGAATCGCCGTCGATGGGCTCGATCTTGATCACGTCTGCACCCAGGTCGGCCAGTTCACGGCATACGCCGGCGCCAGCCAGCATGGTGGTGAAATCTGCTACCTTGATCTTCTCTAATGCCAACATTTTTTTATTTCCTCCTTGGAGCCAGTTTTATCACGTTACCCTGCTTTAGTCTCTTGATCTCCGGAGCCGAATAACCCAGCTCTTTGAGTATCTCGCGCGTGTGCTGGCTTGACTGCGGCGACGGCCCCTTTATCTTACCGGGGCAGCCCGTAACATCTACGGGGATGCCCATCTCCTTTACGATTCCCTTTCTGGGCTCCTTGACCGTCTGCACCATGCCGTTGGCGATAACCTGATCATAGGCCATGAAGTCATCGATGTTTTGCACCGGCGCACAGGGAATGCCTGCCGATAGGAACTGCTTTATCCATTCGTCGCGAGTCTTGGTCTTATAGACCGGCTTTATCATGGACATGACCTGCGCATTGCGCGGCGGGAAAATCATGAAGGGCGCTCCCTCGAAAAGCGGATCGGTCAGCCACTCGTCGTGTCCCAGCTCCATGGCAAACATCATGAAAAATTTGGGATTCCCCAGCCCGGTGAATAACCACTCGCCGTCCTTGCACTGGTACGGCCGGTAGAGCGGCATGGGTCCTGTGGGCCCCCAGGGCGCGCGGAACATTCCTTCGAAATCGACGTTGAACTGACGGAAGGAGCTCAGTATGGTGCGAAAAAGCGAGACATCGATCTTCTGGCCCCTGCCGGTCTTCTCGCGCACGCACAGACCGGATACGATGTAGAAGGCCGCGTCCACGGCGGTGTAGAGGCTGGCAAGCGGCAACACTATGAAGAGAGGATGAGTCGCCAGTCCCTGCTCAGTATAAACCGAGGCCACTGTGCTGACGATCTGGTCGTAGCCGGCCCATCCCGCATAAGGCCCCTTGGGGCCGAAACCGGATATCGAGCAGTAAACCGCGCGGGGATTGAGTTCCTTGATCTTGTCGTACCCGATACCAAGCCTGTCGGCAACGCCCGGCTTGAAATTCTCGATGACGACATCGGCCTTTTGGGCTAGATCGAGGGCGATCTTCAAGCCCTCCGTCTTCTTGAGATCGAGCGTGATGCCTTTCTTGCTGCGGTTCCAGACCATGAAAGCATCCTCGCCGCGCATCGGGTCGCCAGACGGGCGCTCCACCTTGATGACGTCGGCGCCCTGCTCTGCCAGCAGCATGGCCGCGAAGGGGCCGGCGATGTACTGGCCGAAGTCGAGTACCCTTATGCCGTTCAATACTCCTTCACTCATATGGTTCCTCCTTATGAATCATTATCAATAAAGTGCAGTTGAAAAAGTGTGCCGCCGAAAAGGCAGATGGATACTACTAAATCATATCACAATATAACTTTTACATCTTAGAGGTATTGTAGTATAGTGCCGTAAGACCGCTGAAGCTGAGCGGCCGGTGAATATAAGGAGGTGTACGTCATGGCAAATGAGAAAGGCCCCGATGGAGTGAAGGAGTATAAGACAGGCGGTTGGAGAGCGCATTACATACTGATAATCTGCACACTGCTCTACGCCATCAACTACATGGACAGGCAGGTATTCTCTGTCATCCTGCAGCCGATGAAGATCGAGCTGGGGCTGACCGACGCACAGTGCGGTCTGGCCTCAACGGTGCTGCTGCTGGGTATGGTGCTTTTTTCCTTTCCGGTCGCGCACATGGTGGACCGCTGGAGCCGTAAAAAATCCATTGGAATCATGGCCATGGCGTGGAGCCTGTTCACATTCCTGACCGGCCTGGCCACCAATTTCATCGGCGTCATCATCCCCCGCGCATTTGTGGGGCTGGGCGAAGCCGGCTTCGTGCCGGGTGGCGTAGCGATGGTCGGCGCGTCGTATTCCAAGGAAAAGCGCGGGCGCGCGCTGGGCATCTTCCATATCGCCATCCCCCTGGGAGCCGCGGCCGGCGTGATACTGGGCGGGTTTATCTCGGCCAAATTCGGCTGGCGCACACCCTTCTACTATTTCGCCATACCCGGCGTCATACTGGGCATACTGGCCTTTTTCATGAAGGATTATAAGACCACGGAAGATGCGGGAACGTCAACGGGAGTAAAGGGATTTTTCGTGGCTCTGGGGAACGTGCTGAAGGTGCCGACCGTGAAGTGGTTTTACCCTGCCCTGGGCCTATCAATATTCATGTCAACCGGGGTGCTTATCTGGCTGCCCAGCCTTATCATGCGGGTTATGAACGTAACTGAGGCCACAGCGGGCACGATGGTGGGTGGAATCGCTATGACAGCGATCATCGGTGCGCCGCTAGGGGGATTCCTTTCCGATTTCTGGCACAAGAAGAGCCCGCGGGGGAGAATGTATGTGCCGGCGGTTGCCTACCTGGCAGCCAGCGTTCTGATCGTTATTGTAATCCTGACCAAGTTCAGCCCTGTGGGAATCGCACTGGCCGCGCTTTACGGCATAGCTGCCTCGATGGGTGTGCCGGCCTTTGCAATCGTGTCCCAGGACCTCGTACCGGTGGCGCACAGGGGCCTTGCCATGGGCCTGGTTATCTTCGCCCAGTACATCTTCGGCGGCGCCTGGGGCCCCTGGCTGATCGGCTGGCTATCCGACCTGCTGGGCGGTGGCGCCGACGGCCTGAGCATCGCAGTGATGCTGTCAGCAATAATGAGTATATTAGGAGGGATATTCTTCCTGATTGCTGCACGGACATACCCGGCCGATGCTGAGAAGGTCAAGCAGGAGACGATCCTGGCTGAGTCTTAATCCCGGAGACACAGGGGGAACCAAATGCAGGCCGCTAACACTGTTGGGCATATCCGTACCACTGTTATCCAGACGCCGCTTGGCGATATGCTGGCGGGTGTAACCAGCAGTGCCATCTGCCTGCTGGAATTCGATGACCGCGGCAGGCTGGAAAGGCAGTCCCAAACCGTCCGCAAGTTGTTTGGCGTGCCTTTTTTGCCGGGTGAGCATGCGCTATTGGCCCGCTTGAAAAGGCAATTAGACGAGTACTTTGAGGGAAAGCGTACTGCTTTCGATATTCCCCTGGCATACCCGGGCACTCATTTCCAGCGCAGTGTGTGGAAAGCACTGCAGGATATCCCTTACGGACAGACCAGAAGCTACGGAGAGATAGCCCGGACTATCGGAAAACCAAGCGCGGCCAGGGCAGTGGGCGGGGCTAACGGCTCCAACCGCATAGCTATTATCATCCCCTGCCACCGGGTTATCGCCGCCGGCGGGGGACCGGGCGGATATGGTGGAGGGCTGTGGCGCAAGCAAAAGCTGCTGGAAATGGAGCGGAGCCGGGAACATTGAACTGCAGCGCCGGCAAACAGATATCGATCACCTTGCGCTGAATGCCCCCCGCGGGTTAAGATATGCAGCAAAATTGAACAGGAGGTACTGGCATGGGTTTACTCGATGGCAAAGTTGTCGTAATAACCGGCTCGGGGCGTGGACTGGGAAGGGCCGAGGCGCTGCTCTTCGCCTCGGAGGGCGCAAAAGTGGTGGTAAATGACCTTGGAGGCGGCGCGGACGGAGCGGGCGCGGCATCGGTCCCGGCCGACGAGGTAGTCGCCGAGATAAAGAAGATAGGTGGCAAGGCGGTGGCCAACTATGATTCCGTATCGACCTGGAAGGGCGCTGAAAATATCATCAAGACCGCGGTGGATTCCTTCGGGAAAATCGACGTCCTGGTCAACAACGCCGGCATACTGCGCGACCGCATGGTATTCAACATGACCGAGGATGAGTGGGACATCATCCAGAAGGTACACGTCTACGGGCACTTCTTCTGCACGCGCCATGCCTGCGCCTTCTTCCGCCAGCAGAGGAGCGGCCGCATCATCAATACCTCTTCGCAGGCCGGGTTGGGCAACCTGGGGCAGGCCAACTACAGCGCTGCCAAGGAAGCCATAGTCGGCTTCACTCGCACAGTGGCGCTGGATATGGGCAAGTACGGCGTGACCGTCAATTGCATACGGCCCATCGCGGCGACGCGCCTGACCGTGACGCCCGAACTGCAGGCTGCCATGGAGAAGAAGGCCAAGGAAGGCGGAGGAGGCCTGGGACTGGATATCGGCGCCGAACTGAAAAAGATGGCGCCTGAGCACATCGCCCCGCTGGTGGTTTACCTGGCCACGGACGGCGCCGCCGGCATCAATGGCAAGACCTTCTTCGTGGGTGGGGGCGAGATCGGACTTTACTCTGAGCCGACCATCGTGTCAAGCATCTTCAAGGATGGCGTTTGGACTGTTAAGGAACTGGCTGACCTGATGCCCAAGAGCGTTGCCAAGGGCATGTGGCCGCCGGCGCCGCAGCCGAAATGACACAGTCATTGCGAGGAGCATCAGGCGACGAAGCAATCTGATGGCATTACGCCACCACGACGATAAGATTGCTTCGCTTCTGCGCTCAGCAATGACATATACGGGGGCAGGTTTTTAAAACCCGCCAGCTATAGCATTTGCGGGCGCACTTTTAAGTGCGCCCCTGCGATTGTCACTATTATGCCTAAATTACGTTTAGATAACCTGCTGGTCGCCCGGGGATTGGCAGACAATAAGAGCAGGGCACAGGCCGCGATCATGGCGGGTGAGGTGACCGTAAACGGCAGTGTGATGACCAAGGCCGGCAGCACGGTACCGGAGGACGCGGACATCCAGCTAAAAGAGAGGATGCCCTACGTCAGCCGCGGCGGATTGAAGCTGGCGCATGCCCTGCAGGAATTCGGGATTGATGTGAAGGGACTGGACTGCCTTGACGTGGGAGCTTCCACGGGGGGATTCACAGATTGCCTGCTGCAGCACGGCGCCGAGAGGGTTTATGCTCTCGATGTCGGCTACGGGCAACTCGATTACAAGCTGAGGCAGGACAGCCGGGTGGTCGTCATGGAGAAGGTCAATGCGCATTATCCTTTCGACCTGCCGGGCGAAGTCAGCCTGGCGGTGATGGACGTTTCGTTTATCTCGGTTACCAGTGTGATTCCCAATGTACTTACGCACCTGTCAAAAGAGGGCGAACTGGTGGTCCTTTTCAAACCGCAATTTGAAGCCGGAAGGGATGAGGTAGGCAAAGGTGGCGTGATCAAGGACCCTGCCGTCCATGCCAGAACCATCGGCCGTTTGGTTATCTGGATGAACAGCAACAGGCTGAAACTACTCAACCTGGCGGCCTCTCCCATACTGGGAGCGGAGGGCAATAAAGAGTTCCTGATGCACATGAGGCCGTGGAAGCAATGAAGTTCAGCGGGATAGAGCTGCGCGACCTGGCCATCTGCTGGCTGGCGTTGGGATTCTGTTTTTCGCTGCAGTACCTGATGCCCGTCCGCGATATACCGTATCTGCAGTCGCTGGTGCGCTTCGCGGTTTATTTCGGCGTGGCACTGGTAGGCATCGGCACAGGTTTCCTCTTCCACGAACTGGCGCATAAAGGCGTGGCGCAACGCTTCGGCTACCATGCCGAGTTCCGCATGTGGAAGCTGGGACTGCTCATAGCCGTGGCCTCCGCCCTGCTCAGCTTCGGAAGGTTCCTTTTCTTCGCCCCCGGCGCGGTTTATACCTCCACCTATAAAACCCCCGACCCCAGGGAGGAGGGCCTTATCTCGGCCGCCGGTCCGCTAACCAATATAGGGCTGGCGGGCCTTTTCTACCTGATAGCAATGGGTAGCGGTGATGCGGGACTATGGAGCTTGGTAGGCAGCTTCGGATTCCAGGTAAACCTCTGGCTGGCAGCCTTTAACCTCGTACCCTTCCCGCCGCTGGACGGCGTCAAGATACTGCGCTGGAACAAGGCTGCATGGATGATACTGGCCGCGCTGTCATGGGGATTGCTGGCGTTACTAATGTTTGGAGTTATCAAATGATGCGGCATTCGGCGGTTATATTGTGCGCTGATGAAATGATGCTGTCAGGGGAGGTGTTCCTACCGGAGGAGTGCAACAGGATATACCCGGCCGTCTGCATCTGCCACGGCATTCCGGCAGTCCCGTATAACCCGGGGGAGCAAGGTGGCTATCCCGAACTCGCTGCCAGGTTCTGCCGGGCCGGCTTCGTATCGCTGGTCTTCAATTTCCGCGGCTGCGGTCCCAGCCAGGGTAATATCGATATGCTGGACTGGACCCACGACCTGGCAGCGGCTATCGACTTCCTGGCGATGCTTCCCGAGGTGGATAAAAACAGGATATGCCTGCTCGGATCGTCGGGTGGGGCGGCGACCTGCGTTTACGCGGCGGCCACGGACAAGCGCGTGCATGCCGTGGCTACTTTCGCCTGCCCGGCTGAGTTCGACTTCATGGCCGGCGGCCAAACGGTTGACTCGCTGATCAGCAGGTTCAGAGAGATCGGGATAATCAGGGATGCCGATTTCCCAGCTTCAGTGGAGAAATGGCTGGAAGGGTTCAAAACAGTCGCGCCGATTGAATATATTGACAAGATAGCGCCTAAGCCGCTCCTGCTGGTGCACGGCGACCAGGATGACGTGGTACCGGTTGCGCACGCTAAGAAGTTATTTGAAAAAGCAGGCCAGCCCAAAGAGCTGGTCATACTGCCCGGCGCCGGGCACAGGCTGCGGCAGGACGAGCGGGCTATCGACACAGCTATGAAGTGGTTGATAAACGCGGCGGGGTAGCAGACAGGCAACATTCACCTTTCTCATGTATCACCACGTATGTGTAATCGGGTCCCATACAACGGTTTCTGTCGTGGCTGATGCCGGTGGAGCGGTCACCGAGTCGGATGAAACCAACGACTCCCGTACTGAGTTTTGGGGTTGTCCACCTATGCCGTAAGCGCGGTTGTTGCGGGATGTCCGCACGTATCTCTCTTGCGGCAGGTTCAGTACTTTGACCGTGACGCAGTAAAAGCCTTATAATCCCCGTGTAATCCGATGCATGATTTGCACGAAAGCTGCGGCATTTTCGGTATCTATGCCCCCGGAGTAGATGTAGCCCGTATAACTTTCTTTGCCCTCTATGCGCTTCAGCACCGCGGGCAGGAGAGTGCCGGCATTGCTTCCGCCGAGAGCGGTAAGATATATATACATACCGCTATGGGCCTGGTTTCACACGTCTTTACCGAGGATGTACTTGTGCGGCTTAAGGGCAATATAGCCATCGGCCACAACCGTTATTCCACCACGGGTTCCAGCGTGGCCTGCAATGCACAGCCGGTACTGGTGGGTACCACCAACACGAGGCTGGCGCTGGGACATAACGGCAACATCACCAACTCGGCCGCTTTGCGGGCCGGGCTTGAGCAGAACGGTTTTGTTTTTAACTCCTCGACTGATTCGGAGGTGATAGCCGACCTTATGCTTTCTTCACCTGAGAAAGAGATCGAGGCCAGGATAAAATATGCCATGCACCGGCTCCAGGGCGCGTACTCCCTGGTCATCATGGCCGATGACAGGCTTTACGGCGTGCGCGACCCCATGGGCGTCAGGCCGCTTTCACTCGGTAGCCTTGACGGTGGCTGGGTTTTAGCATCTGAGACATGTGCCTTGGACCATATCGGCGCCCAGTTTGTGCGGGAGATAGAGCCGGGTGAGATAGTGACCATTGACGGCAACGGCGTGAGGAGCACGCGCATCGAGAGCGAGCGTAAAGCTCTATGCATATTCGAGTACATTTATTTCGCCCGGCCGGACAGCGTTCTTAACGGCAAGCTTATCTACTCGACCCGTGAAAATATGGGCGCTATACTGTCGCGCGAGTACCCTGTGGATGCCGACATAGTGTTGGGCATACCGGACTCGGCTACGGCGGCCGGCATTGGCTATGCCCGCGCCTCAGGTATTCCCTACCATGAGGGGCTGATCAAGAACCGGTACGTGGGGCGGACCTTTATTGAGCCTGACCAGCGGCTGCGCGAATTGGGAGTGCGGTTGAAATTCAACCCGCTTACGCAGGAGATATCCGGCAAGCGCCTGGTGGTGGTCGACGACAGTATCGTACGGGGCACCACCACGCCCCGCGTTATAAACATGTTACGCAAGGCCGGCGCCAGGGAGGTGCATATGAGGATCTGCGCCCCGCCCATACGTTACCCGTGCTTTTTCGGCGTTGACATGGCCACGCGCTGGGAATTGATAGCAGCCCAGAAGACCGTCCCCGAGATAAAAGACGCCATCGGCGCCGATACGCTGGGCTATATCAGCATGGAGGGCTTGATCGAAGCAGTCGGGTTGCCCCGTGAGAATTTCTGCGCAGCCTGCTTCACAGGTGAATACCCCATGCCGGTACAGCTTGAGATGGACAAGCTGCAGTTGGAGACATTACCCCTTGATACGGCAAGGAGTTTAAGTGAAATCGAAACCTAAGGGAGCTTACGCCCAGGCGGGCGTGGATATATCTGCCGCTGATAAGACCAAGGATCTGATCAAGGACCTGGTGCGCCCGACTTTCGGCCCCGAGGTACTAACGGATATCGGCCATTTCGGCGCGTTCTTTAAACTGAATCAATATAAGGACCCTGTCCTGGTATCCAGTGCCGATGGTGTTGGTACCAAGCTTAAAATTGCCGTCCTGATGGATAAGCACGACACGGTGGGCATGGACCTGGTCAACCACTGCACCAACGACATACTGTGTTGCGGCGCCAGTCCGCTTTTCATGCTCGATTACGTGGGATTGGGCAAACTGCAGTCTCAGACCGTGGCCGCCCTGGTTGCAGGCCTGGCCGAGGCGTGCAGAGAAGTGGGCTGTGCCCTCATAGGCGGTGAGACTGCCGAGATGCCCGGAATGTACAAGGCTTCTGACTACGACCTGGTGGGCTTCATTGTGGGAGTGGTGGAAAAGGCCAGGGTCATCAGCGGTGAAAATATAGTTGAAGGCGATATTGTAGTGGGGTTGGCATCCAGCGGCCTGCATACCAACGGGTATTCCCTGGTGCGCAAGGTTTTCGGCATTGACCGTGATGCTATTTCCCTGAAGATGATTTATCCGGAGCTTGGCCGGACCCTTGGCGAAGCTTTGCTGCAACCGCACCGCTGCTATTATAATGACCTTAAACCGTTCCTGGACCGGATACATGGATTGGCCCATATAACGGGGGGTGGCCTGGTGGGTAATATACCGCGCATCCTGCCGGAAAGTTACTCAGTGCAGATTGACCGCTCTTCCTGGCAGGTGCCATCCATCTTCGAGCTCATTCAAAAAAGAGGTAGCATAAAGGACGAGGAGATGTACCGCGTTTTCAATATGGGCATCGGTATGGTAGCCATCTGCGCGCAGGAAGTTGCTGATAAGATGTTATCTGCTATGGCGGATGCCCGGCAGATAGGCAAGATAGTCAAGGCCAATGGCAGCGAAAGAGTGATAATACGGTAAAGGGGTGTGCTATGCGTGCTATCCTGAGCGTATCCGACAAGGCCGGCCTGGTCGATTTCGCACGGCAACTGCAGGATTTGAAGGTGGAGATTTTCAGCACCGGCGGTACCAAAAAGTCGCTGGTAGCGGCCGGACTGGCTGTCCACGGCATATCGGATATCACGGGATTTCCCGAGATACTGGATGGCCGCGTTAAGACGCTGCACCCCATGGTGCATGGCGGTATCCTGGCAAGGCGCGACCTGCCGGGGCATATGGAAGAACTGGGCAAGCATAAGATCGAGCCTATCGATATGGTGGTGGTCAACCTTTATCCCTTTGTTGAAACGGTGGCGAAGCCCGGCGTAACCATGGAAGATGCGCTGGAGAACATAGATATAGGCGGCCCGACCATGATACGTGCCGCCGCCAAGAATTTCCCGGCCGTACTGGTGGTGGTTGACCCGGCTGATTATAATACGCTGGTTGAAAAACTCAGGAGCGGACAGGTGGACCTCGCCTTCCGCAGGAAGCTGGCCCAGAAGGCCTTCCAGCATGTAGCCCTCTACGATACCGCCATCTCCCAGTACTGGCTTGAAGGCGAAACCTTCCCCTCAGACCTGACCATCGCCCTGCACAAGATGTACAACCTTCGTTACGGCGAAAATCCCCACCAGCATGCTGCGCTCTACTTGGAGAAGGTGGCCGGGCAGAAGCCGTGGGGCATCACCCGGGTCAAGCAGCATTCCGGCCCCGAGTTATCCTTCAACAATTTCCTCGACATCGATTCCGCCTGGAACACGGTCAGCGACTTTGAAGAGCCGACCGTGGCTATTATCAAGCATACCAACGCCTGCGGGCTTTGCAGCAATAACAACCTGCCTGAGGCCTATCTCAGGGCGCTGGCCGGCGATCCCATGGCTGCCTTCGGCGGTATCGTGGCTGTAAACAAGGTTATGGATATTACGCTGGCTACCGAGGTGGATAAGACGCACTTCGATGTCATTATTACCGCTGGTTATACTGATGAGGCGCTGGCCCTGCTGGGACGCAAGAAGAGCCTCAGGCTGCTTTCCATGCCGCCGGAAATCCGTGCGCCCAAGGGAAGGAGCGTGGAGTTCCGGCCGATAAGCGGCGGGTTCCTGGCGCAGATGAAGGACTTTTACACCGAGGAGGAATTCAAACCGAGGTGTGGTGACAAAGCGGCAGCCGTCGGAGAAGGAATGGGATGACCTCTTCTTCGCCTGGAAAGTAGTCAAGCATATCAAGTCCAACGGCATTACCATCGTTAAAGACCGTACTTTGCTGGGGATGGGTGCCGGGCAGCCTAACCGCTCGGTCAGCGCGCAAATCGCGCTGGAGCGCGCCGGGGACAAGGCGAAGGGTAGCGTGCTGGGTTCTGACGCCTTTATCCCATTTCCGGATACGGTAGAATTGGCAGCTAAAGGCGGGGTAACAGCCATTATCCAGGTCGGCGGCTCTATCCGCGACCAGCTATCGATAGAGGCTGCTGATAAATTCGGCATGGCCATGGCATTCACAGGGGTACGGCATTTCAAACATTGATACTCCGGCGTTAAAATAAAGCTCAGGCGGTGCAGTTATGATGATAATCAACATCGATACGTATAATGAGGCGAGAAGCAAGCTGGCTGACCCTGCTACCAGGCAGGAAGGCATAGAGGCACTGAAGAAAATCCTCGAGATAAAAGCGGCCCACCTGTGGCGGTCGGAGGCCATTGCGCCCTGCTGCGGCAACCTGGGCGGGTTCGCCTGCCAGCTAAACGAGGAAACCCAGTTGCTGGAGAAGTCGCTGCCGCTGCTGGAGAAGGGCGACCTGGACGGTGCAAAGCTGATGCTGGACAGGCTGGCACTATTAATAGCCTATGGCATGGGACAGAAGGAAACGCCGGACCTGATCGAGAGGCTAACCGCATCGCCGAAGCAGGCCCCGGTTTAGCCGGCGGGGCATATTTCCATGGCGCCTTCGATTGACACAGCTTCTCGATCAAGTCGTGGCATTGCCTCCCGAGGAGCGGCAGATATTCAGCCGCATCTTTTCAGTGGACGTGGTGAAGAGTATTTTATGCCCGCCCGAAGCAATGTTACCCTGGATCGAGCGCCAGTTTGGTTCGCTTGAGAAAGTCCAGGAGCAAACCGTGGTCAAGGTTACCAACCTCATTACCCTGGAGCAGTCAACGTTCAATCACCTGCGCTCTTTAAGGCCGCGCAACTTCGGCCGCCTGAATACAAACGACATGCCTGCTGCGCGGCAGGGTCCTGACATTTTTTCAGATCCCCTCGGGCATACCACCGCAAATCTCTTTGGCAGGGTTGAAGGAAAGTACTCCATCACCGCTGGCAACATAGCCAGCTGTGAGCAATACCACTGTGTCATCATATTCAATAATGCCGATCCGCTGGATTTTGGTTGCGACGAGGTTGCTGATTACCTCGAGACTGGCTGGCGGTGGATGCAGGTTGCCCATAATTATGATCCTGCGGCCCGTTACGGGCTCTTTCTCTGGAACTGCAATAGCCGCGCCGGCGCCAGTATCCCGCACGGACATGCACAGTTAGTACTGGGGAGGGATTCCCACTACGTCAGGATAGAACACCTGAGGAAAGCTGCCGGGGATTACAAGTCCAGCTATGGTAATGGTTACTTCGATGACCTTTTCAAAGTGCATAAGGCTCTGGGCCTCGGCTTTGGCGCCGGTAATATAAAAGTAATGGCCTGCCTTTCACCGCTCAAGCTCAACGAGGTAATGATTTTAGCGGACAGCCTGTCGGTCGATTTGAAAGAGGCTGTATACCGTGCGCTGGCCTGCTTCAGGGACCGATTGAGGGCCACATCTTTTAACCTGGGCATCGCCTTCCCGCCCATCGGCAGCGAACAGGGTTGGGAGGGGTTTCCCGTCATTGCCAGGTTGCTCGATCGTGGGGATGCCGGGGAGCTTTCGTCGGATATAAGCGCGATGGAATTCTGGGGCGCCAACGTAATCAGCAGCGATCCGTTCGAGACAGTGGCGGCTTTACGCGAATCATTTTTATAAGGGCCTGCCGGTAGCGCAGCTATGAGCTTCGGATCTTTTTCTCGCAGGGTGAAGGGATTGTTTAGGTAATAATTACGGGCCGGCAAAGAACTGGCAGGCCCAGATTTTGCCGTTAGCGTCTATCGCGATACCCATGCCGGATATGGTATAGATCGCATTGAGCATGGTATCGTGATGCGGGGGGGAGTTAAACCACTGAGTTGCCATATCGCTGGCATTGCAGGGCACATTGTTCTGCAGTACATTCTCGCCACAGTGGTGTATCCCGGGTATATTGGCCTCGACGGAGTTTGACCGGGCATCGAAATCATCGTGGCTGAGCACGTTTTTTCCCGCCATATACTGTGCATGCTGCCGGCAAAGGCCGTCGATATAGGAGTTACGCGTAACGGCAGCCTTACCGTTGCTGGCGCGAACCGCATTTACAGCATTGAACGTGGATTGTTCGCACCCGGCGGTGTCTGCCGGCGCTGTCGGCGTGGGAGCGGGCGCCGCGGTAACGATCACGGCCACGGTGCGTGTAACGCTGCCCGCTGCATTGGTGGCTGTTAGCATATAGGTCGTGGTACTGGCGGGACTGGCCTGCGCGCTGCCTGAGGCAGACACCGAGCCGCCGGGGGTGACAGCTACAGAAGCGGCGCCGGTAGTGCTCCAGCTAAGCGTTGCATAGGAACCGGCGGTAACGCTGGACGGGCTGGCCGTGAAACTATTGATAACGGGTGGGGTAGCAGTAGGTGTAGGTGTAACTGTAGCTGTAGGCGTAGGTGGAGGTGTAGGTGTTGGTGTAGGTGGGGGTGGAATAGGTGTTACCGGCGCCGGAACAGGTGCTGATACGTAGACTGTGACGGTCCGTTGCACGCTGCCGGATGAGTTGGAGGCGATCAGTGTATAGGTGGTTGTAGAGTCGGGGCAGGACTGTGCGCTGCCTGAAGAATAAACTGAGCCTCCTGGAATTATGCGGGCCGAGGAGGCGCCGGAAATCAGCCAGCTGAGCAAAGTGCATGAACCTGCTGAGATGCTGGATGAGCTCGCATCGAAAGAGTTGATACAGGGTGGAGGCAGCGATGAAGACTCAATGGGAAAAGGTGAATCCGAAGGCGCTGACTCGCCCGGTTCTGTAAGAACGGGCCCTCCCGCCGGCGGTGAATATTGGTGTGACGACGGATGGTCTGACGGGGGAAGTGCGGCCAGCAACTGTGAGGCTGATGATGCCGACACAGTAATGTGGACGGTCTTTTCCACTGTATCTGTATCATTAGTGGCCGTGATAGTATAGGTGGTGTCTGTTGCGGGAGTAAGGATTTTACTGCCGGCCGGGCTGACAGTCCCGATATCCGGTTCAATGGTGACCGTTTTTGCCCAGCTCGTATGCCACTCGAGCGTGGTTTTATCACCGGCAGAGATCTTCCGCGGGGCTCGCGGCAAAAGTACGGATAACCGGTGCAGGGGTGGTGGTTGATGTTACAACTGTTGTATCGGGACTTGCCGGTTTCTTGGATGAGGGCAGGGAAGTTTTGATTTTATTCAGAACGGGGACAAGGATACAGGTAAATTCCCCCTGTTTATTGGGCAGGCACCCCGAGGCCAGTGAAAAAACCAGCACCAGGGCTATTCCTGCTATAAAAAACCTTTTACAGCTTGACATCTCCCCAACCCAATCGAATTATAGGGTATTCAATGCGGTTTAGCAACGTGTGGCCCGGAATAAATACGGCATTGGCCATACCATTAAATGGATTGAATGTATGGAATGCAGGAATGGGACCTTTTCTGTAAAATGACGGTGAACCGTGGCAATCATATCCATCTATAACACCAATAAAAATCAGGAGGCAGGCATGAGCAAGAGACAGGCCATTATACCCAAAGGCTGGGAGATCTACGAACACCTCACCTTCGCCCCGGCGGTACGCAAAGGCAATATGCTTTTTGTGTCCGGCAATGACGCCACCGAGATAGACGTGGAGACGGGCAAGCTGGTCATCAAAGGTGACATAGTCCAGCAGTACAGGACCATCTATGAGAAACTGAAGGTAGTCCTGGATACGGTGGGCGCCACCTTCGATGATGTGGTCTGGACGTGCGATTATATCCGCAGCAAGGAGGGCTACAAGGGCACTGTAGCGGTGAGGCGCGAGTACTTCGGCAACAGCTTTCCTGCTTCCACCGGGCATCGTAGTCAAGGAACTGCTCAGCCGCGACGCGCTGGTGGAGATGGACGCTATCGCCATACTCGATAAATAGCATGAAGAAGCCCCTCGTAATCGCTCACCGCGGGTTCACGCGGGACTTCCCGGACAACACACTGGAAGCCTTCCGCGCTGCCCGCGAAATCGGGGTGGATGGTGTGGAATTCGACGTGCAGGAGACCGCCGATAGCGAGTTCGTGGTCTTCCACGACGACAGCATTAATGGTAGAAGTATCAGTAGCCTGAAATTGAGAGATATCTGGCGGTTGAGGGTTGGCGGCGGCTACAGTATCCCAACCCTGCAGCAGGCCCTGGAAGTGCTGGGAAGGGGACTGGTGCTGCTGGTTGAACTCAAACAGGTCAGGTCGCTGGAGCAATTCCTGCCATACCTGCGCGGGCAGGTGGATGCAGCCTTCACGGTGCTGGTTTCTTTCGATGCCGCGCTGATCGGCAGGCTGTCGGAGCTCGCCCCTGATTTTACCTGTGCCGTTATCAGTGACCTTTCCGATGCAGGCGCTACCCCGCCGGGGCATAAAACAGCGGGATTTACGCAGGTACGCGGCGATATGGTGAACGCAGAAACGGTAAAAACGGCGCACGATGGTGGTGAACTAGTTTTTACCTGGGACAGCGGCAGCGAGGATGACCTGAGGAGGGCACTGTGCTTCGGTATCGACATAATCATGACCGACCGCCCCGATATTGTGATCGGGGAAATCCGCAGGCTATAGGCTCAGCTGGTGCAGGCGCCGGGTGGCCAGCTTGCAGGCCGCCGGGGAGATATCGATACCGATCCACTCGCGGTTCAGTTTTTGGGCCACAGCCAGGGTCGTACCGCTGCCGCAGAAGGCGTCCAGGACGATATCGCCCTCGTTACTGCTGGCGCTGATGATGCGCTCCAGCAGGGCTTCGGGCTTCTGCGTAGGATAGTCCAGCCTCTCGCGGCTGGTCCTGCCCACCATGTTTATCTCCCAGTAGTCTTTCATCCCTACATCCGTGTACCAACCGGCCTCATCCTCGAATTCCCTGACACCCTGGAAGCGGTACGGCTTAAGGCCGCGGTTATAGGATTTCTCCCGCAGGCCATTGAATGTATAATCGGCGGTCTTTGGAATAGAAGAGGATAATATCGTGCTTGCGCGAGAACCGTTTTTTGGGGCTGGCGCCTCCCGACCTGTAACACCAGGCTATTTCGTTCTGGAAATTGCCGTAGCCGAATAAATCTTCGCCATCCAGCAGTACTTTGACGTAATGCGAGGCATGCCAGTCGCAGTGATAATAGAAGCTGCCGGTTGGCTTGAGCACCCGGTGCAGTTCCCTCAGGCGCGGTTTCATATAAGCGAGGTAGCCGGCAACGCTTTCAAACCTGTCCCGGAACTGCCTTTTTTCATCATTGTTACCGGAGGCGTTATAGTTGCGGTTGGAATTGAAGGGCGGGTCGATATAGATGAGGTCGACGCAATCAGCAGGGAAAGACTTCAGCTTAACAAGGCAGTCCCCGCAATGGATGAGGCCCGTTTTCATGGTTGTCATTGTATCACGTGGGGAATTGCCATAGTTGAGGGAATTAAATACAATTGATGCTAATAACTGAGTTAATGAAAGAATCATTTGTTAATCAGGTCAAGTCGTTTATTCTGCCTTTCATCGTTCTGCTGATCATCCCGGCGGGCATAGTGTGGGCAACAGGCTTCAGGATCGGTTGGGGGTTAGGGTGGCTCTGGGATGCGGTGGTTGTGCTGGCGGGTTCGGTGCTGATGGGAAACGGGCTTTACTACCTCTCAGTGACCAACTGGCTATTTATAAATATCGGCAGGGGTACTCTGGCGCCCTGGTCGCCTACTAAAAAGCTGGTCATCATAGGCCCTTACCGGCATGTGCGCAACCCCATGATTTCCAGTGTCCTGTCGACCCTGCTGGGTGAATCGGTCGCCTTCGGTTCAGCGGGCATTTTCATCTGGTTCCTGCTGTTTTTCAGCATCAACCACATTTATTTCGTGTATTCCGAGGAACCCGGGCTGGAGAAAAGGTTCGGCGAAGAATATGTTGCCTATAAGAAGAACGTGCCGCGCTGGATACCCAGGTTGAGGCCGTGGATGGCTGAAAACAAATAAAAATGTCTATGCGATGAGCCTAAGCTGTGAGCCGAAGGCGTGGCAGGAAGCGAAGCAATAGAATGATATGAGTGAGCATATTTATGGCGTTTCAAAAGTCTGATCTGGTAAATTTCCATTCCCATTTGCTGGGGGCGGTAGCGTCGCTGGCCGGTTATATCGTACTGCTGTGCAATTCCTCAGGTTCTGTGACAAAGGTCGTCCTGTCCAGCATATACAGCTTATGTGCTGTCTTTATCTTCACCTGCAGTGCCATCTACCATGGGCAAAAGGCGGGTGAGGACGACCGCAACCCCTGGCGCAGGCTGGACCACATAGCAATTTTCTTCATGATAGCGGGTACTTATACACCCATCTGCTATATCTACCTTGACGGCTGGTGGCGCTGGAGTATCATCGGCGCACAGTGGCTGCTGGTCATACTCGGGTTGGTCTTCAAGCTTGTTTATATACACGGCCCGCGCTGGCTGACCACGGTGATCTACATCGCGATGGGCTGGATGCTGCTTGTACCGCTGGCCTGGGGGCCCCTGTTTACAACCATGCCGCTGCGTTCCCTGTGGCTGTTGTTATCGGGAGGCGTAGCATATACGCTGGGGGCGGTGTTTTACGCGATCAAGAAGCCCAATCCCTTCCCGGGCGTCTTTGGCTTTCATGAGATATTCCACCTGCTGGTAATCGCGGGTGCGGTATTGCACTACCTGGTGATCTGTTTTGCTATCAGTAATTAAATGTCATTGCCAACTCTATCTTATCAGTGTCGTTACGGGACCTATTTTTATACTGTCATTGCGAGCGCAGCGAAGCAATCCTAAAGCGGGGGGTTTACATAAATGAAAATCGAAATCCTCGGCGCGCATAATACCGAGACCGACCGGTTCAGACTGCCGTGCCTGCTGGTAGATGATGAGATAGCGCTGGATGCCGGAGGACTGACCTCCACTCTGGCGCTGGATAAGCAGCAGCGGATAAAGGCGGTTTTGCTTACCCACCACCACTTCGACCATACTAAAGATCTGGTTATGCTGGGGGCCAACGACAGCCTGCCGCCTTCGACCATTGACGTTTACGGCCTACCTGATACACTGGAGGCCGTTTACCTCTACCTGCTGGATGGCAAGATGTACCGGGACTACACGCAATGGCCGTCAAAAGATCAACCGCGGCTGCGGCTCAAGCCCATAGCGCCCTTTCAGCAGCTTTTTATACAAAACCATGAAATTGTGCCCGTGCCGGTAAGCCACACGGTGCCGGCGGTTGGTTACCAGGTTAAAGCAGAAGACGGGAGAAGCATCTTTTACACCGGTGATACCGGCAACGGGTTGTCAGGGTGCTGGGAGCGTGTCACGCCGGATGTGTTGTTCATCGAGGTCACCGGACTCAACAGGATGGCGGAGGACATGGTCAGGCTGCGCCACCTGACACCTTTGCTGCTGGCGCAGGAACTGCAGCATTACCGCAATCTGAAGGGCCATATTCCGAGGGTGATAATTACCCACCTGTCCTCGCTCTACGAAGAGGAGTTGAGGGGAGAGATTGCGGATGCAGGCAAGTTGTTGGAGATGGAACTGGAGGTGGGGTATGAGGGGCTTACGATAGACCTGTAGCCATGTCATTAATAGAAACCCATCACCAGTCATTACCAGGAACGTAGTGACGAAGCAATCTTAAGGCATTACGCCACTAACGATGAGATTGCCGCGCCCTTCGGGCTCGCAATGACAGTATAATAATAGGGCTCGCAATGACAGTATTATAATAGGGCTTGCGACGACGGGGTTAGAATTGTGCCCACAATGACAGGGTTAGAACTGTTCCCGCAATAACGGTTCTGCATCGGCGTGGGTTGCTACAATTTAGTGACGTCGAACGGCACTTGCTTCCCGTCGGGAGTGTAGTCGTAGAACCCCTTGCCTACTTTTCTGCCCAACCGTCCGGCCTTGAGCATTTTCTCCATAAGCGGTGAGGCAGCCACAATGTCGCCGGCGCCCAGCGCTGCGAATGACCTGCCCACGCGCACGTAGGTATCGATGCCCGCGTTATCGGCGATCTCGAAGGGGCCTATGTTCCAGTTGAAACCGTAGTGCATGCCCTTGTCGACGTCCTCGACCGTGGCGATGCCATTCTCCACCAGTGAGAGCGCCTCGCGGAAGGCGACGCCGCTGACGCGGTTCATGATGAAGCCGGGTATGTCCTTCATCACTTTCACCGGGTACTGGCCGATAGAGCTGATGAAATCAACGCTCTTTTTGAATACGGCGTCCGAAGTCTTCTCACCCTTGATGACCTCCACCAGGCGCATCATGGGCACCGGGCCGAAGAAGTGCATTCCGGCCACCCTCTCGGGATGCTTTGTCAAGGAGGCCAGGCGGGTGATGGGTATGCTGGAGGTATTGGAAGCCAGGATGGTCTCCACCGGGCAGGTGGCGTCGAGCTCCTTGAAAAGGTCCTTCTTCATTTTCTCGTCTTCAAAGACCACCTCGATGACCCACTGGCATTTTGGCGCGATTGAGAGGTCTTTCACCACGTTGATCCTGTCCTGCACTGCTTTGGCGCTGTCCTTGATCTTTCCCTTGCTGGCCAGCTTCTCCGTTGACCAGCGTATCTGCGCCATGGTCCTTTCCAGCGATTCGGGGTTAATGTCCTGGAGGTAAACGGTGTATCCACCCTGGGCCACCACCTGGGCGATGCCTCCGCCCATGAAACCTGCGCCGATGACCAGCACGTTATCCATATCTAAATCTCCTCTTGTGAATTTAATGTATCGCGACCGGGCTTAATTGTGCATAAATTGGCTGGATTTGGCAATAACCGTTATAACTGATTGCCCGGGAAGCACACGCCCCACCCTTTGTTATATAATGATTAGCACTGCAGATCAAGGCCGCACTGATTAAACGCGGCCGTCAAAATATTAAGACGGAGGTATACCCCATGCCCTTAGTTGAATGGACGCTTGACGAAAATGTCGCTGTGCTTACCATGAACAGCGGCGAGAACAGGATCAATCTCACCTTCCTCGGTGAATTGCTGAAAGCCCTTGACGATATTGAAAATAAGACCAAGGCCAATGCGCTGGTGGTTAAGGCCGCCGATCCAAAGATCTGGTGCAACGGGATGGACCTGGACTGGCTGGTGCCGGCCATCGGCAGGAAGGACCCCGATATTGAGAAGTTCTTCGATACACAGGATAAAATGTACAGGCGGGTGACCTTCTATCCCATGATCACGGTGGCGGCGCTGACCGGACACGCCTTCGCCGGGGGCGCCATCCTGGCTTGCTCCTTCGATTTCATGTTCATGCGCGCCGACCGCGGTTTCCTGTGTTTCCCGGAGGTGGATTTGAATATACCCTTCCTGCCGTATATGGATGCGCTGATAAGACGGACGATGCCTATGCACAAGGTTATGGAGGCCGAACTCACAGGCAAGCGCTTCACGGCTACCGAACTGGAGAAATTCAACATTATACGGAAGGCCTGCCCGTCGGCGGATGAGACGGTAAAAGAGGCCATCGCCTTTGCCAAAAGCCTGAATAAAGGCAGGGTCATAGTGGGCGAGATGAAAAAAGTCATGAACGCGCACATCGGGCAGTTCATGGACCATATAGTGAGGCCGGACCTTCAAACCGGCAACGTGCCGATAAAGTGATGACTTCACTTATGCGTATACAGATGCTGCGGCAGGGTTACGCCCGGCTGATCATAACAGGAATATTGCCGCTTGTCCTGCTGTCTTTAATCCTGTCCTCCTGCGGGGGAAACGGCGTGGCAGACTCCCTGGTAAGGGTATCTGCGGGTGATGTTACCACTACAGGGATCATCGTGGATAAGGGAGGTTATGTTGTTACCGGGGCACAGGCGGTCGGTGGGTGCTAACTCGATTTCCGTGGAGATAAAACCGGGGACGAGTTTTGGGGGCAGGGTGATCTGCGTGGACAGCGCGAGGGGTATAGCCATCATTAAGATGGAGGGAAATTATCCTGCTTTGAAAGCTGTTTTATTAGGCGATTCCGATTTGGTGCACCTGTGGGATGAGGTCACGGCTACAGGATATTTTCCCGGTGATTCAAAAGCGGTTACCCTGAAAGGTGCTGTTACCGCTGTGAACAAGGCAGAAGGCATAAATTACCTGCAGACAAATGCCGCGCTCGATCCCGGGCTTGCCGGCAGCGCAATACATCAACAAAGCCGGCGAGATGGTTGGGATGGTAAGCTGGAACTCCGGCCTGGCCGGGCGTGAGGGTTACGCCCTGTCATCCAATGAAATTCGGGCCGTTTTATCACAGGCACAGGAGGCGGAAGCAAACCCCCTGGCCATAGTGACTGTCGATCCGCCTGCAATATATGGTGACCACGTAATCATAGCGTGGAAGACCGGCAGGCCGGCTACAGGGCAAGTGGAATACGGGCCGCTGGCAACTTATGGTAACAAGACAGAGCCGGAACTTACCCTGCTTGAGTCGCACAGCGCAGTTATTCAGAACCTGCAGCCCAAGACGGCCTATCATTTCAGGGTCAGGTCGGTTGACTGCTGTGGAATTGAAGCCATATCACAGGATTACGTAATTACGACAACCGCAGCCAGCGCCCAGGGCGTTAAGTTCGCTATATCGAATATCGATGTATACGATATCGCCAGTTCGGCTGCAACGGTGCACTGGATAACCAATAAGCCGGCTACAAGCCAGGTGGATTATGGCGAGGATAAGTCGGGCGTGACCGATACGGAATCCGATAAAACCCTGGTTTACGAGCATAAGGTGAGGCTGGATGGACTGCGCCCGGATACGCGCTATAGCGTCAGCATAAAATCGGTAACCGATTATGACGAGGCCGAACAGCAGACCCTGGCGCCATTCAATACACCCCCGTCCTCCCCGGTTTGCTGCAAGATCAATTGCCGGATACCGGATTTTGCCTTCAAGACGCTGCAGGGCGGGGATTTCACCAACAGGGATATCCTGGGCAAGAAAGTATTCATCGTTTTCGCCAAGACTTCCTGCTCCACCTGCATGCAGCAGGCTATCTTCCTGAATGATATTTACGCTAACTGGCCGAAGGGCACGGACATGATTATGTTCATGGTCGCCAGCAGCGAGAAACAGGCCGACGTACAGGAATGGATAAAGAAGTACGGTTTATCGGTGCCCGTTTACATCGATCCGACGGCGACCCTGGTCAGCGGTTGCCAGTTCAGGACCATACCCACCGCACTCTTGCTGGATACAGGTTCAGTGATACGTGACATTAAGAGCGGCGGATTCGGCAGCAAGAAGGATATGGAAACGACGGTTAAGCAGTTTTACGAAACACAAAGGTAGTATCGATTAATACAGGGAACAGCAATGAAAGGCCGGCGGCCCTGTCAGGGCCGCCGGCCTTTCATTGGTTGGTTCAGGATTTGTAAGTGATGGTTAGTGCGCCGGCGAGGTCTATCTTATCGCCGTCTTTCAGCAGTTGCCTGCCCTTGCCGCGTATCTCTGAACCGTTCAGCCTGGTGCCGTTGGTGCTGCCGCGGTCCTCGATGTAGTAATCGCCGTTTTCATGGCTGAGGAAAAAGTGCTGGCGGGATATAAGATCAGCCTTACCCGGTCCGGCCAACCCGTGCAGGTCGGTGCGGCCCGTACTCTGTCCGGCGGCATTAAGGGATATCTCCCTGCCGCCCTCTGCAGTGAATCTGGCCGACGGCCCGGCTGCCAGCGGCGTGGTCATAGGTGTGCCGGAAGCGGGTGAAGTGGCTGCAGGTGCGGTGGAAGAAGACAGGTAGCCCGCGCGCGTTCCGGCAGCGGTTCCCACATAGGATTTGGCCGGCTTTCTTACCAGCAGCGCAATTATCACGCCTGCCCCTGCGGCCAGGAGCGCGATCATCAAGGCGTACAGCAGCCAGAGGTTGAGAGCGGGACTGCTGCCGGCGCTGACGCCGCTGGTAACTACTCCATTCGTTCCTGTTGAAGCGGGGCTGCTTGCGTCGACCGAGCCAACGCTGCTGCCGGTGCCGTATGTTGAATAATACTGCGCCACGGTAATTGTGGTGCTGGCTGTCACGCTGCCCCCTGTGCCGCTGGCTGTCAGTGTATAAGTGGTAGTATACGCAGGCATTACCGTGTAAACGCCTGTATTGGGCACCGAGCCTACGGAGGGGGATATGGTAACGTTGCTGGCATTGTTTACCGTCCACGTCAGCACAGCCGATTGGCCGGGCTGAATGTAACTCGGATTAGCCGTGAATGAGCTTATCTCCGGATTATAGACTGGCTGAGGTGTCTCAACCACTGTTTCATAGGGATAAGTACCTATGTAGGGCGACCATCGCGCATAAGGGTATGGCCACACATAGGGATCTGAGTAATTGGGGTAATAGGGGTATATCGGTGTCGGCGCCGGTGGGCGGGGGTGTGGATGGGGGTGTGGAGTCGGCGGAGTCGGCGGCACCGGTCCCGGTGGGAACGGTGGATGTGGATATAGCGGTGGCGCAGAAGGTGGATCAGACGGTGGCGCAGATGGTGGAGTAGTAGGTGGAGTCAACGGGTAATCATGGTGATGGAGCGCTCCCGGGGGCCCGGATGGGGCGGGTGGCGTTGAACTTGGGGGCTCAGGAGCAGACGGCGGTGGTGTGACCGGAGCGTCATCCGCCTGCGCTAATAACTGTGTTGGCTGTAAAGGCGGATCGGATGGCGCCACCGCTGGTGCAATAGGGGCATCGGGAGCAGACGGTGGCGGTGTAACTGCAACCTCATCGGTTGGGGTTGTAGGTGACTGGGTATCGGCCGGCTCGGATGCCGTTGTGACAGGGGTATCAGGAGCAGACGGCGGCGGTGTGATTGCAATCTCATCGGTTGTGGTTGTAGATGACTGGGTATTGGCCGGCTCGGATGCCGTTGTGACAGGGGCATCGGGAGCAGCTGGCGGCGGTGTGACTGCAACCTCATCGGTTGGGGTTGTAGGTGACTGAGTATCGGCCGGCTCGGATGCCGTTGTGACAGGGGCATCGGGAGCGGATGGTGGCGGTGTAACCGGAGCGTCATCGGCCTGCCATGTGATGCCCGTTTCACCCATTGTATTATTCACAGCCGCGGCTGGTGTCACGGGCAGTAAGAATGCGCTGCACAATAATAGCGCTGTTGCCAGGGATATGGTGATTTTTGTTAGATTCATTTTAACCTCCTTGGGTGTCTACATTTTGAATGTTATATTCAATTTACCAGCCAGGTCTATGGTATCGCCGTCCTCCAGAACGTGCCTGCCGGTATCTTTAATGTCCGTTCCGTTGACCTTTGTACCGTTGGTGCTGCTGCGGTCCTCGATATAGTATTTGCCTTCCTCAAACCAGATATTGATATGTTGACGGGAGATATAAGAGACCTCGTCGGGGGCCAGGAATTTTTCAAAGTCCTTGCGGCCCAGAGAACGGGCGTTACCTGCCAGTAGCACTTCGCTGCCGTCGGGCATAGCAAGCCTGGCGGCAGGGGCTTCAACGACCGATGTATTTGCTGGAGACTCGCCCGCCGCTAATGTGGCCGCGGACTCTGTTGCGGCGGCTGGCCTGATACCTGCGGCCTGCGCCGTTGGTGCGGCAGACTTCCGCCTGACCAGCAGGGCAACTATTACGGCGGCAGCTACTGCCAGCAATGCAATTAAACCGTAGAGCAGGTACGGCGGCTGTTCAACAGTAACTGTGGCGGATGTGGTGAGAGATGTGCCGTCGATATAGGTAGCGGTGAGCGTATAGACGGTGGTTTCTTCAGGTTTGACCTGCGTGGTGCCGCTCGAACCAAAAGACCCCACACCGCTTATCGATACCTGCGTGGCTGCGGGGGCGTTCCAGGATAGTGTCGTAGATTGCCCGCCCTGTATTTTAGCCTGGGCCGCGCTGATGCCGGGTGGTATGCGCGGCAGTACCGTAACCGTAGCTGAAGAAGATACAGGGTTGCCGGTCTTGCCCGTAGCTGTCAGAGTATATGACGTGGTTGCAATGGGGGTTACCGTAGTGGAACCCGATGTGCCCACGGTGCCTATGCCGGGCGATATGCTTACACTGCTGGCATTGCTGGTGGTCCAGGTTAAGGTGACGGTCTGGCCGAGCTCGACCGAGGGTAAATTCGCGCTGAAAGAGTTAATCACAGGAGGATAGATGGGCTGCGGCACAGGACCCGGGATACCATATGGATTATAGCCCCTGGCATAATCGAAGCTGAGCGTGCGCGTTGACCAGAAGCCGCTGCTGACGAACCACATTTTCCAGATATACCTGCCGTCCGGGTCCAAGGAACTGGCCGTGAACGGCCCGATCTTCCAGACACCTGCATAAGGACGGTACCACCTATAAATCAACCAGTGGCCGTATGTATCGGCGCCCGAAGGATAATATTCCCAGAGGTAAAAATAGCCAGGGCTGTTAAATGATACTACCAGGTAACAAATACCATTATTATATAAATTTGACAGGAGTTGCCCGTAGCTGTTGACAAGGTAAGCATTGGTGATCGAACCGGACACGCCCGGCGCAACCGGCGAGGGGGCAAGCATCTGCAGGTTGGGCCAGGTCTGGCGGTAAGTATCGACGCCGACGGATGGCGCCTGGGACTCACTACCCTCATCCGGAGGCTGCCAGGAAGTATCCGGGCTGACAGGCGGAGAAGGCTGGGCCTGCACCGGTGAAAGTGAAGCAAATATGCTTGCCGCCGTCACGGTCAAGATTAGCATTATTAAATATATATTTTTCATGGGGGGATTTGCCTCCCGGATACAATAATTCATATTACGTTACTAATATACGCCCGCTATGTGCATGCTGCTTGACTGGAGGCTGACAGTTCGCTGACAATTTTCTTACAATGAGAATTGGGCGCCGTGACCTGCGGCGGCGTACTGCTTGCACATGGGGAGGGCTTATGGGAGTATGTGAAATCTCAATTTGACGGCGCCTGCCGTTTCGATAAGGTCATCATCTTTGAGGCTGACCGCTCCACTTTCCCGTATGTCTGTGCCGTTAAGGTTGGTACCCCCGGCGCTGCCCAGGTCTTCGATAAAGTATTGGTCATCCCTGAAGGTAATGCGGAAGTGCTGCCGTGAGATAAGGTTCAGCCTGTCAATCTCCAAATTCCTTGCCAGGTCCGCCCTGCCTACCGTTTTACTGTTACCCGCAATTTTTATGTCCGGCCCGTCAGGCACTTCCAGTACTGCCTTTGCGACAGCCTGGGGCCGGTACTCTACCGGCTTTTCCGGGATTTGTAGAGCTGGTAAAGATAAAATCTCTATAGCCTCGCTTTGCGCCGCATACCGCCTGCGCATGAGCATAAACGCCATAACTACGATAGCAACTGCTGCCAGCAGCACAATCAGTATCACCGGGTTGCCCAGGAATTTCATGGCCTGTTCGGCAAAGGGGACCGGACTGACTGTGACCGTAGCTGACCGGGACAATGTTTCCCCGGCTGCGTCCCGCGCTGTTAAAACATAAACAGTGGTAGCCGCGGGCTTTATCATAACTGTTCCACTTGTACCGGCCATAGTGCCCAGGTCTGATATCTCCACAGAACTTGCCCCCTGCGCCTCCCAAAAAAGCAGCGTACCTTCACCGGCGTTAATTGCAGGAGGATTTATTTCAAAGGAGACGATTTTCAAAGGAGGAGTGTTCAGAGAATAAGTCCAGGTGATCGCGTTATTATTTTGTGACGAGGGATCTTCACCGGTCCACTGCCCGCCCGAGTAGAACCATATCCTGTAAATATGCTGACCTTCCGGCTCATCAGCAGTTGCGCTGAACGGCCCGAGTTTCCATACCCCGCTTTCCTTGAGGTGCCACTTGTAGGCGACCCATTTACCGGCAGGATTGCTGCCCTGCGGGTAGTATTCATAGATGTATATCCAGCCGGGCTCGTTGATATCCATATCCAGGAACCATTTATCGTCGGCGGTAATCCGGTTATTATCGCGCTCAGGTACGGAGCTGAAGGCGGCAATTACACCTGGAGGGGTACCTTTGGCCTGTAATGAGGGTCCGTCCAGCAGGAAATTTATGTCCGGCTTAATTTCATCGGGTGTGGTGTTATCTGTAGGGATATCAGGTATCGTGTAGTTATCGGTAGGCGCTCCCACCGCCCAGGCTGATATGGGTAAGCCGGCGATTGCCGTTGCAACCGCTGCAAACGATAGCAGGACCGCAAAGATAATGTTAGCCTCATCTAACCACCTCCGGGCTTGGGGCAGCAGGGATGCCGGCCGGTGAAAGCGCGGCCAGCATAGCATATGCGCTGGCGAACCTGCTGCCCGGAGAAAACATCACGGCCTGGGCCAGGCAACGGGAAGTCCGTTTCGAAACCCCGCTTGAGATCAGGTAATTGGACAGGGTGGCGGCCTCACTGTAAGAGCGCGGCCAGTTCGCATTTACCAGGCTGGCGCAGAGGTCATTAGGCTGGCGCAGGGTAAGCAGGTAGATACAGGTCTGGGCCAAACCGCAGAGATCGCAGCGCTGGTCGCTTTCACCGCCCATGAATAGTTCGGGTATGTCAAATCCTTTGTTGGCAATCTGCGTAAACGGGTCCTTAGCCCCGCTTTCTCTGATACTGCCGTTCAACCCCTTGGCCGTGCCGAAGTCGATCAGCTTGACCTGGCCATCATTGCTGAGCATGATGTTCTTGGGGTTGATATCCCTGTGTATTATGCCCGCGCTGTGGATATAAGCGAGCGCATCCAAAAGCTGGCGGGCCCAGTCTACTATCTTTTGTTCGCCCTGGGATGACCGTGGAGAAGAGGGCATCATGTTTTCGCCGCTGATATATTCCAAGACCAGGTGAAATTCACCGTTCAGATAGAAATCGTCGAGGTATTTGACGATGTTGGGATGGCTCAGCCGTTTAAGGTAGCCGGCCTCCTGCATAAGCTTATCTAAGTAGACATTGTCGATGTTGGTGCCGCGGCGCGGGGTCTTGATGATGCAGTTCCTGTTGGTACCCCTCTCCTTGGCCAGCCAGATGGTTGCCATCCCGCCTTGCTTATATGGCTGAGGCTTTAATTCGTATCGTCCATTGACAGGTTGGCGCAACGGCTGCCGGCTTAGCCTGTACAGGAGGCACTGCCGCCGGACTTCCGGCCGGGTGCTTTCTGGAGTTCTGTATGACTGCCACGGCAACCGGTATGCCCGCGCAAACCAGTGCGATAAAGACGATAACAGGGGTGATATCCATTATACGGTGCCTGCGCTCGTATGTACGTTGATAACCGCCTGCCACGACGGCAGGTTGGAAGGTTTGATGACGATGGCCGATATATTGTCGGGGCCGCCCGCCAGGTTGGCCTGTCCGGCAAGTTCGCTGCAGGCCTGTTCTGCACTGCCTGCGGCGAGCACGGTTTTGGCTATGATCCCGGCCGGCAGCACCCCGCAGAGGCCGTCAGAACAGAGCAATATATTATCCCCGGCATACAGTTTCACGTGAATCAGGTCAGGTTTAGCATCAGCATAATAACCGAGGACGCGCGTTATCTCGTTCTTGCGCGGGTGGGAGAGGGCTTCATCGGGTGTGATAAGCCCCTCGTCAACGAACTTTTGTACGACCGAATGGTCCATGGTGACCTGAAGCATTTCCCTGCTGTTGATGATGGAACAGCGGGAATCCCCGACATGGGCAATGTACATATCGGGGCCTATAATCAGGGCGCAGGTGAGTGTCGTGCCCATGCCCTCCAGCGACTTTTCCCTGGACGCCGCCAGTACCGAGTTATTGGCCTTGCTGAAGGCGTCGGATAGGATGGTGAGGGGTGACGCAGGTGATTGATCCAGCAGTCCGGCCATTACTTCCGTACAGAAAGACTTAATAGCGATGTTGCTGGCTATCTCCCCGGCGCTATGCCCTCCCATACCGTCGGCTACGGCGAACAGTCCGGCGGAAACCTTCTCCGCGTGGGTGCTGATTTCGAAGGTGCCGCAGAAGACGCTGTCCTCGTTCAGCTTTCTTGCCAGCCCCGTATCCCAGCTATAACCTGTTTCCAATTTCCATTTCTCCGCCTGGCTTTATTTATACCAATTTAAAAGTTAGTGTGGCGTCCGTTTGCCGGGAAAGCTCGATTTGATCGCCGTCCTTGAGCGCCTGCCTTCCTTTGTGGTGTATATCGATCCTGTTAAGCTTGGTATGGTTGGTGCTGCCTGTGCCATCCCGTCCATAGTCCTGCAGGTAATAGGTGCCGTTATCATAGGTTATCAGCATATGCTGCCTGGATATGCTCATCAACACGTCCTGGGGCACTTTGCCGTTCAGATCGCTGCGCTCAATAAATGTTGGTGCGCCCATCAGCAGTAACTCGGAACCGCCCGGCATCAGCAGACGGGCGCGCGGGATTGGCGGCGATTGTACGGCGCCTGGCTCTGCTTTGCCGTTGCCGCTTAAGGCGGGAACCTCATCACCGTCGGCAAAATACCTCCCGCAGTTATAGCAGAAAAAACTGGCGGCGTTATTCAGGCTGCCGCATTGGGGGCAGTTGGTGCCGCTGTCCGCCCGGTCGGCCTGCTGTGAGGCGAGCATAGCCCCGCATTTCCAGCATATTTTCTCATCTGCGGCATTCCCCTGGCCGCATACCTGGCATTGCATTCAGTTCTCTTCTCCTTTGATCATGGAACTTTACTTCATTATAGATTAAACTGCTTGACAGGTAACTGACGAATACCTAATATAAACCTGACAGATGCTGAACTCCGTGACGAATGTCTTTGCTATATTATACTGCAACATAGACCGTCCGGCGGAGGCGATAATAGATGAACCAGGCTTTTATTACGGTTAAGAAAGGTGATGCCGGTGATGCCGGGAAGATATTTACTATCAGTAAGGCCAATACCATCATAGGGCGGCGTACGCCCCAGTACGTGCCTGATATCGACCTGAACGACGAAGTCGTTTCCAGGCGTCACATTGAAATAGTAGTTCAGGGACGGGAAATACCTGCTGCAGGACCTTGGCAGTACCAACGGCTCCATGCTGGACGGTGACCGTATTGCTCCCGGCAAGCTGTACTTGCTCAAACATAACAGCCGCATCGGCCTTGGGTTTGACGGTGATGAAGGCCATGTGGTTATAGTATTCAAGGAATCGGAGAGCACCAACGTATTGACCGGCGATAAAAAGAAAGCTGTTAGTAAAGGAAAGACTGCTGCGGTGGCTTGGCTGAAGATGGATGAAAGGAGAAAAGAGGCAAAAGTAGACGGGCAACAGGTAATGCTTTCACGAAAGGAATACGACCTCTTGTTATACCTTTATGGCAATGCCGGCCAGGTGTGTTCCCGTGACGAGATAATCAGGGCGGTCTGGCCGGAGAGCGCGGACCTCGCAGGTATCTCCGACGCCACGATCGACCAGCTCGTTCACCGCCTGAGGGAGAAAGTGGAGCCGGAACCGTCACAGCCGGCGAGGATAATCAGCAAGAAGGCCTTCGGATACATGCTGGTATAGCGGACTAAATCCCGCTCTCGATGCAATATTCACGCAGCGTGTTGAGCGAGGCGAAAAATTCCTTCATCATGGTGCCTACCGGGTACATGCCAGTCCTTGTTACCGAGATGAGTCCCTCATTCTCTTTGACGATGCCTGCGGTTTTGAAGAAGAGCAGTTCAGCCCACAGCTTTAAGTGTATATCAGCTCCGAAGCGCTGTTTGAACTGCATGGTATTTAAGCCCATGCCGAAGAACCTGGTCAGCATATAGTAGCGGTAGTGTTCGGTATCCGAAAGGCGGCGCATGCGAACAACGGGTAGCTTTCCTTCGGTGATCAGCTTGTGATAGCCGTCCAGCGAGAAGGAGTTGACCAGGAAATCGCCGCCCAGGAAGCTGACCGAACCCGCCCCAACGCCGATATAGTCGTCGTAATCGATGATATACTCATCTATCATGAGGTCTCCGCGCGAAAAGCACCAGGCGGTGGAGGCTTTGTAGCCGGTATCGAGCAACTCATGCAGGATGATGTCGTAGAATTGCTTCTCCCGAGAGGTATCCACGCGGCGGAACTTCCTGGTCAGGGCGTCTAACTTGTGTGGTGACGGCATGAGCGGGTAGAAGGTGGCCTGGTCGCTGCCAAGGTCTTTGAATATTCTCAGGTCAGATTTGAATTGATCCAGCGTCTGGGTGGGAAAGTTGAACATAAGGTCAACATTGACAGTGTCGAATTTGCCCTGCGCCAACCTGAGCTTTTCTATGGAGTCCTCGCCTTTGAACAGTGTCCTGCCCATGGCCTTGAGCAGGGTGTTGTCGAAGCTCTGCACGCCTACCGATAGCCGGTTGATGCCTAATTCTTGAAGTTGAGCGATGTTTTCCGGCGTCAGTTCCCGCGGCGTGGTCTCGAGAGAGATACGCTTTATCTCGAATTTCGACCTCAGGTAGGCAATAAAACTGGAGAGTTCGTCCATCAATACCGTAGGCGTGCCGCCGCCGAAATAGAAGTCGTTGAATTTGAAGCCCAGCGCGGCGTACATATCGACCTCTTTGCGCAGGTCGGCGAAGTAGCTGCGGGCAAGGTCTTCCCTGAAAAGATAGCGGTTGAAGCAACAGAACGGGCAGAGCGTGCGGCAGAAAGGTATATGTATGTAGAGGGAAACTCGGTTGCCGCGCGTTATCCCTTCAGCGGCTATGCGTGATAGGTCAACGTCACCTGTGAAACCAAGGAATTTCTTGCCTTCGTAGCGGACGACGGAGCCGACGAACCAGGGGATCATAACAAGGAATTATACATCAGGGAACGCAGATTGCCACAGCCGCTGCGCGGCTTCGCAATGACATCTTTAAATAAAGGCCCCTCTCCCGGCCGGGGAGAGGGGCTTTATGCTGCTGGCTATAAGATATTATTAGCCCAAGACAAGCCCCCCATATCAGGTGAAGTATAAAACACAGTTCATAAATAGTCACCATTGAAGATTGAGGGATCTTCATTATTACGGACATCAGATAAAATAACGAGGTTCCTTCAACCTCAGCGATGACGACGCTTAACAATATGCCTTTTCGGTAGGAGTTGAATTCCAGTTTATGGAATCTCTGCGTAAGAAGACCGATAACGAGGCCGGTTAGAATAGCGATCGAATAGTGCAGAGTCAGTCCCTGCCAGACCGGATCAACTGCATCTGCCCCGATAAGGGTCAAGAGACACTGGCCAATCAAAGCAAAGAAAGACGCTAAGGATACCCCCATAACTGCAAGTATGATCAGAGCCACGATATCGATTACAATCGTACTTATTGTTCCGGCGACTATGCCATATATACTGCCTCTGACTATATTCTCTTTATTCATTTGTTATCCCTTCCTTTTCGAGCCTTAATCGCAGGGGAGCTGCTGCTCCCCTGCCTTGCTTATCCTTACGTTTCTCTTTCTACGGCGTATTCTGAGTGGACTTCGTCAAGGGGCAGCCCGGAAATTTAAAGCCCCCGCTACCCTGACTGCCGGCATGCTTCTTCATGCGCCAGACAAACAGGCCGATTACCACTGAAGCCAGGAGGACAACAGCCACTGCGAACAATGCCATTGCAACCATGACTGAACCTACAATTCCCCAATCCATTTTATTTCTCCTTTTAATATTTTCTTTGAGTCTGTCTTAATAACTCACTCTATTTAAGGCTGATAACGTTAACTCATCTCTTTTTGGTACTATTTGCTATCCATGAGAACTCTTTTCCGTGTCACAATCCCGTTTGCCAGGATGCCTATGCCTATTACAAGTATTACCAGCGGCCACCAGTTGCCGAAACCATAAAGAAAGGCAATCCCTATTAATACCAGGGCTAACCCGGCGATCAGTCCTCCGACACCGCTCCAGCGGTTTGTCAGTATCCCAAAATAGCGGACAAAAAATCCGAGGATCAGGATTGCTCCCAGGCCGATGATGAAATATGACCATCCGCTACCTTGATTAAGCCACCCCTGGTTGCCCGCCAGGAATAGTCCGCCAACGAGTATAAGAAACAATCCCCACCCTATCGCTGACCATGTCTGTTCGAGTTTCCGGTTACTGTCTATCATTGTTTTAATTCCTCCTTCTTTTTCGTTTGCTGATTCTGCTGATGACATGACATGCCTCCTTGCTTATTTTGATTTTCCTTTTCAAAAGTTCTATGGATTTCAGGCTCGGGCACCTGCCTCGGCATCGAAGCTACATGCCCTGATCTGGTGGGCCTTCCAGCCCGGCCACCATGTCTTATGCCAGATGTGGAGCCTGGCAAATATCGACTTCGGATGTTTGATCGCCAATTGCCGGATAGGGCAATCTGCGCATCGGTGCACTTTCTCAATAAAGAGTGCGCTCTTTGGCATTGTTGCCAGCTTGGGATTGAAACTTAGTGTGTTTTCCATTTTTGATAACCTCCTTTTAATTGAATATTGACCTTATTTCGTTTGATTGGTTTCTCTCACTGAAAGCAAAGTCAGGTTCAGGCTGTACAGTTTGTTGAGAATCCCCATCAGCGCGGCCTGGTCTCGGATGTGCCCGGAAAGCATCATTTCTCCATTATCTAATAGCTTCATCTCCAGGCCTTCCGACCAATCCGACCAGCTTTCATCGAGATGACCTTTGACCCGGATCTCGAAGAAACCTCCATGAACACTGCTGGAAAGGGCTGCTCTTCTTCTCATTGCCGTTTTCATTATTCATGTTCTTCATGGTTCCTAATTTAGCAAGTTCTTGGTAAGGGTTCATCGTCTAAAGGTTGTATACGGGGTTGTATTTTTCAAGGATGCGGGAAAAGTTGTGTTTCAGATAAACAGAAAGCCGGCAGTAGATTATCTCGCTGCCGGCTAATTAAGATGCCTGCCGATGCAGTTCATTCGAAGAGCTTTAATTCTTTCCCGATGGCGATCGCCTGTGTCCTGCTTTTTACATCCAGCTTGGTATAGATATTGCTGATATGGCGTTTCACGGTGGTAAAGGATATGACCAGTTTCTCGGCGATTTCCTGATTGGAACAACCGGCTTCAATGAGCTTCAATACTTCCATCTCACGCGTGGTCAGCGGTTCATTCAGAAGTTTGGGTGGAGGTTGGGTTGTGCCGGCAGTTTTTTCAAATGCAGATAGCAGGTCGGTGACATATTCCGTCTCAATCTGCCGCGATCTGGCCAGGTGCAGCAATCTGACCATCGGTTCGCCTTCATCCACAAAAGTGCGGATATACCTTTCCGGCTTGGCAAGCGAGAGAGCCTTCTTCAGTACCGCCAGGGCCTGGTCTATCTCTTTTCTGCCCTGAAAGATGAGTGCTTGAAGAACCAGGACCTCTATAACCCGCCCCATTCGCTTGCCAGTCTCGGCTTTCTGAAGCAAGCGCTTGCTTAAGGAAAGGGAAGTATCATAATCTCCCTGGGCCAGAAGCAAACGCAGCCGGACCACAAATTCGGGTTCGCGCAGGAAAAGAATCTCATCATCGATTGTGATGCCGCTCTCTTGAACGATCTGGGAAGCCTTCTCGAAATTCCCATGGGCAATCCACAGGCGCGCGAGGGCGTAATTGACCCAGATTAAACACTTGAGGCAAAATGGTGCTCGCTCACTAGCTTCTCTGCGATGTACATAGCTTCCAGCGCCGCTGGCTGGTTACCCTTGACCTGCTCCAGCCGCGCTAGCGCTAATAAGCCGATTGCTTGATAAGCTCCGGAGCGCCCCACTGTCGACAGAGTGCTACACGCTGGCGGGCTTGCTCAGTTGCGGTTTCCAGGTTATTCCATTCGTAGGATACCTGGCTCAATTCCGCATAGACTTCCCCGGCTATCACCAACTTTTTACCATCCGGGCGCGTCGCCATCTGCAGGGTCTCGGCATATATTTCAGCAGCTTGATGCAGCCGGCCTTGTTCTATAAATATCCTGCCCAGGGCGCAATTGACAATAATAACCACGTGAATATCGCCGGCAGCCTGGCCGATCTGCTTTGCTTCCGTATAGGCTTGCCGGGCCTCTTCGAGTTCGCCATTCATCAAGCTGGCATCCCCCAGGAGAGCGGTAGCGATGCTACGTATGACTCCGGGAGATAAGATCAACATCTGGTAAATACTCCAGCAGCCTGCCGGGCAAAGAGTTGCAGTCTGGTTTGTGTCCCCATTCATGAAAGATCGAATAGGCTCGGCCGGTGGCGATGGCGCCTTGCATGACCTTGATTTCTGTATCCGGCTCGAGCGATGAAATCAGTTCTCTCGGCGGTCTGCAACATTTCTTCTGCCCGTTCAGGCTGTCCGGTAAGGATGGACAACCAGGCTTTGATAATGTGAATCCAGGGATGCGTCTGGGATTGCGATTCAACTGCCTTGATCCAATTGGAAAGAGCATTCAATTCACCGCTTATCAGGAGGAGAGCGCCGTTTTGCTCAATCAATTGAATTGCTCTGTCCTGGTCGCCGGCTGTCAGCGAATGGCGAATGGCTTCGGGGACAAGCCCGTTTTGCTCGAACCATTGGGAAGCACGCTGATGCAGCTTGGGAAGCGAATCCGGATAATGCTGTTCCAGTCGCTTCTTTAACACATCCGCGAAGAGATGGTGATAGCGATACCAGCGCCGTTCATCGTCAAGCGGGATGACAAAGAGATTCATCCTTTCCAGGGATTCCAGCATTGCTTGCCCGTCCACAGGCTCTTCCGGATCCGCGTCGATGACAGACTCGCATAGCGGTCCGCACATATGGTCCAGGATCGAGGTCTGCAGGAGGAAGTCGCCCACCTTCTTAGGCTGAAGCCTGAGTACTTCTTCAACCAGATAGTCCATGACATAGTGATGACTGCCGGTGAACGCTGAAACGAAACCGTGAATGTCTTTACTGCTTTGCATCGAAAGGGCAGCCAGTTGTAAACCGGCTATCCATCCTTCTGTCCGTGTCTCCATGGCGGAGAGATCATCGGCGGATAACGTCAATCCCATCATATCATTTAGAAAGGCGGCAATTTCATCACGCGTAAAGCGTAATTGGTCGGCGCGGATATCCATGAGCTGGTTGCGGACCCGCAGACGGGAGAGCGGCAAAGGCGGATCAATCCGGGTAAGGAGAACCAGATGTATCTGATGCGGCAGATGCTCCATAAGGTAAGAAACTATATTTGATACGGCTTCAGAGTTGATGACATGGAAATCATCCAGAACAAGAACGAACGGATCTGAAATTGAAGCAAGCTCATTGGTCAGGAGGTTGATTACGTTTTCATATTGAGGCTGGTCCTGGAGCATGTCTGGTATATTGTCCTCAATGCCTGGAGCAATAGGTTGAAAGGCGGTAAGCAAGTATTGTAGAAAACGGGTCGGGTCATTATCCCCAGCATCCAGGGAGAGCCAGGCGGAAGGGATACCTGTTTCTTTCAGCCATCTGCTGACCAGTGTGCTTTTACCATAACCGGCAGGGGCAGAAACCAAAATGAGTGTTTTATCCAATCCGCTCATTTAACAGATCGATAAGACGAGGGCGGGATATCTGGTTGGAGCGAACGGGAGGGACGTAAAACTTTGTCCGAAGCAGATGCTTGCTCTGCTCCAGAGACATTTGATCGATTTCTTTTTCCCCCGAACTCCAACTATGATTGGGCATGGACACTTACTCTGCTTGCGTGCCAGCCCAATCCAAGATTTCAATTGACCTGACCCTAACTTAGAAGTGTACCACCTTTTAAGTTATAGTTGCCACCTTGTCACCAAATGCGTGAATTTGCCATTTCCTATGTCATTTGATGTGATAACATCACCACTACTAAGATTAACAGATCTAAAAACAGGTTCGTGTGTTGCCTCTCTATATGTTGTTTTAGCTTGCTCGACATTACTTATCTCGTATCTCCCCGACTTATTTCTGCGATTGCAATGATGACTTCATCTGCGCGCAGAATGGAAATTCGAAGCCCTTCTTGCCGCCGGCCCATACCCGGCTCTTGATGCGCCATACCATCAGGCTGATCATCACGCCTGCCAGCAGGCTGGCCGCTGCGAAGAACAGGGCCAGCGCCACCAGTACCGAAGTTACAATTCCCCAATCCATTTCATTTTCTCCTTATTATTTAAATTTTGAATATTGTAAATTTAACCTCTGGTCATTCTTTCCGGATCAGGCACTCATTTGCAGCAGTCTTTCATCATCTTGTCTTTATCCCCCATTTTGGACATATCGCCGCAGCAGCTTTTCATCATCTTACCCATCTGCTCCATTTTGGCAGGGTCGCCGCAGCAGTTCATACACATCTCCATGAAGAAGCCCTCCTTCTTGCCGGTTTTGGCCTCACCCTGAGTGCCAGTTGTTTTCGTTGATTCTGTTTCCATGTGAACCCTCCTGAATTTAATATTACTAAAATTCGAAATAAATCGAATAATAGGCGAAAAAAAATTAACTCTGAGCAACCGGGTTAAAAAAACCGGATAGAGTGCCAAGTATCTCAGGATCAACCCAGCACTCGATATGCTGTCCCTGGCGCCTCGTTTTGATAAGGCCCGCGCGGTAAAGTTCCTTGAGGTGATGGGATACGGTGGAAGGCGCTATTCCCAGGTTGGTGCCAAGGTCGCCAACACATTCAAAGGCCTTGTCTGCACTGCAGCAAGAGATCCCCCCGGATCCGCAGGAGGTCAAACGCATAAAAATCTTTAACCGGTGCTGGTTAGACAACGCCTTGAACATCTCCGCGTACCGCTCGGTCGTTATAGTATTAAGTTTCGACATATTTAGAATTATAAAACTATTTTGAAAGATTTGTCAAGTCCCAGTTTACCATAGGATTGAAAACATATTATTGGACGGCACCGACCCGTTGTCTGTTTTGTTTAACTTTTGGTGGTGGATTACCTAACTTGGTGGTCTATTCTGGGCAGTTCCCAAACTCCTGTTTGAGAGCAAAAAGCTAATTCTAGCGCTCCAGCAACTATTTACAGTCAATAAATCTTAATACGACGTAATTTCAGCATCAAATAAATTTCTTGTTCTATAACTAACCCCATATCGTTTAATATGCTAATAGGAGCCTCGGAGCGAAGGGCCTGTCCGCCTACTTTAAATCCTATCTCTACCCGATCGCCTAGCCTATTGATTTCTATCACTGTACCCTTAAAACGGTTTATCGATCGGGCCAGGAAACGGCATATCCGAAATAAAGATATCGTGAGGGAAGATTGCTATGCGTGTAACTGGAGCTATCTTCATCATGTGGCACAATGATGCGCAGACTTCCGCATTCTACCTCTACCAATCCCTGTCCAACGTGTCTACAAATATCACAATTTAGAATATTAGGCTTACCTATAAAGTCGGAAACATCGGAG
>CAVWAG010000016.1:0-23678 GCA_963752975.1 uncultured Chloroflexia bacterium
TGCTATTTGATAGGTGTGAAACCCGGCGAATGCCTGATGGTGGGCGACGATCCTGCCAATGATATGGTGGCTGCTAAAGCCGGCATGAAAACTTTTCAGACAACCGACAGCCGCGCATACTCACAAAAACCGCTCGAGATAAGTAAAAATGTCATCGGAAACAACCTGGACGGCATACCCCCTGCTGATTTCAGCGGCCCCCTGGTAGATGTGCCGCGCGCTGTCGACAGCCTGCTCGGGTTGTAACTTACCCGTAATCCCCTTCCCCGATCACGGGATTTACATAATTTTAAAATTGTGAAATAATTACCTTATTGGCCAGTCTTTTAGGAAAAGCGCAGAAACAATATCATAGACAAGACACGCAAGCGGGGTCAGTGATGAAAGCGGTAAAAAGCACGGGTAAAAGAATAAAGAAACGGGATGGTGGGCAGGAAAGAGTTCCCGGTGAAAAACCCGCAGGCATTGTTGCCGGTGTTGGTAGCAACGCATTATTAATTGATGCTATCGAGAAGTGGTGGCCGGAATCGTTCTGCATAATAGCGCCTGACGGCAAGATATTGTACGTCAATGATGCAACATGCAGGGAAACAGAGCGTTCCCGGCAGCAGTTGCTGTCGATGTCTGTCGGGGATATCGACCCGAATTACACCGGAAAGGCCTGGGGGAAGCATGTACAGGATGTGAGGAATGCCGGGATAGCCCGTTTTGAATCCAGTCACCTGACTCCCGGCGGAAAGGTTATCCCCGTGCTGGTACAAACTATCCTGATGAAATTCGAAGGCAGGGAATATCTTTTCTCCTTCGCCCACGATATCACCGGGGAAAAGCAGGTTGCAAGAAAGCTGCGAGAGGCGGTCAGGCAATATCGCTGGCTGGCCGACAACATGACCGAGGGTGCGATCGTAATGGATATGGACTTAAATACGATTTACATGAGTCCATCGGCCCAGAAGATGAGCGGTTATACACTTGAGGAATTCAGGCAACTGACTGATGATCAAAAATTCACTTGCGAATCTGCAAGAATTGTTAAAGAGACCACGGCAGCGGGCTTGAAACGTATAAAACACCTGCGCAAAGGTGAGAGAATGCATGCCAGCATTGACCTTGAGTTCATACGCAAAGATGGGACAACACTGTGGTGTGCAACCAACATTTCGCTAATCAGTGAGGAGGGCAAACCATCCGGCGTTTTATTGATCATCAGGGATATTTCGCGCCGCAGGCAGGTGAGTCGCATTTTGCAGGAAAATGAGCAGCGCTACAGATCTCTTTTTCAGTATAATCCCCTGGCAACGTACTCGCTTGACCTGCAGGGCCGGTTTACCTCGGTTAACTCGATGGCCTGCAGGCTGGCCGGCTATACGGAGGAGGAAGCGCTTCGCATGAATTTCAAGGATATTGTGGCGCCTGAGTGCCTGGATATGGTCGGTCAGAATTTCCGCAGGTCGATCACCGGTGAGGCGCAACACTATGAATCTGCTATTGTGAATAAAGATGGCATGAGGATAGATGTTGAGGTAACCAGCACCCCCATTATTGTCGACAAAAATATTATCGGAGTTTACGGCATCGCTGCGGATATAAGTGAGCGGAATGAGATTTTGCAATCGCTCAAAACGTCCGAGGAGAAATACCGTTCTGTGGTGGAAAACGCCGCTGAAGGTATCACAATTGCCCAGGAAGGAAGGAATAAGTACGCAAATGCAGGTATGAGTCTGTTGCTGGGCTACACCAATGAGGAACTAACTTCAAAGCCCCTTATTGAGTTCGTTCACCCGGATGACCGGAGATTTGTAATAGAACGGCATGAAAAGAGAATCAGGGGTGAAGAGGTGTGCGAACCATATGAATGCAGGATCATCGATAGCCGGGCTAGTACGAAAATTGTCAGGGTCAATGGCGTCATGAGCACATGGCAGGGAAGGCCGGCGACGCTGAATTTTATTATCGATGTCACGACTCAAAAGGCATCGGAGAGTAAAATAAAGCAATTGAATGATGAGTTACTCATGCGTGTTAGTGACCTTGAGTTGGCTAATAAAGAGGTCGAAGCATTCGCCTATGCGGTTTCTCACGATCTGACCGCGCCCCTGCGCTCGATCAACGGATTCTGCCTGGCGCTGCAGGAGGAATGTGCGGGCAGGCTCGACCCACTATGCGAAGACTACCTGCAGCGCATGCGGGCTGCCAGCCAGCGCATGTCGCAGCAGATCGAGGACATGCTGATGCTTTCAAGGATAATCAAGGCTGAGATGAATTGGACCGACGTGGATTTGAGCACGGTTGCCCGAAAATTTGCCGGTGTATTACAGCAATCCAGCCTGGCAAGGCAGGTCGAATTTGTCATCCAGGACGGTATGGTGGTAAAGGGCGATGCGAGCCTGCTGGAAACGGTCTTGAAGAACCTGCTGCGTAACGCCTGGAAATTCACCGGCAAGCACGGTAAAGCACATATAGAATTTGGCAGCAAGCTAATTGATGATGAACATACATTTTATGTAAGTGATGATGGGGCGGGTTTCGATATGCGCTACGCAGACAGGCTTTTCATTCCTTTCCAACGCATGCACACAGCCGAGGAGTTTCCCGGGAATGGAGTCGGCCTGGCGACCGTCAGACGCATCATCAGCCGTCACGGAGGCAAGGTCTGGGCGGAATCAGAGGTGGAGAAGGGCACGACCGTCTATTTCACCATTGCGCGAAGGACAGGTGACTAAGGTTGATAAAAAGGAAGGCTATCCTGATCGTGGAGGATGAGAGCGACGATCTCGCGCTCATAACCCGCGCCCTGGGTAAAGATAACCCTGCCCTTAGCTGGGTCGCGGCGCGAAACGGGCTGGAAGCGCTCGAATACCTCGGGAAGGCGGCCATAGATAACGGCAATCATCGCAGCAGCTTGCCGTCACTGGTTTTGATGGACCTGTCCATGCCCAAGATGGGGGGTATCAAACTGCTGCAGGAGATCAGGATGCGTAAGCAAACAAGGAATATACCGGTAGTGGTATTTACTTCGTCGAAAAATGTACAGGATATAGATGACAGCTACGAGGCCGGCGCCAACAGCTATATCAGCAAACCAACCGATTTCGACAATTTCAGGGCGGTCCTGAAACAAATGAGCGATTACTGGCTTTCCCTGAATATCTCTAGGTACTGAAAAGTCTATGACTGGCAGAAAAATAAAGCTCCTGGTCGTTGAGGATTCGGAAGACGATGCGATCCTGATTTCCCGCCAGCTTGTGAAAGCGGGATTTGCCCCGGTTATAACTCGTGTATTCGCCGGTAAAGCAATGCGGAAGGCGATAGGGGTCGGCGTATGGGACGCCGTAATCTGCGATTACATGATGCCCGGCTTTAATGCTTTGGATGCCCTGGGGATCGTAAAAGAAACAGGCCTCGATATACCTTTTATTATTGTGTCGGGAAAAATCGGTGAGGAAACGGCTGTCGCAATTATGAGGGCCGGAGCTCACGATTATCTTATGAAGGACAACCTGGCGAGGCTGGGCCCGGCTCTTGACCGGGAACTTATAGAAGCGAAGATGCGCCAGGAAAAAAGGATAGCCGAGAAAAACGCCCTTGAGATGGAGGCGCTCAAAGAGGTGGGGCGCCTGCAGCGCCAGTTCCTGTCAAATGTCTCCCATGACCTGCGCACACCGCTGGCCACCATAAAAGGGTTTACCTCTACCCTGCTGTCTGATGATGTGGCCTGGAGCGAGGAGGAAAAACAGGATTTCCTCAGGACAATTGATGCTGAAACAGAACGGCTGTCCAGCATGATCGAAGAGCTTATGGATATGTCGAGCGTTGAGTCCGGCAAGCTGAGATTGAATATGACAAGCTGCGACTTGCAGGAGATCCTGGATTCTGTCAAATATGAGCTACGGCTTATAACCGACGGTTACAAACTGGAAGTTGCCGTACCGGCCGATGTTAAAACTGTGCATGCCGATAAGCTGCGCGTCGGCCAGGTGCTGGTAAACCTCGTCGACAACGCCGCCAAATATTCGGCTGCGGGCACGGCCATCAGCATTAATGCCTGCGGGAAGCCGGGCAGCGTTGTGATAACAGTGAGCGATCAGGGGAAGGGAATAGCCCGGGAACTGCAAGGCAGGCTTTTCGACCGCTACTTCCAGGGTAGTTCAGTCCATGGAAAGAGGCAGGGATTAGGCCTGGGCCTGCCCATCTGCAAGGGTATCGTGGAGGCGCATGGTGGCAGGATATGGGTGGAAAGCGAGCCCGGCAAAGGCTCCAGGTTCAGCTTCACTCTGCCGGTTGAATAGCTATGCTACAGCAAAGAATTCTCATAGTGGAAGACGACCAGCCCCTGCTCAAGTTCCTCAGGGCCAACCTGAAAGCCAGGGGTTACGATGTTTTCGTGGCCACGGATGGGCAGGAGGCTCTTGAACAGGTTGAAAAAGAGCTGCCCGACCTTATACTGCTCGATATAAATTTGCCCAAATTGGATGGCATCGAGGTCTGCAAGAGACTGCGGCAATGGTCAAAGATACCCATACTGATGGTAAGCGCACGGGGGCAGGAAAGCGATAAGGTTGCCTGTCTTGACCTGGGAGCCGACGATTACATCACCAAACCATTCGGGGTAGAGGAATTGATGGCCAGGGTTCGTGCCGCCTTCAGGCGGGTGGACACGGCCGGCCAGACGGTTGCGCAGCCCACCTTTATCAGCGGCAGCTTCGAATTTAATTTCGCTGATGGTAAGGTAACGGTCTCTGGCAAAGATGTCCAATTGACCAGGATCGAATATGAACTCCTTGGGGAATTGGTGAAGAACGCCGGCAAGATACTTACGCACAACATGCTGCTGGGAAGGGTGTGGGGTCCGGAATACGCCGGCGCCAGGGAATACCTGCACGTTATTATTTACCGCCTGCGCAGGAAGATCGAACTGCAAGCGTCTAAACCTTCCTATATCATCACTGTTCCCGGCATCGGCTACCGTTTCCAGCCGGTTTGACGTTTGCCACAGTCAGCTTCATTTCCATTTGCCGCAAGAGCCCTGTTTTAGGGAAATTTTAGAACCGCCTCCCCCTTTTTCATCCAATTTTTAGCCGCGGTCAATTACTATTCCCATATGCAAAAAGCGCCGGGAGGATGAAATGGGCAAACCGCTGCATGTGTTGATTGTTGAGGATTCCGAAGACGATACCCTGCTGATGGTGCAAAAGCTGCGGAAGGGCGGTTACGAACCTGTGTATAAAAGAGTGGAAACACCGCAGGCAATGCGCGTTGCTCTTAAAGAGCGCTGGGATATGGTCATATCTGATAATTTTATGCCCGCTTTCAACGCACCTGACGCGTTGAATATGTTGAAGGAGAATGATCCCGATGTGCCGTTCATCATAGTATCAGGCAACATCGAGCCGGATATCGCCATGGCTGCCCTGCAGGCAGGCGCCCGCGATTATATAAAGAAGGATGACATGGAACGCCTGATGGCGGTGGTTGACAGGGAGCTCGGCGGCGTTGAACAACGCGCTAGGGAAAGCACTTACAGCCTGGTTGTAGAAAACATGCAGGATATAGCCTGGATATCCGACCGTGAGCTGCGTCTCAGCTATATAAACGGCGCTGTAACCGGTGTACTCGGCTATACGGTAAAAGAGGCTCTGGAGCGTGGCCTGCCAGGGATGCTATCGAGAAGTTCACTGCTCAAATTGCGGAGGACGCTTGAAGGTGATATGGGAGTCAGCCCGGGCAAGATAGGGCTGGAACTGGTGAGCAGGGATAGCACCACTGTTTATACCGAAACCTCTTTGAAGTTGATAAAAGATAAGCACGGAAGCCAGGAAAGCGTGCTGGGCGTGATGCGGGATGTAACGGAGAGGAAATATGGCGAAGCATTCCAGCATAACGTGGAAGTCAACAAGCTTATTCAGCACCTCATGTGGTCACTCTGGCAGATGGCCGGTGGAATTGCCCATGAGATAAATAACCCGCTGGCCGTCATCAGTGGGTATGCCCAGATGCTGATGAAAAAGGACCTGAAGTCCGAGGTAAAACAGGAGATCAGCGCCATCTATGAAGGGGCACAGCGCATCTCTGCTGTGGTCAACAGGATGCTGCAGTTTGCCTCGCGCGATAACACGGCTCATGTCCCGGTGAATATAAATAATGTTATAGAGGTGAGCCTCGACTGGTGCCTGCATGACCTCAAGGCGGATGATATCGCCATCACGATCCAGCTTGCCGTGGGCCTCCCGCCGGTGGCCGGAGATGCGGCCAGGCTGCAGCAGGTATTTGTGGAGCTAATTACCAATGCCAGGCTCGAGATGACTGGCGCTCACGGCCGCGGGAAATTATATATCGAGACGCGCGCACTGGATGATAAGGTCAGCGTAACGGTAAGGGATGATGGACCCGGCATAGAGGAAGAGAACCTTGAGAGGATCTTTGAGCCTTTCTTCACCACGCGCCCGGTGGGCAAAGGGCAGGGCCTCGGACTGAGCCTCTGTTACAGCATTATTTCGGCGCATGGTGGGGACATATACGCGCTGAGCAAGCCCGGCAAAGGAGCGACTTTCATCGTAAATTTGCCGGCCGCCGGCAACACAATTGCGAGGAGCGCGTAGGATTTTAGGATTATTTTAGACTCAGCCCCCACATTTTTAAATCTTTTTTAGACAGGAATGTTTAGTATGAAGTCGACATAATTGTTGAAGTGTTGTGGGAGGAGGCAGGTAATAAGAAAATCTCAAAAGCTTTAAAGGAGGTGGAATAGCTGAGATGGCTTCCAGGAGAGACTGGATGGCTTCCGGGGAAGGCCGGAGAAACAATAAAGGAGGTTGATTATTTTGAAGAAACTTTTAGTAATAGCATCAGTGCTCGCATTAGCGGTAATGCTGGTACCGACCGCCGTGTTCGCTGACAGTCCGACCACTTTCGTTGTCAATTGGGCAGGTTCGGGATCAGTAAACGGAGTCTCTACGGTTAAGAACGATGCCGTGTATAGTTTCTCGGCAAATGCTAATCTGATCCAGGGCAATTTCAACACTGTAGGATACAACGACAATCCCTATAGTTACAACGTGGACACGTCCACGGCTTATATCCAATCAAACGTGACCGGAGGCTCCACCTGGTTCAATGCTCTGAGAACCGATGCCGCTAATCCTTGGACACCAGGTCAGTGGTATATGTACGGCGCTCCGGGTCAACAGGCTGCCAGTTTTGTCGGGTCCACAGGGACGGGCAGCATGGCCACGGGGTCCTGGAACAACTATGCTGATATGGGCAATGGTACCTACGGTCTGCCACATACTGCTAATGGTTTTAACTATGAGGCTAATGGAACAAACTTTACCATTATGTCCTATATTGGAAGCAATGGCGGTGCTACTGTAACCGATGCGGGATTTACTATTCTTCCATCGGCCAATAATGCATACCTTGTTTCACAAGGCAATGGGACGGCCAAGATCAATGACATGACCAACGAAGCCTGGGCAGGAGGAGTCAATTTCGGACTCGGTGGCGGTTGTTATACCAACGCCAACGCTGCTCTGACGGGTACTGGTCAGTTTCTGGTCAATGCTACCGGCACTAACGGTATTACCAGCGGCGGCTGGAGTGTTGGTGGTAATGGCACATATGGGAGTGCAACTTTCTCGGCTGTCGCCAACTACAATGGCAACACCAGCGTTGCTGACTACAGTCTAAGCGTCCATTAAATAAGCACCCCTTGGTTTGTCCCCCGGGGAGCCCGGGGGACAAACCAAACTAAGCGGAAGACAGTAGATATGAAAATGATGCAGGTAATGGTAAGAGGGCTAATCCTCGCGATGTTATGTTTAGCCATGCTGAGCACAGCGGTTTATGCCGACGACGGCCAGGGCAAACAGGGAAACACCTTTGACGTCAGCGTGAGCGGCAACCTCAAGGTTGACGTCAGCGCCAGCGGACCAGCGCAATTGCAGGTCAAGGCGAGCGGACCGGCAACTGTTTGGGTATGCAATGGCAAAGAATGCCGGCTCCAGGTGGAAGTAGAGACGCCGGCCGAGGTAAATGTTAATAAAAACTGCGAACCCGCAATCAACCCGGGTAGGCCGGATATTGAATTGGAAATTATCCCCGGAGTCCTCAGGGTACGGGGCCTGTCCTTATTTAAAAAGAATGACGATAACCCGGCAGGCCGCCTGGTGGTTTATCTCCTGGGTTCAAGATATGAACTATAAACAGCCTTGGTAGGAGGGAATTGAACTATGTTAAAGGGAATATGTTTTTCAATGATCGTACTGATTGCCATACTTGGCTCATTTCTACCCGTCTATGCCGACGATCCTCCCAGTATCGTAGCCACAGTCAACATAGTGGGAAACAATCCTGACGCCAATGTTAACCTGTATGGTAACAATCCCGACGTCTGGATTAACGGTTATGGGCTCGACCAGTTAGCTGCCTATTATGGTGCCCAGGCGGGGGGGTCCGCTGGTTCCAATGCCTTCCAGAATAGCGCCGCGAATAGCAATTATAGTCAGGTCGGCACAGGCATGTTGCCGCTGCCAAACATTACCAGCGATGGCCATGTGGCCTCGATTGATTCACCGGGTACGATATGGGTGCCCGGGTGGCAGGGTTATTTCTGTCCTAAGACTGAATTTGGATCCAACGGTATATATGGGAAGCGGTTGCGGGGGCACCTGGGGCGTCTGCGATGGAACTGCCGACCTGTGGGCGAGGAGGCAGATCGCCGGCCTGGCCCCGGAATTCAGGCAAACGCAAAACAAGCTGGACACATCCTACGCTGCACTGGCCAAACTGATCACGGTGTCGCAGGAGCATGACGGCAGCATCGTAAACGTAAACCAGGCGCTCCAGGACCACCTTGCCCAGATATCGGTGCTCAGCAGTGACCTGGCGATGCTGGAGAAAGCGCACAATGCTTTAAGGGACGAAGTGAGCCAGCAAAAAGAGGAATCAGACCGCAAAATGTTGATCTTGATTATCATCTTTGGCGCAGCGATGCTGGGCATGGCCGGGTACCTGGTCGCATTGACGCTGCATTACCGGCCGCGCAAGGTTGCCGGCGAGCGAAAAGGACTGGTCATCCGACGGATTGCCTGATCAGGCCGGATGACATGAGGAGGTAAATAACTGATGATTAAACAATATGGAATACTCGCGCTATGGGTGAATTTTTTCGGCATCCTGATATTGTTAGTGCCGCTTTTTATGATAACACCCTTAGCAGGGGAAGGAGTCAACCGGTTACCGGACCCCGTCATATTGTCTGCGTCGCTGGACAGCCCGGTCAACAAGGTGGTTGATACCCCTGCGGCAGTTTCTTCACAGCCCGGCAATACGGTGTCAACCGAAACAAGCGTTCCCACGGCAGGCCCGGTAACCGTTAATGAGGCTGCAGTGTCCGTGGACAGCGTAGCAAAGCCTGGGGACCTGGTGGTCGGGCCTAAGGTGACGGCCATTTCATCCAGCGGCAAAACCCGGCTAAACATTTCGGCGAAAGCTAGAGGTGTGAAAACTATCCCCGCTCCCGATTTCAAATTGACCACACTGGATGGCAGGAATATCTCCCTGTCCGATCTGAAGGGTAAAAACGTCATGATAAATTTCTGGGCTTCATGGTGCGGCCCCTGTACCCACGAGATGCCGCAAATACAGGCGATTTACGATAAGATCAGTGAGGACGACCTCATAGTGTTAACTGTAAATTACCAGGAAGCTGAGGACATCGTCAGGGAGTACGTGAAAGATTCAAATACGGACGTTCCCGTTTTGCTCGATCCCAGCGGTGAAGTATGCCGGGAGTACAATGTATTCTCCATACCCCGGACTTACTTCGTGAATCCCGAAGGCAGTATTTATGCCGTCAAGTTCGGCGGCTTCGAGACCAGCGACGAGATACTGGATTACCTGAAATAAAGCTATTAATCTAAGCGGGGAAGGGTGGTGTTGTGAAAGGGCGCAGCTATTTATGCTGCGCCCTTATTTTTTAGGAAAATTTTAGAATCCGCAGAGCGCTTTTCAGCGGTTTGTTAGCGCCTATTGGTTAATATTCTGAAAGCAGGAAACAGAATAAAGTTGCGAGGGATGGCTGAATTCGGCAGCAGATACCTGAGTGAGGGTATTTGTTGCCCTTTCTGCTTGTTTATATATAGCCGCAGTCGACGGCTTTAGGGATTGCCTTAGCATGCACAGGAGGTGGTTATATAGTCGATTTTATACCGGAGGACTTTAACCCGATTCCAAACAATATCAAGGAACGATTTAAATAAAGAGGAGACGTAATGGTAAAAAAGGCATCAATTAGTAAATTCAAATGGCAAGCTGTGCTGGCAGCGCTCTTAATTCTGGCGGTGGCAATACCAATAAGCCTGCAGCCGGCAGGTGCAAATGCCGTCGGGACCTGCGCCGTGACCATCAGCATGGATTCACCCCTGTCGGCTGAATCCTCAGCCAGGGTCAATATCTCCGGGTATGGCACATACAGTGACAACGCCACAGTCTCTCTGCCCAGCGGCAGCAACGTCAGCTGGAGCCTGACGGTAAACGGCCAGACCGGCCCATGGCGAACCTTCCCGGTTCCTGCGGGCACCGGTACACTGACTGTGGGGAAAGGCACAGATTTCTGCCAGATGGCGATAACCGGCGTGCCTGCGGGCGGCCAGGTGGCCATTTCCGGCACCGGCAACGTGAGCGGCTCCGTCGTTCTGCCCAAGGGCAGCACCATCAGCTGGCACCTGACGGTGGGCAGCCAAACCGGCCCGTGGTATACGAAGACGGTGGACAACACGGCGCTGGACGTCACTCAGTTCTGCGTGATGAAGTTCAAGAATATTCCTTCCGGCGGCTCCGTGGCCATCTCCGGCACAGGTGGTGGATACACCAATAGCGATAACGTGACTCTCCCCACTGGCATCAATGTAAGCTGGGACCTGACGGTAAACGGCCAGACCAGCCAGTGGTACACCAAGCCCGTTGATTGCACCCCGCTTGATACATCGCAGGCAATCATCATCGTCAACGCTGTCTGCAATATGAAGATAAAGAACATTCCGGCGGGCGGCAGGGTCAACATATCCGGAACCGGCGCGTATGACAATACCACGGTCCTACCGGTCACCCTGCCCAGCGGCATCAACATCAGCTGGAGTGTCACGGCAAACGGGCAGACCGGCCCGTGGATCACCAAGAAGGTGGACTGCACCGACCTCGACGCGAGCACTGCACTATGCAACATGAATATAAAGAACGTTCCCGCGGGCGGCAAGGTCAACATCTCCGGCACAGGCTCATTCGACCGTGACCAGGCGGTCACTTTGCCCAGCGGCATCAACATCAGCTGGAGCGTCACGGTAAACGGCCAGACCGGCCCGTGGATTGTCAAGAAGGTGGACTGCACCGACCTTGACGCGAGCACCGCACTATGCAACATGATCGTCAATAATGCTTCCGGCGGCATCGTGGCTATCTCGGGCACGGGCAACGTGATCGGAAGCTCCGTCGTTCTGCCTAAGGGCATTAATGTCAGCTGGCACCTGACGGTGGGCGGACAGACCGGCCCGTGGATTACTAAGAACGTGGACTGCACAGCTCTGGACGTCACCCAGTTCTGCTTAATGTTGATCATGAACATTCCTACTGGCGGTACCGTGGCTATCTCAGGCACGGGCAGTGGCTACACCAATGGCTTTTCGGTGACTCTGCCCACCGGCATCAATATCAGCTGGAACCGTACGGTAGGCAGCCAGACCACCGCGTGGAAAACCAAGTACATTGATGGTAGTTGTACCCCTCTGGACGCATCACAATAGTGGTTGCGTAAGCCACACATTGAACTGGACTTAAACTAAGAAGTGCCCCCTCCAGCCTGGAGGGGGCACTTCTTTTTCCCGCAAGTCAGGGCATTGCCTGTGGAGGCGCAGGAAGCCGCGGCGAGGTTTTATCTACGCTCATTGCCAAAGGCGTAAAGCGAGCCGTCCCAGGAGGGCACATAGATTATCCCCTGAACGGCGGAAAAGCCGGAGGTCACGTAACCCCCGGTTTCATACTTCCACAGCAGGTCTCCTATTCGGGCATCCAGGGCATAGAAGAGGTTATCATAGGAGCCGATATAGACCACGCCGTTGGCAATCGTCGGGGAAGAGCGTATCCAGTGGCCGGTAGTAAAGCTCCATGCCACCGCTCCCGTCCTGGCATCGAAGGCGTACATTTTGGCGTCATAGGAACCGATATATACCTTGCCATAGGCTACGCCCGGGGAGCCGCGCACCATATCGCCAGTTCTATAGTTCCATAGCAGTCTCCCCGATCCAGCGTCCAGAGCATAGACATTGAAGTCATCAGAGCCCACGTAAACAATCCCGTCCGCCACTGCCGGGGAGGAGAAAACGGCATCACCGGTCCGGTAGCTCCAGATGAGTTCTCCCGTCCCGGCATTCAGCGCGTAGATTGAGCCGTCCCAGGAAGCCACATAGACCACCCCTTTCACCACTGCAGGAGACGAGGATACCAGGCTGCCGGTCTTAAAATTCCATACCAGCTTGCCTGTTTCTTTATCCAGTGCGTAGAAGTATGAGTCATGCGAGCCAAAATAGACCATATCATCGGCTACCGCGGGGGAAGAGCGGACCTCGTCACCGGTTTGATAGCTCCATATCACCTTACCTATTTCTGACTCTATGGCATAGAGCTTACCGTCGTAGGAACCGATGTAGACACACCCATCGGATACTGCAGGCGATGAGAAGACGTCACTGCCGGTTTGGCAGCTCCACTTGAGCGTGCCGGACGCAGCATCCAGTGCGTAGACCCTGCTGTCACCCGACCCAAAGTAGATTGTGCCGTTAATAAGCGCCGGGGATGAGTTGGCCTTTGCCCCGCTATTAGCCCTGTAGCGCCATTTAAGCTCGAGGGGAGGCTTGAGGGCTGTCTCAGCCGGATTGTAGCCGCAGCGATCCAGGCTGAAGCGAAACATGGGCCAGTCGGCCGGTTCAGGGGACGGAATTGCGCTTGGTGGTGGTAATACATGGGATGCAGGCTGCTTTTCGGAATGACCTATGCAACCGCCCAAAATCAGCGTAGAAGTTACTGCAATGACCGCTAAGCGGCATAGCTTATTGTGATTACGCATGGTCAGCTCCCTCGCAACCGCTGATTTCCAGGTGACCATATTATCAGATATTTATTTGCAGTCAAAGTGCTAAATTTCCTTCGTCCACAAAATCATGGCCCATTTAGGAGCGGACGGGGGAAAGATAACGTAGCTTCAGTCCCGTAACATTCCCTGCGTCTTTGATATACGCTAACGCTTAAGTAAGACTGAAAAATTTTAGAGAAATTTTAGGAGGGCAATACCGATTTTTAAATATTTTTAAGCTTGTTGAGCGTACCATTGCTTGGAGGGTTTATGTGTTTTAATGCTAATGAAGCGCCAGGTGCTGCTGAGGCATAGCGGATTAATAAAGCGGAGAAAAATGAAGGCGACTCGTAATAAATTGCAAGCTGCGCTGGCAGCGATCTTAATTCTGGCAGTGGCAATACCAATAAGCCTGCAGCCGGCAGGCGCAAATGCCGTCGCGACCTGTGTTGTGACCGTGGCCATGGACTCACCCCTGTCGGCAGAGGCCTCAGCTAAAGTCAATATCTCTGGCTATGGCACATTCGCGAATACGGCAACTGCAAACCTGCCCCAGGGAGGGAACGTCAGTTGGAACCTGACGGTAAACGGCCAGACCGGCCCATGGCGAACATTCGCAGTTCCTGCGGCAACCACAGGTACTCTGAACGTGGTAAACGGCACAGATTTCTGCGTGATGACCATCAATAACACCACCGGCGGCACCGTTGCTATCTCCGGTACCGGCAACGTGAGCGGCTCCGTCGTTCTGCCCAAGGGCAGCACTGTCAGCTGGCACCTTACGGTAAGCGGGCAGACCGGCCCGTGGTACACCAAGACCGTTGACTGCACTCCGCTTGATACCTCTCAGGCAAGCATCATCGTCAACGCCGTTTGCAACATGAAGATAAAGAACGTTCCTGCGGGCGGCAAGGTAAACATCTCCGGCACCGGCTCGTTCGACCATGACCAAACGGTCACCCTGCCCAGCGGCATCAACATCAGCTGGAGTGTCACGGCAAACGGGCAGACCGGCCCGTGGATCACCAAGGAGGTGGACTGCACCGACCTCGACGCGAGCACTGCACTATGTAACATGAATATAAAGAACGTTCCTGCGGGCGGCTCCGTGGCCATCTCCGGCACCGGCTCATTCGATCATGACCAGGCGGTCACTTTGCCCAGCGGCATCAATATCAGCTGGAGCGTCACAATGAACGGGCAGACAGGCCCGTGGATCAGCAAGGTAGTGGACTGCACCGACCTGGACGCGAGCACGGCGCTATGCAACATGACCATCAATAACACTTCAGGCGGCACGGTAGCCATTTCCGGCACCGGCAACGTGACCGGCTCCGTCGTTTTGCCCCAGGGCAGCACCGTCAGCTGGCACCTGACGGTAAGCGGCCAGACCGGCCCGTGGTATACCAAGAAGGTGGACTGTACGGCATTGGACGTCACCCAGTTCTGTGCAATGGCGTTCAAGAATATTCCAGCCGGCGGAACCGTGGCCATTTCAGGCACGGGCAGCGGCTACACCAATGCCTCGACGGTGACTCTGCCGACCGGTATCAATATCAGCTGGAACAAGACAGTAGGCGGCCAGACCAGCCAGTGGTACACCAAACCCGTTGATTGCACACCGCTGGATGCTGTCCCTCCTCCCGTGAATCAACCTCCACAGGCCTTCGATGATAACTATAATACCAACGAGGATGTTGCTCTGGTAACAGCATCACCCGGTGTGCTGGGTAACGACAACGATCCGGATGGCGACCCGTTAACCGCCGTCAAGGTGAGTGATCCCGCCCATGGTGTGCTTACACTCAACAGCAACGGCTCTTTCACTTATTCTCCAGCCGCCAGCTACAATGGGCCCGATTCCTTCACCTATAAAGCTAATGATGGCAGTGCAGATAGCAATATTGCTACAGTGAAAATTACGGTGAATCCAATCGATCCGCCGGCCGTTACCACGGATACCGCGGGCAACGTAACCACCAATTCGGCCAGGCTAAACGGGAACTTGACCTCACTGGGCACGGCCGCCAGCTGTAGCGTATTGTTCCAGTACGGGATATCCTCCGGGACGTATCCCGATAACACCACGACTCAGTTAATGACGGCAAAGGGGACCTTCTACGCCGATATCTCCGGCCTTGCCCCCAACACGACCTACTACTACCAGGCAGTAGCCACGGGCCAGGGCACGGCCCAAGGTGGTGAGATTAGCTTTATCACCGGCACAACCCCGCCGTCCGTAACCACGGATACCGCGGGCAGCGTAGCCACCAATTCGGCCCGGCTCAACGGTAACCTGACCTCACTGGGCACGGCCGCCAACTGTAGCCTATTGTTCCAGTATGGGAAAAGCTCAGGCGCGTATACCGATACTACCACTGCGCAGACCCTGACGGCCAAGGGGCCCTTCTATGTTGATATCTCCGGCCTTACCCCCAACACGACCTACTACTACCAGGCGGTAGCCACGGGCCAGGGCACGGCCCAGGGTGGTGAGATTAGCTTTATCACCGGCACAACCCCGCCGTCCGTCACCACCGATACCGCGGGCAACGTAACCACCAATTCGGCCAGGCTCAACGGGGACCTGACCTCGCTGGGCACGGCCGCCAGCTGTAGCTTATTGTTCAAGTACGGGACAAGCTCAGGCGCGTATACCGACACTACCACGGCGCAGACCCTGACGGCCAAGGGGCCCTTCTATGTTGATATCTCCAGCCTTGCTCCCAATACGACCTACTACTACCAGGCGGTAGCCACGGGCCAGGGCACGGCCCAAGGTGGTGAGATTAGCTTTATCACCGGCACAACCCCGCCAACAGTATTGACGGATGACGCGACTTCAATAACATATAATTCCGTTACGCTCAACGGCACTTTGTCAGCCTCCGGCACATCAACTACTGATAATGTTTCATTCGAATGGGGCGAATCTCAGGGCGGGCCATTTAATGGGACTTCACCTAACGCCATGACAACTTTAGGGAGTTTCACAGATAATTTAACCGGCCTGGATGAAAGTACTACATATTTTTACAGGGCTTTGGCGGTTGGCCACGGAACAGCGACCGGCACCCTGTTAAGCTTTACCACGCCTAAAAAGCCGGCGCCCCAGACCACGATGTCGACCATGGATTCCGGAGTAACTCCCGTATTTTCAGCCACCGTGCTCGGGCAGACATCTATGCGGGCAATGACCTCAGCCGGCGCGCTGACCAATCCCATGGTAGCCTCAAGCAAAGACGGCAATTTAACTATTGAATTGGCCAGGGGAACTAAAATACTCAGGAACGGTATGAGGGTTCTGTCGATCGAAGCAACGCAGACGGATTCGCCGCCGGCTTCTGACGGCCTGGATGTAATCGTTGCATATGAATTCAGCCCGGCCGGCACTGTGTTTGATCCTGCTCCGCGGGTTACCGTTAAATATGATGCGGACAAGCTGCCCGGGAATACCCTGGGGGTGGCGCTGGCCCGCTACAATGATAGTAGCAAAAGCTGGGAAGAGTTGCCCGCGCAAGGTGTGGCCAGCATCGGCGGCCCGGTAAACGGCAGCGGTCGACCATTTCAGCAAAATAGGCGTCGTTGCAAAGCTGGCGCCGCCGGAAAAAACAATCGCCACTAATCCAAATGGCCTGCATCCAAATTTTATTACCGATAAGCTTATGGTAAGTCCCCCAGTGATAAATGCCGGGGAAGTTGCAGGGGTGCGGGTCAGTGTCGCCAATGACGGCAACAAAGAGGGGACCTATCCCCTGATTTTGAAAATGGATGGAAAGCAGATAGCCAGCAGGGAGGTAACCCTTGCTCCCGGGCAGGAAACCGCTGTCAACTTTGCTATCAGGGATGCCGCTCCCGGTACGCACCTTATCGAAGTCGCTGAGCAAAAGGGCAGCTTTAAAGTGGATGACGGCTTTAACGGGTTGCGGGATTTGTGGACTCAGCTTCGGCAATCTCTAAGATTGCAGTGACCGGTACAGGCTACTCGGGCTGCATCGATGCGGCGAGCTTCTCAAAATTTATGTACCTGTAGTTCAGCATGCCGGAAACGATGGGGTCTGTACTCTTCCAGATTTGCTCCTTGATGATATTATTCAGGTTGCTGCTGCCGGACTTTGCGGTCGAAAATGCCAGAGCCGCCGCCGCTGAAACGTAGGCTGCGGCCATGGAACTGCCGCTTTTATATCCATATTTGTTGCCGGGCAGGGTGGAGAATATGTTATATCCCGGCGCAGCTATGGCCTCTTTCCCAGCCAGTCCCGTTCCCACCTGGTCTTTATCGTTCGTGGCTACAACCGCGATGCAGTTCTGGTACAGCGCGGGATAAGATTTTGCCAGTTGGATGCCATTACCTGCTGCTGCAATGACCACCGCACCTTTGCTCCAGGCATAATCCACAGCAGGCTCAAGCCCGGCTGAAGGCCGGGTTAGGACAAGGCTCAGGTTTATTACATTTGCCCCGTGGTCGGCGGCCCAGACAATGCCGTTTGCCACGTCAATGCTGCTGCAATCTCCGTTGTCGTCGGCAATCTTAACATTGAGCAGCTTAACATTCTGATCTGCCCCGGCGATGCCCACACCGTTATTAGTTCGGGCGGCTATGATCCCTGCAACATGAGTGCCATGCCCGTAAACATCTTCGGCCGTGGGGCTGGTCGTCAGGTTGACGCTGTTTATTACAGCTCCCGCCAGGTCCTCGTGTTTGGTATCAATGCCGGTGTCCAGGACGGCTACCACTACCTCATTTTGAGGCTTTATAGACCAGACAGCCTGGATGTGGACCCTGTCAAGCGCCCACTGGTTTGCAACATATGTATCATTGGATAAAGATGGGGTTTGGACATCGAGTATGCTGTAAGCTGCAGCAGGTGACTGCAGGCCGGCGCCTGAAATTGCGGCAACTGAGCCATCGCGGCTTACCTCTCCATCGGCAGTGCCGGCAGTAGGCACAACGCCGGCAACCGCGCCTGTTAATGTCAGGCACAGCAGTCCCGCTAATAAGGTCAGTCCGATAGTCCTAGTCTTCATTGTTTCGCCTTGAAATTCCGATACGAGTCAAGTGTAGATTGCGCATGAGATGAAAACTATCACCTGAAGGTACCGGGTAAGGCGGAACTTTAGTACGGGGGGTTAAATAGTCCCTGGTATTAAAGTACTGTATACATACGAATATACATATAAGATAAGAATTAAGCAGGCTAGCCTTATAAGAGATGCTGCCCCAGGCGCAGTGGAGGTTTTCAGGCGTGTGAAAGAACGGGGATTAAAGATAGTGGTGGCCACCAACCCCATCTGGTCGCTGGTTGTGCAAGGTATTTACCCATATTAGAATAGTTTGCATAACACTAACTATTTATATTATACTAATTATCGAATCGTAACCACCGGTCAATGTGGGTAACAATTGCATGAATGAAAAGAGTGAAATGATCGACCGCATACTGGGGCAGGTTGAGGGCGCTTTCCGGGAGTTACTGCCCAGGGCGCACCAGGAATTGCTGGATCTCGACCTGACCACGCCGCAATTGAAGGTTGTCCTGCTGGTCTATCTCAATGGACCGGCAAGGATGAGCGACCTGGCCTCGTCCCTGGGCGTCGGGCTGGCCACGGCTACCGGCATCGTCGACCGCCTGGTGGACAGGGATATTGTGAAGAGGGAAAACAGCCGGGAAGACAGGCGGGTAGTGGTCTGCCGTTTATCGGCAAAAGGACAGGAACTGACGGACAGGCTTTACACTTCCGGCCGTGAGCGCGCGCGGCAACTGCTGCAGGGATTGGATGAGGATAAATTAAGGAAACTCGATGAGGCGCTGGCTTCACTGTCAGACGCCAGCGTTGGAAAGGAGAAAAAATGAATATAGTTGTCACCGGCGCAACCGGGCATATCGGCAACGTGCTTATACGTGAACTGCTGGCCGCAGGAGAAAAGGTCAGGGCGCTGGTACCCCCCTTTGAAAACGACCTGCCCATACGCGGGCTTAACGTCGATATGGTAGCAGGTGATGTTTGCGATAGGGCCTCTTTGAATTCAGCTTTCCGGGGCGCAGATGTAGTTTACCACCTGGCCGGGATTATCGCCATCACGCCGGGCAAGGACCGGTTGCTGCACCGGGTGAATGTTGAGGGGACACGCAATGTGGTGGATGCCTGCCTGGAATCAGGTGTCGGCCGGCTGGTCTATACCAGTTCCATACATGCCATCCAGGAGCCGCCCGAGGGCATCTTTATCAACGAGACCTTCCCGGTGGACCCGGAGCATGTACTCGGCCCCTATGCCAGAAGCAAGGCCAGGGCGACGCTGGAGGTGAAGAAGGCGGTGGAACGTGGACTGGACGCGGTTATCGTGCACCCCACCGGGGTGATCGGCCCTTTCGACTTCAAGATATCGGAGATGGGGCAGCTTGTACTGGATTTCATCAGGGGTAAGCTGAAGGCATACCTGGATGGGGCCTACGACTTTGCAGATGTGCGAGACGTAGCGCGCGGGCTGACGCTGGCCGGCAGGAAAGGCCGCAAGGGGGAGAGCTACATCCTTTCAGGTGAAAGGGTCAGTATCAAGCGGATCATGGAGATGCTGGAGGAAACCAGCGGTATCAGGGCGCCCTCCTTCAAGGTTCCCGCCTGGCTGGCCCATACCGCCGGAAAGCTGGCTCCCATATATTACCGCATAGTCAGGAGCAAGCCGCTCTTTACCGATTACTCCGTGGACGTGTTGCGCAGCAATTCCTGGGTGACCTCGGAGAAGGCAAGGGTGGAGCTTGGCTATGTGGCGCGTTCAGTACAGGAATCCATCTGCGATTCCGTGGCCTGGTTCAGACAGAACCTCTCACCTGCGCAATTGGCACCGGCAGTCAGGCAGATATAACCACCTCTGGGTTACCAATGTCCCGGTTAAGTTGACGCGATGGGATTGAGTACCCTAAAATGTACGGCTAAGCATGAGAAAAACTATAGTTAGATTAACTGCTTATCTCGTTGTTTTTGCGTTCTTGTCGGCTGCATTCCCTGCCATGTCATTTGCGGCGCCAATTAGCATCGTAGCCTCCGGGTCAAATGGTCAAGCTGGAAATGATGCAACTTTCACTGCAGCTGTAAACCATAAAAATTTAAACACCCCGCTGCCCGCGGTTAGCTCTACCAGCTTCACTGTCAGCGAAAACCCGTCCCCCGTGTTCCCTTCATCTACACGTATCCCTGACCAGGCCTATGTCATAAAGGATAATGTAAATTACAAACTTTACTATGCAGGAGATGACTTTGCATCCATCAATCTCGCCCAATCACCCGATGGCATAACATGGACTCCGTACGGCAGTCCCATAATAACGGATGCGCAATATCATTCAGATGTAAAATATTATAGTGCAGGATTCCCGGGAGCCAATAGAGGTACAAACCCCAGCGCGCTGACCATGAACTACCGCTTGTGGTATCAGGGTTTGGATGGTCACAGCATAAGCGGATGGAGATATTCAGAATCACCGGATGGAATAAGCTGGTATAACCGCATGCCCGTTACCCAATTCGGGCCACCAGTATTTAGCGCCCTCACGGGAGTAAATTATGGAATAGCCGATGTAATCTACACCCCGGGAGCACCCAACACAGGTACAGATTGGATATTCAGAATATATGCAAACGTCCAATGGGAGGGTGGGCTATACGGTGGAAAGGAACTCGTAGTCATGGCCTTTTCAAGCAACGGCTACGACTGGACGGGCTACGATCCAACATCCGCGGGCTATGCGACCCCAATATTTGAAGGCACGCTCGATGGAACTTCTTTTGATACGGACCACATTGGCTGGTTCAAAGTTATCAAGAATAGTCCGGCGGATTGGCAAGCGTTTTACTCAGGCGGGAAAGATACGACGTACCAGGCCTTGAATGGGATTGGCTATGCAACATCGACCGATGGCATAAACTGGATACGCAGGCAAACATTACTCACAACCTCTGACGGAGTGGCATGGAGAAGCCAGAGTGTATGGATGCCATCGGTGGTAAAGACAGGGAGACAACTACCAGCTGTTTTTCCTCGGTTCAGCAGATGTAAGTGATGGAAGTTGGATATGGTGGAAACTCGGAAGGGCTGTCTTGACACCTGACACCACCCCACCTACGGTGACCTCCACCACTCCCGGCTAATGCTGCCACAGGCGTGGCCATCAATAGTGCAGTGACCGCCACCTTCAGTGAGGCGCTGGACCCCTTAACGGTTACCACTGCCACATTTATCTTAAAGCAGGGTACTACGCCTGTTTCAGGTGCGGTGACCTACACTGGCGTCACTGCGACCTTTACACCGAGTGTCAATCTTGCATACGGTACTATGTATACTGCCACTATTACCACTGGGGTTAAAGACCTGGCCGGTAATGCACTTGCCACAAACTATTCATGGAGCTTTACGTCGATGCTGAATTACACTACCTGGAGTGACCAGGGCATCGTATATACCGCGCCGGCTGCCGGAAATGCATATTATCCATGCGCTCTTTACAACCTGAATGGATTCGGAGGTACCGGACTAAAATATAACATGTGGTATAGCGATGGAGACGGAGCAGTCTTCCTCGTAAAATCTACAAATGGCATAACATGGGGCACGCCGACTACCATGATCGGCCTCGGCGGCCATGCACATCATGTTCAGGTGCTTTACGATGCAAATAGCTTCGGTCTCGGCGCTACCGGACCAAAGTACAGGATGTGGTATTGGGATATGAATGCCAATTTATATAGTATTGCCTCAATAGCCACAGCCGAATCGGTTGATGGTATAAACTGGGTCAATAAAACCGCGCTGACACAAAATCCGGCAGCAAAATTAATTCAGGGATCCGGACACTGGAGTGGGATGGAACCGTGGCACATACGGTCCCGTAAATTTGGTTTATCAACCAGGCGCGGCGAACACCGGCGCCGACCCCTGGAGCTATAGCTACAAAATGTATTACGACGGCACATCCGGCGCGACTGAAGAAACAGGACTCGCGTATTCCGCCGATGGAGTTTTCTGGACGGCCTACTCTGCAGTCCCTGTGTTGGCTAAGTCTGCAAGTCCAGCATGGGACTCCAACGATTCTGTCTATGGTACAGTGTACCGTAACGCTATTGGCTTTCACTACTGGTATAGCGGAGGAGTCGCGAATCCTTCTGAGGGAATCGGCTATGCGTTTTCTGCGGACGGAAAAACGTGGGTAAAAAATCCCGGCCACATCTTTCACATAAGTGATGGCGTTGCTTACCGCAACGAACGTGTCTATACGCCTTCTGTGATTGACGATGGCACGGGTGTGCTCAAGATGTACTATAGCGCAAAAGCTTCTGGCGGACCGAAGAAAATCGGCTGGGCTACCCTGATTTTAGACACCACCCCGCCAACAGTGACTACCACAGCTCCCGCTAATGCCGCCACGGGCGTGGCTGACAACACTTCACTGACTGCCACATTCAGTGAGGCGCTGGACCCCTTGACGGTCACCATTGCCACATTTATCTTAAAGCAGGGGACCACGCCTGTTTCAGGTGTGGTGACCTACACCGGGGTCACGGCGACCTTTACACCAAGTGTCAATCTTGCACCCGGCGCCGTATATACTGCCACGATTACCACGGGGGTTAAGGACCTGGCAGGTAATCCCATGGCCAATCCCTATGTTTGGAGCTTTACCACGGCGCCTCCGCTGACTGCTGCTTCCAGCATTACCGCCGGGGCGACTCCTATATTCTCCGCCACTATACTTGGCCAGACATCCATGCGGGCAACGAACCCTGCAGGCGCGCTGACCAATCCTATGATAGCCTCAAGCAAAGACGGCAATTTAACCATTGAATTGGCCAGGGGAACCAAAATTCTCAGGAACGGCATGAGGGTTATGTCGATCGAGGCAAATCAGGTGGATTCGCCGCCTGCCTCCTCTGGCCTCGAAGTTATCGTTGCATATGAATTCAGCCCGGCCGGAACAGTGTTTAATCCTGCGCCACGTGTTACCGTTAAATATGATGCGGACAAGCTTCCCGGGAATACCCTGGGAGTGGCGCTGGCACGTTACAATGATAGTAGCCATATCTGGGAAGAGTTACCAGCACAAGGTGTGGCCAGCATCGGCGGCCCGGTAAACGGCGCGGTCGACCATTTCAGCAAAATAGGCGTCGTTGCAAAGCTGGCGCCGCTGCCTGAAAAAACAATTAGCACTGATCTGAAACCGAGTTTTATTATTAATAAGCTCATGGTAACCCCCGCAATGATTAATGCCGGGGAAGTTGCAGGGGTCCGGGTCAGCGTCGCCAATGACGGCAACAAAGAGGGGACCTATCCCCTGATTTTGAAAATGGACGGGAAACAGATTGCAAGCAGGGAGGTCACCCTTGCTCCGGGACAGGAAATCGCTGTCAGCTTTGCTATCAGGGATGCCGCTCCCGGTACCCACCTTATCGAAGTCGCTGAGCAAAAGGGCAGCTTTAAAGTGGATGACGGCTTTAACGGGTTGCGGGATTTGTGGTTTCAACTTCTGCAATCTCTGAAATTACAGTAAACACTTCGGACCGT
>CAVWAG010000017.1:0-40364 GCA_963752975.1 uncultured Chloroflexia bacterium
TGCAGCGCGCCGAGTCGCTGATGGGTCTGTTTTATCTGCTCACGCTCTACGGCTTCGTGCGCAGCGTGGACGCTCCGGCGCCGGGCCGCTGGCAGGTGCTGTCGGTCGCCGCGTGCCTGCTGGGCATGGCGACGAAAGAAAACATGGTTTCCGCACCGGTGCTGGTGCTGTTGTTCGACCGCGCGTTCGTGGCCGGAAGTTTCGCGGGGGCGTGGCGGCGGCGGCGCGGATTCTACGCGGCGCTGGCGGCGACGTGGCTTTTGCTCGCCGGGTTGCTCGCCAGCATCGGCGGCAGCCGCGGCGGCTCGGCCGGCTTCGGGGTGGACATCTCGTGGTGGGACTACGTGCTCACGCAATTCCCCGCGCTCGTGCACTACCTGCGGCTGTCGTTCTGGCCGACGCCGCTGGTCTTCGACTACGGCACGTTTTGGATCGGGAGCCTGGCGGACGTGTGGCCGCAGGCGTGCGTCGTCGTCGCGCTGATCGCGGGCACGTTGTTCGCGTGGTGGCGGAAACCCGCGGTCGGGTTTCTCGGCGCGTGGTTTTTCGCGGTCCTCGCTCCGACCTCGCTCGTGCCCGGGATGACGCAGCGAATCGTCGAACGCCGGATATATCTGTCGCTCGCGCCCGTGGTGGTGCTGGTCGTGACGGCAGTCTACCTCCACGGCCAGCGGCGCGGACTCGCGGCGCTCCTCGGGCGCCAGCGCCCGGAAGTCCTCGATCCCCCCGCTTTTCAGCATCGAGGGCAGCAGGAGTGCCCGAAGTATGCTGCTGTCAAGTGCGCCGGCGACCATGGAGAGCTGTCCCCTCACCAGCCGCGGCAATTTCACCGATTTAAGGTCGTAATTATCTGTTCCGCTCATCTCTGCCTCCTGTATTTTGGATTGTTTTCCAGTATATACCCTTCAGGCAATCGCAGGCAAGGGGTCATTGCTTCACTTCGTTCGCAATGACGTGACGCTCAAAAGCCGTGCCAGGTGCAAACTTCGCTTAACGGAACCCTTTCCGTCCTGAATTTATTCACGGTGGCCTCTGGGTCGGGGTAGCCGATGGCGATGGCGATTAATATCTGCTTCGATTCCGGGATATTCAGCTTTTGCCTGACGGTATCCGGGTAGCTGATGCCCGCGGCCAGCATGATGGAGCCAAGCCCGAGGCCCAGGGCCGCCAGGCTGATGGTCTGCGCCACCAGCCCGCAGTTGAAGATTGCCCAGTTGCTGACGGCTCTCTCGGTGTAAATATAAATGGCGTTGGGTGCGCCAAAGAAACGGTACATGCTGACGAACCAGTTGAGCTGCGTTTCCACATCGTCCCTGGCTATGCCCATATGTTCATACAGCCTGTGCCCGTTGCGGCTGCGCCGCTCCCTGTGCCGGCCCGTCCATTCAGGATAGGGTATATCAGCATTGCGTTCATCCTGGGCAAAGGCCCGGGCGGCCAGCGCCTCCCGCAGTTCCCGCATCGTTTCGCCGCCCACCACCGCGAACTCCCAGGTCTGGGTATTGCCCCAGGAGGGCGCGCGCTGCGACACGGTCAGCAGCTCCTCAAGGACATGGCGCGGCACCGGGTCCCGTTTAAAAGCGCGTACGCTGTAACGCGAATTGATAGCCTCGATTATATCCATAGCCCACCTTCCTTTTATGTGACCCGAATGATAGCTGCAGCTCTGCAATGCGTCAATATTTTTCTGCGGCTGGGAGCAGAAAGAGATTGACACGGAAATCGAGCAGATCAAGAAAGGCAACAGTTAATACGTTGATACCAGCGTTTTAGTGGGCGGCGCCGCTGAATTTTATTAGTATGGCCTCGGCTATATCGGGGTTGCCGCCGTTGTTTTTAACCGAAGCGTCGCGTATCTTACGGCACAATGTGATAAGCTGCTTACGTTCAGCAATAGATAAAAGGCCGTAGATTTTCTCTATCAGCCTGGTTATCTGCGGATCGATCTCAGCCAGCAATTCCTGCCCCAGCTCCGTCAGGCTGACCTTAACCATGCGCCTGTCCACGCGTGAGCGGCGCCTTCTTATCAACCCCCGCTTCTCGATCACGTCGATCAAAATACTTATCGACGTGCCCTCGATGGTCAGGTATTTGTTCAGCTCCGACGGTGACATCGGCGCGCCGAGGGTCATCAGCGTCTGCAGGATGATCCACTGTGAATAGGTAAGCTTATACGGGTCCAGCACCTTCATAAAGGCCTTGTGCCAGTTTACGAAAGCCTGTGAAAGGACAAGTGACGCTACATTAATATCCGCTCCATCCACCCCTTTCCCGGGCTTTGCGCCGCCCTGTTTATCCTCATAAACAACTGTATCCTTCACCATCTCTATACCCTTGCGTATAGTATATATGTTACATGACATCTTGACAAAAATATATAATCATGCAATTATAAATTGTTTAATTACATTACCGGCTTATGTCCCAGAAATCAGATTAATTAAAAGGAGGTATGGCATCAGCATGGAAGAAAAACCGTCTAATCTGAAACGCGGACTTACCCTGGTAACGCTCTTTACCCTCCTGACCGGCGCCATGGTCGGCATGGCGTGGGCGGTCCTGGCCAATGTGATACTGGACCGCTCCGGCCCTGCGGGCATACTCTCACTAATCATCGCCGCAGCATTCACCCTGTGCGTCGGATTCTGCTTTGCCGAGCTTTGCTCGATGTGGCCGGTCGCCGGCGGGGCCTATATCTACGTTAGAAAGGCCATGAACAAATTCGGCGGGTTTACCGCCGGCTGGCTGCTGGTGCTGGCCTATGCTGCCATGATGCCCGGCGAATGCATCATCATCGGCAAGCTATTCGCCGGCATTATACCGGGTGCGCCGGTTGCGCTGATAGGAGTGGGCGCGGCGATATTATTTACGGTCATCAACCTGGTGGGCATCACATTCTCGGCCATTGTGCAGCTGGTCCTCACGGTGATCCTGTTTGCCGGGATGTTCATCTATGCCATCCCCGGATTTACTCAAATCGACGTTAACAACCTCATGCCATTTTTCGGACGCGGGGTTGGAGGGATGTTCCTGATGGTGCCCATCTATTTCCTGGCCTTTATGGGCTACGATATATTGCCGCAGGCGGCCGAGGAAGTTAAGTCGCCCGTGCGCAAGATGGTCTTCGTTATACCTCTATCCATCCTGTTCGTACTGCTGGCTTACCTTGCGGTTGCCATCACCAACGCAGGAGTGCTCCCCTGGGAACAGATAGCTAAAAGTACGGACCCCGTTCCCATCATGCCCATTGCGACCAAGGTGCTCGGCCCATCCGGTCCCGCCATCATCATCATCGCCGGCATCTGCGGCCTGATAACTACGCTCAATGGATTTGTTGTCGGCGCCTCCAGGCTGATGATGGCCATGGCCAAGGATAACGAGCTTCCGAGGTTTTTCGCCACGGTCAACAAGCGCTTCGGCGTGCCGCACTGGTCAATTATTTTTGTCGGCATTCTGGGAATTATCGGGAGCTTCGTTCCGCAGCTTATCGTGCTCTTCGATGTGGCTGCGTCAGCCGTGCTGGTGACCTATGCGCTGACCGCCGTTGCTGTTATAGTGCTTCGCAAAAAGCAACCCAATACGGAGCGCCCTTATAAAATCCCCTGGGGTAATCTTATACCGATTATCGCCCTCATAGGCGTTGTCCCCACTTTCCTCGTATCGCTGGGCATCCTGACCACCGAGGCATTGATCGTCTTCGCGGCCTGGATTGTCATCGGCTTCATCTACTACCTGCTCTACCGCAGGAAGATGGCCTGACCTGAGTTAGAAGTAATTACTGCCGCTGCGGGCAGCATTTATCATCTGATAGATTCTGCCCGTGCGGCCCAAGGCGGTTAATCATGAGCGTTAAGCCCCTCAGCGGAATAAAGGTGCTCGACCTGACCTGGATTTATGCCGGGCCCCTTCGCCACGCAGGTGCTTGTCGACCTCGGGGCCGAGGTAATCAAGATAGAGGCCGGCCCGGTAGGCGATAAGACCCGCATCATCCCACCCTTCAAGGACGGTTATAGCGGGTACTTCGCTATGCTCAATCGCGGCAAGAAGTCCGTCGCCCTTAACCTCAAGAGCGTAAAGGGCAAAGAGCTATTTCTCGAGCTGGCGAAAAAATGCGATGTGCTCACCGAGAATTTCATGCCTGAGGCCATGGTAGACCTGGGGCTGGGCTATGATGTTGTGAAAAAGGCCAACCCGCGCATTATCTACGCCTCTACGTCCGGCTTCGGCAGCTATGGACCTTACTCCCACATGCACTGCGTGGACCCTATCGGGCAGGCCATGGGAGGCCTGATGAGCATGACGGGATACCCCGATATGCCGCCGCTCAAGACCGGCCCGGGCATCGCCGATTCCATAACCGGGCTGCACTGGGTCATCGGCATACTCGCCGCACTGCGCCTGAGGGACCTGACCGGGGAGGGGCAGAAGCTCGAGGTAGCCATGATGGACAGCGTCTTCACCATGCTCGAGGAGAATGTCATCAAGACCAGCATGGAAGGCGCTGCTCCGCCGCGCAGGGGCAATCTCGATCCCTTTGGCGCGCCCTGGGACTGCTTCCTGACCAAAGACGGCCGCTGGGTGATGGTCTGCGCCTTCGGCGGTCCCGTTTTCGAGGAACTTTACGGGCTGATGGGCCGCGATGACCTCGTGAAAAAATACGGCGGCGACAATATGGATGCCTTCATCAACCGAGCGCTGAACCAGGCCGAACTCAACGAGGCCTTCGCCGGATGGGTAAAGGAAAATCAGACCGCCGAGGAGCTGGTCAGCCTGCTGGTCGCCATGGGTGTCCCCGTAGGCATCGTCAAGGATATGCAGGAACTGCTCGATGACCCGCACCTGAGGGCCCGTAACATGGTGGTTGACGTCGATCATCCAAAGCTGGGCAAGGTCAAGACTTTCAACAACCCGATCAGGATACACGGGGCCGAGGTGGGCGTGCCTCCGGGCGTCAACCCCCATGATCCCAGCCTCGGCGAACATAGTAGTGAAGTGCTCAAGAGCTTACCTCGGCAAGACCGATGCCGAGATCGCAGATTTGCGCAAAGAAAAGGTCATCTGGGTTTAGACCATATACATGTAGAGATGAAACTGAAATTTAATGCTGCGAGGTCCGCAAGATGATAATTGATACGTCTAACACCCTGCCCACGCGCGAAATGCTTTTCGCCGACCTCTTTACGCCGCAGCCCGGCATGGAGGGTTATATCAAGCTCTTCGGCGCCAAGTGGAGCGGCTGGCTGGGCCTCACCCAGCAGGAGTTCGAGGAGATGACCAGCACCCTGTCGGGCGACAAGCTGCGCGAGGCGCTCATAGATTTAGCCGAAACAGGCCCCATCGGCATGGAGAACTTCGTCAGGTCGCTCAGGGAAAACGGCATTACCTGGTCGGCCGTGCACAATATGGACGAGTCCAATGCCACCGGCTCGGCCCTGCCTAACGATTACGTGGCGGACATTTTGAAAAAGTACCCGGGACAGTTTATCGCCTTTGCCGGCTACAACCCGCACAAGCAGGCGGAGAGCCTTGCCAACGTGGAGCGCGCCCTCACCGTTCAGGGCTTTAAAGCCGTGGTCTTCCGTCCCTTCGTGCACGGCTGCTATGCCGACGACCGGCGTTACTACCCGCTCTACAGCCTGTGTGAAAAGATGGGCGCGCCCATCTGGATACACACATCGGTGAACTGGATGAGCAATGTATCTATGTATTTCGGCCATCCCCGCTACCTCGAGCAGGTGCTTATCGATTTTCCGAAGCTCAATATCATCGCCGGGCATGGCGGCTGGCCGTGGATACCGGATATCGTGCTCATGGCCTGGAAGTATGACAACCTTTATATTGACACATCCGCGCACCGGCCCAAGTACCTGGCCACGCCCGATACGGGCTGGGACATGTTCATGCGCTACGCCAACTCCACCATCCAGGACAAGATTTGCTTCGGCTCCGACTGGCTCTCCATCGGCATGCATATCAGGGACGTGCTACATGAAGTTGACCAATGGCCGCTCAAGGACAGCGTAAAGGAGAAGTTCCTGTATAAGAACGCGGCGCGCATCTTCCACCTGGAATAGGCGCTTTAGCTGATCGTCCCGTGCTCTAACCTTCCAGCTTGTAGCCATTCGTCGCTGAAGAGCTTCAGGCAGGCGTCCACAACGGCAGGATCGTAGAGAATTCCCCTGTTTTGAGATATCTCCTCAAGCGCTTTTTCAATGCCCAGCGCCGGCCGGTATGGTCTGTATGATGACATGGCCTCAACCACATCAGCCACAGCTAATATTTTTGCCTCCAGTAATATATGGTCGCCGGTGAGCCCGTTGGGATATCCCGAGCCATCCAATCTCTCATGATGCTGCCAGGCTATCTTGGCTATTGGCCAGGGAAATTCTATGTTACTCAAAATATCATAGCTTCCCTGCGCGTGGATTCTGATAAGTTGCATCTCCATATCACGCAATTTGCCCGGTTTACTGAGGATATCAGACGGTATATATATTTTGCCGATATCGTGGATAAGCGCTGCAATGCGCAGATATTTGATATGTTCCACGGGAAGTTTCAATTCTCCGGCAATTGCCGCTGACAAATCGGCAACCCTCGTTTGATGCCCTGCCGTGTAGGGATCTCTCATCTCAACTATCTTGGACATGGCGGTGATGGAATCATTCAGGGCTTTATCCAGGGCCTTGTAGGCAGCCTCGCGTTCTTCCTCTGCCTTACGTTTAGTTATCAATGTCTGCCTCTTTTCCATGGCATTCACGACCGCCGGCCCCAGGCGTTTAATATGTTCTTTAATAATGTAATCCCATGCGCCGGCTTTCATACATCCGGCGGCTACGTCTTCACTAACCGAACCGGTAACAATGATAAAGGGTGTTTCGGGCGAGTATTCCAGCGCCAATTTTAGCGCCGACATCCCGTCGAAGCCGGGCATGCTGTAGTCACTGAGTATGACATCGGGTCGGAACTTGCTGAGCGCTGACACGTATTGCTGGCGTGTTTCCACCACCTGGAACCGGCATGATCCCAGCGCCTTGCGCACCTCCCGCTCGCATATCTCTGCGTCAGTGGGTGCGTCTTCTACTATCAGTATCTTGATTGTCTCACTCATCTCGTTGTCCTGCCCGGGACGTTCCCATCATTATTTACATGCTCACTTTGGCGGCTGATTGATTATCAGCCAGTAAAGGCCAAGCTTGCCTATGGAATCCGTGAAGGATTCAAAATCCACCGGTTTTACTACATAGCTGTTGGCGCCCAGTTCATAGGCAGCACTGACATCCGGGTCTTCGCGTGAGGACGTTACCACCACCACCGGGATTGATTTAGTGCGGGTATCCTGCTTAATTGCCCGCAAAACTTCCAGTCCGCTGACTAGGGGAAGCTTCAAATCTAAAAAAATAACCCTGGGTGGATGCTTAATGTCCCGCTCAGCATATTTGCCCCGGCAAAAGATAAAATCAAGCGCTTCCGCCCCGTCCTCGACCACGATGACATTATTGGCCAACTTGTGCTTCTTGAGCGACCTTATGGTAAGTTCTGCATCCTGGAGGTTATCCTCGACCAGTAATACATCTACGGCAAGCATATCTTTCATCATATCACTCCTTAGCGCGGAAGCGAAAAATAAAAAGTCGCGCCTTTGCCAATTTGACCTTCAGCCCAGACACGGCCCCCATGCCGGTGGATCACCCGCTGGACCAGGGCCAGGCCTACGCCGTTTCCTTCAAATTCCCTGACGCTGTGCAGCCGCTGGAACACGCCGAAGAGCTTATCGGCATACTGCATATCAAACCCCACACCGTTATCCTGCACCGAGTAGACAACCTCGCCTTCAGTATTTTCCCCGTGCACCCTGATGACAGCGCGTTTCCGCCGGGAGGAAAACTTTATAGCGTTGGAGATGAGATTCACCCACACCTGCCGCAACAGCGACATATCACCCATTACGGGAGGCGCTGCGTCCACCTGGAAATCGATGCGTTTCCTGCTTTGCGCCGTGGTCAAATCCTGGAAAACCGAGTTGGCCAGTGCTTCCATATCCAATTTGCCCGGGTTTATGGCAGACCGGCCCAGGCGGGAAAACGCCAGGAGGTCATCGATCAGACCACTCATTTTACGCGCACTCTCGGATATAACCGAGCAGACCCTTTTACCCTCTGCATCCAGAAGCTGCTGGTATTCCTCCTGTAGTATGCGCGTGTAACCGTCGATGGCCCGCAGCGGGGCACGAAGGTCGTGCGATACGGAATAGCTGAAGGCTTCCAGTTCCCTGTTGGCCGCTTCAAGCTGGGCGGTACGTTCACGGATTCGCTGTTCGAGTTCATCCAAGGAAACAGTGGTTTCCTTGAGCTCCATCGCCATGCGGTCAAACGCCCTGGACAGTTCACCGATCTCATCTTTGGCCGCGGTGCCGACTCTCTGGTCAAGATTGCCTCGGCCTATCGCAGCAGCGCCGGCGACCAACCGGGCTAACGGCTGGGTGATAGTGCGGGCCAGAAAGAAACTGGCCGCCACCACAATCAGGGCCAGCAGCGAGACAATGGTAATCATGGTTGCGGCCATGGAATCAATCCGGGAATACGCCTCAGCCTGGTCCACCTCTGTAATCAGGCACATGTTATATTGGGGCAGCCACTTATAAGCGCCGATGACGGGGACATTAAGGTAATCCTTATAGAAACCGACCCCATCGCTACCCGACAGGCCGGCCTTGACGCCCTCGGTCCGTACGGTTTTCTTGAGGGCGTATCCGCCGCCGGAGCTCGGTTCGGTGACGAAGAAATTCGATTTGTTCACCAGGTAAGTTTTCTCTGTCAACCTGAGTCCGCTCTGCGCGGACATAATGAGAGAGAGGTCGCTCAGGTCAAGGCGTCCGGCCAGGACAGCGACGAGCTTCCCTTGCCTGTCTTTAACCGGTGTGCTCACAACCATAGTCGTCTGCTGTAAGGGAAGTGAGTAAAATACCCCCTGTGTATAAGTATGTGTTTTCCCTTCCAGATAGAAACGCTGGTTAGAGTGGTATTTCCCCTCCTGCGTGTCATCACTGGAAGCCAGCACGATGCCGCTGTCGGGGCTCATCACCGATATCTCGATGAAGCCCCCGGTAGGCGTAATGCGTGGCCTGAGATGGTCGTTCTCGAGGTCCAGGCGGGCGTTGTCATAGGCCGGGTCGGCAGGGTCGGCTGTTGCCATTATTGCAGAGTTCTGTACTACCAGGGGACGCTGGGCCAGCTCCTCGATCCTCAGCTGATTGCCTTCTATCCACCTTGTCAGTTCGCTGCTTTTCATGAGGTTGGTGGAAACAAGGTGGTTGATTTCAACGTTCTCAATGGACTGGCGCCCGGTGTAGTAGGCCAGGAAACCCACGATGATGACCGGCACGATCGCCAGCAATGCGAACAGCAGGGTTATCCTTGACCTTAGCTTCACCTGGCTGCACTCCCGTAAATCTCTTGCAGGAACTGCATGGTGTACGATTGGTTAACGTCGAACGGCCTGGCCAGCAGGTCATAGTCCTGCAACAGCTTATACATAGCCTGCCAGTCTTCCGCCTTCATCCAGCCTATATGATCCTCCCCGGTATGGACCAGCGGCAGCTGGGCTTCCATCATCGCGGCCTGTAACTGCGGGTCCTTGTCCCGGGCATATTTAAGGATCACGGGAACCGCCTGCTGATAGTCCTCGATGGCATCCTGCCAGCCCCTTAGCGTGGCGCGCAGGAAGCGGGTAACCAGACCCGGGTTCCCCTTGATCAAACTGTCCCCGGTCACCACCATGTCTGAATAAAAGTAAGCGCCGTAGTCGCTGGGCCAGATAAGGTTGAGTTTTAACCCCTTTTGCCTCATCTCGATAAGGCCTACACTTGAATAACAGGATGTGATGGCCGCCTCACCATCATAAAATGTTGTATAGTTGGGGTCCCAGGCGATGAGTTTCATCTTTGATATATCCAGCCCCAGCCTTTTCATCATGATAAAGAACTGTAGCTGGAGATCCTGCTGCGATCCGCTCGCGTCCAGTGTCGCTATTGTGGTTCCCAGGAAATCCCGGGGTCTCTTTATTCCTGAGTCAGATAGCGCCACGTATACTATCGGGCTCTGCCGGTAGATAGCGGCAATAGCGGTTATCGGTTGCCCCTGGCTACGTGCCGTCAAGATGGATTCCGGGGCTATCACACCGAATTCCGCCGGCCCGTAAACGACCCGCTGTACGATAGCCAGGTCCTTTTCTCCCTCCAGGAAAGTCACCCTGATGTTTTCCTGGGAATAATAGCCTTTCTCCTGGGCCAGGTAGAAGCCGGCGAACTGTGCCTGGTGTACGCCCTTCAACTGCAGGGTCACTTCGTCCGGCAGTTGCTCCGGTTTCAACTGACATTGCCAGTTAAGCAGCACGGCCACGGCCAGCAGAAATGTAAACAGGCAGTGAATAAATTTCATATAAGAATGCCCATCATCCATATACAATGGAATACAACTGATTAATTCATTCTATGTTGAAGCATATGCCGTGTCAAAACCGCTTCAGGGGGCCGGCAGTATTTTTACCAGCCCGATTTCAAACGTCAGGTCTTTGCCGGCTAAAGGGACATTAGCATCCAGAGTAACAGTCTTATCGGATATTTTCGTTATGGTTGCAACCATAGTGGACCCGTCAGCTTTGCTGCCCCGCAATTGCTGTCCAACCTGCGGCGCCACACCGGCCGGCAGATTTTCCTTTGGCACTTCAAATATCAATTCCTTATGGAAAGGCCCATAGGCGTCATTCGCTGAAATAGTAACCGTCTTATTGTCGCCCACTTTCATACCCAGTATGGCTTTCTCAAACCCCGGGATTACCTGGCCCTTACCCAAAACGACCTCCAGCGGCTGCTTCCCGATCGAGGAGTCAAATACGGTCCCATCTGCCAATTTTCCGGTATAGTTAACCTGGACGGTATCGCCAGCCTTTGCTTTGCCTGCGTTATCTGCAATACCGCATCCCGGTATCAATAGCGCTGTCATCAACAGGAATATCATTACCACAACGTGATTATTTTTCACAATTATCCTCCGTTTGCTACATGAAATGGTGGCTCACAGGGCAAATCACTTTCTATTTTACTAAAATTCAACCGGGATTACCCGTTTCAATTCTCGCGGGCCTGCCTTCCGTTGACAGCCCTATATCAAAGGGATATTATCCAGAGCAGGTTAAATCCCTTCTAATAACTCGGTCTGCATAAAGGAGGCGCTGGCAGTGTGCAGGAAGTTTCTTGGATTTGTTTTGATACTTATTTTTCTCTTGCCCGCCGGCTGCAGCCAGCCTGCAGATACCTCTAATAAAACCGCCGCTCCGTCCCCGCTAACCGAAAAGACTATTGCTGTCATCGAAATAATGCAGGAAACGGATGTGATCTCGCCGGTTAAGACCACTCTGGCTGCTTTTGATCTTCATTACGGCCAGGATATGATCTCTGCTGCCCTAAAAGATAAATATATGGTGGCAGGTTTTCTGACCGCCGTCAAAGATTTCGGGGCCGGAAAGATAACCGTCGTCCCGATTATGAGTGCCAGGGCGATATCCGGCGGTCCCATTGAAAAAGAGGTATATGATCGATTTAAAAGAGAAGCCCTCGAGGGGTTGCGCGGTATTAAAAAGCTGGATGGTATCTATCTTTCACTGCACGGCGCCATGGGAGTGGAAGGCCTTTACGACCCGGAAGGCGACCTGTTGCAGGCCATCAGGGATGAATACGGGCCGAGCCTGCCCATAGGCACTTCCTACGACCTGCACGGCAATATGACGGAGAAAAAAGCCAAACTGGCCACGTTTATTGTGGGCTATAAGACGAATCCGCACCGCGATTTCTTCGCCACCGGCTATTCGGCCGGTAAAATCCTGGTAAAGACCGTCCAGGGTGAGATTCACCCGGTCATGACGGTCAATAAAATGAGGCTTTTAAGGGGTGGGGGCCAGTGTATGGATTTCCTCCCGCCGATGGACAGCATTTTTAACCGCATGAAGGAAATGGAAAAAATACCCGGTGTCCTCAGCGTATCGAACTTCACGGTACAGATGTGGCTGGATGAACCTGAACTGGGCTGGAGCACGGTGGCTGTAACGGATAACAATAAAGCGCTGGCGGATAAACTGGCGGATGAAATTGCCGACCTTGACTGGTCGGTACGTGATTACAAGATCACACAGAAATTGTATTCACCCTCCGAGGCGGTGAAGGCCGCCCGCGATAGCTGGTTGGAAAGGTTAACGGGGACAACCATGTTCTGCGACCTGTCGGATGCGGTTGGCGCCGGCGCCCCGGGTGAAAGCACCTGGATACTCAAGGCGCTTGTGGAAGAAGGTCCCGACCTCGTGTCCTATATCCCGCTCAGGGACAGTGAAGCAGTGAATCAACTCTGGGACGTGCCGTTAAATCAAACGGTTACACTATCGGTCGGCGGCAAACTGGATAAGATATACAACCAGCCCTATACATTTACCGGGCAGGTTATTTTCAAAGGGGATTACCGCGATGCAGTCAGGTATACCGGCAGGGCGGTTGTGCTTAAAAACAAAGGGGTGCACCTGATCTTAACCGAGTTTGCCGACCCCACGTTATTCTCCTGACTTCTTCATCAGCCTCGGATTGGACTTGTGGAAAGCTGACATCGTCATAGTCTAAGAATCTCTTTCCTTTCCGCTACAGGTTCCTGGAGTATAACCGCAAGACCTTCAACGTGGTCAGCCCGGGCACCACCAATATCGATGTGTTTTCGATCAAATACAATAATATCTCCAGGCCGATTTATCCGCTTGACCAGGTAGATTCGTGGCAGTGGAAGAAGTGGTAAACGATTTAACAAGAATTTTGAGGGGGAACCAATATGAACGTAGAAAATAACGCAGCAGCAGTTAAGAAATGGAACTGGGGCGCTTTTTTTATGACCTGGATCTGGGGCCTGGGAAACAAAACTTACATTGCCCTGTTAGGCCTTATTCCCGTGGTAAACCTTGTGATGGCATTTGTCCTGGGGGCCAGGGGTAGCGGGTGGGCCTGGAAAAATAAGAAGTGGGAGAGCGTAGAGCAATTCACCAGGGTACAGGGGCTGTGGACGGCTTTTTGCCTGGGACTCTTTGCCGGCTATGCCGTCGCCCTGGTTATTATAATCGTTGCGCTGGTTATAACCTTCAATAACGTGTTCATGTAGCCTGCGTTGTAGAATACAGCCGGCAAGCAATAAAGTGATCGAACCTATGCCATCAGAAGACATCGTAGGGAGCACGCTGCAAAAGTGGACGGCGGGGAAAAAGGGAAAGCAGGCTATGATAGCGGTCTTTGAAAAAATACGCGATATACCCTACGGCGTGCTGCCCGAACTTAACAGCCCCATGGATTACCCGCGCATACTGGAACTCAACATGGGTTCCTGCACGCCCAAGCACCTGCTTATGTGCGAGATGTACCGCAGGCTGGGGCTTAACGTGCTATACGTTGTCTATCCCTACCGCTGGGCGGAATTCGAGGAGCTCTACCCACCCACACTTTGGAAGCTGGCACAGCAGATGGCGCCGGTCAACCACCTGGCCTGCAAGGTGGAACTGAACGGCCGCTATGTGCTGGTGGACGCCACCATCGACCCGCCCCTGGGCAGCATCGGCCTGCCCTTCACGGCAAGCTGGGACGGTGAATCGGACACCGCTCTGCCCGTGCTGCCTATAGGCGAAGAGGAAATATACTACCCGGACGAAGCCGAACTTATGCCGCCGCCGGACCTGGACGATAATGCACGTACTTTTTACGAGGGACTGAACGCTTATTTCCAGAGGATAAGGGATGGACAGCCTTAAAGCGAGCCTGGTTCTGCGCAACGCAGGCGTGATAACGCTGGAACCGCGCCGCCCGCGGGCCCGCACTATCTATATACAGGGCAGGCGCATTTTAAAGGTCAGCGGACGGGACATCGAGCCCTCCTCAACCGCACCGGGTGCCCGTATCATCGACTGCGCGGGCAAAACCGTCATCCCTGCCTTCCACGATGCCCACTGCCATATCCCCGCCTATGCCGAAAGCCTGATCAACATCGATGCCGGCCCGGCCTCGGTGCACTCCATTGAAGATATCATCAGCACGATAAAGGAAGCTGCGGGCGCCCTGCCGGCGGGAAGCTGGATAAGATGTGCCGGCTACAACGAGTTTTACCTCGAGGAGAAACGCCATCCCACGCGGCATGACCTGGACAGGGCAACGGCGGCCCACCCTGTCAAGCTAACACACCGCAGCGGCCACGCGCACGTGCTCAACAGCCTTGCCCTGCAACTAGCGGGCATCGACAGCGAGAGCGAGGAACCCCCGGGAGGCATGATCGAGCGGGACCTGGGCACCGGCGAGCCCAGTGGTCTGCTCTACGGCATGGGCAGCTACCTGTCGCAAAGGATAGCCCCGGCCAGCGACGAGGAGATGGACACCGCTATAACAAGGGCGGGCAGGACCCTGCTCAGCCTGGGTATAGCCATGCTACAGGACGCATCGCCCGGCAACGATATGGCGCGCTGGAACCACTTTATCGATTGGAAAAGCAAGGGACGATTCGCGCCGCGGGTGGTGATGATGTTCGGCGCGGGTGAACTCGACAGCCTTCAGGGCAGGCAGCCGTTTTACGATAAGGCGACGGGATTGGGCAGCGGGGCTGTCAAGATTATGATAGACGAGGTGAGGGGTAGCCTTAACCCGCCGCAGGAGGAGCTCAACCGCCTGGCAGCGGGCATCCACCGCCGTAGACTGCAGGCAGCCCTGCACGCCGTAGAGGAGAGTACGGTGGTAGCGGCCGCCCTGGCGCTGGAATATGCCTTACAGGAAGCGCCGCTCAAAGGACACCGCCACCGCCTGGAGCACTGCTCGGTCTGCACGCCAGCTATGGCGCACAGGCTGGCGAGGATGGGCGCAGGCGTGGTCACCAACCCGGCCTTCATCTATTACAGCGGGGAAAGGTACCTGTCCGAGGTGCCCCCCCACCAGCTCAAACACCTCTACTCTATCAACACTATGCTGAAAGCGGGAGTCAGGGTGGCGGCAGGCTCGGACGCGCCGGTGGCCAACCCGGACCCGCTCAAAGGCATTTACGCGGCTGTCACGCGCCACGCCGGGACGGGACAGGCGGTCACGCCGGGCGAGGCTATCTCCGCATTGGACGCGCTGAAGCTTTATACGATTAATGCCGCGTACTCGTGCTTCCGCGAGAAGCAAACCGGCAGCATAGCGAAGGGCAAATGGGCCGACCTGGTGGTATTGAACGGGGATCCGCTGCAGGTTAGTCCTCAGGAGCTGAAAAACCTCAAGGTCGAGATGACCGTGCTTGACGGCGAAGTGGTGTATAGCGAAGCGATTTAACCTATTATCCCGTCTTCAAGGTAAGACCTGAATTTATCCTCTTCCATACCCAGTATATCTATGAAAACGCGCCGGTTGTCCGCGCCCAGCAGGGGCGCCGCCTTATTGTACACCGCAGGGGCCGCGCTCATCCTGATAGGGTTACCGTCCGCCCTGGTTAAGCCCAGGACGGGGTGCTCCAGTTCTACGAAAAAGCCGCGGCCGTTCAATTGCGGGTCGTCCACCAGATCCTGAGCATCGTTCACAGCGGCTGCCGGCACGCCTGCGGACTGTAGCATATCCATCGCCTCACGGGATGTGTAATTTACTGTCCAGGTTTCAATCAGTGCGTCCAGCTCATCCGCGTTCTCAAAGCGCAAGCGGGTGGAGGAGAACTTCTCCTGTCGCGCCCGTTGGGGCTGCCCCATGACATGGCAGAGAGATTGCCAATCCTCCTCCGAGAAGACAGCGATAACGCACCAGCGGTCCCCACCTTTGCAGCGGTAGCAGCCATGGGGGGCGGCCTGCCCCCACTCAGCCATATTTCCCGCGGGCGCCGCCGCGCGGCCGTTAACGGAATAGTCCAGCAGCGCCGGGCCCAGCATGCTGCAGGCAGCCTCGAGCTCTGAAATATCGACGTATGCGCCCTGGCCGTAGCGATCCCTGCGCCTCAGCGCCGCAAGGGCTGCCAGCGCCGCATAAAGGCCTGAAATGTGGTCGGCATAGGCAAAGCCGATGCCGTCCGGTTGGACGTCATTGTAGGAGGTCAGCCGCGTGAGACCTGAGGCTGCCTGAATGGTTGTGCCCAGGGCGGCAAAATTGCGCCACGGGCCGCTGTGGCCGAAACCGGAGAGGCTGACCATCACGATATCGGGTTTGACCAGCTTCAAATCCTGGTAGCCCAGCCCCCAGCCTTCCATCACGCGCGGGGTGAAATTCTCCATGACCAGGTCGCATTTGCTGACGAGTTCAAGCGCAAGTTGCCGGGCCTCGGCCCTGCTCAAATCCAGCGTGACGCCCAGCTTATTGCGGTTCCAGTTAGCGAAGTAGCCCGTGTCATTCTGCTCGGCGCCCGTGGCGGTGAGCTTCGACTGCACCTTGATGACCTCGGCGCCGAAGTCGGCCAGCAGGCGGGTGGCATAGGGGCCGGCCAGCATCCATGTGAAGTCCAGCACCCTAATACCCTGTAGGGGTGTACCAGAAGCCACACCCGCATTTTCGGGCGGGTTTAAAAACCCGCCCCTACGAAATCCGTTTTCATTACGTAGGGGCGCACCTGAAGGTTCGCCCGAACTTTCCATCAACCCTGCAAGTCTGCCATTATGTTCACCGGCAACCGGTGCCGGCTTCCATGCATAGCGGAGCACGTCCGCAAAATCGATCACCGGCGGCGGAACCCTGAAGCCCCCCGGCTTCAGCAGGTGCCCCGCGTTCACCAAGTAACCACGTTCAATGAGCTGCTCATTATCCATCACATCGCGTATTGAGTGGACCGCCGCCCAGGGGAAGCGCATGTCCTGTCCCAGCCGGAAAATCTCCTCCCTATCCTGCATGCGGGTCCATAAGTTTATGGTCTCCTGTATGTCGCCGGTATGCTGACTGCGGAAGTCCGCGTCGCGCCATGCCGGATGCGCCAGGCCAGCGGCCATATCTTTACTACCGAGTAGTTCAACCAACGTATCCCACTCGCGGTTGAGGGTCAGCAGCACGTGGCCATCGCGGCAGGCGAAGATATCGGACGCGGCGTTCCACTGCAGGCTGCCCTGCCTGCCCGGTACTTTCTTATCATAAAAATACTGCACCAGGACATGCTCCAGCGCGGCCGTCACAGCTTCCTGCAGAGAGATGTCGATGTGCTGCCCTCTACCCGTCAGTTCCCTGCAGCGCAGGGCCAGCAATATGCCGCAGGCGGCGAATAGCGAAGCTGTGTAATAAGCTTGATCGCCGTAAGCCTTGAGCGGCGGCCTGCCCGGCCTCCCGCAGACATACATCTGCCCGCCGCTGGCCGCGGCGATGAGCGAGGAGGATTTATACTGCGCGTAAGGCCCGGATTGGCCGAAGCCGGTCACCGACGCCACCACCAGGCCGGGGTTGACCGCGCAAAGCCCGCTATAACCCAGGCCGATGCCTTCAAGGTAGCCGGGCCGGAAGGACTCGACTAACGCATGGCTGGATGCGGCCAACCGGAGGAATTTCTGCCTGTCGGGCTCGTTCTCCAGGTCCAGCGCGACGCTGGATTTCCCTGAATTGTGATACCAGAATGAAAGGCTGCTATCCGCGCCTTTTTGATCATTTACAAAAGGGCCGGCCTGCCTGGAGGGACAGCCACCGGGTGGCTCTACCTTGACGACATCGGCTCCCAGGTCTGCCAGCAGCTTAGAGCAAAACGCGGCCGCTCCATCGGCCAGGTCGAGAATGCGCACTCCGGCCAACGGCGCAGAATATGCAGAGGAAAAGGACATCGTGTCCTAATTATGTCATTGCGAGCGGAGCGAATCAACGTTCCGTCCAAGCCGTCATTGCGAGCCCGAAGGGCGCGGCAATCTGCCTGCTGGTGACGTAATGTCCTGAGATTGCTTCGTCGCTACGCTCCTCGCAATGACGGGGTAAAATAGGACTCACAGTAAGACCAGTATGTTATTAATCGGACGAGGGTAAAGCCTTGGGTTTCTGCAGCTCCATTTCTTTGCCGCAACAGACGACAACGCCCGCACCGGCCTTGGTGCAGAGCACCTCGGTGCCGCAAACTTCACACTTGAATCGTTTACCAAGCTGGTTCGCCATATTATCTCTCCCGTAAAAGGTTAATTTCTGTCTACTTTTTCTGCTCCATCGGCTGACCGCAGCACACGAGCTGGCCGTTGCCGCCTTTGGTCACAATGAACTCGGAACCGCATTTGCTGCAGGAATATTTCTTGCCAATCTGGTTTGCCATTGTTAAATACCTCCAAGGGTTAATTTTAATGTCACGTTAACATGTTTGCAAAAACCGCCTCGCGGTTCCATCTCTTGGAAATCTCCGTCTATGATCAATGGTGCAGCGCTACCTTTGGCCTTTAATACTTCAACTAACTGGTCATATGCCGTCATATTTACTTGTCTTTGTCCAGGGCATTTATCAGGGGAAGGATAGCCGAGTTATAGTAGGATTCGGCGCCGTATTTATCCAGTATCGCCTGCCGCTGCGCTTTATATTGCGCCGCTTTCTGCGCATCTTTGGTTGCGCTGGCCTTTTCGAGGACGGTGAGCCTGAACAGGTCCTGCTCCGGGTATCTGGCCGTCACACCCTCGAGCAGGCTGATTGCCTTGTCCATGTCCTTCTTCTGGAAGGCTGCCAGGCCCGCATACATTTGATATTCGGAATTGGCCGGGTTCATAGCGTAGGCTTTCTCTGCGTACTCGGTGAATATATCCAGTTTAGAGAGCTTGAAGGCCTTGTACGCAACCAGGAACTGGACATTGGCATCATCGTTGTATTGCTGCGCCAGGTCGATGAATCCCTTCAATTTTTCCTGCTTGCTTATCAGGCGGTTCTCAATCTGCGCTGCCTTCTCCACTACCGGCTCGATAGGTAGCGCCGGCATGAAAAGCTCGGGCTGTTTTGAGAAGTCGTTGTAGAAGTGATAGATGTTCTGCCGAGCTGCGTAATACGGCCCGACAGCCATGTAGAAGCCATCGCTCTTCGTATCAAAAATCATCATCTGCGAGGCTGCCCAGTTGCATACCGGGCGCTTTGTCCCGCACCATGAGTAATCTGTGCCATCCGGACCGATCTGGGCGCGCACAAACTTAACGACATCTTCAATTGTATATACAGGCTTTTGAGGGTAAGTTGAGGCTACAGCTTCACGGTCAACATTGCTGTTGCTGACATTTACCGACGCTACCTGCTGTTTGGCCAGTTCCTGATCATACAAACGGTTGAAATTCCATAGCAAAGAGTCTTTCAGTTCGTTCTTTACCCATGCTGTGGGTGTCAACTGAACTACCGCACCACGGCCTGCATCTATGTCGCCCCAGACGCAGCCATATGCGCCTATAGTGTGGTATTTGTCGAAATACGGATAAATCTGGTCCAGCGTTGACGCCTCTTCCATAACCATGCGTATCAGGTAAGGCAACGAGAAACCGTTGGGATTCGGCTTTTTAACATATAGTGTTTCTTCGCCGAAAGTTAACCCCTTGTCACTATAGCCAGTTTCCACCCCCATATAAAAAGGCTGGTCCATATGGGTTACGACGTTAGCCCCCTTAGCTTTATACCGGACGACCACTGTCATCTTGGCCAGCTCTTCACCACCGAAGGCAGCCGTATCGTTATTACGGCCCTGGATGATTGAGCCGTCAGGACCACGCATAAGTACCCCGGTGCAGCCCATCCCCATGCCGATATCATAGAATAGACAGCAGGATATAACCGTATCGTACGGCACGCCCGAGCCATCTGAAACACCTTTCATCTCATCCTGGTATTTTTGCGGCAGGCCGGCGGCCATCTGCCTTGCCTGGTATTTAATCAACCCGACCAGCGCCGGATATGGTACGCCCATGTCATCAGCGTTCCATTTAAGGATCTTGGTCATCGAATCCATACCATTTAGGATTTCCGGCCGAAGTAATACGCCATATTGCAAGCCCATCTCATAGTAATCACCGGCCACTTCCATCATGGGAACTATTCCGGTGTAACGGTAAATTACACCTTCATGGAAAGTCGACTTAACTCCCGACGTCACGACCTGCTTTTGGTAGCCGGTCTCTTTAATGTTGCCCGGGAAAGCGGTCAGGTCTGCGAGAAATACTGCCAGAACTATGACAAGCACTGCCACTATAGCCAGTATGCTCCAGAGTACCGTTCTTTTGGTCTGCTTCTTCACTTGATTCCTCCTCCTTTTACTCCTGAAATTTAATTAAGGGATCACTTTTTCGTCTTTAAACCTGGATATGTCCTCCCAGCTGTAGCCGAGCTCCTGCAGTATCTCCTCGGTGTGCTGGCTGTACTCCGGTGCGCAGGTTGGCGTCTTATAGGGTGACTTGCTCATCTGGATCGGGCAGCCTATGCCCCTGACTTTGCCATGGATCGGATGCTCGTATTCAATGATGTAGTTATTTGCCAGAACGCAGGGGTCCTTGGTCGCCTCGAGCGCGGTCTGCGCCGGACCCCAGGCCATCTGGGCTTCCGTAAACAGCGGCCCCCACTCATCCCTGGTCTTCGTAATGAATATGTTGTCAAGCTCCGCTATCAGTTCCACGCTGTTCTTCATCCTGCGCCCGTGGCTGGAGAACCTGTCATCCGTCTCGAAGTCCGGCCTGCCCAGCACCCTGCAGATAGCGGGCCAGTACTTGTCGCTCTGCAGCATCTCGAAATGGAACCACTTGCCATCCTTGCACTCATAGCTGTTGCCAAAGGCATTGGTCATGGATTTCCTGGACTCCCGCGGGTATTCCATGTTGTAGGTCATGACCACCTGGATATCCACGCCATTGACCCATATACCGCTCCCCAGCAGGGAAACGTCCACCCGCTGGCCTATGCCGGTTTTCTCCCGGTTGTACAGAGCGAGCATGATGCCGCCGAAAGCGAACATCCCTGTGGTATGGTCGCCCATGGAGCCCAGCTCCTGAACCGACGGCGTGCCCGGTTCGCCCAGACGCGCTTCTATGCCCGCCCTGGCCCAGTAGGCAAGGCTGTCGAAGGCCGGCCATTCCGTGCCCGGCCCCTTGGGGCCGAACCCTGTGATCTGCCCGTATATCAGCCTGGGATTTATCTTGCTCAGCCTCTCATAATCCAGTTCGGCCCTTTTTAACGTGCCCGGCCTGAGATTGGCTATTAAAATATCAGCTTTCTCAACCAGTTTATGCACGACTTTCCTGCTCTGGGCTTTCTTCAGGTCCAGCGCAATGATGCGCTTGCTGCGGTTGACCAGCTCCCAAAACCAGTTAAACTCGGTGACCGGGGCATTGCCCGACTGGATGAGCATGCGGGCCGGGTCGCCTTCGATCGGCTCCACCCTGATTACATCGGCGCCCCACTCGGCCATCCACATGCCGCAGCTGGGCCCCGCCGCCCAGGTGGAAACCTCGACAACCTTAATACCTTTTAATGGATAATCCACTATTTTCTCCTTGTATTGTTATTTTTTTCAGAGGCCCAGCAGTGCCTTGGCATTGAGCCCCAGCCACTTCTCTTTGACCTTGTCTTTGAGAGGCAGGGCCTTGAGTTCATCGATACAGCGCTGCCAGGGTATCATGTCATCGGTGGCGAAAAGCACCCTGTCCTGCAGTAGGCTGTTGCCGTATATTATGAGCGGGTCCCAGCCGGTGCCCGGTGTGCCGATGTACTTGGGGGCTACCGCGCCAATCTCGATGTAGACATTCTTGTGCTTCCAGGCAACGGCCACCAGTTCGGACACCCAGGGCCAGCCGCCATGGTTCCCCACGATCTTAAGGTCGGGGAAGTCGCAGGCAATATGGTCTATGTAGATGGGACGGCTGAAATCAATGCTGCGGTCGATGGTGAAATTGATCGAAGAGTGAATGGTCACCGGTATGCCCAGCTCCTGGCACTTGGCATAGACCGGGTACAGCCTCTTGTCGTTGGGATACATGCGCTGCGCCCAGGTCTGGAAGTTGACGCCGCTGAAGCCCCGCTCCTTGACCTCACGCTCGACTACCTTGACCATGTCGTCGTCTTCCAGTGCATTGACAGTAAGGTAGTACCGCGGGAACTTCTTCGGGTATTTCTTGGCTATTTTGTAGGTAGCATCGTTGAGTTTCCTGTAATCACCGAGCGCCCACTCGGCCTGCAATACGGCACAGTCAACTCCTGCGGCATCCATTGCCTTGACCATGCTTTCAGCGGTCACATCGTACATGGCGGATACTTCATAGGCGGACTCCGCATAACCCCGCATGAAACTGGTCATGAATAAACGTTTGGCTTCCTCAACATCATCAACCCATTCCTGTATAGGTACAGTCACACGAAAATCAATTATCATCTCGATTTCTCCCGATTTTATTTCTTCTTGGTCTTTTCCAGCGCGGCACTGGCGCGCATGGCGGCCTCCATGCCGGTCAGGCACAGTACGACATCGTGCGCCTCCAGTTCGAACTGCTGCTCGTAGTCCTGGTACACGCCGAAATTCATTTGCCTCTTGGTGAACTTGATGGAAAGCGATGAGTTGGCGGCTATCTTCTTTATCATCGCCATGGCCGTCTCGTCCAGCTTGTCGGCAGGAACAACGAAGTTAACCAGGCCCCACTGCTCCGCTTTAACAGCGTCGATGCGCTCGTTGGTGAAGGCCATCCACTTGGCCCGCCCGATGCCGATCAGCAGCGGCAGCAGCTTTGTTCCGCAGTTGGTTATCCCTGCCCCCACATTTGTTTCCGGGAACCCGAACTTGGTCCCCTCGGCGGCGATGCGTATGTCGGCGCTCATCGCCCACTCGCAGCCGGCGCCCAGCGCATAACCGTGCACGGCGGCGATGACGGGTTTCTCCATGTTGAGCATGATGCGTGTTGTATCCTGAAGTATCTCCACGTGCCGGAGGATATCCTCGACCTTCATGCCCTGAGGGTTCTCTGACAGGTCGTCGCCGGCGCAGAAGGCCCGCCCTTCACCCTTGATAATCACACCTTTTACAGCGGCGTCCAGCGCTGCCTCTGCCAGCGCCTGGTGGAAGTCCCTGGTAAGCTGGACGTTGATGGCATTGAGCACCTTGGGACGGTTCAACCTGATAATAGCTATATCATCCGCTTTCTCGTAAATTACAGTCTCTAATTGCATGTTCATATCTCCCTGCTATTACTTCAACTTCCAGACAGGCCGGCGCTTCTCGAAGAATGCCGTTATGCCCTCCCTGGTATCGTCCATTTTCAGTATGGGTCCTGTGATGGATTTGAAAAGGCTCAGGCTATCATCCAGAGACATATAGCGCGTTCGCCTGTTCAGCTCTTTGCAGGCCCACAGGGCCACCGGGCCGTTGTTGCAGATCTTTTTGGCTATAGATTCGGCTGTCGGTATCAGCTCGGCCGGCGGCACGATGCGGCTGACCAGCCCGATGCGGTAAGCTTCTTGTGCACTCAGCCGGTCCCCTGTCATCAGCACCTCCATGGCAGTAGAGGCGGGTATCATGCGTGAGAGCATGATGGACGCGTAGGCGTCAACCGTGTTGAGCTTCTGGTCGGGCGTCCCCAGCGAGGCCTTCTCCGAGGCTATCCTGATGTCGCAGCAGAGGGCCAGCGTGAAACCTGCGCCCAGGCTGTAGCCGTTGATGGCGCCGATCAGCGGCTTCTTGACATTGGCGAGCTGCCAGTCGTAATCGGCCTCCCAGTTAACGCCAGCCTCGATATGTTCTGCATCGGTCAGGTCGGCGCCCGCGCAGAACGACCTGTCGCCGGTGCCGGTGATTATGCCTGCATACAGGTCATTGTCCGCATCGTAATCGTGCAGTGCCTTAATGAGCTGCCGGCTGAGTTCGACGCTCATGGTGTTGAGCGGGGGCCGATTGAGTGTAATATACGCGATATGGTCTTTTTTCTCGTATATGAGAATCGACATCATTTTCTCCTTGCCGCACGGGCGGCTAACCCGAATTTATCTCACTCCCAGCGTAGGGGCATACCTTCAGGTTCGCCCGCTATCGGGCGGGTTTGAAAACCCGCCCCTACGTTCAGGTATGCGCTGGTCACCACGCTTAAAGGATGACCTTCTTTTCCTTGAAGCTCCCGATATCCTCCCATGTATAGCCCAGCTCGAGCAGCACTTCCTCGGTATGCTGTCCAAATTCCGGTGCGCCGAAGGGTGTCCTCTCAGGCGTGCCCTTGAGCTGGATGGGGCAGCGTATGCCTTTTAGCTTGCCGTAGTTGAAATGCTCGTACTCGATGACGTAGCCGTTCTCCAGCGCCACCGGGTCTTTGATAACCTCGGTCGGGGTCTGGGCAGGGGCCCAGATCAGCCCATTCTCATCGAATCTCGGCGCCCAGTAGTCCCTCGGCTGTTTGGCGAATTCGGCGTCCAGCAGCTTGATTAAAGCTGCGCTGTTTTTACACCTGTCGGCATGCGTCGGGTACTTAGATTCCCAGTCAGGCTTGCCGATGGCCTGGCAAACTCCCGGCCAGAAGCGGTCGGTTTGCAGCATCTGGAACATGAACCACTTGTCGTCCTTGGCTGCATAGGTCGTGTAAAGCGGGTTGCCCTGGGTTAGGCGCGATTGCCTGCCCAGTTCCATGTTATACACTAGTGCGCCCTGTACATCGATGCCGGCCACCCACATGCCGTTACCGTAAAGCGAGCATTCCACCAGTTGCCCCTTTCCGGTTTTCTCCCTGGAATACAGGGCCAATGTGATAGCCCCCAGCGCAAATATGCCGGTCGTGTTGTCGCCCATTGCGCCGCGCAGCGGCACGGCCGGCGTGCCCGGCTCACCCATGGTGGACATGATGCCGGAGCGCGTCCAGAAGGCGGTCTCGTCAAAGGCCTGCCAGTCGGCGCCAGGTCCCTTCGAGCCGTATCCCGTAATGTTGCAGTAAACCAGCCGCGGGTTGATCTTGTTGAGCGTATCGTAATCCATCCTGGCACGCTTGAGTGTAGAAGGCCGCAGGTTGGCCAGGAAGACATCGGACCCGGCAACCATTTTATGCATGATCTTGCGGCTCTCCTCCTGCTTGAGGTCGAGCGTTATGCACCTCTTGCTGCGGTTGGCCATCTCCCACATCCAGTTATAGCCGATGTTGAGCTCGGCAGGGAGAATGCCGGATGAATAAATGGCGCGCAGCGGGTCGCCTTCGACAGGCTCCACCCGGACCACATCCGCCCCATGTTCTCCCATCCACATGCCACAGGTGGGTCCCGCGAACCAGGTGGAGAGCTCTACGACCTTTATACCGTCCAATGCTGATGCCATAGTAATCCTCCTGTGAGTTTTATAATTTTATTAACAATATTTAATGCCCGGCAGATTGATAACATAGCCCGGCCGGGCCAGGTTTTCTAATCAAAATAGATACCGCTGCCGGGGCCATCCCTCCCGAGAGGAGATACGGCCCCGGTCAGCAAATATTCAATTACTGTATTTCCATAAACAGGCTCTCCCCATTTATGATATCGAGAGTTTCTCCTCTGCCTCAGCCAGGGTGGCATCGGCAATTTTGTTCAGGTTGGCACTGAGGTCTATGCCCTTGCTCTTGAGGTAGGCTTTGCGGACTATGTACCAGATGAGGCCAATTACCAGTACACCCACGAAAACCAGGACGACCCAGGGAACCTGCGTCGGGTTGCCCTGTTTATCCATCATGTCAAGCAGCACACCCATCAGGAATATGAAGCCGGAGGTAATCACGGTCCCGATGAAGGTAAACCAGCGCCAGAAACCGTTGAATTTGATGATGGCCTTTTTGTACAGGTCGGGCAGTTTTTTAGGTATGCGCAGCACACACCAGGCCAGCACGATCTGTATGATCGCCAGGGATAGCACGGCCGCCAGCGCATACTTGTCGATTGTTTGCGCCAGGCATATGCCCAGAACTTCCATGATAAGCACTATCAGAATGGCCACATCCGGGCTCTTGAACTTGGAATGAAGGTGGCCCATCGCTTTGGGGAAAAGGCCGTCGCGCGCCCAGGCCAGCAGGTCGCGTCCCGCCGACCAGGTGAGGGCGTTGACCGTGGTGAGTATAGCGCCCATGGCAGCGATGAATATGACCCAGATGCCCCAGCCCGGTAATATCCTGGCGGCATCGAGCATAACTGCCGGTGCGCCCGCCTTGGCGACGGCGGCCGCGCCCATGGATGCAACCAGCGCAAATGGCTGCAGAACATAGAGGATAAGTATGATGATGAAGGCTATGACCAGGGCCAGCGGCAGGTTGCGGCGCGGGATTCTTAACATCGCCACCGATATCAGCCAGTGCCACCAGTCCCGCCCATGACATGCTGGCCAGCACCACGGCTACGATGAACATCATTGCGCCTCCCGTGAACATGGGCGTCATGTTTACCGGGTTGTAGTTGGCCGAGCCGGCTATGCCGTAGATTATCATGCCGATGACGAAGGCCACGAACATGATGCTCTGCACAACCGCAGCTAACTCCACACCCAGGAAATTGAGCAGCGCGAAAAAGGCGACACACAGGATGGGCAGAATAAGCGGATTGATTGTAAAAGCCGGGTTAAATGACTGAATGAAGGCGACTACGTACTGCCCGAATCCCACCGAAACCAGTATATTGGAGGCTATCAACGCGAGCACCGCCGAGAAGGAGATAATCGCCCCCCAGGCCGGTCCGGCCACCCTGGTGGCAGTCACGAAGTTGGCCCCCGTCACCGGCAGGACACTGGTGATCTGCACCTCAAATAATACGACGAAGAGCGCCGGTATGGCGGCGACCGCATAGGCCAGGAAAAGGCTGGGACCGGTCATACCGACCAGCGTGGGCACCAGCACAAAGATCGAGGCGCCCACCACCAGGCCGGTGATCATCGCCACTGCCTCGAAAAGCCCTACTTTCCTTTGCAAGACTTCAGCTTTTTGTTCTGTCAAGTTCAACCTCCTAAATATTTAATAGAGCTGTCGCAATGTATTTTCTTTGTGGTAAATGTTATTTTTTAGATTTCACCTCCTTATGTCCGGAGCCCGTGACCCCATTATAATCACCACACAGGCCGTCGAAGATGAAATCTATTTGCTCATTCTTGAATTGTTCAGCAGTCATGCGATGCCCCAGCGCCCAGCGCCGGAAAGCCCACATATCGCACATAATGATTACGTTATGGGCGGCCAGCCAGCTGTTTTTAACTTTGAATATGCCTGCCTGCTGTCCCCGCTTGATGATCTTCTCAAACACGTCGGCCAGCACAAACTCGTTATCCAGCAGCCGCTTGCGCAGCTCATGGCTTAAGTTGCGTGTCTCCTGGTGCCAGAAAGAGCACGATGTTCTGCGCCTCTGTGGTGAAATCCGAGGTATAAGCCTCATGGCCTGCTTCAAGGCTTCTCTCGGCTCAATATTTGCCAGCCGGGTCTCTGCAGCCCTCAGAAAATCGTTGGTTCCCAACACCGCAAAGTCCATGAAAGATGCTATGATCTCCTCCTTGGATTTGAAGTAATGATAGAGCGTGCCTACCGTTATGCCGCCAGCCTCAGCTATCTCCCTGACGCCGGTATTTACCGTCCCCTGCTTGATAAAGAGCGCCGCGGCAGCCTTGACTATCTCCCATTTCTTCTCATTGCCGAAATAATCCTCGGGCAGGCTCCCGTCCTGGTAAGCCGCCAGCCTGTCAATTTCATTCTTTTTCATAACCGCAACCATCTCCCAATCGAGCGCTTGATTGACTGAGAAATTTTAAAATAGCGCCGGTCATTTGTCAATAGGTGTTTTTACTTATAAAGATTTTTTTACCGGGTAAATCACCGAGCCAAGTTAAGGAACGAGGGGAGCAGTATCAGGAAATAGGCTGCCATGATGACCAGCCCGATGGGCACGCCGATCACCGCCCACTCCTTCATGCTGATCTTCAGCCGGCCGGCGGCCACGATGTTGGGGATATTGCCCGGTATCAGCATGCCGCCCGCTATCAGCAGTCCCATAATGATGCCTATTATCTGTGGCAGTTGCATGGTTGGTCCGATCTCCATCGCAGTGAGCGTGGCATTGTCCAGGATGGCCGATACCATGTTGATCCAGTACAGTATCCAGGCCGGCACGTGCACTATGTACCAGACGATGAGCGGCCTCATCCCCTCACCCAGCAGCACCAGCGCCGCCACAAAGAAAAACACCCTGACCGCCCTGATTATCACAGTACTGACTTTCTCCGAGTATTCAACCTCGTGGCTGAAATGCTTCAGATCGATACCCCTGCCGATATAGAAGGCGCCGAAAAGCGAGATAACGAAAACCCCGGGAATGATATACATGCCAAACACCTTTAGAGGCCAGAAGAAATCAGCATGGAAAGGCGGGCCCGCCAGCTTGCCCACGAGGATGGTCGATAGAGGTTCGCCGACCGGCGTGAGCACCGCGCCCAAACCCAGAGCGAAGCAGGCCACCACGGCAAACTTGATTTTTTCCACCTTGTGCAGGGGAAGCGCGGCGATTATCTCCGAGAACAGCACGGCCGCTACAATTATCGAAACCAGGCTGCAGAGCAGCCCCATGCGCAAGAATCAGGAGGAAGGTGAACCAGCGCCAGCCCAGCTTTGAAGCAATGGTCAGTATGCCGCGGCAGAACTGCCTGTTATAGAAGTGGATCAACAGGCCGAATACCAGCACCACCTGAAATATGCCAACGGGTACGGACCCGATGACTACCGGCGCCTTCAAAGCATCGATAACCAGCTCCCAGCTCCACAGACCCGATACCGTTACCGCGCATACGCCCATGATAAGAAAGAAAAGCTCCAGGTTCTCCTCCACCTTCTTCACAATAAAAGGCAGGATGAGCACCAGCAGGGTAACAAGACAAAGGCCCAGCACAATATACAGTACCGGCTCTTCGGGGATGTGCGTCATCATCAGATTTGTCGGCATTTTATCCGCTCTATCAAGCGCTTGATTGACAGGCAAATTTTAAAACAGCCGGAGATAGGTGTCAATAGTTCTCTGCTGCACAGTAGCTAATTTTCTGCATGGTCACCATGGCCAGTTAAAAACGATACCCAGCGCGATGCCCAGCATGGCCCCGGCGAAGACCTCCCACTTGGTGTGGCCGATAATCTCCGCCAGGCGCTGGCTGAACTCCTTATCACCCCCGAAAAGCTCGTCAAGCATCTTGTTGAGCATGGTGGACTGGTATCCCACGGTGCGGCGCACGCCCGCGGCGTCATACATAACGATGAAGGCCACAGCCAGCGAGATGGCGAAGAGCGGTGAAGCAAAACCGTACAGCAAGCCGATGGTCGTGGCCAGCGCTGTCATCAGCGCAGAATGCGCGCTGGGCATCCCGCCCGGGCTCCAAAAGAAGGAAAGGTCAAACTTTTTATTCCGGGCAAGATGGATTATGACTTTGATTAACTGCGCTATGAACCAGGCCACCAGGGGCACCCAGATGGCCTTATAGGCTGCAAATCCCTCAACAGCTTTGCCGGTCACAAAGTTCAACTGTTCACCTCATCCTGTCTGGTCAGTATGGTTGCGCCCGGCCTGTACTTTACCTGCAGCGCCTTGAGCATCATCATCAATCCCAGTATCACCGGGTAGGCGATTAACAGGTGGTAGGCAGTCAAAGGCGGCGGCAGCGAGGGCGGGGCAATAAGTATCTGCGGCGGCGTAACACCGGACCATTGCATGGTGAAGAGTATCATGGCTATCACTATCATACCCACGCCAAAGCTGTAGGTCGAGTTTTTAGTTCTCCAGGCCAGCACCCCCGCGATTGCAGCGCCTATCAGAGTCGGAACAGTGCACACTGCCACCAGCACACCTCCTATCGCTGTGGCGCCGCGCCCGCCCTGGAAGCGCAGGAACATCGACCACTGGTGCCCGGCCACGGCAAGCGCGCCGGCCAGCATAACCCATTGCGGCGCGGCTTTCAGCCACTGGGCGATTAAAACGGCCAGGGCGGCCTTGCCGATATCCATGACCACCACGGTGATGAAGGCCGGCAGCCCTACGCGGCGGTAAACGGCAGCGGCGCTGATCTTCCCGTCCGGCTCATCGCGTATATCCACTTTGGCGTTGAGTTTTGCCACGATGTACGCGGACGGGAAGGAGCCCAGTAAAAAAGCAATGGGTATGCAGCTAAAGCTGGAGATATCCATAGATTATATAGCTAACCCCTGTACACTTTAAAGCAGTATATCATAAAACCTCTCTGCTTATTCAGGTACAGCCGGGTGCGTGACGTCCAACGCGAGGAATTCGCGGGCCTCGCGCGACAGCGCCAGACCGATGGACATGACCAGCACCAGCAGTCCGCAGACCGCGTAGATCACAGGTATATTTTTATTGGCCATATCAGCGATTACGCCGGCGATGCCCATACCGATGGGCGCCAGGCCGCTGGTCAGCGTGGTCAGCAGGCCGAACACCCTGCCGCGTATCGCGGAATTGGCCGCCAGTTGTATCACCGTGGTGGTCTTGACGATAAATACGCCCGCAGTCAGTCCGAATATGATTACCACACCCAGCACGATAAAAGGCTGCGTGATAAAGCCCACAATGCCCAGCGAGAGAGAGGCAGCCAGCAGGGACAGTATGATCATGCGGCTCTGCGACGCTCCGCGCACGTTCACCGCGCCTGCTATCAGGTAGCCGGCTATCGAGCCCACACCCACCGCAGCCAGCAGGTACCCATACCAGGAGGCGTTCTGCTTGAGGTAATCCTCCACATAGAAGGGCAGCAGCAGCAGCATCGGCGCGATAAGCAGGTGCAGCAGAGCGGCCGCCAGGAAAAGGATGCGCATGCCCTTCTCGTTCCATACATAGTCGAGCCCCTCCCTGGTGTCACGTACAAAGGACTTCCAGGCCTCACCAGCCTTCCTTTCCTCCCTGGGCTTGGGCTGCGGTATGCTGATAAAAGATTCGCTGCCTGAAGCGTACATATAGGTAGCGCTATTGATGAGGAAAAGCAGCGGGGCGCCCGTGATGCTGAAAATGAGGCCGCCCAGACCCTGTCCCAGGAAGATGGCCAGGAAGATGGCGAACTGGTTTAGCGAGTTGGCCATATCCAGCTTGCCCTTGGGCACCAGGTCGGGAACGGCCGCCGACATGGCCGGTGTGAAGAAGGCAAAGATGATGGCGCCCAGGGTGGCTACTATGAACATCCAGGTGATAATAGCCGCATTAGCTTGCGGCGCCAGGTAGTTGAATGCAAAAAGTGAAAAAGGGTCGGGCGGAAAAGTCGTTGACATCACGCCCCTTGCGTAGATAAAAAAGAACATCAGCGCTGCCAGCGAGAAGACCAGTATGCCCTGTATGAGGTCGCTGTAAACGATGATTTTCTTGCGCGAGAAGTGGTCGGCGAAGGTGCCGCCCATCGGCCCCATCAGCACGCCCGGAAGCGTGGAGAAGAGCATCATGGCGCCCATCAGGCTGGCCGATTCCGTGGCCTGCTTGATGTAAAAGAGCATGCCTACATTAAAATAGCGCTGGCCTATCTGGCTGACAAGCTGCCCCTGCCATAAAAGCAGGAAGTTTTTATTCCATAATCGCCCCGGCTCGGGGACCTGTTGTGCATTATCCATGACTATATATACCTGGATTGGACCGGATAAATTACTGCCGTATATTATAAGGCATATCGAGCCGGCACCAGATACTGATACTAAAGCCGGCTACGCCGCATAAGGCTTTAACTCGATCTGCGGCAAAAGCCTTTGCACGTCGGCGCGGCGGCAGTCGGCCGTGGCCGGTATAAGGCAAACGGCGGCGGCAGCAGCGAAGCCCAGGCGCAGGCCGTCCTCAATAGGCTTGCCTTCCGACAGGGCAGCCGCCAGGCCGGCCAGCACAGCATCCCCGGCGCCGGCGGTGCTGACAACGGGTATTTGAAGTACCGGTATACGGTAGGCACAGCCGGGCAGCATGGCCAGCGCGCCTTCTTTGCCCAGCGTGATGACCAGTGCGGCGCCGTATTTATCCTGCAATTCTCTGCCAGCTTTATAAGCTTCCTCAACAGTAGTGACGGGACGGCCGTATAGCTCGGCGATCTCGTCGATATTGGGCTTGGCGATGGTGGGGCGGCCTTCCATGCCTGCTTTGAGCCCGGGTCCGCTGGCATCGAAGACAACGGGCAGCCCGGCCTCCCTGGCCTGATTGATCAGCTCCGTATAGATTGAAACCTCCAGTCCGGGTGGAATAGTGCCGCCGATGAGCACGCAGGATGCCTTTTTCAAGGCGGCGCTGAATTTATCCTTGAGTTTATCAAGGTCCCGTGTATCGATTTGAAGGCCTGGTTCGGTCAGTGTGCTCTGACCTTTACCCTCGTCGCTGACTATTACGATGTTGGTGCGCGTTTCGCCCTCCACCCAAACAAAATCTGTCTTGCAGCCGCGCTGCCGCAGCATTTTCTCCATACGCCTGCCGGTATCGCCGGCGGCAAAGCCGAGCGCCAGGTTGGCATAGCCAAGTTCGCCCAGTACCCACGAGGCGTCGGTGGCCTTGCCACCCATACCCGGCACGGACTGCGAGGCGCGGATGGTGCGGTTCCACTCGAAATCCCTGACGAAATAGGTCCGGTCTAAAGCGGGATTCAGCGTGACGGTTATAATCATGGTGGAGGCTATTCGCCTTCCCCGCCGGCGGACTCGAGGTATTTGGCCAGGTCACGGCGGGAGCGGTACAGCTTGTCATCGTCATTGAGCAGCATCCTGCCGTAAAGTATGCAGTGGGCATTGACCTCGATGCGCTCCACAGCGTCCAGCACCGAATACAGATCTTTTCCCACGGCGAAGAGGCCGTGCCAGGGAACCATCACAGCCGCGGCCTGTTTGGCCATCCTCTGCTCCTGGCCTTTCAGCGCCTGATAAACATTTTCGGCCAACTGCTCACCGTGAACACCACCGCGTGCGTATTCAGCCAGCTTTATCTCGCCGAACTTGTAAGCGTATTCGAGCACAGGTGGAATGGGCTGACGGGTGGCGCAAAACACCATGATATTGCGGGCATGGGCGTGTATCACAGCCTGGCCCTGCGGGTAGAACCCATTGAGGAGCTTCAGGTGGGTCGGCGCCTCCCGGGACACTTTGCCTTCACCTTCCAGCAGCTTGCCCTGCAGGTCAAGCACCAGCACGTCCTCAGGCTTGAGCTGCCAGAACTTACGCGTGCCGGCATAGCTGGGCGACATGACAACCCTATCTTCTACGCGGATGCTGATGTTGCCGCCGGCCAGATCGGTAAGATTGCGCTCCAGCATGATTTTGCCAACCTGCGCGACCAATTCCCGGGCTTCGTACAATGATTTTTGTTCCAAGGTTACCAATCCTTTTGCAATATATTATCCTATATTATTACGGTCATTGCGAGGGACGCAGTAACACCCCTAAAATTAGACCTTATAACAATCGATTATATCCTAAATAGCAAGCTTCAATTATGTAGTGATTATTCCTCATCTTCGTCTTCTTCTTTCAGGCGCAAAACATGAAAAGCCTAATGAGTGGGAGAGGAAATGGTTCAGCATAGGGGGCATTGCGAAAATCGAATTTTATGAGAGCAGAATGGGAGCAAAATATTATCTTGGTGACAAGATGGCAAGGGAATATAACGAGATAATCTTCTGCAAGGACTTAACGCTCCTTATGAGCCAAAAGCTTGATATATGGCGCTGGGAAGGCCATAGCGCATGTTTTTATGCTTACCCTATAGGCTCATGGTCAGTACCCCGTCGGCTTGTCCTTTTTTAAATCTTTCCTGAATGCTGCTTTTTGAAAGCTCCCCGATTTGGACAATATCTGCTTGATCCTGGGAATATAAAATAAAACAGGTAATATAATAAGCACAAGGGAATAAATGATGAGCAGGATATGCTGGGCGGGAATAACTGCACGTGATTGCAGCCAGGCCAATCCCGGCAGGGACGCATTGAGCCAGGTATCAATAGGGGTGGCCCATTGCACCCATGCTATTGCAGGGAATACAAGAAATGCTACTGCGTAGCAGAGCGTAGGGTAACGGGTTATGGCCAATAGCAGAAGAAACAGAACGATAAAGAGTGGTATCCCCATAGGAACAAGGAAAGCCACAACGCCGCCGGCGGTAGCAGCACCCCTGCCGCCCCGCTTGAATTTGAAGTACACCGGGTAACTATGTCCGGCCATCGCACATAGGCCACAAACCATTTGAATAATTGTGACAGTGAGCGGTTGCGCACTCGACAATTGGAGCAAGAGAGTTCCTACGTAAACCGCAAGAGCGCCTTTCCCGACGTCCCCTATGCCTACTAGCAAACCGGGCCAGAAGCCGACCGTGTAAAAGACATTCATGGCACCCATATTACCTGATCCGATCTTGCGAATATCAACGCCCTTGACCATACGGCCGGCAATGTAGGCAAAAGGGATGGAACCGATGAGGTAACTGAGAATCACTGCAACTACCAAACTCACAACTACATCCATGATTCTGCAGTATACGTTTTTTTCTCTCTAATTACAAGCTTGCATTACCCTGGATCTGGATACCAAATGCTGCAACAGCTACACGCAAATAAAGACAGTACTACGTCGAAAAAGACAGGGTTGCGCCCCGGGTATTGCAGCGTTATCCATCATTTTTACTATTGACATCCCGATGTGACTTAAGGTAATCGCGTAAATCTAAATACAGTCTGAAAATGCAAAAAGCCAATGATGGGATAGCAAAGATTAGCCCGATCACATGTAGTATGACCTCTTTCCCTTTACAGCAATCAATTGTAAACAGGATCACTGCAGTCAACGCACAGCCAACTAAATAGATATCGCTGATAAGCTTGAGTTTCATTTCTTTTCCCATTTGCCTTACCTCACCCGTGGAGACAATAGAATTTATCTAAAAATGCAAACTATTTGTTCTTCCAATTTTGGAAGATACCGAAGACCGGGTTCTATCATGGTTGATTCTGAGACGAGCCCTTGGATCATGTAGGGATCCTTTGAAATCAAATCTTGTGCTTCCGTTCGACTTGCCACGGAAAGAATAAGCATCGCTGATTTTTGAGGAGTATCGATAACGGGTCCGGATGCACGCAAGGTCCCCTCTTTGATGAGGTTCTCCAAGTATTCGATGTGGGCTGAATCTAAAGATGTTACATATCCTGATCCAAAGATTGCTTCGCTTCCTGCCGCGCCTTCGGCTCGCAGCTTCGGCTCACCGCAATGACGGAGGCTGGCCTGGCAATGGCATTGAACCGCCCGCAGGCTTCATCCCAGCCGGCGGCGTCACCGGGCAGGTAGGTTACAGTATCAAATGACCGCCTGACGATCTCTTCAGCTTCCGAGGGCGACTTCACTTCGCCCAGCGCCATCAACTGCGCCATGCAGTTGCCCAGCGCCGTGGCCTCGGCCGGCCCGGCTACAACGGGTACGCCGGTGACCCCGGCTGTGAAGCTGTTCAGGAGCGTATTACGCGAACCGCCGCCGATGACATGTATGCGGCTCAATTTCCGGCCCATTACTTCCTGTAGCTTCTCGAAGGTATAGCGGTACTTGAGCGCCAGCGATTCCAAAATGCAGCGGACCGTTTCACCGGCGCTTTCCGGCGGCGCCTGCCCGCTGCGCCTGCAGTATTCGGCGATGCGGACGGGGAAATCGCCCGGAGTTAGGAACAGTCGATCGTCCACATCTATAAGAGAGCCGAAGGGCCGCGCCTTTTCCGCCATACTTATTATCTCTTCAAGGCCGCCTGGCAGGCCGCTCCCTTCCCAGGAGCGTATGCACTCCTGCAGCACCCAGAGTGCCTGGATATTCTTCCAGACCAGCCAGGCGCCGCCCACTCCGCCATAGCAGGTGAAGTTGTGCTCCAGACCGGCCTGGCTGATAAGCGGCTCCTTCACCTCCACACCCAGCAATGACCATGTGCCCGAGCTGAGAAAAGCAGCGCCCCCGGATGATGAAGATATCTCTGCGGGCGCACTGGAAGGAACGCCCCTACTATAAGGAACCACGCTGACCGCCGAGGCGGTATCGTGCGTGCCCACTGCTATAACCGGCACGGCGGGCAGGCCCAATTCATCCCGCAACAGTGACTGCAGCGTCCCCAGTCTCGTGGCAGGCATGGCGACCGGCGGCATGATGTCAACCGGGATCCCGAAGGCTTCCATTACCGGCAGGCACCAATCCTTAGTATACGGGTCGAAGAACTGCGTGGTGGTAGCATTGGTGAATTCGCAGCATTTCGCGCCGCACAGCCAGTAGTTGAACAGGTCGGCAATCATCAGGTAAGTGGCAGCGGATTTCAGCAGGGGGGAGCCGGCCAGCACCATGGAGTAAAGCTGGAAGAGCGTATTATGCTGCATGAACTGCACGCCGGTGCGCCGGTAGATCTCGCCGCGGGACATGACCTCAAAGGCTTTCTGCATAACGCCATCCGTGCGCGGGTCGCGGTAAGAGTGGGGGTTTTCCAGCAGGTTGCCATCCCGGCCCAGCAGGCAGAAATCGTTGCCCCAGGCATCCAGCCCGATAGAATCCGGCTTCGCCGTCCTGCCGGCCATACCCAGTCCCTTCTTGACCTCTTCGAAAAGGCGCGGCACGTCCCAGTATATACTGTTTCCTACCAGCAGCGGGCCATTGGGGAAGCGGTATATCTCCTGCAGCGCAACTCTCGCACCGTCGAAGCTGCCCAGCATGACCTTGCCGCCTGACGCTCCCAGGTCGACGGCGGCACAGTTGAGAGTCCGTCTTCATATTATCAGCTGAATATGGCTTCGCGCACGATGCGCATGGTCTTGGCCGGGTTGCCCTCGGCCAGCATCTGCTCGATCGACTTAGCGCCGATGCGTTCCAGGGCGCGGCGCATGGCCTTGATCCACTCAATGGACTCCTTTATGGCCTCCACGGTATCCATGCGCGCCGGCCAGATGTCCAGCGTATAGTAGCCATCGTAGCCTATCTCTGTCCACCCAGTAAAGCCATTCCAGCGTATCCAGGAAATGCACCGAGCCGACGTTGAGGTCCCAGTCCCAGTCGGGCCGGGTATCATTGATATGCAAGCAGAAATAGCCTGTCTGCCGAACAGCTTGGTCAGGGCGAAGGACTCGGCGGCGTTCTCATAGGCCAGTATGGCATGGCCGATATCCAGGATGACGCCCACGTTGGGACGGTGCACAGCCTTGCAGAGCAGCAGCGACTTGGCCACCGTGGAGATGAAGTTGTGCACCCGCGGCTCCTTGAATTTATACTCAAGCCCCAATCTGACCGCCGGGTCGTAACCGGCCGCCTCCTGTAGAACCTCTATCATGCTCTCCCAGGATTTCAGGTAATCAACTTCGAAGGGGTAATCGAAGCCGTCCTGCCCGGCCCAGATATTGACCAGGTTGCCGCCTATCTCTTTAGTGATATCGATAACGTCGCGGATCTCCTCTTTGGCCTGCTCCACCACTTCCGGCTGCCTGGATGATATCGATCCCTTGATATACTCCTGCCGGCCGAAGAGGTTGGGCAGGACGTCGCAGCACTTCATCTTGTATTTGTCCATGTATTCTTTGATCTGGTTGACATTGCCCTTGCTGATGTCCCTGCCATAGACAAACTCGAGCCCTTCGATGCCGGCCTCAGCGGCCAGGGCGAACATTTCCTCGATGGACCTGTCCTTCTTGTAGCCGGACATGAAGCGGTCGCCCGGGTTGCCCAGCGCCGAAAGCGCCACCGCAAACTTGATATCCTTTTTCATATTTGTCCTCTACCTGGCTATGCCGCGCGCCCTCTCAATCTCGGCCCGTTGCTTTAACTGGTTGCGCAGGTCCTGCAGGTCCTTGGGCACCAGGTAGGCCGCGATAGCAGAGAAAGATGAAGCAGAGAGTCCAGGCAGATACGCAGATGATCAGTATGGCATTCTGCAGGGATGAGCTGTCGGCGATAATGCCGGCGACCAGCGGCGCCACCGAGGAGCCGACCTGCTCGAAGAAGTTCTGCAGGGCGTTGGCCGTGCTGCGCACCTCGGGCAGCGTCATATCGTAAATGGTGGTCACCACGTTGGGCGAAGCAAACGGCATGAAGATGCAGGTGAAGGCCAGCAGGAAGCCGAAGAGGAACATCTGCGTTATAGGGCACCATGATGGCAAATACCAGCAGCACCAGGGCGATGAGGATGCCGGCCGCGCTGACCAGCAGGCGCCCCCGCTGGTTGCGCTTGAAGAAATAGTCACCCAGTATGCCGCCGATGGGATAGCCCGCGGCCAGCATCAGCACGGCAACTACCATGGTGATGAGCACCGTGGTGGAGTCGTAGCCCCGCCCGGTTTCAAGGTAGCGGAAGAACCAGAAGGTCAATACCTGCCAGGGAAAGACACCGGTGAAGCAGTTGAGGAAGAGGAAAAGCAGGGATTTTTTCTTGAAAAGGCCGAGTGCGGTATTCCAGTTGAAGCGGTAATCCCCTTTCTGCTCGATGCCCTGCAATTCGGGCTCGGTGCTGCCGCTCTGCGGCTCCTTTACGCCGAAGAAGATGACGATGGCCATCACGAATCCTACGGCGCCCGTGACGTAAAACACACCTCGCCAGCCGATTATGCCTCCCATTATCAGCGCCAGTATCATGCCAACAAGATAGCCCAGCGGCTGCGCGATCTGCAGCAGCCCCATGATCTTTCCGCGCTCCTTGGGCTCAAAGTAATCATTGGTGATATTGTAAAGCCCCGGGTAGCTGGAATCGGCAATGCCGGTGGACGAGCGGGTGACTACGAAAAGCGGGAAGGTCTGCACTGCCGCGCTCAGCCAGGTGGTGGCGCCCCAGATGAGGGCCGCCAGCGCCAGCAGCTTGGTGCGGGCGAAGCGGTCATAGAGGTAACCCCAGACCGGGTAAAGTATAGCCCCCACGATCAAGTGCGCCGGAAAAGACCAGCCCCATCTGCGCTTCATTGATTTTAAATTCGTCCATGATGGGCGTGGTCAGCGGGCCGATAACCAGCCTTTCAGCCTGCTGGAAGAGCATGAAGGCGAAGAATGTGCCGAATACGAACCACGGGATATTTTGATTTAGTCACGGTAGCGCTCCTCTTATTCCCACTGAATTATTATCTCCGCGTTTGCCCCGGAAATTCAGCGCCAGCCTATATAATCCATCATTTTCTTTTCGAAGCGGATAGGCTCGCTAGCCGCAGGCAGCGGAGGTGAGTTTGCCCGGCAGCCATGAGCCAGAGTGACCCTTCTGCCTTGCGTCCCAGGTCGATTGTTTTATCTGGAGTGTTCTGCCTGTCACCTGCCAGGACTTCAGTCTCGCAGCCCTGCGTGATATGCAGCGTATCGCCGACCAGTCAGCGGTTCTGTCAACTTTGACAGATGCGCAGCAGGCGGCAGCCGTGAGACGGGAATGTTCCCCGAGCGTCAATTTCCCCGTCCTGCGGCAATCCGATGGCTCCGCTGCCAGAAATCAAAGATGCTGCAGTTTCTCACCCGCGTTGATAAGCCGAGCCTCAAAGGTTAAGTATGCGGTCGGCCGGCGCCTATCGCTCCAGTTGAATACGGCGACATCGTGCCACTCGCATCCCGTTCTTTTCAACAGGCAGAACATATAGCTCGGCCATCTCGCGCTTCGAGCAGGTCAAGCGGGCGGCCGCCCGCTCTCAATACCGGCGTGAGCAGGCTGACCCAGCTTTGCCGTTCCTCCGGCAGGCGCGTCAGGTCATCGCTGTCTATCATCAGACCGCCGCTCAGCCCAATCAGGCTGAGGTTGCTCTTGACCTCTTCATCTGTTCAGCGTCGTATCATAGTTCCGTACCATGAGACAATCGGGATCGTTCCACCACCATTTGCGGTGAAGCGCGCTCAGATTGAGAGTATGGCGGATATTATTGCGCAGAGACCCGATGGATTTCTCGCTTTTGATGATCGGCGTGGCCCATTTCACCGTCCATAGGTAGGGGGTCCAATTGGGGGCCGTATCGGGGCCGATGCTCATGGCATCGACAATGCCCACGGCCGGGCCGAACGGGCAGCCGCAGCCCAGCAGGAAAGTCTCTTCGCCGATGCCCTCCCGGACGGCTTCCATGCCTTTGCGGAAGGCCTGCGCCCTGGTCATCTTTGGGTTTTGCCTGATGCCGGGAAGGCCGCCGGCATAAACGAAATCGGTCTTGACGAAGCCAAAGCCCCAATCATGGGCAATGGTATTCAGCAATGAGCGGACATGTTCCAGGACCGGCGGGCTGGGTAAGATCGAGAGCATATCCGTAGAAGTCATAGAAATAGCCGCTGATAATCGGTTTTCCCTTTTTATCTTTGACCATCCAGTCGGGGTGCTGCCCGGCCAATTTAGAGCGAGGGTCAACGACGAAAGGCGCCAGCCAGAATCCCGAGGTATAGCCTTTGTCCCTGATACTTTTGGACAGATGCGAGAGTCCGAGCGGGAATTTGGCGTTGCAGGTTGTCCAGTCACCCCAGGCCGATT
>CAVWAG010000018.1:0-77277 GCA_963752975.1 uncultured Chloroflexia bacterium
TGCCGACGGGGCGGATAACACCCGGGTTGGAGGGGGTGGTGACTTCCAGCGATACCTGCGCCTGTTTGACCACGGAGAGCACATCCGCCAGGTAGCGGGCGTTGAAGGCTATCTTGGCCGCTTCGCCGTCCACCAGCGCGTCTATCTCGCCTATGTTGTCGCCTATCTCGTCGGCGCGGGCGGAGATGGTTATTTTGCCGGCCTCCGCCGTGGCGCCCGGGGTAACGATCACCCTGGCGATGCCGCTGCCATCACGGGCGAAGATCGCGGCCATCTTGATGGCACGCAGGAATTCGGCCACGTCGATGCGCGCCTTGGTGCCGTAGGTCTGCGGTATCAGCTGCGAGTAGTTGGGGAAATTGCCCTGTATGAGCTGCGAGACCATCTCGATGCCCTTCAGCTTGAAGAGCACCTGGCTCTTCTGAGAATTGAGCGTTATCTCGATCTCCTGGTCGGCTCGGCCCATCAGGCGGTTAAGCTCGTGGTAGGCCTTGGCCGGGATGATCATGGCCACCTTTTCCTTGACCGGCTCGATCAGGTTGTCGCGGTGCACGGCCAGCCTGAAGCCGTCGGCGGCGGCCATGGTCATCTTGCTGCCCTCGAACTCGGTCTGCACGCCGGTCAGCACAGGACGTGATTCCTCGGTGGCGGCGGCGAAGGCCACCTGGCTGATGGCCAGTTTGAGCTCCTCGGCCTTAACCTTGGTGCTGAAACCGTCACCCACCTGGGGGATAGGCGGGAAATCGGCGGCGTCCAGGCCGTTGATCCTGGCTTCGTAACGCCCGCACTTAAGCTCCAGTGTATGATGCTTGAGATTCAGGCTGATGATATCGCTGGGCAGCGAATTGACAAATTCGGTCAACACACGGGCAGGGATGGTGATGGACCTTCGTTCTCTATCTTGGCGCCGATCCAGCAGCTTATGGCTATCTCCAGGTTGGTGGCGGCCAACTTGAGCTGCGACTGATCGGTGGATATCAGTACATTCTGCGTGATAGGTAGAGTCGTCCTTGTACGCAACGGCTCTGCCGATAATGCCGAGGCCTTTATTAAGATTTTCCTGCAGACACGACAGCTTCATAGAATTCCCCCATAACTATAGTGCCCAAAGTATACAGTCGCATTTTTTGTAAGTCAATGGCCGAAATAATATATGTGTGTTGCGGTATTGTAAACAACGATATATAGTGTTATAAATATTTTTATTTCCGCGGCCGGACTAAGGAGGACGCCATGCTGCCACTCAAAGGTTTGAAAGTGCTGGATTTCAGCCAAGCCGGGGACGGCCCCACCTGCGGGCTGATGCTGGCGCAGGCGGGGCGGACGTAATAAAAATCGAGCCCCTGCAGGGCGAACCCTTCCGCCGCGGCCTGCCGCCGTCGCCTTCTATAACATCAACCGCAACAAGCGCAGCCTGGCCTTCAACCTGCAGTCGCCCGAAGGCAAGGAGATCGCCCACAGGCTGGCTTCGCAGGCGGATATTATCATGGAAAGCTTCACGCCGGGCGTGGCGGACAGGCTGGGCATCGGTTACACAGAGATAGACAGGCTCAACCCGCGCATCATCTATTGCTCGGTATCAGGTTTCGGCCAGACCGGACCTTACAGCCAGAGGCCGGCCTACGACCCGGTGATACAGGCCATGTCCGGCTTGATGGCTACCACGGGCGAGCCGGGCAGGCCGCCCGTACGCGTTGCGCCCAATGTCGTCGGCCTGCCACTGCTTTCATGGCAGCCTATGGCGTTGCTGCTGGCCGTCATCGCACGCGGAGAAGACGGGCAGGGGCCAGTTGATCGATGCTGCCTTCTTCGACACCGCTGTTTATTTCATGAGCTTCTTCATCGCTGCCTACTCCTTGACAGGCTTCATCATGCCGAAGATGGGCTCGGCCAACCCGGCCTTCACTCCCTACCAGTGCTTCCAGATGGCGGACAGCTATGTATTCATCGGTGTCACAAATGAGAAGTTCTGGCAGGCTTTTTGCAATGCGCTGGGACTTGAGAAGCATGGCAGTGATCGACCGCTACAGTACCGCTGAAGGCAGGCTGCTCCACCGCGATGAGCTCGTAGCCGAAGCTGGCCGCCAATTAAAGAAATTCCCCGGCTGACGAAATATGCGTAAACTGGAGGCCGCCGGCGTACCCTGCGCTCCGGTCAAGGAGGTGCCCGAGGTGATGGAAGATCCGCAGGTGCCGGCGCCCGGCAATGTTGTTCGACATGGAGTATCCGGGCATCGGCAAAATGAAGCTGGCCACGCCTTCCCGGCAGGGCCTCCGACATGGAAACCCGTGAAGCCGTCCGGGCGCCGCGGCTGGGTGAGCATACGGAGGAGATACAGGCTGGAGCTGGGTTACGATAAAGCGGCAATTGACTCACTTGAGCATAAGGGGGTAATCTTAAAGGGCTAATATGGAGATCATACCGGCGATCGACCTCAAAGGCGGGAAATGCGTACGTCTCTACCAGGGCGACTACAGCAAGGAGACGGTCTTCTCGGACGACCCCGTAGCCACGGCGCTTAAATGGCAGGAGAAAGGGGCGACAATGGCTGCACCTGGTGGACCTGGACGGCGCGGCTGCCGGCGAGGTGCGCAATTCGCAGGCCATCCACAACATCGTGAAGAATACCAGCCTGGCCGTGGAACTGGGCGGCGGCATCCGGCGGGAGGAGGTCGTCGAGCAGCTCATCAAGCTGGGCGTGAAACGTGTCATACTGGGCACGGTGGCGGTCGAACAGGCAGAGCTGACCAGGCGGATCATCAAGAGATTCGGTGAGGCCATTGTTGTCGGAATCGACGCCCGCGACTCCTACGTCACCACGCACGGCTGGCTGAAGGTATCGGCCATGACGGTGCTTGAACTCAGCATTATGATGGCCGCCATCGGCGCCAGCGCATCATCTATACCGATGTGAAGAGGGACGGCACGCTGACCGAGCCCAACTTCGAGATCACCGCCGAGCTGGTCAGGAGCCTGAAAATACCTGTCATCGCCTCCGGCGGCATCTCATCACAGGAGCATATCAGGAAACTGGCGGAGCTGGGCGTGGAAGGGGCCATCATCGGCAAGGCGCTGTATACCGGCGATATAGACCTGGCCGAGGCGCTGGCCGTATCCTGATTGCCCCTGTCGCCATCCGTCACTATTCTAAAGGAGCAAATTATGTTGAAATTTGATGATAAAGGACTTATCCCCGTCATAGTGCAGGATGCCAAGGACGGCACTGTGCTGATGCTGGGCTATGCCAGCAAGGAATCACTGAGGCTTACACTGGAGCAGGGCGAGATGGTGTTCTGGAGCCGCAGCCGCAAGGAGCTGTGGCACAAGGGCGAGCACCTCCGGCAACGTGCTGAGGGTAAAATCCATCTCCAAGGACTGCGACACGGACACTTTGCTTGTCAAAGCCGAACCGGCCGGGCCGACCTGCCACACCGGCAGCGAGTTGCTTCTTCACGGGGTTCGAAAAAGAGGATTTAATGTAATTATAAGGGGCGATTTTCGAAAACCCGCCCTACACTCTCGTCATTGCGAGGGACAAAGTCCCGCGGCAATCTTTAAGATTGCTTCGCTGCGCTCGCAATGACGGTATATTACGGGATGGCGGTTGAAATTGTCTTTTAAAGGAGCGGCGCAATGAAAACGGGTAAGCAGTACATCCAGGACATGATAAATATGAATTTCGAGCTCTATATTGACGGAGGGAAGGTCAAAGGGCCGGAAGTCATTAATCATCCCAAGGTAAGGCCGATGATAAATGCGATCGCCGAGACATATGATATGCAGCATGAAAAAGATCTCCAGGAGTCCCTGCAATGTAAATCGCACCTCACGGGAGAAATCATCAGCCGCTGGACGCATGTACCGCAAACGGTTGAAGACAATATCAGGAAAGTGGATATCACGCGCTTTGCCAACAGGCGCATAGGTATGTGTTCCTTCAGGTGCGTGCAAAATTCCTTCCCGGCGCTTTTACTTACTGCACAAGAAACAGATAAAGCTAAAGGCACCCATTACTATAACAACGTCGTGGAATACATCAAATACTTTCAAAAAAATGACCTGGTTGGGTGTCCGGCGTTAACTGATCCCAAAGGTGACCGAAAGGTGCCGGCTCACCTGCAGGAAGATCCCGATATGTACCTGCGGGTGGTGGATAAGAATAAAGAGGGGATTGTGCTGCGGGGCGCCAAGCTGTGTCAGACGGGCTCGGTCGTTACTTACGAGAAAATAGTTCTTCCCTGCATTACGCACGGTCCCGGAGCGGAAGCCTACGCCGTCGCCTGCGCCGTGCCCGGCAATGCCAAAGGTATTAAAAACATCTCGGCCCGCTATTCACAGGATGACCGGCGCATAGAAAGTCCGGAATGGGACATGGGTAATATTAAATACGGGTTCCACGAGACTGTAGTCATTTTCGACGATGTATTCGTCCCCTGGGAGAGGGTTTTTATGTGCGGCGAAGTTGAGTTTACAGGGATGCTGGTTAATCTGATCGGCGGTACTCACCGGCCGACGACAGGAGGATGCAAAACAGGATGGACTGACGTACTCATCGGGGCGGTACAGACCTATGCAGAATACAATGGAACTCAACAGTATCCCATATACGTGACAAAATCACTGACATGATCATGTACAATGAGATGATGTATTCATGCGGTATTGCTTCGTGCGTCAAGTCAACGTGGCACGATGGAGTGGGGATGATTCCGGATATGCTGCTGGGGAATAACACAAAGTATATAACTTCCAAGGCGGTGTATGAGCTGGTCAGGCTGGCAGAGGATATCGTCGGCGGAATTATTACCACGCTTCCCAGCGACAAAGAGTTTAAGAACCCCGAGATCTCTCACTACCTGGATAGGTTTTATAAAGGTGCCAGGGGAGCGACGGCGGAAAACCGGGCCAGGATCGTGCGCCTCATAGAAAACCTTACATACGGCGCCGGAGCTCTATGTCATTCAGCGGCTCACGGAGGCGGCTCGGGGCAGGCCTGTAAGCTTTCCATGTACGAATTTGCCAAAGGCGAGCCTCTGGAGTCCCGTAAGAGAGATGCCCAAAGGTTGTGCGGCATTATTAAGTAGGATTTGGACCATTCAAAATGGTACCAGGATAAAAAATTAATATAGGGGAGGTTGACATGAGCTTAAACAAACTGCAGGAAAATCTTTTGAGGAGGGCGGCTATCGGCGATCTCGTCACACGGTCGGCTGAAAGGTTCGTGGACAAGATTGCACTGGTAGCCGGGGATGAGAGGGTGTCTTTCAAAACTCTTAACCAAAAAAGCTGCATGGCTGCCAATGCGTTCGCCGCGCTGGGAATCAAAAAGGGCGATAGGGTGGCGCTGATGAGCCACAATAGCCTCGACTACATCTACTGCCGTTTCGGCCTGGCGAAGATAGGGGCCATATCAGCGCCCATCAACTTTATGCTCAAGGGCGATGAGATAGAGTACATTATCAACGATGGGGAACCCAAGGCGTTCTTCGTGGAAGATTCACTGGCAAATTCCGTACTGGAGATAAAAGACAAGCTCAAGGGCGTTCAAATATTCGGCTGCTTCGACTTCGGCAAGGCGCCCATACCCGATAAATGGGTGAACACGGCGGACTTTTTCAAAGGGTCGTACCCTTTCACCGAACCCGAGGTCATCATCGAGTCCAATGATATGGCAACGCTTATCTATACTACGGGGACTGAGAGCTTCCCCAAAGGTGTGATGACCAGCCATCTGAACTACTATATGAGTATTTTACACCTGGCCTGCGACGTTGATTTCAGGCGGGAGGACTCCGTTATTATAGATATCCCGCTTTTCCATGTGGCGGGAACCACCGTCCTCAACGGCACCATCACCTTTGGCGGGAAGGCCGTCATCGGGTACGCTCCCGACCCCAACAATATCCTTCAGAAAACCCAGGACGAAAAGATCAGCATGTGGGTCTACCCTCCAACGGTTTACGCCCTGCTACCCATGATGCCGAATTTCGGCCAGTTCGACCTGTCCTCGTTGAAAAAATGCGTGTCTTTCGGCGCTGTTATGCCCAGGACGGTGCTCGATACCTGGAAAAAATTCAAGCCTGAAATCCAGTGGAGGAACTACTGGGGGCAGACCGAGAGCAGCCCGGTCGGCACGACTTCCACGCCCGAGAGCTTTGAGAAGAACATCAGTTCCATCGGCATCCAGGATACAGCCGTCTCCGTGAAGGTCTTCGACGAGCAGGACCATGAGGTGGCGCCGGGCATCATCGGCGAATTAGTCATCAGGGGTCCAGCAGTCATGTTGGGATATTGGAAGAAAGAGAAGCAGACGGATAAGACGCTTTCCAGCGGCTGGCTGCATACAGGCGACCTCGGTTCTATGGATGATGAAGGCAACGTTTTCTATACCGACCGCAAGAAGGATATGATCAAGAGCGGCGGCGAGAATGTATCATCGCAGGAAGTGGAGGGCATGATCACCAAGCACCCCAAGGTCGCACAGGCAGCGGTGCTGGGCCTCCCCGATCCCAAGTGGATCGAAGCGGTAACCGCCTTCGTAGTTGCACGTCCGGGAGTAACACTCACTGAAGAAGAGATAATCGCCTTTTGCAAGGACAGTATGGCCGGCTATAAGGCGCCCAAGCGTGTGATCATTATGGCGTCCCTGCCAACCAGTGCCACCGGTAAAATCTTGAAGAGGGTGCTCAGAGAGCAGTACAGCGAGAAAAAATAGAATCACCCATCGCTTTTGCGCACGAAACCTCTCGTCCATGCTGAGAGGATTATAGTCGTTCAATGAAATTGGTCATCGTGTGCGGCTCGCCCCGCAACGGCAACACCGAGTGGATGCTGAAGTATCTTCACGCCCTGGCCGTTGCGGATGGCACGGATTCGGAATTCCTGCTGCTGCGTAAGCTTGATATCAAAATGTGCAACGGCTGCCTGGCCTGCGAAGCCGGCGGCAAAAACAGGAAAGGCCTCTGCGCCATCAAGGACGATATGCCGGGCATATATCCGAAGCTGCTGCAGGCCGATGCCATAGTTTTCGGCACACCTGTCTATTTCGAGATGGTCTCAGGGCTGCTGAAGAATTTCATGGACAGGACCTGCCCGATCTGGACCAGGCTGGAAGATAAGCGCTTTGCCGGTATCGCCGTGGCCGAAGAGGGCATCGGCGCAGCTATCGATAATATGAAAACCTATGCGGCGGTCTGCGGCATGACCTGGTCGGGGAGCGTTACGGCCCTGGCCAAAAAGCCCCGGGATGTAGCGAAAATTGAGGGTACCGGCGAACAGCTCCGGCAGCTATATTTGGCCTTGAAGCGGGACGCGAACTGAATATTCTGTGGGGGCGGGTTTTCAAACCCGCCCGTTGATCCGGGCGCACCTTAAGGTACGCCCCTACAAGTCTCTTCCTACTCTCCCCGTTCCGACGCCTTCTTCGCCCTGAACCGCGCGTTTTGTGTTAACAGCCGTTTGCGCAGGCGGATGTTCTTGGGTGTGACCTCCACCAGTTCGTCGCCGTTGATGAAGTCCATAGACTCCTCCAGGCTCATCTTGAGCGGCGGCGTAAGCCTGACCGCGATATCGGCTGTGGAGGCGCGGATATTAGTTTGCTTCTTTTCCTTGCAGATGTTGACCGCCAGGTCGGTGGGGCGGGAATTCATGCCTACTATCATGCCCTCGTAGACCGGCGTGCCCGGGTCGATGAAGGTGATGCCCCGCTCCTGGGCGTTGTTGAGGCCGTAGGTCACCGCAATGCCTTCCTCGGCTGCCACCAGCGCCCCGCTGCGCGTGGAGGATATCTCGCCCACCCAGGGCTCATAGCCTATAAATTCTGTATTCACGATACCCTCGCCGCGGGTGGCGGACAGGTAGGCGCTGCGGAAGCCGATGAGGCCGCGCGTGGGCACCTGGAACTCCATGCGCAGGTTGCCACGCCCGTCGTTATGCATATTGGTCATCCGGCCCAGCCTCTTAGCCAGCATCTCGGTTATCACGCCGATGTAATCCTCCCGTGTATCTAAAATAACCGCTTCCACGGGTTCGTGCACTTTGCCCCCCACCTCGCGCGTGATGGCCTCGGGACGCGATACCTCGAACTCGTAGTCCTGGCGGCGCATGGTCTCCACCAGTATGGCTAAGTGCAGCTCGCCCCTGCCGGATACCAGGAAGAGGTCGGGACTGTCGGTATCCTGCACGCGCAGGCTGATGTTTACCTCGAGTTCGCGGTAGAGACGCTCGCGTAACTGGCGCGAGGTGCAGTATTTGCCCTCCCTCCCGGCGAAGGGAGAACTGTTCACACCCACGGTGATTTTCACCGTGGGCTCGCCTATCTCAATGCGCGGCATGGCATCGGGATGCTCCGGGTCAACCACCGTGTCGCCGATGCTGACTTCTTCGAGGCCGGTGAGGGCGATTATCTCGCCGGCCGAGGCCTCTTCCACCGGCAGCCTGGTCAATCCCATGAAGGTAAAGACGTCGGTTATTTCGTATTTGTGAGGTACGCCGTCGGCGCCGATGACCGCCAGTATATCTTTGGGCTTTACGCTGCCGCGCCGCACCCTGCCGAGGGCAAAGCGCCCCCTGTAGCTGTCATAATCGAGGTTGGACACCAGCATCTGGAAGGGGCCGTCGTCGATGGCCGGCGGCGGGACCTGCTTGAGTATAGCTTCGAAAAGCGGCACCATATCCGTTCCCTCCACTGCCGGGTCGGCGGTGCAGGTGCCGTTGCGGGCACTGGCGTAAAGCACGGGGAAATCGAGCTGGCTGGCGTCGGTGGCTATCTCCAGGAAGAGGTCCTGCGTAAGCCTGACCACCTCCTCAATGCGAGCGTTCTCACGGTCTATCTTGTTTATCACCACGATAGGCTTAAGCCCCTTCTCGAAGGCCTGGCGCAGAACGAAGCGCGTCTGCGGCATGGGGCCTTCCACCGAGTCCACCAGCAGCAGGCATCCGTCCGCCATATTCACCACGCGCTCCACCTCGCCGCTGAAGTCGGCGTGGCCGGGCGTATCGATGATGTTGATCTTGACGCCGCGGAACATCACGGCGGTGTTCTTGGCCAGGATGGTTATGCCCTTCTCGCGTTCCAGGGCGTTGCGGTCCATTATCAGTTCGCCCATCTGCTGGTTCTCGCGGAATACCTTGCTCTGCTTGAGCAGGGCATCCACCAGGCTGGTCTTGCCATGGTCGACATGGGCAACAATAGCTATATTTCTGGTATTTTCTCGGTAATTCGGGGACAAGTCGGTCTCCTGTGATGTTGTTATTTACGGAGCCTGGTGAGAGGCATGCGGCTGATACTGTACGTCATGTAAGTTCTTTACAATATTAGCATATCCATGCTGTTATAGCGAAAATTACATCCGCGTTACATGTTCGCAAGGTTCAACCGGCCGCAACCGTATGATATACTTTCTTCCTGATAAAACAATCCTTGGCAGGAGGTAAATTGATGAGGAAAGTCGCAATTGTCGGCGTAGCGATGACCAGGTTTACGGGCAAACAGCCCAGGACAGCGGTCGAGCTTTTCGGCGAGGCTGCCGTTGAGGCTATCAACGAATCAGGCATCAAACCCGGACGGGTGCAGGCACTCTTTATGGGTAATTTCCTCGGCGACTTCGAGGAGGGGCAGGCACACCTGCAGGCTTTCGCTGCCGACTATCTGGGCATGGCCGGCATACCGGCCAACAGGTACGAGAACGCCTGTGCCTCAGCCTCGGCTGCCATACGCGACGCCTTCATCTGGGTGGCCTCGGGACAGTACGACATCGTCCTGGCAGGCGGCGCCGAGTGCGCTACGAAAATGGGCACACCCCTCGCTACCCGCACCTTCGCCATGGCCAGCGACAGCCGCTACGAGTACGCCGCGGGACTGACCTTCCCGGGCGTCTTCGCCATGCTCACGCATCTCTACGCAAAAAAATACAATATCCCGCTGGAGAAGCTGAAAAGGCAGCTTTACCAGGTATCCATTAACTCACACTATTACGGCGCCCGCAATCCGAAGGCGCAGTTCCAGAAGGAGATGACCCTCGAGGACGCACGGAAGAGCCCCCTGGTGGCCTCGCCCCTGCAATTAGCCGACTGCTGCCCCTTTACGGACGGGGCGGCCGCATTGATAATAGCCTCGGAGGAGGCGGCTAAGAAGCTCACTAAAAAGCCGGTGCTGATAGCCGGGGTGGGCCAGGCCTCGGCCGGCAACCTGCTCAGCCAGAAGGAATTCCTCCCGCGCATCCGTTCCCGGGAACTGGCCGCCGGACAGTCCTATAAAATGTCAGGCCTCAGCCCAAAGGACATCGACGTTATCGAGTTGCATGACTGCTTCAGCATCGCCGCACTGATAGCCCTGGAAAGCCTGGGCTTCTTCCCTTATGGCACTGCAGGGGAAGCTGTAGAGAAGGGCGATACTAAAATCGGCGGCAGGATAGCCGTAAATCCATCGGGAGGGCTCAAGGCCAAGGGCCACCCGGTAGGCGCCACGGGCGCGGCGCAGGCCTTCGAAATCGTCAGGCAGTTGCGCGGCGAATGCGGCGAACGGCAGGTGGACGGCGCCAGGGTGGGCATGACCGATACGCTGGGCGGCGACGGCGGCACGCTATGCAACATCATACTTAAACGAGGCTGGTGAGATAAAGAGCACGGAGGAATGATATGGAAGCTAAACTCACTTTCAAGGATTTTAACGAAGGGCTGAAGCAGGGCAGGCTGAGCGGCCTGAAATGCGGCGGCTGCGGGGAGCTATCGGCACAGCCGAGACTGGTCTGCGCCAGATGCGGAGGCCAGGATTTTACGGTTATTGAATTGAAGGGCGGCGGCGTTATCCAGACCTTTACGGTCAATTACGTGGCCGCCGAGGGCCGCGAGTCCGAGGCGCCCTATATCGTGGCGATCGTAGAATTGGACGACGGGCCCTGGATCATGGGTAATATCGTCGGCCTCAAGCCGGAGGAGGCTACCATGGACATTATGGGCAGAAAGGTGAGCATGGAGGGGTCGGCCGTCTTCGCCGGGGACCGGTACTCCTCAGGCGAGATAGCCCGCCCGCTTTTCAAACTGGTGACTTAGGGCACGGACGCACCCGTAGGGGCGGGCTTTTAAGCCTGCCCGATGACCCGGGCGCACCTGAAGGTACGCCCCTACGTTTAGCCGATTTGTGGGCGGTTGTTAAAATCGATTGGGGGCAGAAACACCCGTAGGGGCGGGTTTTTAAACCCGCCCGGCATCATGTCATTGCGATAAGCCGAAGCTGGGAGCCGAAGGCGCGGCAGGCAGTGAAGCAATCCACGGAGATCGCCAAGTTGCTCCGCTCCTCGCGATGACGATAATATGAGCTGTCATTGCGAGGCCTGAAAGGCCGCGGCAATCTTTATATATTTGGCCTTAGCCTGCAAGGATGCGTCGCTCCGCTCCTCGCGATGACAACAAAAGAAAAGGAGGTAACGGGCATGAAGATACTGGGCATCGTGGGAAGCTGCCGCAAGCTTGGCAACACGGAGATACTGGTCAAGGAAGCCCTGATGGCCGCGCAGGAACAGGGGGCCGAGGTCGACATCGTCAGGTGGACCAACTACGATATATTCCCCTGCGAAGGCGACGCCGTCTGCATGTTCCTGGATAAGGACTGCAAGCACAAGGGCAGGGACGGCCACGATTACCTGCTTAATATGATGTACGAGTTCGACGGCGTTGTGCTGGGCGCGCCCTGCTATATACTGGAGGTGGAGGCCGTGATCAAACAGTTCATCGACCGCCTCTTCATATTGTCCAGCCGTCCTTCGAAGATGATAGGCAAGCCCGCCGCTATCATCGTGCCCTACGCCACGCGCGGCTGGACATCCTATGCCTTCCTCCAGCCCACCATCGTGCTGCACTTCCTGGGCATGCACATTATCGACAAGCAGCTCATCCATATACAGGCCATGAGCGAGACGGCCGGCGACCCGCTGGCTAGGGAGAAGGCGCGCCGTATTGGCAAGGAGGTCGCGGACGCCGTCCGCACGGGCGACCACTCCTATAAGGGCGACCCCGGCATCTGCCCGGTCTGCCACGAGCGCAATATCCGCATCATGAGCGACAACCAGACCGTGGAGTGCGGCATCTGCGCCATCCGCGGCAGGCTCTCCATCGTGGAAGGCAAAATAAAGGCGGAATTCCCGCAGGAGCAGTTGCCCTGGCACAGGTTCGCCCCCGAGAGCCTCTACCGCCACAGCACCTACGAGATAAAGCCCTCCAAGGACTACTTCATCAGGAAGTGGCCGGCGCTCAAGCAGCAGCGAGGGATTTACAAGGAATTCCTCGATATCGACCGCGGAGCCAAGGAGGCAAAGTGATGGAAGAGCTAACCGCAGTACTGAGATATTTTCCGCTCGATCCGGTAACCAACCCGCCCAACCCCATCAGGCAAGCCGACCTCGACCGCATAGCCGGCGAAACAGGGACAACGATCACCCTGGCTGCCGTGGTTGGCAAGAGCCGCACCGCTGATGGGGACTTGATACGTGAGGACACCATGAACAGCGCCATCGAGGAGGTCAGCCAGGATGTCATAACCGTGTCCGCAAAAGACGAGAAGGCCTTAACACTGGCAGTACGTGCCCTTTTCAAACTCTACCGGGCGCCGCGCACAGTGTTCGGCACCTGGGGCAGTTCGCCCCGCGGCAGGGAAATAGTTTACAGGCTATGTGATGAGTACGACGGATGGTATTAAGGCATTAAAGCCATGAAAGTTGAGAAGGACAGGCTGAACCAGTTAAAGCGCGATGCCATCCAGGGGTTCATCAAGTATATCGGCATGAAGGCGGTATCCCTGTCGCCGGGCAAATTCACCACCAGGCTAAAGCTGGAGAAACGCCATCTCCAGCAGGACGGATTTGCGCACGCCGGTTTGGTAGCAGCCATGGCCGACCACACGGCGGGCTATGCCAGCTTTTCCCTGGTACCCACGGACAGGCGCATCCTGACCATGGAATACAAGATCAGCTATTTCCGTCCCGCCGCCGGTGACTACCTGGAATGCAGGGGCCACGTTATCAAATCCGGCCGGCAGGTGCTCTTCACACAGGCGGACGTCTACGCGGTGAAAGGCAAAGACGAAAACATTGGTGGCCAGGGCCATGCATACCATGACCGCCGTTCCCGTGGACAAGATGCCCAAAGCCTGACGAATGCTGATTAGAGGCTTATTTGCCAATGCGGGATTTTCTCAGGTATCCCGCATATTTGTTCAAAGCGGAGTAGGCACGGGAGGCCTGTGTGAAAGACGTGTAGCAGGCCGTGCCCGTCTCCTTCGTAAGCCGGGCTGCCGTCCCGGCGATGATATCAATATCGACAGGCAAAATGAGGGATACCAGTACCGGTTTACCGTAGCGGTCTTTCAGAATATTCATATCGCGGTAGTAGCGTTCAAACCTCTCTATCGCTCCATGCGCAAAGCCTTCAGTCATCGATTTGCTGCCCATCCTTTCCTCAATATACTTCCACATCGACTGCACCCCACCCACCACACCCAGGACCATCAGGCCATCCAGTACCGGGCTTTCCAATAGTGCCTGCACCATATCCTCAGCCTCGCCCTTGACGCCAGCCACGGTGTCTACCGGATTGTTGTGCGACCAGATAGGTGGCAGTATCGCATCCAGCTTGTCCAGTGTGGCACGATCCAGCTGAGGGACCTCCAGTCCCATCCTGGAACAGACGTCCGCCGCCGATCACACCCCAGCCACCACCCGGCGCTATGATGCCGACTCTGTTGCCCACGGGCAATGGCTGGTTACTGAAGGCACAGGCCATGTCCACCATTTCCTCGATGCTGTCCGCCCTAATGACGCCCGCCTGCCTCAGCAGGCTGGCGATTACCTCTTCGCTACCAGCCAGGGCCGCGGTGTGCGACCTGGCCGCCCTCGCCCCTGCCGCGGAGCTCCCGGCCTTCAACATGATCAGCGGCTTATTCGCCGTCACCTTCTTGACCGCATCCGCAAAGCGGCGGCCATCCCTGATACCCTCGACATAGGAAAGTACCACCGATACCCGGTCATCGCCGGCCAGGTATTCCAGATAGTCACCGATGCGCAGCACCGCCTCGTTGCCCGCGCTGATCAGGTGGCTGATTCCTATGCCACGGTCGCACAGCTGGAGGGAGATGATATCGGCCACGCTCCCGCTCTGTGCCACCACGGCTATCGAGCCCTTGAAAGGGTAAACCGGCATCATATGGCAATACAGGCTGCTGTGCGTGCTGATCATACCCACGCAATTCGGCCCGACCAGGGCCAGTCCCGCGCGGCGCGCCAGGCCTGCTATCTCGGCTTCATAGGCCGCCCCCTCCGCTCCCACCTCTGAAAACCCGGACGTGATAACGATAGCCGCGCGTACGCCCTTGCGTACGCAGTCCTCAATGACTGATTTCACGCCGGCTGTCGGCACCGTGATCACGCACAGGTCCACCGCGCCCGGTATATCACAGACGTTAGGGAACGACTCCAGGCCCAGCACTTCCTTCTCGCGAGGGTTGACCGGGTAGACCCTGCCCTTGAACCCCTTGTTAATGATGTTGAAGAGTACGCGGTGGCCGAACTTTTCCGGGCTGGCCGACGCGCCGGCCACGGCAACCGACCCGGGATAAAGCAGGTATTTCAAGTCAATTGATTGCATGAGTCATCGTCCTCGAAATCAACCACTTGATGTAAAACACCCAAAAATTTATACGCGCATCCTTCTTTAATATGTATCCCCTGATAACCTTCAGCGCCGCCTCCACTGCTTCCGGCTCGATGTGCTTGCTTAAATCGTTGGGCGTGTGGTAGGCCCAGCCCTGGTCATAGTCCTTGAGATCGAAGCTCATAGCGCCCAGGTTGGTAGCTTCGATGCCGACCTCCCCGAATGCAGCCGCATCGGTGCTGCCGCCGCCGAACGACATGGCTGAAATGGTGGAAGGGTATCCCAGGTCTTTGGCTATATCAACACAGTCCTGTGCCAGATGGTGCGACAATTTGACGGTGGAATTGAGATCCTTATCCAGGAAACTCAAGGCTTTGAGCTTATACAATGTGTCTAAGTTCAATACATAGGTTTTTGTATTCAGCAACTCCTCGCGGTGTTTCTTGATGAAGGCGCGGGCGCCGCGCAGGCCGGCCTCTTCAGCGTCGAAGGAGGCTATTATCAGGCGGGTGTGCTTCAGGGCGTTGCCACCGGTCTTCTTCATATTACCGAAAAGCCCGGCTATCTCAGCGACTATAGCCACCGCGATCATATTATCTCCGGCACCCGGCACAACCTGCTCGGTGGTGAAAAATGCCAGGGGGAGCACAAATATTCCGCCTACCAGAAGCAGGATAGCTATCCATTGCGGCAACAGGATACTAAATAGCGATAGCACTGCAGCCGTCAGCGAGACCAGGAACCCGATCACCAGGAACAAAATGCCACCGTTGATCAGAAGCGCATAGTATTTCGGCATTTTATGCAGCAGATGGAAGACATATGCAGCATCATGGTGGGCGCTTACCACGATCTGCTGCTTGACCTCCCCGGAAGGCTCGATGCTGCCGTACACGTTATAGGCATCTTTCCTGGGGAAGAACGGGTCGAGCAGGTGCCAGTAACGGACGAACTGCCCGTAGAAAATGAACAGACCCAGCGTAAAGCCTGCAAGTGAAATCCAGGCCAGTGTGGGCGCAAGGAAAAGCAGCACCACGCAGGCGAAATAAAGCACCACCAGGCCGGGTATATACTTGAGGAAGCTCCAGGGGTGGATGTCGAACTGATCGACTTTGACCGAGCCCGCATCGCAGTACTTCTCGAACTCCTCCTTGATCCTCAGGCTGGCCTTGCGCACGGCCTCACTGCCGGCTATGCGTCCCGGGTAGTTTTCTACTACCTCGTCGCAGAATGCAAAGGAATGCTTGACCTGCTGCTCAGATATGTTTGCTATCTCTGGCATCTCGTACCTCCTTCACTTAGAATCCCAGCCAGGTGGTTATCTTATCCACCGGTTCACGCGGGGTGATCATCTTGTTGACGGCGAAGCCTTCGTCCGGGTAGCCGATGGTGATGCCCGCGATCAGGCGCTTGGTCTCGGGAATATTCCGGCATGCTTGCGCCAGACCTGGTCGTACATGATACCCTGGTCGGCGATGCAGGTGCCCAGCCCGAAATCCAGCGCGGCCAGGCAAATGCTCTGGCACATGGCGCCGATGCCCAGCATATCCAGGTGGTACTGCATCTCCTTCTCGGCGCAGATAACGATCTGGCAGGGGGAATCGAAGAAGCGGAACCCGCGCAGCATCCATTTCTTGCGCGCCTCCTTGTCCTCGCGGCTGATGCCGATGATCTTGAATATCTCCATGGCCAGGTCGACCTGCCGCTGGCGGTAGATCCCCTCGTAGGGCTTGCGCAGCATATCGTTGGTGGGGAATGAGCCCTCGTTGAAGAGTTTGCTGCATTCCTCCCGTATCTCGTCCAGCACCTTGCCGCTGGCCACCACGAACTCCCAGGGCTGCGTATTCATGCCCGAAGGCGTGCGGACGGCCGCCTCCAGTATCTTGTGAATGACATCTTTGGGCACGGGGTCCTTCTTAAATCCGCGAATGCTCCTGCGGGAATTCAAAGCCTTTATAACGTCCAATGCATGCCTCCTTAAAAATCAGTGGCCTGTATTTTACAATTAATAAGGGGGTAAATTCCAAACCGTTACAATTTGTTACGGTTTCATTATTCTGGTTTTGATGTGACGTGGTTGCAGGAGGTTATATTTATAAGTAATTAATTGACTACTGACTGCCAAGCATCCTGGTGATGTGCTTGGCTAAACTCTCGGTTATTTCGCGGTGCCGCGGTACAGGTTGAGAAACCTTAGTATGCTGATTTTGATACCAATCGTGCCTGGCGCCGTGACGAATTAAAACGCACCCCAGTTTCTCTAATTGCTTAATGAGCTCAACTCTTTTCAACGCACCACCAGTTCACCATGTTTGCGCACGTTAGGGATTTCTCCAGAGGTGAGATCTGCGTAGATATCAACAAGGTTCTCTTTTAGCTCCTCCAACGTCGTTCCCTGAGTACGGTAATCAGGATACTCCTCCAGCCATCCAACCCATATATCATTTTCCTGGTAATAAATAAACTTCTTTGTTTCCATTGTTGCCCCCCTGCTTGGGCCTATTGCACCTGGCTGGAAATTTGTTTAACAACAGGTTATAGGCCGTAGCGATATTATAGCAAATAGCCTCATCCCTGTGCAGTACGCAGAGAATTTTCTACCACCCCACCCCCGGCCATGCTATTATGTCAGCCAATGAAGGTCATCGGCGTTGTCGGCGAGATAGGTTCGGGCAAGGACGAGGTGCTCAAGTACCTGCGCGACAGGTACGGCGTGCCCTACCTGTCCACCGGCGATATCGTGCGCAAGATGGCTGAGCAGGAGGGGGTGGAGGGCACGCGGGAGAACCTGGAGGCCATCTCGCGGCGCTGCTTCCAGGATATGGGGAAGGGCTGCTTCGTGCGCATGGCGGGGGAGGAGATAATCCGCCGGGGCTGGAAGGTGGCAGGCATCAGCGGCGTGAGGACACCGGACGATGTGGAACTGCTGCGTAAAACCTTCGGCGAGGATTTCATCCTGGTGCGCGTCGATATCGCGGACCCGCTGGTGCGCTTCGACCGCCTACGGAAGCGTAATGAAGAACGCGATCCGCTGACCTATGAAGCCTTCCAGGCGCAGGACCGGGAAGAGGAGGAGACCTTCAATATCAGCAAAGCTGTTGCTATGGCGGACTGCACCGTGGATAACAGCGGCCCCCTGGAGGGCCTGCATTCCGAAATAGATGCGATGGTTGCCTCCGGCTGCCTGCCGGTCAAATAACCCTTCACATCCACTCTTATTTTTCCCCGCAAAAGCAATTTTTGATATGCTATATGGATTGTGCGCCCTCGCTTGAAGAGCGTAAAATCTCACGGAAAGCAACTTATCAGCGTTGATTAATTAGAAGGTGATATTTTTATGAAAAAGCTAAGCAGCCTGGTTGCTTTGATTATTTCGGCAACGCTTATATTGACCTCCTGCAGCGACCCCACCACGGAGTATCTCAGGCAGGGCGACACCTACTACGACCAGGGCCAGTTCGTGGAGGCCATCGCGGAGTATACTAAGGCTATCGAGCACAATCCCAATATAGTGGCGGCCTACACCCACCGCGGCGCGGTCTATAACGCCCAGGCGGAATGGGACCTGGCTATCGCCGACCTCAGCAAGGCCATACAGCTCGACCCCAGCCGCGCCGACAACTACCAGAACCGCGCCTTCGCCTATTTAGCCAAGGAACAGTACGACCCCGCCATCGCCGACCTGAATAAGACGGTTTCGCTGGACCCGAATTCGACGCTGGCCTTCTCCAATCTGAGCTGGCTCTACGTGCACAAGGGTGAATGGGACAAGGCCATCGAGGCAGGCAGCAAGGCTATCGCGCTGAACCCCAACCTCTACGATGCTTATTACAACCGCGGCGCGGCCTATTACGCCAAAGGCGACATGAAGAACGCGCTGGCCGATATGGACGCCGCGCTGGCCATCAACACTAACCTTGCCCCGGCCTACAACTACCGCGGCAAGATATATATCTATACCGACAATATCACGGGCGCCGTGCAGGACTTTACCAATGCGCTGGCCATCGATCCCGATATGGCGGAGGCTTACAAGCTGCGCGGCTTCCTCGAGATCGAACTCAAGCGCAGCAGCGAGGCGCTGGCCGATCTCAATAAGGCCATCGAACTGGACGACGCGGACGCCATGGCCTATTTCTACCGCGGCCACCTCTATAACTCCAACGAGGATTTCGATAAGGCGCTGGACGACCTCAACCGTGCCCTGGCCTTAAACCCGCCAGCGGGTTCGGCTGCCGCATCGTTCGACCCCTTCCGCTACGACGCTGGCGGCATATACCTGGAGACGAGCGATAGCTTTAAGGGGCAAGCAACAGCTCACCCTGGCCGTGGAAGCGGGCAGGAAGGCGGTGGAACTCGATCCCAACTACGCCCGCGCTTATGTTACACTGGGCGAGGTGCTCATCGTGAACGGCGACCTGGAAGAGGCCCTCACTACCCTTGGCAAGGCCATCTCGCTGGATCCGAACCTGGCGGAAGCATACTATAACCGCGCCGTCGCCTACGAGGTAACCGCCATCACGTCCAAGAATTTCAGTTACTATGACCTGGCGGCCGCCGACCTCAAAATGGTGCTCAAGGTTACGACTGAACCCAACATCGTCGCGGCGGCCAATGACGGGCTGCGCGCGATGCAGAGCCACGGGTATATCCCGTAGGTGGCGTACCTTCAGGTGCGCCCGAATCCACGTCGAGTGGGTTTGAAAACCCGCCCCTACAAAACATCCCTGAAAAAGACGGCCACCCTGTCCGCCATCGCTCCCTCGCAACCTCCCCAGAAGTGGTCGGCGCCCTTTATTATCTGGCACGTTTTAGGCTCTGCTGCCTCTCTGCCATATTGCTCTACTTCGGAGACAGGCACCATATCGTCATTGCCGCCGCCTATGATCAGCTTGGGTTTGTGGCAGCTCCTCAATAAAGCGGTTGGCGGACTCTCGAAATAGGGCGAAATAAGCGCCACTCCTTTTACCCTCTCGTCCGAGCAGGCCACCGGCAGTGCCACGCCGCCTCCGAACGAATATCCCACCAGTCCCAGCCTGCCTATATCAACATTCTGCTGTCCCTGCAGCCAGTCGAGCGCAGCCGCGATATCCTTCTGCTCGGAGCTCCCGCCGCTGTGCCTGCCCCCACTTCTGCCCACACCGCGGAAGTTGAAGAGCAGCGCGGCCATACCCGATTTCACCAGCGCATCGGCGACTGCATAAGTGACGTTGTTGTGCATCGATCCGCCATAGAGCGGATGGGGATGGCAGACGACAACCGCCGGGGCGGGTTCCTTCGCTTCGATGCCATAGTAAAGCCCCTCCAGCGTGATATCGCCGCAGGGGAAGGTGATGTGCCGCGGCTTCATTCCTTCTTGTCCATCCGCGCGCCCCACCAGGCCCTTAGACGTGCCAACACGGTCTTCTCGAAGCCCTGCTCGGTGGGGAAGTAGTATCGCCTGCCTTTCATGGCGTCCGGCAGGTTCTGCTGCTCAACGAAATGACCCTCGTATTCATGGGCGTATTTGTAACCTTTGCCGTACCCCAGGTTCTTCATCAGGCCGGTCGGGGCGTTGCGCAGGTGCAGGGGCACGGGGTCATTGCGCGTCGTTTCCACGTCCTTCTGCACGCGCCCGTAGGCGGTGTACAGGGAATTGCTCTTGGGCGCGGTGGCCAGGTAAACCACGGCCTGCGCCAGCGCCAGGTTGCCCTCCGGCATGCCCACGAAGTGCACGGCCTGCTGTGCCGCCACGCAGACCACCAGCGCCTGGGGATCGGCCATGCCCACGTCCTCGGAGGCGAAGCGTATCAGCCGGCGCACGATGTAGAGCGGGTCCTCGCCGGCCTCCAGCATACGCCCCAGCCAGTAGAGGGCGGCGTCGGGGTCGGAGCCGCGCAGTGTCTTGTGCAGGGCGGAGATGAGGTCGTAATGCTGCTCGCCGGCCTTGTCATAGAGCAGCGCCCGCTTCTGCAGGGACTCCTCGATATCGTTCAAAGCGACCTGCCTGCCGCCGTCCGGCGCCCGGCCTGACGGCACGGGCCGCCATCTCAAGCGCGTTGAGCGCCACCCGCGCGTCACCGTTGGCCATGGTGACCAGCATCTGCAGGGCATCAGGCGCCAGGTCGAACTTTTAAATCCGCCAGCCCGTTTTCAGCGTCCGCCAGGGCGCGTTCGACGATGGTCCGGACGTCGTCATCCGGCAGCGCATTGAGTGTATAGACGCGGCAACGTGAGAGCAAGGCCGAGATGACCTCGAAGGACGGGTTCTCGGTGGTGGCGCCGATGAAGGTAACCTCGCCGTTCTCGACGTAGGGCAGTATGGCGTCCTGCTGCCCCTTGTTGAAGCGGTGTATCTCGTCGATGAAGAGGATGGTGCGCTGCGCGGTCAGCTTCCTGCGTTTGCGCGCCTCGTCGATAACGCGGCGCAGGTCGGCCACGCCGGCGGTAACCGCGCTCATCGGCACGAAATAAGAGCTCGAAACGTTGGCAATGACCTGCGCCAGGGTGGTCTTGCCGCTGCCGGGTGGCCCCCACAATATAATTGACGGCAACTGGTCTGACTCGATGGCCTTGCGCAGCACCTTGCCCTCGCCGATGATATGCTGCTGTCCCACGTATTCGGCGAAATTGCGCGGACGCATGCGCGCCGCCAGGGGCATTGTGGAATTGTCTGCAGGCTGCTGCCTATCCCCGGCTTCCTTATTCCCACTCAGGTCGGGAGAGCCGAGGTCGAACAGGGTCATGGCTGCGGCGTCTCTTTTTGCCTGAGTTCTTCCACCGCTTTTGAAGCCCGCTCGTAGTAATCCTTGACCTTGTCCAGGTAGGTGATGCGCGATGCAATGAGTGTCACGGAGGCGTGGTCCTTGACCCCGTAGAAATCGCCGCCCCTCACCTCACCGTTATTGGTCAACTCGCGCATGCGGTTGCCCACCGACCGCGCCATGTTGATATTGGCATTCTTGCCGGGCACGCAGAGGAGGTAAAGCGCCTTGCGGGCATCCTCCATACGGCATTGAATGGAGAAGTGGGCGAGGGCTGAACTCATTGCCTCCATGGCCTTGACTGTCTCCTCACCCTTGCTCTCGAAATGGTCTCCGCGCTTGAAGAGCGAAAGACCGTACGAGGATATCTGCGCCTTGCCGTACCCGATGGCGGTCCAGCCGTTGAGCGACTGCACGATGTCGCCGATGCCGATATTGCTGGTGCCCAGGAATTTCGGGTCGACCTTCTCGCTGGCGCGCAGCAGGTCGAAGAATGGCGTCACTATCTCGCGGTTGAGAGCGTCATTGGAGGCCGCCGATTTGATGCTGGCTTCCGACATCACTTTCTCGTTGTCGAAGAGGAATATAGCATCGGCGGTTTTGTCGATGGATTTAAGGCACAGCGCGGTATTGTAAACATAGGCGGGCACGTTGCTCTCGGCAGTCAGCGGCAGGACGATCAGGGCATAGACGGGCTTATTCACATACCTTTCCTTGAACTTCCGCGCCAGTATGGATATGCCGCCGGACCCCACGCAGCCTGCGCTGCTGGCCACCAGCATGAAAGCGTCCGTCTCAAAGAATTCCCCGGCGCGCATGGTGGCCAGGCACCGGTCGCCGTTGGCGCGCATCATCTCCGCTCCCACCTCGGACTCCCTGCCCGGCCCGGCGGGCGCCGGCAACTGTATGGTGATCAGCTTATCTCCGACCTTGCGCAGCGCGTTCAATTGCGCCGGGTCGTCATTAATGGCGTAGGAGCGCACCAGCACATCAACGCCGGTCTCAGCCCTGGCGCGGTTCGCCAGCCGCACGAACTCCGCCGCGATATTGCTGCCGCAATCGCCTATCCCGATAACCACCAGCTTCATATCGTTTGCCTCCGGCCGGTCCCGCGCACGGGCAATATTGCCGGCTGGCGGATTTCAGACAGAAAAGTCCAACGCATACCCTTGTTATATACCATAACAGATAGAGGATGTCATGGCAACCGCCTTTTACCTGTAGCGCCTGACTTCGAAGCGGTACAGCTTGACAGGTTCCGAAGGCATGATGCCCGCCTTCTGGCGGCAGATGGATATCTGCATGTCCACACTATCGACGCCCTCCAGGTCCGGCAGCAGCAGGCCCCTGCGTTGGCCGGCTGCCACGATAACACCGTATTTTTTGGCATCAAGCTGCGACTTATCCTCCACCGGCTCGGGATGTGTCAGGATATCAACGCTGTAATCGAGGATATCGAGCTCACCCGGCCTGACCGGGCTGAACCGCGGGTCACCGGTAGCCGATGATATGGCATTGCGGATTATCTCCTCCGCTACGCTCGGCTGCGTGGGCTCGAAGGTGCCGATGCAGCCCCGCAATTGCCCGTGCTTCTTGAGTGAAACGAACACGCCGGCCCGCTCCTTCATCTCCGGCGATAGCTCCCCCGGGTTGATCACTTCGTGCTTTTGCACATAGCTTTCCACCGCCTTTCTGGCCAACTGTACTAATGGATGCACTTTCTTCTCCATATCTGCACCTCTTACCTGCTGATTATTATGCCGGCGTATCCCACCACGCTGGAGTAATCCCCCGAGCTGTCGCCGCTGGTCTGGTATTTGACCAGTTCGGCCTTCCTCGCCCCAAGTTCTTTTGCAGCTGTGATCAGACTGATGACCGGGGCATATCCGCACATGGTGATATCGTGTTTGGCGATGCGCCTGACTAATTCGTCCGAGTCGAGGTTGAGGATGGCTTCAATGGCCAGCCGGTCCTTGGCTTTGGCCTTGTCATGCGGCTCGTAATGGGTCATGTCGCTGCTGGCCACAATGATAGCCTCCTCGCCGGTCTCCTTGAACCCCTTGACAACCGCCCGGCCTATCTCCTCATAAACAGCGGGGTGCGCAATTGATAATACGATGGGTACTATCTTCACGCCCGGTTTGAAATATTGCAGGAAAGGCACCTGCACCTCAAGGCGAATGCTCGTAGCGGTGCGCCAGCGTATCTTCTTCCAAGTGTCCCGATGCATTGAGTATCGCCCCGGCCAGTTCGCTATTGATCCCCACCTCGCCCAGCGGCGTCCTCCACCTGCCCGACGTGGTGATGCTGAAAGGCTTGCCCGTCCCGCGGTGGTTGGGGCCGATCAGGATAAAGGTATCGGTGAACTTTATGCGCGAGAAGACCGCGCCGGCCACCGGCCCGGAGTAGATATAGCCGGCATGCGGTGATACCACCCCGACTGCATCTATTTTGGCCTTCTCCCGCGAGGTCATGTATTCAATGGTCTCCTTCAGCTCCTCCGGCCAGGCCGGGTAGAATTGTCCCGCGACCGCAGCTTCCCTGATCATGGTTTCACCCCTGTTTTCATGGTATTCCTGATATTCAGGTCGGCGCCGCACCGGGCGCAGCTTGAACCCCTGACGCCGGTCAACTTAATATCATAACCCACCCGCTCGATAGCCATATTGCCGCATTTATAGCAGACGGTGTTCTCATATTTGTGCCCGGGCACGTTGCCTGTGTAAACGAAGCGCAGACCCGGCTTCCCTGCCGATTTTATAGGCCCTCTCCAACGTGGCCACCGGTGTAGGCGGGATATGCAGCAGCTCGCGATGCGGATAGAAAGCGTGTTACATGCCAGGGCGTAAGCTCGCCCAGCTTCGTCCTTTATCCAGCCGGCGATGCCGGCTAGTTGCTCATCGTCATCATTCAGCGAGGGGATGATATTGGTCACCACCTCCACGTGCATGTCCCACTTGTCTTTGGCCCGCTCGGCCACTTCCAGTATGCCGCGCCAGTGGTTCATCTTCGCCAGGTCCCGGTACAACTTATCGGAGAAACCCTTGACATCCACCCGCCAGGCATCCAGGTAAGGCCCGATCAGTGTCCAGCGCCTCGGGCGTCATGTAGCCGTTGGTGACATAGACGGTGTAGAGGCCGCTTTCGTGCGCCAGCCTGGCCGAATCGAGCGTGTATTCGAACCAGATGGTCGGCTCGTTGTAGGTCCAGGCGAGCCCTGGCACAGCCGTTCTGCCTCGGCCATCTTGACGGCCTCGCGCGGCGTGTACCTCGCGAAGGGCATGCCGTGCAGCAGGCCGGGTCGTCGACGCAGGCTATCTCCCAGTTCTGGCAGTGAATGCAGTGGAAATTGCAGCCGACCGTGCCGAAGGAAAGCACGGAACTGCCGGGGAAGAAATGGAAGAGCGGTTTTTTCTCGATGGGGTCGGCGGCCAACGAGGAGACCTTGCGCATAGTTTAACAGCTGCAACGAGCCCGTTTTCGTTGAGCCTCACGCCGCATACGCCGGCCTTGCCCGGATTAATCCGGCAGCGCCACAGGCAAACGTTGCAGCACACCCGCCTGTTATCCAGCCTGTCGTAAAGCAGGGCCTCCGCCATGGCCGTACTATCTCCTCACGTAGATTATAGCACGCTGATTTGCATTGACATCAAATTCATTCATCTGATACAATCTGACTCCGGGCAGGCATTTCTCCCCCACCTGATAATTTGCGATACACCCGGGCATACTTATCATATACGTAATTCCGTTTAGCATGCCTGGCGTTCACGGTATGGCCGAAAATAAATATCATTCAAAGGAGGCTTAATGAAAGTCACTCTTAGCGTGATCAAGGCTGATATAGGCGGATGGGTGGGACATTGCAGCATGCACCCGGACCTGATGGCAGAGGGCGAGGCGTGCATGGCCAAGGCCAAGAAGTCCGGGCTGCTCATCGATTACCACGTCACCAAGTGCGGCGACGACCTGCAGCTCATCATGACCCACGAGCACGGCGTGGACAACGAGCAAGGTCCACGAGCTGGCCTGGGATACCTTCGTGAGCTGCACCGAGGTCGCCAAGAAGCTGAAGCTGTACGGCGCCGGCCAGGACCTGCTGTCCGACGCCTTCTCCGGCAACGTCAAGGGCATGGGCCCGGGCGTGGCCGAGATGGAGATCGAAGAGCGCGAGGCCGAGCCGGTCATCATCTTCATGGCCGACAAGACCGCCTCCGGCGCCTGGAACCTGCCGCTCTACAAGATGTTCTGCGACCCCTTCAACACCATCGGCCTGGTTATCTCCTCCAACATGCACGACGGCTTCAAGTTCGAAGTGCACGACGTCAAAGAGAGCAAGAAGATCATCTTCAACTGCCCCGAAGAGATCTACGACATGCTGGTCTTCATCGGCGCGCCTTCGCGCTACAGCGTCAAGGCCGTTTACTCCCGCGAGACCGGCGAGATCGCCGCCACCTCCTCCACGCAGAAGCTGTCCCTGATTGCCGGGCGCTACGTCGGCAAGGACGACCCGGTCTGCATCGTGCGGGCCCAGGGCATCTTCCCGGCGGTCGGCGAGGTGCTGGAGCCTTTCGCCCGGCCGCACATCGTGGAAGGCTGGATGCGCGGCTCGCATCACGGCCCGCTCATGCCGGTCTCGGTGCACGGATAGCAACCCCACCCGCTTCGACGGCCCTCCGCGCGTCATCGCCGCCGGCTTCCAGCTTGCCGACGGCAAGCTGGTCGGCCCGCGTCGACATGTTCGACGACATGGCCTTCGACAATGCCCGGCAGCAGGCCCTGGACATGGCCGATATGCTGCGGCGGCACGGCCCCTTCGAGCCGCACCGGCTGCCGCTGGACGAGATGGAATACACCACCATGCCGCAGGTGATGAAGAAGCTGGCCAAACGCTTCGAGAAGATTTAGACCAGCCCTATGCCCAGGCTGCTGCTGGCCACCACCAATAAGGGCAAGGCCGCCGAATACCGGGACCTGCTCAAAGGGCTTGGATCTCGAACTGGTAACGCTCGACCAGGCCGGCATCAGCCAGGAAGCTGAAGAGAACTACACTACATTTGAAGAGAACGCCCGCTCCAAGGCCGAGTTTTATGCGGCCCTGAGCGGGCTTCTTACTTTAGCGGACGATTCCGGACTGGAGGTGGATGCCCTGGGAGGGGAACCCGGCGTACGCTCCTCGCGCTATGCCGGGGATAACGCCAGCGACGCCGAGCGCGTCAGCTTCCTGTTAAACAAGCTCAGGGATATCCCGCAGGACATGCGGCAGGCCAGGTTCAAATGCGTCATAGCCATCGCTCAACCGGGCAAGCTGACACAGACCACTGAGGGAACCTGCGAGGGCTGCATCGCTCTCGAGCCGAAAGGGGACAACGGTTTCGGCTATGACCCCATCTTCTTCCTGCCGGAATATAATAAGACCATAGCCGAATTGCCTCCCGACGTTAAGAACCTCATCAGCCACAGGGGACGGGCGGCCGAAAAAGCGCGCCGACTGCTGGCCGGCCTGACTAGGGCGTAACTACTCCCCGTGACTTCAACTTCTTTAAGCCCCTGCACACTCGTTTCCGTATCTTTATTGCAAATAATTTGCATTAGCAGTAATATTGTAAAAATGAAATTCAATAAAACAGTCCTGAAAAGCCCGGGGTCGCGTATGACATCCCAGCGCGCCCTGGTATTCGATATAATCAGCCGCGGGGGCGTGCACCTCGGCGCGGACGAGATTTACGCCAGGGCGCGCCGCAAGAACCCGCGCATCAGCCTTTCCACCGTCTACCGGGCTGTAGGTAAATTTAAAGAACTGGGACTGGTGGTTGAATCGCACCTGGGACAGGAGCACCACCACTACGAGGCCGGGCGTAACGGCAGCCACTTCCACCTGGTCTGCATAGGCTGCGGGTCCGTGATCGAATTTGAATATCCAGTAGTGAAAAGGGTCAGGGACGAGATCGCCAGGGCCGGCGGCTTCAAAATCGTCAGCGCCGAGATGAACCTGAGCGGCTACTGCCCGCAGTGCAGGGGTTGAGAATGGAAAATAATATAATTACGCTTTCACAAATGAAGGACGGCCAGCAGGCGGTGGTATCGGCTGTGGAGGGTGGCCGCGACCTGAGCTGAGAAGCTCACCGCCATGGGCATCAGGCCGGGCAAGCTCATCACGCGGTTCTGCTCCATGTATATGCGCGGTCCCATCACCGTCCGCATCGACAACGTGCAGGTTTCGCTGGGACGCGGCATCGCGGATAAAATACTGGTGGTACCGGGCGTAGTCACAGATGAAAATACTTCTTGCCGGTAATCCCGGCGCTGGCAAGAGCGTCCTCTTCTCGCACCTGACGGGTTCGCACGTAATCCTCGGATAATTACCCGGGCACCGCCATCGGCTTCTCCTCCGGCAACATGCAGATAGGCCAGCAAGAGGCTGAGGTTATCGATACGCCCGGCGTCTATTCCCTGGAAAGCTCGGGCAAGGCCGGCGAGGTGGCCCGGCAGATGCTCAGGTCGGGCGACATCATCATCAATGTGGTCAATGCCACCAACCTGGAGCGTGATTTATACCTGACTCTGGAGCTGCTCGAGGAAAGGATACCCGTAATCGTCGCTCTCAATGTCTGGGACGACGCACGCCATATCGGTATTAGCATAGATTTAATCGCCCTCGAGCGTATGCTGGGCGTGCCCGTTATGCCCACCGTGGCCACCACGGGCGAAGGCATCAAGGACCTGGTGGAAAGCATCCCGCGCGCTGTAATGCGTGCCAACCCCGCCGCCACAAGGGAGGAACGCTGGGCACGCATCGGCGATATAATCGGGCAGGTGCAACAGGTCACGCACCGCCACCATACTTTCGGTGAAACCCTGGCCGACGCTACCGTGAAACCGCTGTCCGGCACACTCATAGCCCTGCTGGTGGCCGTCTCCGTATTCCTATTTGTTCGCTATGGCGGGGAAGCCCTCTACCGCTTCGTCGCCGATCCGATTTTCAAAATGCTCTGGCTGCCGGTGGTATCATGGGTAAGCACGCTGACGGGCAGCAGCGGCTTTTTGCACGATATTTTAATCGGCAGGCTGGTCAACGGGCGGATAGATTTCGTGGAATCGTGGGGGTTGCTGACCACGGCCCTTTACGTCCCCTTCGCCCTGGTACTGCCCTATATCGTCACTTTCTACTTCGCGCTGGGACTGCTCGAGGATACGGGCTACCTGCCGCGCCTGGCGGTGATGATCGATACCGTCATGCACCGTTTCGGCATGCACGGCTACGCCATCATACCCACTATCCTGGGCTTCGGCTGCAATGTGCCGGCCATGCTGGCCACCCGCGTGCTGGAGAGCCGCAAGGAGCGCTTTATCGCCATGACGCTCATCGCCATCGCCGTGCCCTGCGCGTCACTGCAGGCACTCATCCTGGGCATTGTCGGCCAGCACGGCATACAATATGTGGCCATCATCTATGCCACCCTGCTTCTGGCCTGGATCATTATCGGCATCCTGCTTAACTTCATGGTAAAGGGCTTCACGCCGGAGTTGCTGATAGAGATACCCCCTTACCGGTTGTTCCCCTGGAGGCTGACCATGGAGAAGCTCGGCTGAGGGTGCGCGGCTTCATCGTTGAGGCTGTTCCCATCATGATCATAGCCATACCAGTCATCAATATACTCAACATGGTCGGCATTTTCCAGGCCATCGCCAACTTCACCGCCCCGGTTATCAGCGGGCTGCTGGGACTTCCCAAGGACGCCATAGCCGCCATATTCGTCGCTTTCTTCCGCATGGATGCCGCTATGGCGCTGCTGGCCCCGCTTGGCCTCTCAGCCAAACAGCTTGTCGTCAGCAGCGTGGTGTCTGGTGATGTTCTTCCCCTGCATCGCCACCCTGGCCATCATGTTCAGGGAGATGGGCTTTCTGGAACCTGCTTAAATCCCTGGGCATCATGATACTGGCCGGCCTGACCGCCGGCGGGCTTATGAACCTGTTGCCTATCTGATAAAAGCGCATATTTGCCCGCCTGCCCTTATAAAGTGCTATCCTATTAAGTCAGCGCAAAATTTCACATCTAAGGAGTGCCCCCATGTCAGATAAATACGCAGCCCTCTTTCAGCCCATAAAAATCGGTAATCTGGAGGTTAAAAACCGCCTGTCCGTCCCGCCTATGGGCAGCGGATTCGCCGCCGACGGCGGCGGGGTCTCCGACAGGCTGATCAAGTACCATGAGCAAAGGGCTAAGGGCGGATTCGGCATGATCATAGTCGAGGTGACCGCCATCGACGGCGAGCGGGGATTGGGCAGCGGGCACCAGCTCTGCCTGCATGACGACAAGTTTATCCCCGGATTCCGCAGACTGGCGGATACCGTGCACAAATACGGCACGAAACTGGTTGTCCAGCTTTACCACCCGGGCCGCAGCACCTTCCCCATGTTCATTGGCGGCAAAGCCCCTATCTCTGCCTCGGACGTGCCGGACCCCGTGCTGCGCCAGGTTCCCCAGGCCATGACCATCGATGAGATAAAAGACATGGTGGAGAAATACGCCCAGGGCGCGCGCCGCGCCAGGGAGGCAGGCTGCGACGCCGCCGAATTGCACGGTGCGCACGGCTACCTGATCGCCCAATTTATGTCCGCCTATGCCAACAGGCGCACTGACGAATACGGCGGCGGCTTTGACGGCTTTATGCGCTTCCCGCTGGAGATAGTCAAAAGGACGCGCGAACTGGTCGGGCCGGACTTCCCTCTGCTCTTCCGCATCAGCGCCGACGAGGCCGTGCCGCTGGGACGTACCGTGCCCGAGAGCATCGAGGTCATGAAAAAGCTGGTGGCAGCCGGCATAAATGCCGTGGACGTCTCCATCGGGGTATATGAATCAGCCCAGTATACCAGCGCGCCGCCCGATATGCCGCAGGGCTTCAACGCGGAGACTTCACTGAAATTCAAGCAGGCCTTCAACGTGCCGGTGCTGGTAGCGGGCCGCATCAATTCGCCATCCGTGGCAGCGGATATCATCAAGTCGGGCAAGGCTGACATCGTGCACATCGGCAGGCAGTCGCTCAGCGACCCCGAGTGGCCGAACAAGGTCAGGGAAGGCAGGGAGAGTGAGATCGTCAAATGCCTCTCCTGCAACGAAGCCTGCATCGAGGGACTGGCCATCTGGTTGAGGCCTTCCATCACGTGCGTGCAGAACCTCGCCTGTGGCAGGGAGGAGTAGTACGCCCGGCCTAAGGCCGCGAAACCAAAGAAGGTGCTGGTGGCGGGCGGGGGCCCCGGAGGATTGGAGGCCGCGCGCACGGCAGCCCTGCGCGGGCATAAAGTAACTCTGTATGAGAAAGACGGTTACCTCGGCGGGCAGACCAAGCTGACCTCCATCCCGCCCGGCAAGGAGGTTTACCAGGAGGTGGCAAGATCCCGTATAGCCGCTCTCAAGAAGCTGGGCGTGGATATCCACTGCGGGCAGCGGCTGACCGCGGACATGGTCAAGCAGATCAAGCCGGACGTACTGATAATCGCCACCGGCTCTGAGCCGGCCATACCCAATATACCCGGGGTGAACGGCAAGAACGTGATGAGCGCGCGCAAAGCCCTGTGCTTCGAAGAGGTCGGTGACAACGTGCTCGTCATCGGCGGAGGCATGGTCGGCTGCGAGACGGCCGACTACCTGGCCGGCCAGGGCAAGAACGTTACCATCGTGGAGATGCTCAAGTACACCGCCCACGACATCGGCCCGGCCGCGCGCTTCTTCCTGCGCAAACGCCTCAAAGAGAAGCAGGTGAAAATCCTCACCCAGGCCAACGTCAAATCAATTGCCGACGATAGCTGTTACCGTCGATTCTCCGGGCGGAGAGCAGAAGCTCGGCCCTTTCGACACCGTCGTGCTGGCAGCCGGGGCTACAGCCGTGAACGACCTCGAGGCACAGGTTAAAGGAATGGTTCCCGAGGTTTATGTTATCGGCGACGCGGCTAAGCCGGGGAAGATCCTGGCCGCGGTGGAAAAGGGCGCCGAGGTTGCGCTCGCCCTGTAATCTTGCATTCCTCGCAGTAAGTGCTAAAATATTCGGCCAGATAACCGAAAGGAAGAAAACAACAAATGGAATTTTCCGTCCAACCCGTAAAAATACAGAATGAAGACGGCCGGTGGTTCATGGTGGTCAGCCGCGTTGAGGGCGGCTACCTGGCGCGTGACAGCGTGACCAGCGACCTGGTTTACATGAAGCACAGCGATATAGCCGGCAGGGAAGAAGCCGCGCCGGGCAGTTGCTAAAGCAGTCACGGCTTGCCGCTCTGCTGCGCTGAATACGCATTTCAGCAGCATGTATCTCGCCGTAAAATTTGACACAAAGGCAACCCGCTGATATATTTATACGGTTATTGTTATTCACAGGAATGAGGAAATGAGCAATTCATACGCTATAGTCGCCACCGGCGGCAAACAGTTCAGGGTCAGGACCGGCCAGGTCATCAACGTCGAGCTCCTGCAAGTCGAAAAGGGCAAGGACGTTGAGCTGAGCCCGGTACTGATGATTGCCGACGGTGAAGAAGTTGATCATCGGCACACCGGCAATCGAAGGGGCCAAGGTCATCGCTACCTGCATCGAGCAGGGCAAGAGCCGCAAGATAATAGTCTTCCGCTATAAGAACAAGGTGCGCGAACGCAGGAAGACCGGCCACAGGCAACCTTATACCAGGCTACTGATAAAAGAGATCGTCAAGCCGGGCGGCAAGGTCACCAAAAAGACCGCCAAAGCTAAGGCCGCCAGCGGAGGTGATAACTAATGGCACATAAAAAAGGCGGCGGCAGCACACGCTGCGGCCGCGATAGTAATCCTAAACGGCTGGGGGTCAAACGCTTCGGCGGGGAAGCTGTACATGCCGGCACCATCATCGTCAGGCAGCGCGGCACCAGGATACACCCGGGTACCAATGTCGGCTGCGGCAGGGATTACACGCTCTTTGCCACGATAGATGGCCTGGTCACATTTGAGCCCCACGCCAAGAATAAGAAAAAGGTCAGCGTTTACCCGGGACAAAAATCATGAAAGAGAAAATTCATCCAAAGTATTACACCGATGCCAAGGTAACCTGCTCGTGCGGCAATACCTTTACCACGGGCTCCACCAGGCAGACCCTCAGGGTTGAGCTTTGCAATAAGTGCCACCCCTTCTTCACCGGCGAGCAGAAGATTATCGATACGGCCGGCCGCGTTGAGCGCTTCAACAAGAAATACAAGCGGGAGAAAAAAGAACAGTAGTCTCTTTTCGCACTACCAAAAGGGGCGGGCAAATCGGCCGCCCCTTTTTTTTACCGGATGAATAAAGATAAGCCTTTTTACTACGGCGGGCAAGCATTGATGGGTGGCGTGATGATACGTGGCCGCAACAGCCTGGCCATAGCTGTGCGAAAAATGGATGGCAGCATCGACGATCAGCAGCCGCCCCCTGGCGACCCTCTATAAAGGCAAATGGCGGGAAATACCCTTTATCAGGGGCGTCATCGCCCTCATCGAGGCCGTCGTCCTGGGCACAGGCGCCCTGATGTACTCAGCCCAGGTATCCACTGAGACAGAGCAGGAGAAAATCACCCCGGGCATGATCTGGGGCAGCGTGGCGCTGGGAGTAGCGCTGGCGGTCGCCCTGTTCTTTGTGCTGCCCCTGCTGGCGGCACGGCTGCTGGATCCTTTCATTTCCTCGGCATTCGTCAGTAACCTTATTGAAGGAATCATCCGCATCATATTTTTCATCGTTTACCTTGCGCTAATCGGCCGCATGAAGGACATCCACGAGATATTCGCCTATCACGGAGCCGAGCACATGTCGGTCAACGCCTACGAGGCCGGTGTGCCCCTCGAGGTAGGTCCGGTTAAGCATTATTCCACCGCCCATACACGCTGCGGCACCAGTTTCCTGCTGGTGGTGCTTGTGCTTTCCATACTGGTCTTCGCCCTGCTGGGCCGCCCCAATATCTGGATCAGCATAATGTCACGTATACTGCTTATCCCCGTCATCGCTGCTATCAGCTACGAACTGATCAAGTTCGAGGCCGCCTACAGCGGCAACCGCTTCATCCACTGGCTGCTTCTGCCCGGCCTCTGGCTGCAGGCTATGACCACGCGTCATCCGGACGACAGCCAGCTCGAAGTGGCCATCAAGGCCATGAAAAAGGCCCTTGAGACCGATGGGGTTATACCGGCGCAAACCCTGACCACCGCAATTTGATCGGCAAGCGCTGCCGGCCGCTTTTTCTATGCATGGCGTATGTACAGGTCAACGAATTTGACCCCAATTTTATACAGGTGTTAGAATACCCCGCGGCTTTGATTCAGAGTCTCCACATAATAATTTCTGGAGGATAACACCTATGTCAGACACTAATCAGCCCCTGCTGGGGAAAATAGCGCTGGTTACAGGCGCCGGCGGCGGCATCGGCAAGGCGACCGTGCTCAAGCTGGCCGAGGCCGGGGCGGACATATTTATGTGCGATAAGAAGACCGAGACCTGCAGGGACTGGCGGAGGAAGGGTCAAAAAAGGGCAGGAAGGCGGTATGGACGGGTACGGATATGGGTGCAATGGAAGATGTTAACAAGCTTGTCGAAAAGGCCAAGGCCGATTTCGGCAAGATGGATATACTGATAAACTGTGCCGCGGTCAGCCCGTTCTTCGGCCCGGTGCTACAAGCCGACGAGAAGCTGTGGGACAAAATAATGTCGGTCAACCTCAAAGGCCCCTTTTTCCTAGCCTGGGCATAGCCAAGCTGATGATCGAGCAAAAGCAGCCCGGTAATATCATCAATATTGCATCGGCAGGCGGCATGCGGCCCGACCCCATGCTGGCTGTTTATGCCATCAGCAAGGCCGGCATGATCCACATGACCAGGATGCTGGCCACCGAACTGGGCTCCTATAGAATCAGGTGCAATTCCATCTCCCCCTCCTTCATTCGCACACGCTTTTCTAAGCCTATCTGGGGATTCCCCGAGATACTCGACTGGGCCGTCAAGCAGATACCTATGGGGCGCATCGGTGAACCCGAGGAAATTGCCAACGTGGTCTTGTTCCTGGCTTCCGACGCTTCGAGCTATATCAACAGCGAAAACATCGTGGTGACCGGCGGCATGTACGCCGGCTAAGCAGTAATAAATGATTAAGGAAGGCAAGGCCAATGGATGTTTTACTTAAAGGCAAGGTGGCGCTGGTAACCGGCGCCAGCCGCGGTATCGGGAGGGCCATCGCCCTGGAGATGGCCAAATCAGGCGCTGATGTGGTTATCGCCAGCCGCAAGCAGGCTGACCTGGAGAAGGTCGCGGACGAGATCAAGGCGCTGGGCAGGAAGTCACGCGCGGTGGCAGCCCATATCGGGCGAATGGAGGACATAACCAACCTGGTCAAGAAGGCCACAGCGGAGTTCGGCAAGATCGATATCCTGGTCAATAACGCGGGCACTAATCCGACCATGGATGCGGCCATCGATGCTTCCGAACGCGCCTGGGACTCACTCATGAACCTCAATCTCAAGGGGCTTTTTTTCCTCAGCCAGGCTGTGGCCAGGGTGATGCGCGAACACGGCGGCGGCGTTATCATCAATATCTCCTCGGCGGCCGGGGTTACCCCCGATATTTTGCCCATCTATTCCATCAGCAAGGCGGCCGTCAATATGGCTACCAGGGTCATGGCCAAGGAATGGGCGCAGTTCGGCGTCAGGGCTAACACGCTTTCGCCGGGCGAGACCAAGACCGTATTCAGCGAAGCTCTGTGGGGAAACCCCGAGATACTAAAGCACATCCTTGAACGGACGCCTCTCAAGCGTATTGCGGAACCCGAGGAGATGGCCCATGCTGCGGTCTTCCTGGCATCAGACAAATCGGGCTTTATCACGGGGCAGAACCTTGTCGTCGACGGCGGCATGACGATATAGCTTTGTAAATAGTAATTAAGGAGGCGTTATGATCACTTCGAGTGAGTACAAGAAAAGGCTCAGCAAAATGCGGCGCAACCTCTACAACAACGGCAAGCTGATAGACCGCGAACATAAACACAACCAGGGAGCGGTCAATATCATCGCCAAGACCTATGATCATGATAACCGACCCCGAGCTCAAGCAGTACGAGGACCTGCTCACGGCTACCTCGCACCTGACGGGTGAGAAAATAAACCGCTTCAACCACGTGCACCGCAGCATGCAGGACCTGCTGGCCAAGCAGCGCATGACCAGGCTGGCCTCACACCAGGTGGGCGGCTGCATAGCCCGCTGCATGGGCATCGATTCCACCAACGCCCTCTCCGTCATCACCTACCTCACCGACCAGAAATACGGCACCGAGTACCATAAGAGGTTCGAGAACTGGCTGAGGGATTTCCAGACCAATGACCGCACCTCCTGCTGCGCCCAGACCGACGTCAAGGGCAACCGCCCCTGGAGGCCGCACGAGCAGAAAGACCTCGATCTCTACGTCCGCGTGGTGGAAAAGAAGAGCGACGGCATAGTGGTGCGTGGCGCCAAGGTGCATAACTCCTATGCACCGGCGGTGGAACAGATAAACGTTATCCCCACCCGGGCGCTCACCAAGGAGGAGGGCGACTGGGCAGTAGCCTTCACCATCCCGTCCGATGCCGAGGGTGTCAAGCAGATAGTCAGCTTCTCCATGCCCGACTACCCCGATAACTACAGCGGGCCGGGTCCCTGGGGCGGCGCAGACTCCATGACCGTCTTCGACGATGTCTTCGTCCCCTGGGAGCGCGTCTTCCTCTGCGGCGAAACCGAGATGGGCGGATACCTGGCCCTGCTCTTCGCCCTCTATCACAGGCACAGCTACACCGGCTGCAAGCCGGCCATGACCGACGTGCTGACCGGCGCTACCGCGCTGATGGCCGAGGTCAACGGCATCGAGAAGGAGCACCATGTTAAGGAGAAGCTGGCCGAGCTCATCTGCACCTCCGAGCTTTGCTATGGAACGGGCATCGCCGCCGCCATCAACGGCTACCAATCGCCTTCCGGCACCTGGGTGCCCGATATCACTTACTGCAACGTCAGCCGCAGGCACGCCGGCCTTAATATCTACCACGAGTACGACATACTGGCCGATATCGCCGGCGGCATGCCGGCTACCATGCCCCGCCCGGCTGACTGGGTCAACGAGGAGACCAGGCCTTTTATCGAGAAATACATGGCCCGCAATCCCAACATGGCCGTCCAGGACGTTCTCAAGGCCTTCGCCTGGGTGCAGGGCATCTCCTGCTCGGAAGCTTCGGGCGTCATGCAGTATGCAGGTGTGCACGGCGGAGGCTCCCCCAGGATGGAGCAGATCGCCATCATGGGCGCCTACAACATGGAGAATACCAAGAACATCGCCAAGCGCCTGGCCGGCATCAAGACCGACAAGCCCTATACCTTCGACAGGCTCGGCACCACTCCCCTGTCTAAAATAAGTAGAACTACTTACTTTAGAGGTCAAAGATATACGGCAGCAGGCACAAATTGTGCCTGCTGCCGTTTTTTTATCTGAAAACCTGTGTTGGCTTAGCGAAAAATTTAATCACCGCATTTCCGAATATACGCAATCATTGATTGACACTATATGATATAATAGCTTCATATTAGTAAGGAGGTGGCAATGAAGTCCAAGGGCACGATTCTTTCATTACTGGTTGTTCTCACATTCATAGCCGTGATGGTAGTTAACGGCTGCGCGGCGCCGGCGGCGGGGAAAGCCCCCATCGTAATCGGCTACGTCGGCGACGTCTCATCACCGGGCACCAAACCATGCATGGATATCCAGCAGATGGCCGTCGAGGAAATTAATGCAGCTGGCGGCATCCTCGGCAGGCCGGTTAAGTACGTGATCGAAGACGGCAAGGGCGACACGTCCATGACCGTTGCTGCCGTACAAAGGATGCTGCAGGGAAGCCATGCGGTCTTCTACTCCGTGGAAGGCAGGACCGAGATCACTCTGCCTGCCAAGCAGACGTCCATGCTGCTCTATAAGGATTTCCCGCATATCATGGATGCCAACGGCGCCAGCGGTGTGGAAGTCACACAGGACGTGCTGGCGAATTACGACAAGGAAAAGATGATCTTCCGCATGTTCAACCCCGAGCCTGGCCATTATGCCTGGGCAAGCCTCATCTTTGGGATGTCCGATCCCACAAGCTCTGTAGCATTGAAAGGCTTTGCTCCCAAGAACTGGGCCATCCTGTATGAGAACCTGGCATGGACGCTTCTCTTCCGCAATGGCGCACCCGATTATAAGCTAACTTCGTGGGACCAGATGGCCAAAGACGACTGGGGCATCAATGTGGTTTACAGCAAGCCCATCAGCGCAAGGACGGGCATGTATCTGCCCATACTTGACGCTATTTCTAAATCGGGCGCCGACATAGTATTCGTAGTGTCGAGCTGGTTCACAGACACCGAGGTATTCACCAAGCAGTGGGCTGATTCGCCCGCCAAGGATATCAATATCTATCTTTACGGCGGCGTCAACCAGACGCATGACTTCTGGCAGCTCACAGGCGGCAAGTGCCTCGGCGCGCTCACAGCCTCATACGAAACACCGATTACCGACAAGAATATGGCATTCGTGACCAAAGCAAGGGCAAGGGGTATACCCGTCCAGATGTCGGTCAACTGCGCCTATGATGACGTATATCTATTCAAGAAAGCTGTTGAGGACGCGGGCGGAACGGATAACATGGACAAACTGATCAACTCATTTGAAACCGTGTCATGGGACGGAACTCTCGGCAATGAACGCGTGGAAATGACCAAGGTCCCGGGTTTCTTCCATTCCCGCGTGGCCGCCGATCCAAATAGCCCCAAGAAGATTGTACCTGGTGCTACCGGAATCGGCATGGCGCAGTTCCAGGCCAACGGAGAGATGGTACCCATGTACCCCGAGAAATACGCACAGCTCGACAAATACCAGACCCCCGCGCAGCTTCGTGCTGCAGCCGGAGCCAAATAATAAAGGGAGGAATATGCTGCTTTGAATAAATTATATCTACCCATCGCAGTCCTTATGATCGCCGTCCTGCTCGGCTCGGCAGCTTGCGCTCCCTCCGAGCTTAAACCCGTTACGGTCGGACTCAGCTATATCTCTAACGAGTGGCAAGGCGAGGAAACGATTGTCGCTGATTCCCTCTTCACATTCACCAACCCGAATAACTTCCCGGTTTCACTCGACGCATTCAACTATACAATCTATCTCGCCGACAACCAGTCGATCACGCTGAAGACCGTCGCCCCCGGCGTAATGATACCGGCCAACAGCACCATATCCCTGACTTACGCTAACGTCCTGCCGTTCACCGGTTTCGGTGGAGTCGCCTTCGAAGGCTACTATATGGGCAAATCCATGGCCTACGTTCCTGCCCACATCGCAGGCGCTGCTCCCTGGAAACTCCTCGGCGGCAAAGAGACCAACCTTTGGGATTACCCGCCCTGGGCCATCCTGCCAACCGCCAGGGGCGGACCCACCGTTGATGATATCAAGGCTGGCACTGCCGACATGGGCGCCGCAGTCACCGCATATGCCAAGATCCGCGGCACCATAGATGCTGTACAGGGCCCACTCGATGCACTCTGGGCAGCATCTCCTGCCGGCCCCTGCGTATTCACAGTCAAAGGAAAAGCCACCATTTCAACCTCGAATTTCGCAAAATCGGTGGATACTCCTTTCACGCTCACCTATACCAAGCCCTAAATTAACCAATAAGCTTTTAGAAGAAGCGTCCCGCTGAACAGCGGGACGCTTCTTCTATTTATAAACTTGCTCAATTGCGCACACGATGCACAGTCAACGATGCCGGGACGTCATGGAGTTTTATTAAAAGAAAGTAGGCCTCTGTAAGAGGCTTACCTGCAGTCCAGTTTAAGAACGATTCTACTTCAGATATTTCTCACGCACGTAAGCATTATCCTGGCCTATGCCGCATTTCACCCATTTGACGCGCGGCGGCGACTCGGACATCTTGATAAAGTTTACCGGCATTGTGAATTTGCCCAGCGCCTCATCGTCAAATTCCTGGAATGACTTGCGCTTGTTCCAGTGCGGGTTTTGCCTGGCGGTAGCCGGCTTTTGCACACTCATAATAATCGGTACACCGCCCCCGCGCCACTTGGAGCGGGCGGACTTGATGCTGTAATCCAACGCCTTTTTAATTAATTCATCCGAGGTATATTTAGTCGTCTGCTCTTCGATGATTTTGTAGAATGCCTCAATCTGAGTGAGTATGTCAGGTATACGGTCGAAAGTAAAACGGTAGTCATCTTCATGTTTCCATAGGTTGAGCACCTTGAGCAATGCCCTGAAATCGTGGTCCCTCCCGGCAGCAATAGCTACGATCCCGTCCTTGCTCTTCCAGAAACCGTAGGGATAAATTGCAGAAATCGTGTCTGCCTATCCTCGGCCTGGCCTTGTCCCAGGTAAAGCCGATGGTAACCGGGTAACCCACCAGGGAAGCATAAGCATCAGCTGTTGCCACGTCCACCATCTGGCCTTCCCCTGTGGCCCTCGTGTAATACCGTGCGATAGCGCCGCCCAGGGCTGCTTCCACACCGGATATATACCATCCCAACCATACACCGGCCCGCAGCGGCCAGTTCCAGGGCTCACCCTCGCCCGGCATATCGCCGATATTGGCGCACACGCCGGAAGCAGCCTGTGCAGTGATATCGGAATCAGGTATATCGATCATCTCCTGCGCCTTCTTGCCGTACTGCCCGTACGGGCTGATAGCTATGTAGACCAGTCCCGGATTTATCTCACTTAACTGCCGGTAGCCAATGCCCCAGTCATCCATCTTACCCGGCTCGTATGTCTCGATTACGACGTGCGCTTTCTTGACCAGCTTCTTGAATTCTTCCCTTCCCGCCTCTTCCCTGAGGTCCAGGGTCATATAGCGCTTGTTACGCGCCTCCATGATGAAGGGGACTCCAACACCATTACGGTTCACACCGTACGGTGTAATCTTTCGCGACGGATCACCCTCGGACGGCTCGATTTTAATTACCTCTGCACCGAATTCTGCAAATATACTCGAGCATATATCACCCGATAAGTTGGCGTAACTTACATCGAGTATTACTGTATCATCCAGCACCTCGGTTTTCCCATCCGGGTTCATCATGCCCTTGAGGAATATCTCACGCTCTTTGCGGCTGCCGCCGTATCTTACCAGGATTTGTTCTTTTTCTTTACTGCTCATATGTTTGCCCTAATTTATTCTCATTTATAATTAAAGACGGGGTCTTTTGCCATATCATAATAAACCGGTGGTTTAATGCCCGGCCTATCGTCCCAGTTGCCAACGACGCGCTCCTTTTCCAACTGTTTGATCTCCTCATCTGAGTAGCCGAGTATAGTTTTAAGAATGTAACGGTTATGATAACCGAGCGGCCTGGCCAGCCATTTGATCCTGCCGGGCGTTTTGCTCAACATGGCGGACGGGCCGGGCAACATTAATTTTCCATACATTTCATCGGTGAATACAATCACGCTGCCCCGCTCCTGCCGCCACTCATCATAGGTTATCTCGTAATCGTCTTCTACCTGAGCTATAGCGAAATGATGTTTCTTGGCCAGCTCCACCAAGGTTGTCAACGTTGCTGCTGCCCACCCACCTGGATGTGATATCGATAAAGCTCCTGCGCATTACCGGCCTTCAGCCTCTCAAATGTGTCCTTATATTTGTTTACCAGGTCAGGCCGTTCCATGGCTTCGCAAATCCCACTGTACTGCTCATCGGTGGCTGCTGCAACCGCCACAAATTTTCCGTCGCAGGACTTAAAGATGCCGGACGGCGCCATGGTGGGATCCGTATTGCCTACGCGGCCGAGGTCTTCATTGGTAATGCTTTCATAAGTAAAGTTGGGCAATATCCTCATTAAAGCTTCGGCCTGGGCCAGGTCAATATATTGCCCCTTGCCCGTCTTATTGCGATAATTCAACGCCATAATGACCGCCATGGCGCCGATGTTGCCCGGGAAGAAATCTCCCACATAGTCGGGCAGCTTATAATATTTATCCGTCCCGGGATAGCCGGTCAGGGCAATGACGCCGGAGGCAGCCTGTGCAAGCAGGTCCCACCCGGGGAAAAACCTCAGAGGGCCGTACTGGCCGTAGGTAGCGCAACTAAGGTAGATGATGCCCGGGTTAGCCTTGCTCAACTGGCTGTAACCGATACCCCAGGTATCGGTGGTGCCCGCGGCGAAATTCTCGACCACCACGTCGGCTTTTTCCGCCATTTTGAGGATTATCTCTTTGGCCTTGGGAAGCTTGAGGTTAAGCGCAAAGAAATATTTGCCGTATTGCACAAAGTGGAAGCAAACGCTGGAATGCCTCCAGAAATTGCCCCAGTACACGCCGAACCGCCAGAGGTCGCCAACCCACGGCAACTCAAACTTGATTACCTCGGCGCCGTACTGGCCGAGTATCTTGGCGGCTGTGGGGCCATATATAACATGCGTGAAATCCAGCACCCTCAGTCCCTTGAAAACCTCCGGCTTCTCTTTGACTTTGGCCGGGTCGAATATTTTTTTTGTATAGTCGAAATAATTTTCCATACTTTAAATCCCCAGGTAGGCTTTCTTGACCAGGTCACTATTCAGCAGGTTCTCACTCTTATCCGTATGTACTACCCGCCCATTTTCCATGATGTAACCGCGGCTTGCAATCAGCAGGGCCTGCCGGGCATTTTGCTCGGACAATATCGTGGTGATTTTCTGCTCTTTTAATTTGCTGATAGTGTCGTAAACCACCTCGAGTATTTTGGGCGCCAGGCCGAGGGACGGCTCATCCACCATGAGTAATTTGGGGTTGGACATAAGGCCGCGCCCTATCACCATCATCTGCTGTTCACCACCGCTGAGAGTGCCGGCCAACTGGTTTTTCCTCTCCAACAGGATCGGAAACATGTTGTAAACCTTTTCCAGTGTTTTCTTTCTCAGCGACCAGGCCATTTTATTGTACGACCCGACCAGCAGGTTATCCGTCACAGTCATATAGGGGAAAATCCTGCGGGCTTCGGGCACCTGCGCAATGCCGCGTTTAATTATCTCGTGCGGCGGCAATTTTTCGATGCTTTCTCCCTCGAAGACGATCATGCCCTGGGTTGGCTTCAGCATACCGAGAACGGTGTTCAGCAGTGTTGATTTGCCCGCACCGTTCGAGCCCAACAGGGCGACCATCTCGTTGGCTGCGATTGACAGGCTGACATTGTGAAGCACCGGGGTGATTCCGTAGGAAACACATAAATCTTTTACTTCAAGCATGGCACGATCCCAAGTAGCATTCTATGACGTAAGGGTCATCGGCAATTTCCTGCGGCGGGCCCTCGGCAATCTTCTTGCCGTAATGTAGCACCACGACGCGCTGCGCCGCTTTCATAAGTGCCGCCATCACGTGCTCGATCCAGAGTATGGTTACGCCGAACTCTTCCTTAGCGCGCTCAAGCAGGTGCACCGCCTTCATCGCCTCGCCGGGATTCAGGCCGGCCATGACTTCATCGACAAAAATCAATTTAGGCGTGGTTGCCAGTGCCCTGGCCAGCTCAAGCCCCCTGGCCTCAAAAAGGGTCAGGTCCTTTCCCAACACATTGCGTTTGCTGAACAGGCCACAGAACTCAAGATAATGCGTGGCTTCTGTCGCGGCATCCTCGAGGCTCTGGTTCTCCCGGTCCTTGCCGTATAACGCACTCACGGCCACGCTCATTAGCGCCGTCAGTTCCGGGAATGGCCTGGGTATCTGGTAGGTACGGCTTATGCCGAGCTTGCACCTCTTGTAAGGAGCCATCTTTGTTATATCATGTCCCATGAACTGTATATCGCCGCTATCGGCTATGTATTTGCCGGTTATCAGGTTTACCAGGGTCGTTTTACCGGCGCCGTTGGGACCCATCAGTCCCAGGGTCTCGCCCGCATTTATTGTGAAGCTGACGTCATTGACAGCCATCAGGCCGCCGAAATGTTTGGAAACACCATTTACTCTTAATATCTCCGGCAAGTTACTATCTCCTCACATGAAGTGTGGGCAGGTATTCCCGGTAGCGGCGCTTCCGGTACAGGCCGAAAAGCCCTTCCGATAATGAGAGTAATAGTATTAGCAGGATGATGGAGAAAACAACGGAAGAGTAATCACCCACCAAATACTGCAAAGCCAGTTCGAGGAAAGCTATGAAATAGCCACCCACCACGCAACCGTATATCTGCACGCGTCCGCCGATCATGCTCACCATGAGCACTTTCAACATGAAGGAAAGTGGCAGATAGGTAATACCGGAGAACGTACTATAGTAATGCGCATAGAACCAGCCCAGGATGCCGATCATCACCGCCGGTATTGTGAAGCTTATGATCTTGATTTTATTGACGTTGACACCCATTGCCTCCGCCACTTCTTCATCATCGTTGATGGCCGCCATAGATGCCGAGAATTTCGAGCGCATTACCTTATCGACGATGAACATGTAGAGGAGCATCATAAACAAAGAGAGCAGGCAGACCATTAGCTGGTTGAGTGCCGAATGAGCCTCCGCTTATCATAGGAGAAATCCCGAACAGGCCTGTGTCGCCCTTGAAAATATCCGTGTAAATGAACGTGATTTCCAGGAACACGAGTGGGAATAGCAGGGTCAATAGCGTGTAATACAGGCCTCCCGCTATGATGCTGAGGGGGCTCATAAGAAGACCGAATATAAGGCACGTTACGAGTGTCACAGGCAGCGTAACAATCGGGGGCCATCCAAGATGTATGCTGCAAAGGGCCGCTGCATATCCGCCGGCCCCGATATAGAACTGGGGTCCGAAGTTCATACGGCCAGTGCCTATCGTCATCCAGCCCAAGGGAATGGCTATCGCCGCCAGGAGATTGGCGTTGATAATTGTGGGCAACATGGTTGGAAAGAAGAAATAGGCGATGATTGGCAAAACAATCAATATCCCGACATAAATAAACGGGTTGCGCCAGTACCTGGGTTCTATGTGCCATTCGAACTTCTGTGTACCGGCACGCAGTACGAGTTTCTCTCTTTTTATTTCTAATTCCATTTGATCACCACAAACTTTCAGTCTTTGCAATGCCCTGCGGCCTGACTATCAGCATGATAATCACTACGACCAGCGCCGCCAGGTTCATAAGGCGAGGCTCCGCAATAGCAAAAGAAACAAAGGCGTGAGTGAAGCCGATTATAAAGCTGGCAATTATCGTACCTCGTATATTCCCCAGGCCGCCCATGACCGCGATCAGGATGGCCGTTGTCATATAACCCCAACCCATTGATGGATCTACCGCCCATACAGGGGCAATCATTAGCATGGCGATAATGACCGGGAGCAGTACGATCACCATGATGAACATGTATATCTGCTCGACCTGTATCCCCATTATCCTGGCGGTGTTAATATCGTATGAGATTGCCCTCACCGCCAATCCTGTTTTCGTTTTGAGGAAGAACAACACGAATATGGCGGTGACCAGAATTCCCACGCCAGCCGCAAGCAGCAACTGCGTGGCTATGGTGGTTGACCCGATGGCCAGGCTGCCCGGTATTATCGTGGTCGGAAGATTGACTGCGACCTGGATCGGGTACCACCTGTTGGCTGCCTGCTGGGCAATCAAGGCGATCAGCAACAGGCCCGTAATGATCTTCTCCTCCATCTTCAGAAACCTGGCCACTATTCCTTTATATATAGCAATTGCTATAGCAGCCTGCACTATCACCATGAGCGCAATTGACAGCCAGAGCGGCAGGCCAAGGGTATGAAAAAACAGCCAGGTCAGGTAAATGGTGGCTACGAAGATATACGCATAGCCCAGGTGAAAGATTCGCAGTACGCCGCAGATGAGTGAGAAACCGATGGAAACCAAGAGATAAAGGGATCCAAGTAGCAGGGTGTAAATCAGAGTCGTTTCAATTATTGTCAGCACGTTTTACCTTTCTCTACTTATTTTTTCCTCCTCCTCCCACGGACACCGAAGTAAGATGCTACCAGATAAATTTAAGACTGTCAACACATCTTATGTAAATAGACGCAAATATTTTCAAACTCGAATTACGTGTGAACCAGATATAATGTCGGTTGACCGCCAGTCAATTCTTTAACCGACAGGTCAATCGGTGAACATAACACGGTGGTACTTTCGATAAATAACCGGGTACGCAGCCGTCGATATCATCTGTTATAATCTTGTTAATCCTAAAACGTGTATGATTAACAAACCTTTATTCGGCACCAGTGGAGTGAGGGGTGTGGTTAACCAGGACCTTACTCCTGAATTATGCAAGAACGTGGGCAGGGCTCTCGGCACCCTGCTGCCCTCCGGAGCGGCAGTCTGCCTGGGGACTGACTCACGCCTGAGCCGTGAACTGATTAAATCCGCCGTAACCGAGGGGCTGACCGAAACTGGAATCAACGTGGCACAGCCCGGCATCGTGCCGACTCCGGCACTCGCCCTGCTGACCCGCGAGGTCGGCTTCAGCGCCGGCGTGATGATTACCGCATCCCACAACCCTCCGGAATTCAACGGGATAAAGCTATTCAACGCAGACGCTATCGGGTACAGCAGGGCGCAGGAAGAGCAGGTCGAGCAAATTTATTACGGCGGCCGATTCCGCGCCGGGAAGACCGGGGCAGTCGAGCAGGTCCCACTCATGAAGGACAAGTATTTCGCGTTTATCAAGGCGCTTACCGCAGGCTGGAACTTCAATTACGGCCTCAAATTGATGATCGACCCCGGCAACGGCGCAGCCGCCGGCTTTGCCAGTGAACTTTTCCGGCAGCTTGGGTTTACAGTCATACCGGTCAACGATGTGCCGGATGGACGCTTCCCGGGCCGCAGTCCGGAGCCCAAAGAGGATACGCTCCAGGCTACCATCAAGTTCCTGCGGCAGAAGAACGCCGACCTGGCCATCTGCTTTGATGGGGACGCCGACCGTGTGGTTTTCTGCGACCAGCAGGGCTTTATCGGCTTCAACGAGATGATCGCTTTTATTTCAAGGATAGCCATGCAATCGTCCGGCAAGCTTACCGTGGCTACCACCGTAGAGACGGGCATGCTGCTTGACCTTGCTGTCAGGGACCTCGGCGGCCGAGTAATCCGCGGCAGGGTGGGAGACGTTTACGCCGCCCATTTAGCCAGGGATAACGATGCTGCACTGGGCGTTGAATCGGTAGGGGTCTATATCCTGCCGCAGGCCGGTTACTACCCCGACAGCATATTCGCCGCCCTGACTTTGCTCGGTTCGATCAGGCAGGCGGCTGATATCAGGTCTTTTCTCAGCACTCTCCCGCCTCTGCATTTTTATAAAGACAAGGTGGCCTGTCCAAACGAAAATAAGACGGTGGCCACGGAACTGGTCAGTAAGAAAGCGCTATCACTGAAAGCCTCTCGCCTCAACAATTTAGACGGGCTACGCTTCGAATTCGACGAAGGCTGGATGCTGATTCGTGCCAGCGGTACTGAGCCGGCCATACGCGTCCTGGCTGAAGCCGGCAGCCGGACATTTGCGCGCAGCCTGCTCAACCGGGGTATGGTTATAGTTCAGGAAGCAGTTAAGGAGGCCGGAGCATGAAGGTAGTATTCCTTTGCGGCGGCATCGGGAAAAGGATGTTCCCCATCACCGAGGACAAATTCCTGCTGGATTTCATGGGCAGCCCGCTGCTGGCACACCAGGTAGAACTGGCCCGGCAGGCTGGTTTGGACAATTTCGTCATCATATGCAATCCCGGCAATATCGACCAGGTGAAAGAGATCACAGCTTCAATAAAGGGAGCAAAATTTCAATTCGTTCTTCAGGAGCAGCCGCTCGGCATTGCTGATGCGCTGAAGGCCGCCGCGCCCCTCCTGGATAGCGCCGTAATCGTTGTGAACCCCAACGATGTTTTTGATAGCTCGGCTTATAGTATCTTATTGGACGCCTACAAACAGCGGACCGCCTCCTCCTATATGCTGGGCTTCCGTGTCAAACAGTATTTCCCGGGCGGTTACCTGGCGGTGAATGAACATGACGAGCTTACACGGATTGTGGAAAAACCGGAGCCCGGCACGGAGCCCGGAGACCTCGTGAACATATTGCTCCACCTCCACACAGACATTCATAAGCTATTTGAATACATCGATATCGTGCAGACAACACGGGATGACGTCTATGAATGCGCCCTGGACGGCATGGCACGCCATGCCTACAAGATCAAGGTAGTCCGATATGAAGGTTTCTGGGCGCCGATTAAATATCCCTGGCATATCTTTGATGTCGTCAGGTATTTCCTGGACGGCAGCCAGCGCAGTGTCCCTCCTTCAGCGGCCGTCTCTGAGAGTGCGACAGTGGCTGGTAGTGTAGTCATAGGCGAAAACGTCCGCATCCTTGAGAATGCGGTGGTACGCGGACCGGTCTATATCGGGCCAAATACCATTATCGGCAATAACGCCCTTGTCAGGGAATACAGCCACATCGGGGCAGACTGCGTGGTGGGCTTTTCCACCGAGATTAAAGGCTCTTACATAGGTAGCGGCTGCTGGTTCCACTCCAGTTATATCGGCGACTCGATTGTCGGCAATAACTGCTCCTTTGGGGCGGGCAGCGTAACAGCTAACTTCCGCTTCGATGAGAAGGAGATATCCGTAAAGTACGGCGGACAAAACGTGGGAACGGAAAGGGACCATTTCGGAGCCATTATCGGCAACAACTGCAAGACAGGCATAAACTCTGGCATACTGCCGGGACGGCGCGTGGGACCCAACTCCATCGTCGGCTCCCACGTATGCCTGGCTGATGACCTTGAGCCCAATACGGCAGCCCTTGGCACGCCCGCTAACTACCTGGTTAAGAATACCGTCGGACTGAATGATGCAATGCAGCAGGGACTTAAGGATACGCTGCCAAATAATGGTTGATTCAAAGAAAATAAATCTGCCCCGGCATGTGGCTATTGTCATGGACGGCAACGGCAGGTGGGCCAAAAACGCGGCAAGCCGCGCCTTTATGGCCATAAGCAGGGCGCACTACGGGCCCGCGACTTCGTGGAAATGTTTGCTACCTATAATATCCCTTACCTTACCCTGTACGCTTTTTCAACTGAGAATTGGAGCCGCCCAAAATCGGAGGTTAACGGCATTTTCAAGCTCCTGTCTGAAAACCTCGACAAGGCGATTCAAATAGCGCACGGGCAGAATATCCGCATCAGGCACCTCGGCAGGATGGACAGGCTTCCTCCTGAGATACAGGAAAAGGCCAGGGAAGCCATAGATTTGACCGATAATAATACCGGGTTGACCGTCAATGTCGCATTTAACTATGGGGGCAGAAGCGAGATAGCTGACGCCGTCAGGACAATTGTAACAAGCAAAATAAAGGCTGACAAAATAGATGAAATACTCGTTTCCGGGCATCTTTATACGGCCGGCATGCCGGATCCCGACCTTCTCATCCGCACCGGCGGAGAAATGCGCCTGAGCAACTTCCTCATCTGGCAGGCGGCCTATGCTGAACTCTATTTTACCCCGGTGCTGTGGCCGGACTTTGGCCGTGAGGAACTGGAAAAAGCTCTCTCCGTTTTCAGCAAAAGACAAAGGCGGTTCGGCGGCATCTGAAAGCTCCACTGATTTACCTGTTGCGTTAATATTATCAAGATTCAATATGTACGATGTTATTATCATAGGCGCTGGAGTAACCGGCAGCTACGCAGCGGGCGAACTTGCCCGGTTGGGATACCATGTTTGCGTCCTGGAAAAACAGCAGCAGCCCGGCCTGAAAACGAGTTGCACAGGCATCATCAGCCGTGAATGCCTGGAGATGCTGTCGATTGACCACAGTCTTATCCAGAATCGAGGCACGGTCTGCCCGCATTTTTGCGCCGTCGGGAAAATACCTGCGGATAGAACGTGAAGACGCTCAAGCTTATATCCTGGACCGTCCCGGACTTGATCGCCTGATGGCCCGTAAAGCTCAGCAAAAGGGGGCGGTATTTCATTTTTCGACCCCGGTTACCGCCATCCGCCGCGAAAACAGGCATGTGACGGTAGAGGCTACCGCCATTCAGTCTGAAACGGCCGTATTCAGGGCCAGGTGCGTCATCATCGCCTGCGGCGCTGCCGGCAGCCTGGCACAGTCTGCAGGCCTCGGCCGGATTCATGAATTTGCTCATGGCGCCCAGGCTCAGGTGGAATGCACTGATGTCAGCGAAGTGGAGATATATTCAGGCATAACAACTGCGCCCGGCTTTTTCGCCTGGCTTGTTCCTGCCGGCGGAAAGCAGGGCAAGGCTGGTCTGCTCTGCCGGGGTAATCCCGGGCCTTACCTAACAGCATTATTGGACCGGTTGCTCAAACAGAATAGGATTACTGCGATTACATCTGACATACGCTATGGCAGTATCCCATTGAAGCCTCTATCGAAGACATACTCGGACCGTCTGCTGGTTATCGGTGATGCCGCAGGGCAGGTTAAGCCAACTTCGGGCGGCGGCATTTATTTCGGTATACTCTGTGCCCAACAGGCAGTGCTGATATTGGACGAATGTCTGAAAAGCGGAGAATTATCCTCAGATAGGCTATCGCTCTATCAGAAACGCTGGCATAAACTATTGAAAAGGGAACTCAGCATTGACTATTGGGCACACAGGTTTTACCAGGGACTGAACGATAAACAGGTCGAGCACATTTTCAATATAATCGTAAAACATGGCATACATGAATCCCTGCTGACGTCCCCTGACATAACCTTCGATTGGCACAGCATGGTGATACTTGATGCTATCCGGCACCGCTCCCTGCAAAGGTCGCTGGAAAAGCTCAAAACAGCCCCTCTGCGTTTTCTCGAAGCCCGGATCCGCCCTCGCGGATAAATGCTTGATTTAGTAAGTCGTATGCTCCTATTTGCATTTTCGGTTAAGATGTGATAACATAATTCTTGAATTCAATACTTGTCCAAAAAGTGGGTCCTTGTACCCACTTTTTTATTGGAATTTAAATGCATAGTGAGGGAGACCGACCATAATGGCAAAGAGTGAGTTCATGAATGCCCTCGTGCAACTTGCGGCAGAGAAAAACCTGCCCAAGGAAATCATCCTGACTGCGCTGGAATCAGCCCTGGTTTCAGCCTACAGGAAGGAGTCTTTCACGCATGGCGAGGACATCTCAGTCAAGATACACTCGGTGACCGGCGAGGTTAAGCTCACACTGAAAAAAGTAGTCGCTGAAATCCTGGAAGATGAATACCGCGAGATATCCCTCAAAGATGCCAGGAAAAAGGATAAGACCCTCAAGGCCGGCGATAGTGTTACCTATGATTTGCCTGCCCCCAATGCCGGCCGCATACCCGCACAAATAGCCAAACAGGTCATCCTGCAGAAGCTGCACGATGCTGAGCGCGGCGCTATCTATGAAGAATACGTGGGCAAAGAGGGTGAGATAGTAACCGGCACAGTTCAGCGGGTCACGCCTGAGCAGGTGGTTATCGACATAGGCAAGACCGAGGCTATAATACCGCAGAACGAAAAGACCCCGACCGAGCGCTACAGGCAGGGCCAGCGTCTCAAGCTTTATATTGTAGAGGTAGCCCGCACGACCCGCGGGCCGCAGGTTATCGCCTCGAGGGCACACAGGAACCTGCTCAGGGATCTGCTGATACTGGAGATACCCGAGATCGCCAGCGGTACCGTGGAGATAAAAGGAGTGGCCAGGGAGGCCGGTTACCGCAGTAAGGTCGCAGTATTCACGCGCCAGAGCAGTATCGACCCGGTAGGCTGTTGCGTGGGCCTGCGCGGCATCCGCATACAGAATATAGTCAATGAGCTCAACGGCGAAAAGATAGATGTCGTCCAGTGGTCAGATGACCCGCGGACGTTTATAGCAAGCGCCCTCAGCCCCGCCCAGGTATTGAGCGTGATGCTCAATGAAGCCGAGACCACGGCGCTGGTCAAAGTTCCGGATAAGCACCTCTCCCTGGCCATCGGAAAGGAAGGGCAGAACGTCCGCCTGGCTGCAAAGCTTACCGGCTGGCGTATCGATATCAAGAGTGCTTCTGATCTCGAAGCAGCCAGGGCTCTCCAGAAGGGAGAGGCAGCGGAAAAGCCCGCTCCCGCTGAGGAAAAACACGTGGATGAGGGCACAGCGGTTATCGAAGAAACCGCAGAGGCATCCACCCCTGAGGAAGCTGAGACTGGGGAGCCAGCAACCGCAATCGCAGAGCCTGCAGAGAGCGCTGGCATCGAGATACTTATGCCGGCTGAGGCGGTAGCATCCGCCAAGCCGTCACGCATCCGCTTCGCCGAGGAAATCATGGCAGGGCGAGACGGTAAATCAAGGAAAAAGGAAGCGGTAAAGAAAGACGAGGCCAAGGACGCCAGCGTGAAAGCCAAGAGCGTCAAGCCCAAGAAGAAAACTTATTATGAAGATGAAGACTTTGAAAGTCAATAATACGTTGGGGATACAGAGGCAGAAACATTTGCCGGAGCGTACATGTGTAGCCTGCCGTGGCTCCAAAGGCAAACGAGATCTGATACGCCTCGTTTCTTCTCCCGCTGGGATCGAGATCGATCTAAAGGGTAAAAAGCTCGGCAGGGGCGTGTACCTTTGCGCCTGCTCCGTCTGTTGGGAACGGGGGCTGAAAAGCAACCGCATCGAATTGGGGCTGCGTTCTAAAATGTCCGCGGAGAACCGGCGATCTCTGGTTGACTACGGTAGGAGCTTACCAGGGAAGGAAGATTAGATAATGAATAACAGGCAGGAACAATCGGACAGCCCCGCTGAAGGTGATCCCAAACAGGGGACGCAGCAGATAGGGCTCCCTCCGGTGATAACGGTCAAACAGCTTGCTGACCAGATAGGCGTCAGTGGTATTGAGATAATCAAGCAACTCATGCGCAACGGCGTAATGGCCAATATCAATCAGTCATTAGATTACGACGTCGCCGCTTCAGTGGTGTCCGATTTCGGACTGACAGCAAAAAGTTGCGCGTGGCTGCCCATGGTAAACAGAAAACCGCGGTTAAAGGCGCCAAATTGCATGAGCGTCCGCCCGTTATCACCATTATGGGCCATGTCGACCACGGTAAAACCAGCCTGCTGGATGCCATTCGGCGGACCAATGTCGTTGCCGGTGAAGCCGGCGCCATAACCCAGCACATCGGCGCCTACCAGATTGAAATGAAAGGCCGTAAAATCACTTTCCTCGATACGCCCGGCCACGAAGCCTTTACCGCCATGCGCGCGCGCGGTGCGCGGGCTACTGACATCGCCGTACTGGTGGTGGCGGCCGATGACGGCGTTATGCCTCAGACCATCGAAGCGCTGGACCATGCGCGCGCCGCCGGTGTAAGCATAGTCATCGCGCTTAATAAGATCGATAAGGCCAACGCCAACCCCGACAGGATCAAGCAGCAGCTTTCCGACCTCGGCGTGGTCATCGAAGAGTGGGGCGGCGATGTAGTATGCGTCCCCGTATCGGCCAAGAAAAAACAGGGCATCGACGACCTGCTGGAAAACCTCATTCTCGTCGCTGACATAATGGAACTCAAGGCTGAAGTTGACTGCCCGGCTGAAGGTATAGTTATTGAGGCCAAACTCGATAAGACGCGCGGACCGATTGCCACTCTGCTGGTGCAGAAGGGTGTGCTCAAACCCGGTGATAATATCGTCATTGGCACGGTAGGGGGCAAAATCAAGGCCATGTTCAACGACGAGGGTAAAAATATCCGCAAGGCGGAGCCGGCCACGCCCGTGGAGATACTCGGCATGAACGCTGTGCCTGACGCCGGGCAGGTCTTCCAGGTTGTGGCTGATGAAAAAGAATCTAAAGCTCTTATCGAAAGAAACAGGATGGCGGGACTGAGCACTACTACTGCCAGGGGCGTTAGCCTGACCTCAGTAGCGGCCCAGGCCAGCACCGGCGAGGTAAAGGAACTCAATATAATACTTAAGACGGATGTCCACGGCAGTATCGAACCTATCCGCGATTCACTGGAGCGCCTTAGCGATGATAAGATGCGCGTCAAAGTCATCCATGCGGGCACCGGCGCCATCATTGAAAGCGATATACAACTGGCAATGGCCTCAAGGGCAGTCGTCATCGGCTTCAATAGCAAGCCGGAGCCGGGGGCTGTCCGGCTCGCTGAACAGGAAAAAATCAGCGTACGCCAGTACAACATTATTTATAAACTCATAGAGGATGTGGAAAAAGCCCTCAAAGGGCCTGCTTGAACCGGAATACGTGGACGTGACCGTGGGCCAGGCCGAAGTAAGAGCTGTCTTTGAAGCCGGTAAGAAAGGCAGGATCGCAGGCTCCCAGATAAAAGAGGGTAAGGCTACCCGCGATGCGCTGGTGAAAATAATTCGCGGAGGCAAGGTAATCGCGGAATCACGCGTAGCCGGACTGCGCCGCTTTAAAGATGACGTTAAGGAGGTGATGACCGGTATGGAATGCGGCGTAAAACTTGATAGCTTCAATGATTTCCAGGTCGGGGATATCCTTCAGTTTATCCGCCAGGAAAAAGTGGAGTAATCCCGGCCTCCCCACCTAAGCCCGCCAATCTTCGAAATATCGTTGTGGAGGAAGCTATGACCAGGCGCACGGAACGTCTAAACCATTTAATTCAAATAGAGATAAGCGACCTTTTGCGCAAGCATATCAACGACCCGCGCCTTAACGGGCTTATAAGCGTTACCGGGGTTGAGATATCTAAAGACCTTAGAAATGCGGCAGTTTCCATCAGCGCACTGGGGGATAACCTTGACAGGGAAGCGGTACTCAAAGGCTTTAAGTCAGCGGCCGGCTTCTTGCGCCGTGAACTGGCCCACCGGCTGAATATCCGCGTCACGCCTGAGCTAAGCTTCGAATTCGATGATTCCATCGAGCGAGGTGTTAAACTTGTCACTCTGATAGACAGCGTGGCTGCACATGATACTAAGGACGTAGTGGATGGGCCTAAACGGTATACTAAACGTAAATAAGCCGGCGGGACCGACCTCATTCCACATCGTAGCCCTTGTCCGCCGCCTGACCGGTGAGAAGCGCGTGGGTCACGCCGGCACTCTCGATCCGGCTGCCTGCGGCGTGCTGCCCGTCTGTTTGGGACAGGCCACCAGGATATCGGAATATTTGCATACTTTCAGTAAAGAATATCAGGCCGTCATTGAATTGGGCACAACCACGGATACTTACGACAGGGAGGGCAGGGTTACCGGGCGGGGGGATACGGCCGGCATCACATTTCCCCTGGTACAGAAAACGCTGCAATCATTCGAAGGACTCATCGACCAGGTGCCCCCAGCCTTCAGCGCCATCAAAGTAAAAGGCAGGCAATCCTATGAGCTGGCCAGGTCAGGGATAGAGATAGCTCATCGGCCGCGCAGGATATCCATCGACCGTATCGAAGTGCTTGAATTCATATCCCCATGTATCAAGGTGGTCATTGTCTGCTCAAAAGGCACCTATATACGTTCATTGGCCCGCGATTTGGGAGAAAAGTTGGGCTGCGGTGCTTTCCTCAAAGACCTCGTCCGCACCGCTTACGGACCTTTCAAAATAGGTGAAGCCGCAAGCCCTGAAAACCTTCAGAATACTATAACAGCCGGTCATTTGTCCTCACTGCTTTATCCTGTCGATTATCCGCTGACCGGCTGGCCGAAGTATATTACAACATCAGATGAGGCACTGAAGATTACAGGGGGCCTCGATATAAACCTCATCGGGGTAAATCCCGGCGACAATACCAATCACCGCGCTTATCACCCCGATGGCCATTTTTTAGCGGTCATGAAATTCACGCCGGACAGCGGGCTGTGGCATCCTGAAAAGGTCTTCAATCTTTAAAATCGTAAAGGATTTACCCTGATTTACCTGAAAAAGCTTGACATGCCTAAGCGTATTGGCTATATTAGCCTTAAGAGCTATAAATTAGCTTCAGGAGGTATTCAATGACACAGGCTTATTGCTTCAAAGACAGGAAGAAGGTGGAAATCAAAAACGCTCAGCACGTAAAACTGAAGAACGGGAGGCCCGCCACCAAGGGGATCTGCCCTCATTGTGGTACCAAGGTATACCGCATCGGCAAGAGCTAACCGGCAGACTCCTGGGCGGCAAACTCAGGGCAGCCGCCTGATCCTCTGAAGCAGTTTCAAAGGGTTATGTTCGAGTATTTGCCTGTACTTGCGGCTGCTGATACCTGACTGGCTTAGAGTTTCTCTCGCCAGTTCCTTAGAAAGAAGGTCACCCTCATCGTGGCTGTCCGAATTCAAGAGCATTAGTGCCCCGGCCTCCTCTGCCAGACGGGCAACATGAGCATTAGTTATACAATGCCCGCGCCTCGTAGTAATCTCAATAAATACCCCGCTCTTCGCCGCTATCTTGGCGATCTCGCCGCTCATATGCCCCGGGTGCGCCAGTATATCGACATATGCTGATTTCACGGCCGACAGGTTCGTTCCCTCTTCCACCGGTTCCATGGGCGATTCCCCGTGCACGACAACCAGCCAGGCACCCAACTCTTTGGCTTTCCTGGCAACCTCATCAATAGCCGCATGAGGAACATGTGTCAGTTCAACACCTGGGATAGCAAGGATATCCCAGCGGGCCCGGGCCAGTTCGCAGTCCGCGCTGACCTCATTGATAACCCTGCTCAGGGAGCCTACGCCGCAATGGTCTGTAACGGCGATAGCCGAATATCCCTTGACCGCAGCCCTCCTGATAAGCTCCAGCGTAGAAAGCACCCCGTCACTGTGAAAAGTGTGCGCGTGAAAGTCATAAAGCACGCTATAAATTAACATAAAAATCTGCACCTGTACAAGGACGTTGCAATAATCTGTTATAATAGTGCGGATTTTCAGCGGACATGTTTAAGAAAATACTCGTCCCGCTTGATGGTTCCATTGAAGCGGAGACCGTACTACCATACGTCAGGGATATTGCAACCAGGTTCGATTCAGAAGTCGATATCCTGAGCGTCGGGCTCGGCAGCAAGCGGCGCAGGGTCAACCAGTTGCTTGAGGAATATGTTCAGCATGCCGTAGAACACCTGAAGAAGCATGAGATAACCAGCCGCGCGGTCCTGCTTTATAGCAGCGCTGAGGAGGAGACGGCTGCCTTTTCCGAAATCACCGCTCCCCAAGGCAAGCTGAAGGCCAAAGGGCAGGTAGTTTACGGGGGTCCCGCGGAAAACATACTGTCGTATACTCAGAGGAATCATATCAACCTTGTTATCATGGCTACCCATGCCCACGGAGGCCTGTTGCGCTGGTGGTTGGGTAGCGTCTTTGAAAAAGTCGTATCGCGGTCGCTGGTCCCCATACTGGGCATACACAGCAAGCAGGTCAGGGAGATCGACCGCACTGGTAAAACAATGTTTCGCCGCATCCTGACCCCGCTGGACGGGTCCGATGCCGGTGAAGCAGCGCTGCATGATGCAGAGGCAGTTGCGCTCAAGACGGGGGCATCGATAGTGTTATTGCACGTCATACCGGCGCCCCATTCCGTAGAAGCCCGCTGGCTCGGCCCTGAATTGAACGATTTTGTCAGGGCTATGCACGATGCCGGCCAGAAATACTTGGATAAGACAAAGAAAAGGCTGGAATCCAGAGGTATTGATATCGACATTAGAATTACTGCGGGCGACCCTGCGGAAACCATAATCGATACTGCAAAAAAAGAGAGGGTTGACCTGATCGCCATATCCACGCACGGCCGCAGCGGCATACCCCGCTGGGTGCTGGGCAGCGTTGCTGATAAGATACTGCATGAATCGAAGTTGCCGATGTGGCTGGTCAGGCCCAGGCAGATTATTAATCAAATGCTCAAGGAAAGCGAAAAACAAGCGAATTAAACACTGCGTAAATCACGAAGGAGTTGGCCAGAATGGGAAAAATTAACGTAGCCATTATAGGTGTAGGAAACTGCGCATCATCATTTGTACAGGGGGTGCACTACTACAAGAAAGCCAAAGACGATGAATTCGTCCCGGGATTGATGCATGTCAACCTGGGAGGCTACCATATACGGGACATTAACTTTGTAGCGGCTATCGATATCGACAAGAATAAAGTTGGCAAGGATCTGTCCGAGGCCATTTTCACCTCCCCCAATAATACATTCAAGTTCTGCGACGTCCCGTCAACCGGTGTCAAGGTTGTACGCGGCATGACCCATGACGGCCTTGGTAAATACCTGAGCAAGATAATAGAAAAGGCGCCCGGCCCGACCGCCAATATCGTCAATATCCTCAAGGAGGTGAAGGCTGACGTGGCCATCAATTACCTGCCGGTAGGCAGTGAGGAGGCCACCAAGTGGTATGTTGAACAACTCCTCAATGCGGGTGTGGGACTGGTCAACTGCATCCCTGTCTTCATAGCCCGTGAACCGTACTGGCACAACCGCTTCCGCGAGGCGGGCTTGCCCATCATCGGCGACGATATCAAGTCCCAGGTGGGGGCTACCATCGTGCACAGGGTACTCACGCGCCTTTTCCGCGACCGCGGCGTCAAGCTTGAGCGAACCTATCAGCTAAATTTCGGTGGCAATACCGACTTCTATAATATGCTGGAGCGCGAACGGCTGGAATCCAAGAAGATATCCAAGACCAATGCCGTAACCTCGCAGCTCGATTTCGAGATGAACCCTGATAACATCCACGTTGGGCCCAGCGATTACGTGCCCTGGCTGCTCGACCGCAAGTTCTGCCACATCCGGATGGAGGGCCGCACATTCGGCGACGTGCCATTGAACCTCGAATGCAAGCTGGAGGTCTGGGATAGCCCGAATTCGGCCGGGGTGGTCATCGATGCTGTCAGATGCCTTAAGATAGCCAGGGACCGCGGGTTATCCGGCTCCATCGTAGCCCCCAGTTCTTATTTCATGAAATCGCCGCCTATCCAGTACTCGGACGACGAGTGCCGAAGGAGGGCTGAGCAGTTTATCAGTGGGCAGGGCGAGCAGCGTCCAATCAGTCTGCCGGAAACCGCCTGAAACAGGCGCCGTTAGCACCCTGGATTCGTCATTAGCATGAAAATAGGCCTGGTTTCACCATACGACTACTCTCACCCGGGCGGCGTTATCAACCACGTTTCCTATCTGGCCCATCACCTTGACCTGATGGGACACCAGGTGAAAATAATCGCTCCCGTCCGCAGGACAGGAACGCGTTATTTTGGAGTGGAAGTTACAGCCATTGGCAGGCCTATACCCATTCCTTACGGCGGCACCACTGCGCGCATACCTCTCTCGCCCTGGCTGCCTTACCAGGTTAAAAGGGTGCTGAACCGTGAGGCTTTCGATATCATCCACCTCCATGAGCCGTTCATCCCCATGCTCTGCCTGAGCGTACTCCGCGAATCACCGGCCCCTCTTAACGTGGGCACTTTCCACGCCTGCCACAAGGGCTCTGCGCTATATTGGCTTAACCGGACTACCATGCGCAGGCTGGGAGAGAAGCTGCACGGCAAGATTGCCGTATCAAAGCCGGCCCGTGACTATATATCCAAGTACCTGCCCGCCGATTATCGCATCATTCCCAACGGCGTTGATGTACACCACTATCAGCCCGATGGACCCCTGCGTACCGAATTTAAAGACGACAGGCTTAATATATTTTTCGTAGGTAGGTTGGAGGAGCGTAAGGGCGTAGGAGATCTGATAAGGGCCTGCGCGCTGGTCAAAAAGGATTTCCCGGGCTTCCGGCTTATCATAGCAGGGCCGGGCATCAGGCTGCGTTATTACTACCAGATGCTGGCCAAAAGCCTGGTAGGCGATAATGTTGTTTTCACTGACTATGTTCCCTTTAATGAGTTGCCCAAGTATTACCGCACCGCTGATATCTTCTGCGCGCCCGCAACAGGGGGAGAAAGCTTTGGCATCGTCCTGATTGAAGCCATGGCCAGCGGCACTCCGGTTGTAGCCACCAGCATCCCTGGTTATGCCAGTGTGCTGACAGATGGGCAGGAGGGATTGCTGGCCAGACCGGAGAACCCGCGCTCGCTGGCGGATGCCCTGCTGAGACTGCTAAATGACCGCCAGGCCAGGCTCAAGATGGCGCAAAATGGGCTGGCTACTGCCGAACAATATAGCTGGGAGAATGTCAGCCGCCGGGTGCTGGAATATTACTTATCGCTATCAAAATAAATACCGAGGAAAACTAATTGTCAAACTTCCAGGATTTACGCAGGCAAGCCGGGCGATTGATCACCGACCCCCTCGTGCCGCTGATAAGAAGGCTCAGGCTGACTCCTGATATTATGACCGCCATCGGCCTGGTTGTTAACCTCATAGCGGCTGTGGTCATAGGCTTCGGCCATCTGCTGTGGGGCGGCCTCATATTTTTGCTGGCCGGGCTTTTCGACCTGCTGGACGGCGCCCTGGCCCGCTACATGCAGAAGACCACGCGCTTCGGTGCGCTTTTCGATTCTACTGTGGACCGCGTTACCGAAGGGGCTCTGTTTCTCAGCTTCATCTTTATAACCGGAGTTGGGGTCTGGCCGTATAACGTGACCTTCCAGCTTGTTTTGATTTTCCTGGCACTTATCGGATCTTTCCTGACAAGCTATATCAGGGCACGCGCCGAGGGACTAAATATCGATTGCACTGTCGGCTTGTTTACCCGTGTTGAGAGGGTTATAATATTAGCGCTCGGACTGCTCCTGAGCCAGGTTTTTATAGCGCTGGCCATAGTGGTAGTCCTTTCTTTTGTAACCGTCGGACAGCGTTTTATGCATGTCTGGCGGCAGGCGAGAAAATAAAAGGAGTAGGAATAAAAAAGGGCGATCTGATGAGCGACAGTGTCTTTGAGGCGGGAATTGTGATTATCTTCTGGCTGGTGATCGCATGGATTATCGCGGGCATTGCCATGGCGATTGCGGGAATACGCTGGGCAAATTTGGAATTGCCCCTGATGATCTTCCTTACCGTAATCATCGGCCTGGTTGTACTCATTCTCGGCGGCGGTACGTTGCTCTATTTCTGGGGCAAGAATTACATGTCCCGTGAATAATCATTTTGTTTCACATATCCCCATTTACTATTTAACGAAAAATAAAGGCATGCCCGTTTCAGGATAAGAAAATGTCAGTTGTAGCGGTTATTGGCGCCCAGTGGGGCGATGAAGGCAAAGGTAAAATCGTTGACCTCCTCGCGGAGAAGGCCGATGCGGTGATACGCTATTCGGGTGGTGACAACGCGGGCCACACTGTAATCAACCCAGACGGCGAGTTTAAATTGCATATCGTACCGTCGGGTGTCTTTTACCCGCGTGCCGCCTGTATCATCGGTAATGGCGTAGTTATCAATCCGAAAGTGCTGCTCGAAGAGCTTGACAGCCTAAAATCAAGGAGGGTGGACACCTCCAACCTGCATATCAGCGACCGCGCCCACCTTATCATGCCCTGGCATATCATGCTCGATCGTCTTGAAGAGGAAAAGCGAGGGCAGGACGCCATCGGCACTACCGGCAAGGGCATCGGCCCTGCATTCTCCGACAAGACCGCCCGCAAGGGTATACGCGCCTGCGATATCCTCGATTCTGAAGCATTCAGAGCGAGATTGGCAGGTGTGCTGGCCCCCAAAAACGAGATATTGACCAAAATATACAACGCGGCTCCGCTTGACCTTGACACCGTTTTCAATGAATATTCGGGCTATGCCGGGCGCCTGGCGCCTTATATCAAGGATACCACCTCCATGATTAACAGCCTCCTGGAAAAGGGCAGCAACATAGTGCTGGAAGGAGCCCAGGGCACCATGCTCGATACCGATTTCGGCTCCTATCCATTCGTTACTTCATCATCACCGCTGGCCGCAGGAGCGTGCATAGGGTCTGGCATCAGTCCCCGCAAAATCGACCGTGTGGTGGGTATTTTCAAAGCTTATACAACCAGGGTCGGCGGTGGCCCCCTGCCTACTGAACTGAAAGATTCGGTCGGCGAATACATCAGGCAGCGCGCCCACGAATTTGGCGCCACTACCGGCAGGCCGCGCCGTTGCGGATGGTTCGACGCCGTGGTAGGGCGCTATAGCACGCAGCTCAACGGGTTTACCAGCGGTATACTCACCCGGCTGGACGTACTGGATGAGATGGAAACCGTAAAGATCTGCGTGGCCTACAGAATAGGAAATAGGACAGCGGAACATTTCCCGGCGGACGTAGCCGCGCTGGAGAAATGCACACCTGTATATGAAGAGCTGCCAGGTTGGAAAGTCAATACCAGCGATGCACGCAAAGCCAGGGAACTGCCACGCAACGCGCTCAAATACATCAGGCGCCTTGAGCAGCTGATCGGCTGCCGCTTTCACATTATCTCCATCGGCCCGCGCCGCGAACAAAGCATAGTAATCAAAAACGTTATCTGAGGAGCTATGCCTGATAACAATCAGTTGACAACCTATTGCGGGCTTTACTGTAAAGATTGCATCCCCTCCAAAACTGAGCTTTATGCCGCGGCGGCCAGCCTGCAACAGCTGCTCGAAGAGCTCCAGCTCGCTAAATATGCCGAATTGAAGGCGGGCCAGACATACTGGGCCGAGGCCAACTCGGCTTTTAAGTATTACCCCGAATTCCTGGCTGTACTGAATGCTATCAGGGGACTGGAATGCACCTCGCTTTGCCGCGAGGGCGGTGGCTGGAAAGGCCTGCGCTGCCAGGTCAGGAACTGCGCCATCAAAAAAGACGTCGCTGGCTGCTGGGAATGTGATGGATATAAGACCTGCAAGCACCTGGAACCGCTACTTAAATTCCACCCCAACCTCGCGTATCACCTGGAGCTTATCAAGAGCGAGGGCATAGACAGCTGGAGTAAAAAGCGCAAGGGTCATTATCCATGGCTTACAGAGAAAGAAGTCCCCGGTTGACGTCGGGTATCAGTTTTACCTCACGGGCAGGTCTATCTTGTAGTTCTTTAGGGTCTGCTCTATGGCGGCCCGAACCTTTTCATCTGGCACAACCAGTGGCAGCCGCGGCTTACCCACCCGGAAACCCAGGTAGTTCAGCGCATATTTTATTGGCATCGGGCTGCCTATCATAAACATGGTGTTGACCAGCGGCATGAAGCGGCGGTGCAGCTTAGCCGATTCCGCCACCCTGCCGGCGAAGAAATCGTCCATCATATGCTTGTACTGTTTGCCTACCAGGTGGGTGATAACGCCGATTACTCCGTATCCACCCAACCCGAGAATAGGGAAGGTGTCAGCATCGTTGCCGCTGTAAACTAAAAAATCCTTATGCGCCCCATCTATGATGCGGGCTATCTGCGCCAAGTCGGCACTGGCCTCCTTAATACCCACGATGTTATCTATCTTGCTGAGATTGATAGCGGTCTCGGCTGACAGGTTGGTAATCGTGCGTGACGGCACGTTATAGACAATACAGGGCAGCTTAGTAGCCCCCGCTATAGCCTTGAAGTGCTCGTAGAGACCTTCCTGGTTGGGCTTGTTGTAATAAGGGACGGTCAGCAGGCAGGCGTCCACGCCCGTTTTCTCGGCCTCCCTGGTCAGATCGATGCTCTCCTGAGTATTATAGTTGCCGGTACCCGCCACGATGGTCACATCATCGTCAACGACCGATTTAATCTCTACAAAGAGGCGTAGTTTCTCGGTGCTGGTCAGGGTCGGGCTCTCACCTGTCGTGCCCGCTACCACCAGGCCATCGCTGCCGGACGCGAGCAGTGCTTTTGCCAGCTTCCTGGCCTGCGCGTAATCAACCTGACCCTTCTCAGTGAAAGGCGTTACCATTGCTGTCAGCAAACGTCCGAACTTCTTCATCTCGTCCTCCGCTGGCTACTTATTATTATTCTGCTGCTTTACCCAGCCCTGGTTGACGGCCTCCTCGGCTATCTGCACGGCATTAAGCGCAGCGCCCTTGCGAATGTTATCTGATACCACCCACATCACCAGCCCGTTCATTAATGAAGCATCCGAGCGTATCCTGCCGACATAAACATCATCGGTGCCGGCCGCCAGCCACGGCTGCGGGTAGAGGCTGACATTGGGGTCATCCAGCACCTTCACACCGGGCGCCTTGCTCAAAATCGCTCGAGCTTCATCCGGCGGCATATAATCGGTGAATTCGGCCTGTATCGCCTCGCTATGGCTGACGAAGATCGGCGCGCGCACACACGTGGCCGAGATGGCGATATTCTCGGCGTGCATAATCTTGCGGGTCTCCTCGACCATCTTCCATTCTTCCTTGGTATAGCCGTTTTCCAGGAAAACGTCTATCTCGGGCAGCAGGTTGAAGGCTATCTGGTGCGCATAGACGTGGGGCACCACGTTGCCTCCGTCCAGCACGGTTTTGGCCTGCTTGGTAAGCTCCTCCACAGCTGCGATGCCGGTCCCTGAGACCGACTGGTAGGTAGCCACGGTGATACGCTTTATCGGGTTCACCCTGTGCAGTGGGAAGAGCGCCACCACCATCTGGATGGTTGAGCAGTTGGGGTTGGCTATGATACCCCTGTGCTTTTTGATATCCTCCGCATTTACCTCTGGCACCACCAGAGGCACGCGTAAATCCATGCGCCAGGCCGCGCTGTTATCAATGACGAGCGCGCCGGCCTTAGCCGCAACAGGTGCAAAGTGTTTGCTTATCTCTGATCCGGCTGAAAATAGCGCTATATCTATATTATTGAATGAGTCTTGGGCTGTTTCCTTGACAATCATCTCCTGGTGCCCGACGAATACCTTCCTGCCGGCTGAGCGGTCGGAGGCATATAACTGCAGTGAAGCCATCGGGAATTTCCTCTGCACGAGTATTTTGATAAATTCCTGCCCGACCATGCCGGTAGCGCCGACAATGGCCACATGGTAGCCGTTATTAGCGTTGTTCATGTCAGTCTCCCAATTTTAGTAGCCTTTCCAGACCGTAAACCAGCCCGTGCACATGTATAACCTCTTTTATCGCGAGTATTATGCCTGGCATAAAGCTCTCCCGGCTTACCGTATCATGCCTGATGCTCAGTGTCTGCCCCAATGCGCCGAAGATAACCTCCTGGCTGGCCACCAGGCCGGGCAGACGTACACTGTGGATGGCGATACCTTCTGACTGGCCGCCGCGTGTGCCCTTTAATGTTTCCTTCTCTGTTCCCGGGTAGCTGAATGGCTTGCCGTGGGATTGCAGCATCGCCCTGGCCGTGGCCAGCGCCGTGCCGGACGGAGCATCCAGCTTTTTATCATGGTGCAACTCGATTATCTCGGCATTGTCAAAATATTTTGCTGCGGTCTTCGCCAGGTGCATCATTATTATCGCACCTATAGCGAAATTGGCCGCCACCACGGCGCCCTTTTTATACTTCTGAGCAAGGTCGTCTATCTCTTTCAGGTTGGCTTCGCTCAGGCCGGTCGTGCCCATCACCAGGCAGGCGCCGTTCTTGAGGGCCAGCCTCGCCGCCCCCATTGCTGCCTCGGGAACCGTGAAATCCACCACCACCTGCGGATGATACATCTCTATAATCGAGGTCAAATTATTATGCAGCGGTGTCTTTTTGGGCAACCCGGGCACGCTCATATGTTCTCGTTCCGCTTTTATATCAGCGGCCGCGGTAAGCTCCAGGTCAGGATCGGCAACGACGGCATGTAATGTCTGCTGCCCCATCCTTCCCAACGCTCCGTTGACTGCTACTTTAATCTTTGACATAGCCATCACATAGCCCCGCGTAATTTTTCCTCGGATCCGGCCTGTTAGGTCAGCGCGGTGGCCGCCTCGATTCGTTCCTGTATGCCCCTCGCGGAGGCATACCAGGCCTTCCCCCACCACCCTGCCCGGGCGGTGGCACATTGGGCCGCTCGCCGCCTGCCGGCCTCTCAGTCGGTGCTCCTCCCGAAGACTCAGCAAATACCGCCTTGCGGGAAAGATTGATACGGCCAAGCCGGTCGATCTCAGTGACTTTAACCATTATCTCGTCGCCGATCTTGACTACGTCCTCCACTTTGGCTACATGGTGGTCCGCCAGTTCGCTGATATGCACCAGTCCCTCTTTACCTGGAAGCACTTCCACAAAAGCGCCGAAATTCTGCAGGCGCGTAACCTTGCCGGTGTAAATGGCGCCGACCTCTACGTCCTGAGTGAGACCCTCCACCTTGCGGATAGCCATTTGCGCGGATTCCTCACTGGATGACCCGATGACCACGGTACCGTCGTTGGATACTTCGATTGTCGTCTTGGTTTCCTCGATGATGGCCTTGATGTTTTTGCCGCCGGGTCCGATGAGAGCCCCTATCTTAGAAGGATCGATGGTGATTTTGTACATGCGCGGCGCATACTTGCTCAGGTAGGACCTTACCTCGGGAATAGCGCCTTTCAATACATCGAGGATCACCCCGTGGGCTTCGCAGGCCTGGAGTGTAGCCTTGGCCAGCACTTCGTGGCTGACGCCGCGAAGCTTGATGTCGAGCTGAATAGCGGTTATGCCGTTGGCTGTGCCTGCCACCTTGTAGTCCATATCGCCGTAGAAATCTTCTATACCCTCGATATCGGTCAGGATTATGTAATTGCCCGGGTCCTCTTTATCAGTGACCAACCCCATGGCAATACCTACCACGGGGGCTTTAATGGGTACACCGGCATCCATCAAGGACAGGGTTGAAGCGCACACGCTGCCCATAGAGGTGCTGCCATTGGAACTGAGCACCTCGGATACCAGTCTGATGGTATAGGCAAAATCCTTTTCATCCGGTATTACCGCTGACAGCGCTTTTTCCGCCAGCGCGCCGTGCCCGATCTCCCGCCTGCCTGTCGAGCCCAGCCTTTTTACTTCGCCGTTTGAATAGGGCGGGAAGTTATAATGATGCATGAAGCGTTTGGTAGCTTCCAACCCGAGGTCATCCACCGTCTTGGCCTGGCCAAGCGACCCCAGTGTGGTTATGGCCAGCACTTGCGTCTGCCCGCGCGAGAAAAGCCCCGACCCGTGGGTACGGGGAAGCAGGGCGACTTGAGCACTCAGTTTACGTATCTGCTTGATATCCCTGCCGTCAACGTGCTTCCGTGTGCGCAATATCTTGGCCCGGCATGTTTTCTTTAATATCTCTTCAATAGCATTGCCTATTTCGGCGTCCGTATAAGTTTCCTTGAGCTTCTCCTTGGCTTCTTTCTCGACAACGCCGAGAGCAGCCTGCCTTGCCTGTCTGTCGGCACTTTCCAGAGCCTCGGCCATCTTCTGCCCATAATCCGCACTTATGGTTGATAAAAGGGCCGGGTTGATGCTGAAACCTTCTATCTCTATCTTGGGCTTGCCAATTGCTTCACGTAGTTCATCCTGCAGCTTGATGATCTTCTGGTTTTCTATGTGGGCAATTTTGAGTGCCTCTATGTAAACCTCTGGAGATATCTCTTTGCAACCGGCTTCCACCATGACGATATTGTCGCGGCTGCTGGCTACTACCAGGTCGAGAGTGCTGTCATTCATCTGCGGCAGAAGCGGGTTGAGCACCATCTTGCCATCGATGTAGCCGACACGTGTTGCACCGATAGGGCCGTAGAAAGGTATACTCGAAATCGTCAGGGCCGCTGATGCGCCGATGACAGCCAGCACATCCGGGTCGTTCTCCTGATCGGTGGAGAGCACCGTGACCACTACCTGTATATCATTGGGCAAACTTTTGAGAAAGAGCGGGCGTATCGATCGGTCGCAGAGGCGAGCCGCCAGGGTCGCCTGTTCCCCCGGGCGCCCTTCGCGCCTTAAAAAGCTGCCGGGTATCTTGCCAACGGCGTAATGGCGTTCTTCGTAATCTACTGTAAGGCGGACAAAATCGCTGTTTTCTTTGGCCTCATCGCTGATGCACGCTGTGACCAGGACAACTGTATCACCGTAACGCACTACTACAGAACTGTCAGCCTGCTGAGCAAGGTCGCCTGTTTCGATGATAAGATCTTTGTCCCCCATATTGCACTTAAAGTTTTGGGACATTTTAATAACCTTCTATTCTATTTTATTTGCGTAATCCAAGCTTGCCGATGAGGGTCCTGTAGCGGTTGACGTCTTCCCTGCTTAAGTAAGCCAACAGCCGCCTTCGCCTCCCGATAAGCCTGAGAAGAGACCGGCGTGTATGCTGATCGTGAGAATGACTCTTAAGATGCCCCGATAGCTGGTTGATCCTTTCGGTCAAAACTGCAACCTGAACATCAGAAGAGCCGGTATCTTTCTCGTTAATGGCATAGCTCTTCATGATTTCTTGCTTTTTTTCCTTGTCCAATGCCGTACTCCTGTAAAAACTCTAATAACGCATGATTATAGCACAGCAGGGCAAGCGTTGCACTATCAAATAAAGGGCGTTCCGGATATTTTGTCAGTGCCCCAACTCAGTACCCCTGTTGCCGCCTGCGCCATATATAGACGCAGGCTAAAACAAGGGCCGCGACTACCAGTGTGCTGCTGATAATGAGGATGATATCGGGAGTAAAATCACGGCCAACCGTGAAGCTGCCGGCTGGCATGCCCCCGACCTATACGTCGTAGGAGGCAGGTTCATCCCGGCTGACCATGAACGTTACAGACGCGGACCGGCCGCCATCCAGCGTAACGCCGCGGCTTTCCTCCTCGAGGCCGTTGATATACAGCTTCACCGCCGTTTGCCCCCTCGCACTGCCCTTATTGAATAAGGTCGCGGTGACTTCAACGGGCGCTCCCGGGGCGGCATAAGCCGTCGACAGGGACGCTCCCTGTACCACGATATTGGGCAGCTGCACGGGTAATGCCGGCGGGACAGGCTGGGTTTGGCTGGATGACCCATGCAAGGACGCAGGGCTCGGAGGCGGAGGTGGGGCAGGAGGTGGGGCAGGAGGCGAAGGCAGGGCAGGAGCCAGGGTAGTAAAGTTTTGCTCAACACCGTAGCCTGTGCCATCGCCAGCCGCTTTGGCCCGGAAGTAATACGTGCCGCCTTGTGTCAGGCCGGAAAGATCTGCCCAAAAGCTTCCCGCTGAGGTCACGGACTGCACCGTAGTTTCATTGGTATATGTCCCGTGAGAGGTGCCCCACTGGAAGGAGACGCGGACGATCGCAGACGACCCTAAGGATGCCAGACTGCCGTTCAGCCTGGCCGCATTAGTAGTTATTGCTGTGGCATAGCCCGTGGCGACTATCGGGGGCACGTTGGAGGTGATAAAGCTCATCTCCCTGCCATAGCCGGCGCCGTATATGCCACCATCCGCCACGGCCCTGAAGTAATAGGCGGTGTGGGCAGAAAGCCCTGATATGGAGTCCTGGAAGGCGCCGGTGGCAGCCTTTGCCTGCGGCGTTGTTACGTTAGGATAAGGGCCGCCCTGCCTGGTGCCGTACTGGAACGAGACGTTATCCGACGTGGAACTGCCGACTGAAATCAGATTGCCGTTCAGCACGGCGGAGCCAGCTGTTATGCTGCTGGCGTCGGCGGTGGACGCTATGGGCGGGTGGCTGCTTGTAGTGAATGTGCGTTCATCACCGTAACCTGTGCCGTTGAGCCCGCCATCTCCCACCGCCAGGTAATAATAAGTCGTGTCTGGGGCCAGGCCCGTCAACTGGGCCTGGTAGGCGTCCGGGCCGTTCATTGCCTGCTGCGCCGTACCGGTATAGGGCCCGCCATGAGTGGTGCCGTACTCGAATGACGCGTTCACCGTCGTGGCTGTGCCCATCAGGTACAGGTTGCCGTCCAGGATGGCAGCGTTGGTCATGACATCGACCGCGCCGCCGGTGTCCATCACCGGAGGAAGGCGGTTGGTAGTGAAATTATCCTCGCCGCCGTAGCCTGGTGCCATAGATTCCGCCATTAGCCTTTGCCTTGAAATAATAGGTGGTGAAGGACGACAGGCCGGTTATAGCCGACTGGAATGTACCGGGGGAGGTCTTTACCTGCGGCGTGGTGGTGTTAGGATAGGGGCCGCCATGGCTGGTGCCGTAGATAAACGAGATGTTAACCGTGGTTGCGGTGCCCAGGTCAGTAAGGTTACCGTTTAGGAAAGCCGTATCGGTGGTCCAGTTCGTAGCGGCTGCATAGTAGCCACCGACGGCGGCAGGGCGCTGGTGGTGAAGGCATGCTCCTCCCCGAAGCTGGTGCCGTGCCTGCCTCCGCTGGCCACGGCCCGGTAGTAATAGGTAGTAGTGCCCGAAAGCCGGACAGCGTGGCAGTGAAATCCGCGGGTGCGCCCATGAGTCTGGGGCGTGGTCTGGGCTGTATATACGCCGGGGCTGGTGCCCCACTGGAACGAGACATTATCAGATGAGCGACGTACCCATGGCCTGCAGTGCGCCGTGCAAAATGGCCGAGGTGGCGGTGACCTGGGTAGCCGAGCCGGTGGAAACGGATGGCGGGACAGCCCCGGTGGTGAAGCTGCACTCCGTACCCATGGTCTGAGCCATGCGCGCCGCCGTCCGCCGCCGCTATGTAATAATAGGTGGTCAGGGCGGTCAACCCGCTTATATTGGCCTGGAAAGCGCCCTGGCCGGTCATGGCCTGCAGCGGCGTGTGATTGGGATAGGACCTCTGACGTGGTGCCCCAGTTGAAACGACACGTTAACCGTGCCGGCCGTGCCCAGAGAGGACAGGTAGCCGTTCAAAGTGGCCGCTGAGGCTGTAATGTTGGTGGCGTTGTCCGTGGCCACAGACGGCGGGACCATGGAAGTGGTGAAGCTCTTCTCAGCCCCGTAGTTTGTGCCGTAGTTGCCGCCGTCAGCCTTTGGCCCTAAAGTAATAGTTAGTGTTGGCATCCAGGCCATTGATGATAGCCGAGAAAGTATGCGGCGCAGTGGTCATTGACTGCAGAGCAGTGGACATGGAATACGGGCCGCCCGAAGTGGTCCCGTATTGGAAGGAAACATTTACCGTGGTGGCTGTGCCCAGCCCGTCCAGGTTGCCGTTCAGGGTGGCGGCGCTGGCGGTAATTGAGCCGGCGCCATTAGTAGTTACGGATGGCGGTATCGCCGATGTTGTGAAACGATATTCATCCCCGTAGCTATTGCCGTACTGGCCGCCGTCTCCTTTGGCCCGGTAGTAATAGGTGGTATTGGAGCTCAGTCCGGAAAGATTGGCCTGGAAAGCGCCTGTGGCGGACAGAACCTGGGGAGTAGTTGTGCCGGTATAAGGCCCGTTATGCGTGGTGCCGTACATGAAGGACACATTCACCGTGCCGGCCGAGCCCAGGAAATACAGGTTGCCGTTCAGGGTGGTCACGTTTTCCCCGATACCGGTGGCCGGTCCGGTCACCACGTAAGGCGGGAATGAGGATGTGCCAAAGCTTTTCTCAGCCCCGTAGCCGGTGCCGTATATCCCGCCGTCTGCCTTCGCCCGGTAGTAATACATGGTGCGGGAGGCAAGTCCCGAGAGGCCGGCCTGGAAAGCGCCGGGAGAGGTTAGCGACTGCGGAGCGGTGGCATTGGGATACGGACCCCCCTGCGTGGTGCCCCACTGGAAGGAAACGTTCACTGGGGAAGCATTGCCCAGACTATCCAGGTTGCCGTTGAGCATGGCGCTGCTGGTCGTCAGCTGGCTGGCATTGTTGGTTGTTACCTGTGGCGGCTGTTTTCCGGTAGTGAAGGAATTCTCCTCCCCGTACCCGATGCCGTCTATGCCGCCGTTGGCCTTGGCCCTGTAATAGTAGGTGGTATTGGACACTAATGTCAGATCAGCGTGGAAATCTCCCGTGGCGGACATCATTTGAGGAGTGGTCTCAAAACTGTACATGCCGGAAGTGGTGCCCCACTGGAAAGAGACATTATCTGAGGAAGCAGAGCCCACATCGGTTAGTGTTCCCCAAAGTGTAGCCGAATTAATTTGGACGTTTGTAGCATTATCGGTTGCGACCGTCGGTGGTACCCGGGAGGTGCGGAAGGTCAGCTCCGCTCCATCAATACTGTTGCCGTCTCCCTGCGCAACGGTCCTGAAGTAATATAGTGTATTGGCAGACAAACCGGTCAGGTTGGCCTGGAACGATCCGGGGGCGCTCAGCGCCTGCCAGGCAGTCCGGTTTGATTGCCCCGGCTGCAGCCCGTAATAGAATGCCACCTCCACCGTCGCTGCCGTGCCCAGGTCAGTCAACGTGCCATTCAAAACAGAGGAGTTCGAAGTGATGCCGGTTGCCCCGCTGGTCACCACGGTGGGCTGCACGATCGAGGTGGTGAAGCTGTTCTCCGACCCGTAGCTGGTGCCGTTGACGCCGCCATCAGCCATTGCCCTGAAGTAATAGGTAGTCTTGGCGGCCAGCCCGGTCAGCCCTGCGCTGAAAGGGCCGGCGGCTGTCATAGCCTGCACCGGAGTGGAGTTGGGATAGGGGCCGCCCTGCGTGGTACCCCACTGTAAGGACACATTCACCGTTGTAGCCGTCCCCAGGTTGGACAGGTTGCCGTTCAACGTAGCCGAATTCGAGGTTACAGATGAGGCATTATTGGTGGCCACATAAGGCGGCACTCTTGAAGTAGTGAAGCTCACCTCAGCGCCATAATTGGTGCCGTTTGCGCCGCCGTTTGCCACAGCCCGGTAGTAATATGTCGTATTGGGCCCCAGGCTCGACAGGCTGGCCTGGAAAGCCCCGGCCGAAGTCCTTGCCTGCGGCGTTGTAAAGTTGGGATAGGGGCCGCCCTGCTTTGTGCCCCACTGGAAGGACACGTTTACCGTAGAGGTGCCGCCCAAAGATGACAGGTTGCCATTCAAAATAGCTGAGTTGGACGTTACCGAGCCGGCGGGGTTGGTGGTGACCGAGGGGGAGACGGGAATTGTGCTGAAGCTTACCACGTCACCGTATACAGGGTCAGCAGGACTCAGGTCATAGGCCCTGGCCCTGTAATAATATGTGGTGCCGGGCGATAAGGGGATCAGGCCTTCAGCGTAGGGGCCGGGCGCGGTAACTGCCAGCGGTGGAGTCTGCTGCCAGTTGATGTCCGGGGTCGGGGTCGTCCCCCACTCAAACTGTACATGTACAGTGCTGCTGCGCTGCCCCAGAGTCAGGAGGCGGCCGTTGGCCGTGGCGCCGTTGCTGGATACAAATGTGGCTGCATCTGTGGCCACGATGGGCAACTGTGAAGAGGCAGCGGTCACGCTGTGCAGCACCGGCGTATAGAAATTATTGGAGGTGGTCAGAGTGGCCCGCCACTGCATATAGCGCCCTGAAGGCAGCCCGGTTGTCACCGGGCTGGCGCCGCCTACTGAAATCCATGGGATAGTATTATTATCCTTGAGGAACGAAGTATCGCTGGCCCTGGCCTGGAATGTGATGCCGGTATTGGCCGGCAGGGTTTCCTGCCAGCTCAGGTAGGTCCAGGGCTGGTCTGCCGCGCCTGTGTCCCAGACATTCGAGGCAATCGTTCCCGAGGCATAATACACGCCCGAGGTGTAGCCCGGCGCCGGGGTTTGTGCTACCCGTCAGGGAGGCGTAATCCAGGCGTATGGCTCCCGCGCCGCCTGCGCCGCCTGTTGCCCCTGCCTGTCCATTCGCGCCGCTGGACCCGTTTCCGCCGTTTCCACCATTACCATCCGGTGCATCATCTGCCTCCCCACCATATCCCCCCTTTCCACCTGAACCTCCGCTGCCGCCCTGCCCGCCGGCCCCGCCCTCAGTTCCCATCGCGTTTACTGCGTTGGCCGCCAGGGTAATATTATTTGCTGCCAGCCATACTGTGCCGCCGCCGCCGCCGCCGCCGCCGTTCCCTCCTCCTCCACCGTTTGCACCGCCGCCGCCGCCGCCGCCGCCGCCAGGTCCGGCATATATATAGTCAGCAGCATCAATAACACAAAATTTTGCGCCGTAGCCCCCGTTTCCCCCCGATCCACCGCCGCCCCCGTTTCCTCCGCCGACTCCGCCTTGCCCGCGAGCCAATACAAGACCGGATTGATTTCCCACGATAGATGCTGCAGTTATGATTATCATTCCCCCGCCATTCCCGCCGATTCCACCAGCGCCGGCACTGCCGCCCGACCCTCCGGACTGCCCGGCAGCCGGTTGGGACCAAGCCTCTGCTGTATTGGAGCCACCACCGCCACCGCCACCCGCACCGGTGCCTCCCAGACCGCTCCCACCGCCACCTCCGCCACCTATCTGCATCAAGCTCATGTCTGCGGAGCTCGGGTTCGTGCCGCCCTGGTTAGGAGTGCCGCCACCCGACCCGGCGCCAGATTGCCCGCTCTGTTGAAACCCGGCATTCCCCTGAAGACCGCCATCTCCTCCGGGATAACCAACGTTACTGCTGCTGCTCTCACCACCATCGCCACCGCCTCCTCCGGTTCCGGTGGACCCTCCAGGACCTCCATTGGGAGGGGTATGAAAACTCGACCCTCCTGCGTATCCACCTGATCCCCCTGCTCCCCCTCCTCCTGTACTTCCACCAGAGCCACCCTGAAAACCCATACCGGAGGCTTCGATGAGGCCGCCCGGGTTGACTGTAACTGTGCCCTTGGCACGGAAGAAAATGACGCCGCCCGTCTGGCCGTCCCACAGCCAGGGCATGCATATAAGTACACCTCCGGGGTTTATAGTGACATCGGTATAGTGCGGCACCTTTATGACCTGCGCCTTGCTGTTCGCATCCGCATAATACGCATACTTGAGCGGCGCGGCAAATACCAGTATATTGGTGGTGGGCTCGACGCCCCCGGTCGCGATATAAATAGTCTCCCATGTCCCGGCGCCCGTGCCCGTCATCTGTATGATGAGCACCTCCTGGCCGTCAGCAAACCCCGCCGTTGAGTTAACTTCTATATAGCTGCTGCCGATATAGGATGTTGAACTCAAGGCAGTGGCAGTTGTGTTGATGATGTAAGTGTCCGCCGTCGTTCACCGTCAACGGGCCGTCGCTGCCATCGCCCGTATTCAGGTTGGTGGCCAGCAGTACGTTGTTGGGGCTGGAAGAGGTATCAACATTAGTGAGGACGCCGGCATTGAAAGCGGCCTTGGTGTCCCAGGTTTGCTGCGACCAGGCATGCGCCGGCGTGGGAGGCTGTAAAAAAGGTGCAAAGAGCGAAGACAGGATGGTGAATAATAATATGGCCGCCTGTAACCTGCTGATTCTTTTCATCTGTTCCTCCCTGACCGGCAGCGGCAGTAGCAGCCCGGGCCTTCTGATATACCCGCCTCTGCTTTCATCCCAATATGGGCTATACGGGTCAGACTAATAATAAAGTATACTCTTAACCTTTTCGGATTAAAATAGCCTGTGTTGCATCAATGAGCACCTAAGACAGCCGGGCTGTTTACAGCCGTTTGCCGCGGTGGGGTATAATATCTGCACCATGACCTCCCAGGTTTTTTACCGCAAATGGCGGCCTCAAACATTTAATGAGATAGCCGGGCAGGAGCACGTCGTCCAGACGCTGCGCAACGCCATTAAAAGCAGCCGCATCGCCCATGCCTACCTCTTCTGCGGTCCGCGCGGCAGCGGCAAGACCAGCACCGCCCGCATACTGGCCAAGGCCGTCAATTGCCGGGAACCGGTTGAAGGGGAGCCCTGCAATCGTTGCGATTCCTGCCTTGCCATCAACCATGGCAACGCGCTGGATATCATCGAGATAGACGAGGCCAGCAACCGCGGCATCGATGATATGAACGGACTCAAAGAAAGGGTCAACTACTCGCCCAATATCCTCAAGTTCAAGGTCTATATAATCGACGAAGTGCATATGATAACGCGGGAAGGGGCCAACGCCTTCCTCAAAACGCTGGAGGAGCCGCCCCCGCACGTAATTTTCATACTGGCTACCACCGATCCCCACAAAATCATCTCGACCATCACCTCACGCTGCCAGCGCTTCGATTTCCACCGGCTTTCCAGCGCCTCCGTAATAGCCCGCCTCTCTCACATCTGTGAAAAGGAGGGTATCAAGATAGATCCTGAAGCGCTCAAACTCGTGGCCAAGGTCACCACCGGCAGTTTGCGCGATGCCACCAACCTGCTGGAACAACTCATCACCTATTACGGAAATACTATCGAAATGGCGCAGGCTCTGGCTATGCTGGGCATAAGCGGCGACCTGCGCATCCGCGAGCTTGCCCGTCACATCGTGGCCATGGACGTATCATCCGGCCTCAAGGTCATCAATGCCGTGGCCGGCGAAGGCCTTGACCTGCGCCAGTTCAACCGCGAACTGGTGGATTACCTCCGGCAATTGCTGTTGGCCAAGTCCGGCTCCGCCGACACGATCGACGCCACCTCCGACGACCTGGCCGAGATGCAGAAGATAGCGGGCGGCACCAGCCTCGATTATCTGCTCAACACCATCAAGCTGTTCAGCGCTGTTGACCTGCGTATGGATACCTATTCACCCCTACCGCTGGAATTGGCACTCGTGGAGAGCGTTATCTCACAGCACGCCAGGGAAAAAACGGCTTCCGACCCTTCCTCCGGCAAAGACTGGCAGTCGTCGAGGACGGCGGCCGCCGCACCCAGGGTAGCCAGGTCGACGGAACCAGCGAGGCCGGCCGGCCTGGCAGGCAAGTCTCTCAAAGCGGCCGGGACACCAACCCTCGATCCGGCTCAACTGTCCCAGACGGGATACTCTTCCACCCCCTTCCTGGACTCTCCCAGGATAACCGAGCCGCTCAAAATGGACGACCCCGGCGACCTGCCATACCTGAAGGTGCACTGGAAGGACTTCATCAATTCGATGCGCGGCGAGGGTTCCGGAGGCAACCTTGATGCCCGCCTGCGCCACGCCTGCGAGCCCGTGGAAATCAAAGGTGATAACCTTGTGCTGGGCTTCTATCACGAGTTCCATAAAAAGTATATCGACGACCGCAAATACCTCCACCTCATCGAGAAAAAGCTCAAAGAAGTCTTCGGCCACAACTATACGGTAACGTGTGTCATGATGTCCCAGGAACAGAAATCTGAATTGAAACCCGCCAGCAGTAATCACCTGGTGGAGGCTGCCTTGAGCCTGGGCGCAAAGATAGTTGAAGAAAAAGCGGAAACGGAGGTAACATGAGCCAATTTAACCTGCGCCAGATACAGGAGCTTCAGGCCAAGCTGGTCAAAGTCCAGGAGGAACTGGGCACCACGAACGTAGAGGTGACCGCCGGCGGCGGCGCTATCAAGATAGTCATCAACGGCCACCAGCAGTTCCAGTCGATTACTATATCGCCCGAGGTGGTCAACCCCGAAGATGTGGATTTCCTGCAGGATATTGTGCTGGCTGCCTGCAACGAGGCGGTACAGAAATCACAGGAGATGGCAGCCCAGAATATGAGCAAGCTGACGGGCGGGATGAAAATACCGGGCCTGTTTTAGGAGGGTTATTTGAACCCCGATTTCCTCCCCACAGCCAGACCCATCTCCCGGCTCATCCAAGAGTTTAACAAACTTCCCGGTATCGGACCCAAGACCGCGCAGCGCCTCGCCTACCATTTGCTGCAGGCGCCTCCGGAGAGATCGCGAGACCTCGCCGACGCCGTACTCGGCATCAAGGAGAACCTCAAGTTGTGCACCGTCTGCTTGAATATCACCGATACCGACCCCTGCGGCTTATGCGCCGATGAAACGCGGGATGTTACCAAGGTCTGCGTGGTGGAAGAACCCATCGACATCCTGCCCCTGGAGAGGACCAGGAAATTCCGCGGACTTTACCATGTGCTGCACGGCGTCATCTCGCCCAGCGACGGTATCAAGCCGGAGGACCTGCGCATCAGGGAACTGCTGGAGCGCCTCAGCCGGACCGGCATCACCGAGGTCATACTGGCCACCAACCCCAACGTGGAGGGAGAGGCCACCTCCATGTATATCCAGCGCCTGATATCTCCGCTCGGCATCCGTGTTACCAGGCTGGCGCGTGGCCTGCCCTTCGGTGGTGACCTTGAATATGCCGACGATGTGACGCTCAGCCGTGCCCTTGAGGGCCGGCAGGAGATGTAGCAACGCCACTATGACCTCACGGGTCTACCAGACAGCAGGCATCATCATCAAGCGGCATAAATTCGGCGAAGCCGACCGCCTGCTCACGCTCTTTACCGCCGATTTCGGCAAGGTGCGCGCCATCGCCAAGGGCGCCATGCGTCCC